>CAKUUX010000004.1 GCA_934693165.1 uncultured Candidatus Melainabacteria bacterium
GTAACAGATGATTTTGTAGAAGAAACATTAAGCAAAAATCTAAAAACAGTTGATTATAAAAAACAAATTATAAAAGATGAGTTAATAACTGAAAAATTTATTAATGAACATAAAAATGAAACGTATAAACTATCTGTCTATATTGTTGATGATTTGGCTAATAAAAATCTTTCACAATATAAAAATGTCAAATTGGTATCTTATGTTCCCGTAAATTTTCAAAATTTGCAAAAGGTATCGTTAAAAATCAAACCTAAAAAATACATAACAACAAGAAATAGAGCCTTAAAAGAGGGTGCTAGTTTAACTTTTGTATTGGCAGAAGATTTTTCTTATAACAACACTTTATACAAAAAAGGAACAGAGCTAAACGCAAGAGTAGAAAACATTTCTCAAAATCAAGCCTTTGGAACTCCTGCAAATTTAGAAGTAGGAAACTTCAAAATAGGTAATGATTTTTTAGACGGTACACTTCAAAGAAAAGGTGCAAATAGGGCAGTATGGGTTGTACCAGTCGGTTATGTAGGTTGTTGCTTTTTAGGTGCAGGATTACTAATTTTACCAATAAGAGGCGGACACGCAAAACTAAACAAAGGCAAAACTTATACATTGGTTATTAATAGTTTGTCGTGATAAATTTGTAGCTTGGATTAAAATAAAATGAATATTATGGATAACTTTATGATAATATTGTGTAGTTTTTTAGTAGCTATATTTCATCCATGCAATACAATACTTTTACTACTTTTAATTCGTTTTTTTAAAAGAGAAAAGACAAAAGAAAGAAATTTCTTAAAAAATTTAGGTATAGTTTTTCTCATGGGGTTTGGTTTTCGATTATTATTTATACCTCTTGATATTTGTGCATACTCTGTAGAACATCAATATTTTGGGATAGATACAGCCATTTTTGTATCATTAATTCCACATGCAATAGTTGCCGTTGCGTTTTATTTAATGCTGCTTTGTACAGACAACAGTAAAAAGAATAGAAATAGCATGTCATGAAAAATTAATAACTAGAGTTAAAATAGAAAGGTGATTTTATGATTGATTTAATGATAATACTTGGTGGATTTTTTGGAACTGTTTTAGACCCATTTAATATAATACTTTTAATACTTTTAGTAATTTTTGCAAAAAACGAAAAAACAAAAAAAAGAAATTTCTTAAAAAATTTAGGTATTGTTTTTCTTATGGGCTTTGGATTTAGATTGCTATTTGTACCTCTTAATATATATGCATCATCTCTTGATTATCGATACTTTGGAATAGATACTGCATTTTGTATATTATTTTCAAATGCAATATTTGCCGTTTTAATTTATTTAATACTACTTTGGGTAGACAACAGTAAAAGGAATAGAAATAGCAAGTCGTGAAAATTAGTAACCAAGGTTTAAAAATAGGGAATTATTATGAAAAGGAAATTATTATTTTTAATTTTTATATTATCAATATTTATGCAATTGTCTATAGTTAATTCTGAAGTTTTTGCTCAAGATGATAATTTACAAAATTTTGAATATCAACATTACAATGTAGAAAAACAAGAACAAAACTCAGAATTAGATAGAATTATATCAAAGCCAAAACAAGGTGCAGATGCTCCATTAGGTACAGTAAAACCAGGGACTGCAGAAAGGGCTGCTGTTATGCAATCTTGGACCTATGGACCAGGAACTACAGCTAAAGCTCAATTTCAAGAAACTTTTACTAATACAGGAATAGAGTCAGTTAAACGTAAGTGGGACGCCAATAGAGCACGTAATGAAGCTATCGATAATCCAATGCTTTCTGTCGAAGAAGCTACTAAAACTTATGGTAAATATGGATTAAAATTTGATAAACCTATTAAAAAACAAGAAGCTGAACTATTGGCAAAAAGAAAAATTGAGTCTCAATTTAGACAAGAAAAAATAGCTAAATCAGAAAGTTATACAAATACAGCTCCTGTTATTGATATGTTAATAGGCTATGGTATAATTATACTTTTAATTTTTCTTTTTGGTAGCTTTATATTTTTAATGGTAAAAGAGTTTTTGCCAGAAAAATCTCTTAGCCAAAAATCTTCATCAATAGTTGCAGATTTAGTGTGTGCTAAAAAAATAGAAGAAAATGCGACTTCGATACAAGAGAAAGAAAATATAAGTTGGAATGAAGCTTTGTATTTTTCAATCAGCTCGTTGTATGTACTATTATCTTCAAGAAAAGATATTGATAAAAGAAAATTATTTGAAAAGTTAGATTTCATTGTAAAAACGAAATATCCTCAAATAGATGTAATTTATAAAAAATATCTAATTAAAAAATTTGATTTTGTAGAGCACATTGCATTAAATGCTAAAATCATTAGAGAATCTGAAAACAAAGATTGGAAAGAATCAACATATTTAGCAATAACACTTTTTTATGATGATTTAGTATCTAAAGGTAGTCAAAAAGGACTTGAAAATTTAATGGCAGTTGTAAAAAATATATATCCAGATTTAACAGACGACATCATAACATACGGAGCTTGGCGTTATCATCCTGATTTTGTATTCACAGAAGAATTTAATAATCAAATGTTAAAAAGACATAAAAAAGGATAATCAAGTATTATCCTTTAAAAAAAATACGCCTGCCACGATTGTCTTGCTCACTCGCATTAAACGGCAATTTCGCATTTTGTCTTCGTGTTTTCAACACTTTGACAAAAGTGCTCCAGCCTCTGCTCGTTCGCGCTCGAACGCAAATTGGCGTTCTCATCGCTGGCACGCTCACAAAAAAAAGGACAACCTTTTGGTTATCCCTTTTAAAAATACGCCTGCCGCGATTCGAACGCGGGACCCTCTGCTTAGAAGGCAGATGCTCTATCCAGCTGAGCTACAGACGCATATCTTATTTTTTTATTATTTAATTTTCATAACTCAAAGACTTTATTGTGAAACGTCCTCTGAGTTTTGCTCACCTCGTGAGCTACAGACTCTTAATATATTATTCTCCATCTGCAAAATTATTTTACCACACAAAATTTTTCCATGCAACCTTAAAATTTTTAAGGTATAATTTTTTTATGAAAAAGAGAGGAATTTTTTATGCTTAAAGGTAACGAAATTAGACAATTATATTTAGATTTTTTCAAAAACAAACATCAACATACAGTTGTTGAAAGTTCGTCGCTTGTCCCTGACAATCCGACTGTTCTTCTTACAACTGCTGGTATGTTACAATTTTTACCAATATTTTTAGGTATTGTTAAATCACCATACGATCCTGCTCGTGCAACTTCTTGTCAAAAATGCGCTCGTGCCGGTGGTAAAGACTCTGATATCGAAAATGTTGGTCGTACTCCACGCCACCATACATTCTTTGAAATGTTAGGAAACTTTTCTTTTGGAGATTATTACAAAAAAGAAATTATTCCTTGGGCATGGGATTTTGTTACAAATGTTTTAAAATTAGATAAAGATAGACTTTGGATAACAATTTTTGAAACAGACGACGAAGCTTATGATATTTGGCGTAGCGTAGGCGTTGCACCAGACAGAATTAAACGTAAAGGTAAAAAAGACAACTTCTGGGGCCCTCCAGGGGCATCTGGTTCTTGTGGTCCATGTTCTGAAATTCATTATGACTTGGGCGAACAATTCAAATGCTCTGACGATTGTGGCATTGACACATGTGAATGTGACCGTTGGGTTGAAATTTGGAATTTAGTATTCACAGAGCTTTACCAAGATGAAGAAGGTAATCAATCACCTCTTGAATCAAAGAACGTTGATACAGGTATGGGACTTGAACGTATTGCAATGGTTTGTCAAGGTGTAACATCAACATTTGAAACTGATTTACTTCGTCCAATTCTTGATAAAGTTGTTGAAATGAGTGGTGTTGAATACAAAAAATCAGAAAAAACAGACGTATCACTTAGAATAATCACTGACCACGCTCGTTGCGTAACTTTCTTAATCAATGATGGCGTTATACCAGGAAATGAAGGTCGAAGTTATGTACTACGTATGATTTTACGTCGTGCTTTACGTCACGGTAAAATTTTAGGTATGGAATTGCCTTTCCTATACAAACTAGTTGACGTAGTTGTTGATAATTATGGCGATGCATATCCTGATTTAAGAAAGAATAAACAAAAAATTATCGATACAATCCTAAAAGAAGAAGAACGCTTCAATAAAACTCTTGATAGAGGTTATAAATTATTAAATGAATTTATCGAGAATAAAAAAGACATTGATGGTGAAAACGCATTCAAACTTTATGACACATACGGATTTCCATTTGAATTAACAAAAGAAATTGCAGAAGAAAACGGATTAAAAGCAGATGAAGAAGGCTTTAAAGTTGCGATGAAAGAACAAAAAGACCGTGCGAAAGCTGCAACACAAAAGATTTCTGTAACAGGCGACATCAAGTATGCAAAAGTTGAAGAAAAAGTTGGTGCGACAGAATTTGTTGGATACACAGATTTAGAATGTGATGCTAAAATCCTTGAAACACTAGATGGTGAAGGCTACATTGATGTAGTTCTTGACAAAACTCCATTCTATGCAGAATGTGGTGGCCAAGTTGGAGATTCTGGTGTAATCGAAAGTGGCAGCGTTAAACTTAATGTTTTGACAACATTTAAAGTAAACAAATTATTCGTTCACCGTTGCGAACTTGTAAACGGTGAAATCGAAATCGGTTCAACTGTTCACGCTTGCATTGATAAAGAACGTAGAGGACAAATCAAAGTTCACCACACATCAGCTCACTTATTACAATCAGCTTTACAACACGTATTAACAGGTGATGTACACCAAGCAGGTTCACAAGTTGAAGAAGATAGAATGAGATTTGACTTTACTTTTGATAGAGCAATGACAGAAAAAGAAATTCAAAAAACAGAAAATTTGATGAATGAATGGATTTCTGAAGATATTGACGTAACAACAAAAGTTATGAATATTGATGAAGCTCGTCAAACAGGTGCAATGGCTTTATTCGGTGAAAAATACGATGACGAAGTAAGAGTTGTATCTATAGGCGAAATCTCAAAAGAATTCTGTGCAGGTTGTCATGCATCACATACTGGTCAATTAAGACTTGCAAAAATCGTTTCTGAATCGGCAATTGCAGCTGGTACAAGACGTATTGAAGTAGTTGTTGCTAAATCTGCATTGAAATACTTGTCAGACAAAGCAAATGCTATGGATAAATTAGCTTCTAAATTCAAAGCTCATTATGATGAAGTTGAAGCTCGTATTGATAAAATTCAAGAAGAAAACAAAGAACTTCAAAAAGAATTAACAACATTGAAATCAGCACAAGCAAAAGACAAATTCAAAGAATTTGCATCAAAAGCTATTGATATAGCTGATGGAAAATTGTTTGTACAAAAAATTGATCAACTTGATTCAAATGCCTTAAAAGAAGGCGTTGAAATGCTTGCAAACAAACTTGGTAATTCAATCATTGCAGTTGTTGCAGGTACATCAATCTTTGTTAAAGTTTCTGATAACTTTGTAGCAAAAGGTGTTAACGCTGGAAACATAGTTAAAGAAATTGCAGCTGCAACAGAAGGTAAAGGTGGTGGACGTCCACAATTTGCTCAAGGTGCAGTAAAAGACTTATCAAAAGTTGATGCAGTTTTATCAAAAATAGAAAACGATTTAAAACAATAAATTTCTGTAGGTCTGCTTTATCAAGCCGACAAAAACAAAAAGAAAGAGGGCGAAGCCATAGGCTTCGCCCTCTTCTTTTCAGCCTTTTACAAATAAAAATATTTTCTTGACAATATGTTAGCCGTGCCTTACAATAATTTGTGGCAAAAATCTGACAGATATTGCGGTAAAAGGAAGCTAGTAATGAAATTTACTGATAAAAAGATTACACTAGATAAATTACAAATTGGTAAGGATGCAACAATTACGTCTGTTGATTGTGCTGACAAGGCTTTAAGACAACACATCCTTGATATGGGGCTTATCCCAGGGGTTGAAGTTACATTAGTAAAAACAGCTCCTCTTGGCGATCCTCTTGAAATTCGTTTACGTGGATACGAATTAACATTAAGAAAAAAAGATGCGTCAAAAATTCAGATAAAAAATATTCATGAAGCTCATAATTCTCCTCGCAAGAATTTAGCTTTCAAAGAAGTTGAACACTCTCAAAAAGGTGAACGAGTAGTTTACACAACAAAGAAAAATAAAAATGCAAAACCTAAGACAAAACTCGTTTTTGCACTAGCAGGTAATCAAAATTGTGGTAAAACAACATTATTCAACAAATTAACTGGTTCAAATCAGCACGTTGGAAATTTTCCAGGGGTAACAGTAGATAGAACATACGGACACCTTGTAAACCATAAAGAAGTAACAATAACAGACCTTCCAGGGATTTATTCATTATCACCATACAGTAGCGAAGAAATTGTAACTCGTAATTTTATACTTGATGAAAAACCTGACGGAATCATTAATATTGTTGATGCAACAAATATTGAAAGAAATTTACTTTTGACAATGCAATTAATAGAATTAAATGTGCCTATGGTAATTGCATTAAATATGATGGATGAAGTTTACAAAAACGGTGGAAGCATTGATGTAAACGGTATGGAAGCAATGCTAGGAGTTCCTGTTATTCCTATTTCTGCATCAAAAGGTGAAGGTATTGCAGAACTTGTAGAGCACGCAATAAATGTTGCTAAATATCAGGAATACCCAGGAAGAATTGACTTTTGCGAAGCCGAACCTGATGAAAAAGGTTCTGTACACAGATGTATTCACGCAATTAGTCATCTGATTGAAGATCACGCGAAGGAAGTAAATATTCCTCTTCGTTTTGCTGCAACAAAACTTGTTGAACGTGACCCACTAATTTTAAAAGCTTTGGATTTACCAAAAAATGATGTAAAAGCTTTAAATGATTTAATTTCACAAATGGAAAAAGAAAGAGGGCTTGATAATGCAGCTGCCCTTGCCGATATGCGATTTTCATTTATCGAAAAACTTTCAGAAAGTTTTGTACACAAACCAAGTGGCGAAACTATTGGAGATAAGTTCTCAAGAAGACTAGATAAAGTTTTAACAGGCAAATATACGGCGATTTTAGCCTTTTTTGCAATAATGGCAGGTATTTTCTATTTAACTTTTGGACCTGTTGGAACATTTTTATCAGAGATAATGCAATTTTGCATAATGGAAGCAACTGATTTTACAGATAGTATGCTTACTTTATATGGTTTAAACCCTGTTGTACACTCCTTAATCATTGATGGTATTTTTGCAGGTGTCGGAGCTGTATTGAGTTTCTTACCAGTAATCATTGTGCTTTTCTTCTTCTTATCAATCCTTGAAGACAGTGGCTATATGGCGCGTGTAGCTTTTGTTATGGACAAGATTTTAAGAAAAATAGGTCTATCAGGAAGAAGTTTTGTACCGATGTTAATTGGTTTTGGATGTTCTGTTCCAGCAATTATGTCAACAAGAACATTACCTTCTGAAAGAGATAGAAAAATGACAATTTTCTTAACACCATTTATGAGTTGTTCTGCAAAATTACCTATATACGTATTATTTACAGCTGCATTTTTTGCTAAAAATCAAGTACAAGTTATTTTGAGCCTATATTTTATAGGTATTATTGTAGGTATAATTTTTGCATTTATAATGAAATATACTTTCTTTAAAGGTGAACCTGTTCCGTTTGTAATGGAATTGCCAAACTACAGAATGCCTGATGCATTGAATGTTTATAGATTAATATACTCAAAAGCAAAAGACTTTGTTACAAAAGCTTTTACAGTAATCTTTTACGCAACTATTATAATTTGGTTTTTACAAACATTTGATGCAAAATTAAACTTAGTAACAGATTCTGCACAAAGCTTGTTAGCTATGTTAGGTAACTTTGTAACACCCGTATTTCACCCTTTAGGCATTGATGACTGGAGAATTTCAACAGCATTTTTAACAGGTTTTATGGCAAAAGAAAGCGTAGTAAGTACCTTAACAGTATTATTGAATGGTGATTTAGATAAATTGCCAATGTTATTTACACCATTAACAGCCTTTGTTTTTTTAGTATTTTCACTTCTTTATACACCTTGTGTTGCAGCAATCGCAACTGTTAAAAGAGAATTAGGTAACTGGTATGCAGTTTTAGTTGTAGCTGTTCAATGTGCAATAGCTTGGCTTGTTGCCTTTATCGTATATTTATTTGGAAGTTTAATTTTAAAATAACTAATTTTCAAATGATTTTATCGAATTAAGACCACTTTCTGAAAGTTGTTTAAGAGTCATAAGATTGTTTACTGAAGTATTGTCATTTTCAATCATCAAATCTAATAAGTCTATTAATTGGCAGAAATACATTTCTACATCAGCCAAAACATCTTCTACATGGTTCATAATAAAATCCTTATATATTAAAATAATTTACATTTTGTACACAATATAATACAAATATTATCTTGTTTAGGGTTAAAAGTCAAATTTTGAAATAATTTATATAATAGTTAAATGATAAAAGTTAATTTATATAATATTCGTTGGAGAGGAAAAATAACACAAAAAGACATTATTGAAGCTACGGGACTTGGTAAGGTTACTGTTAGTAGATTAATGAGTGGAAAATATTATGATTTTAGACTTAGCACTCTTGATAAAATTTGCAAATTTTTTGACTGCAAAATTACAGACATCCTAGAACAAGATGATGATTAAATCTAAAATGATAAAGGTAAATAATGAGCAACAATAAAATATCAATTATTGAAAATAAAATTTTCACAATTAGAAGTCAAAAAGTAATGATTGACCGAGATTTGGCTGAATTATATGAGGTAGAAACTAAACGTTTAAACGAACAAGTTAAGAGAAATTTAAAAAGATTTCCTGAAGATTTTATGTTTCAACTCAGTAACGATGAGCAAAAAGAACTGGTCGCAAATTGCGACCGGTTCAAAAATTTAAAACATAGTACTTCAAATGCATACGCTTTTACAGAACAAGGAGTTGCAATGCTTACGTCTATTTTAAATAGCGATATTGCAATTAATATTAATATACAAATTATGAGAGCTTTTGTCAAACTAAGACAATATGCACTACAGAATGATAATTCAGTAGAAATAAAAGAACTAAAAAAACTTTTAAATCTTTATATAGAAAAGAATGATAGCAGAATTAACCAAATTATACATGTACTAAACAATTTAATTGAACAACCTAGAGAAACAAAAAAGATAGGATTTTAATTACGATTTTGGAGTTGTAAGTCTTAGTAAAAATGCCAATGGAATTACCATAAAAGATACAAGTGTAGCGAATTGGAAAATATCTGCAAAAGCACAAAGTTTTGCTTGCGCCAAAAGCTGTTTATAAAGTATAGCATTTGCTTGATGACTTGCTGTAACAAGTGCATGATTATGTGCAAAGAAATGTTTTAAGGATGTTTTCTTATTACTTCATTATTTTTTAAAATATACTTTTTATAATTGTGTTATATTTACTTCTTTGTTTATGGTTAAGAATCTTCTTTGTTTCTTTAATCATTTTTTTTTGAAGTTTTTTGATTTCCCTTTTTAAATCTCTTATTTTTTTTCTTTGTTCTGATTTTGTACTAAAAGAAGTTTTATCTTTTTTCATTTTTGAATAAATTTCTTTATTTTCGTTTAAACTTCCTTTTAATTCTGCATAATCTGAACCGTAAGTGTTAAATATAACTTCCATTTGTTTTTTCTGGTCGTTATTTAATTGTAAATCGTTTACAACAAGAGCTTGTTTCATCATAACATCATATTTGTATTTATCTGAACCCGTATTGTGGCAAAACAAATACAAATCGGAATCAAAACTTTCTGCAAAAGCAAAGCCTGTTGTTAAAAATAAAATTAATGTTGTTAAAATAAATCTTTTCATATAAGAATTATCTAATAATTTTTTTAACAATTCAAGCCAAATGTAAAAAATGTGATAAAATTAAACAATGGAAGAATTAAATTTACGTAATTATGCACATCTAGGAGATGCTGTATGGGAATTAAAGGTTAGAGAAAAAACTATTTATGAAACACAGCACACAAAAGAGTTGCATAAACTTACAACTCAATATGTAAACGCAGGTCATCAAGCTGAACTTTTGAGATTAATTGAACCTCATCTAACTGAAAGTGAACAAGATTTAGTTAGAAGAGCAAGAAATTTACAAGTTCCAATCTCAAGAAGAGGTATTCAAGCTGATTACCGTCAAGCAACTGCTTTTGAAGTATTAGTTGGATATTTATACCTTAATGACAAAAATCGTTTAGAAGAAATTTATTCTATAGAAGGTGTTTTATGAAAAGAGTTATTTGGATATTTATATGTCTTTTATTTGTAAATGCTCAAGCTTTTTCAGCTCCTGCATACAAAGATCCTGCAAAAATTAAATATGAAAATAATAACAAAACTTTTTCAAATTATCAGATTTCAAAAATCAATGGTAAATATGGTGTTTATGACTCAATGGAAGAAAAACACGTAATTTCACCTCAATATGATACTTTGAAATTTGTGAAAGAAGACGGCGTTCTTGTTTCAAAGAATGGTAAATATGGACTTGTAAATTTTGACAATACTGTTAAAATTCCATTGAAATATGATTTTTTATATTACTTGTATGACGGACGTTTGGGCGCTGTTCAAAACAGAAAATACGGCGTAGTTGATTATACAGGTAGACCAATTATTCCATTACAGTACGATTATTTGTACAAAGTTAACAGCAAATATCTTGGCGTTATGCAAGGTGGAAAATGTGGCTTAATTAATTATTCTGGACAAACTATTGTTTCACCAAAATATGACCATGTAAGCAAATTAAATGGCAATATCGATAATATTTTAGACGCTAGAATTGGTACTAAACATGGCTTACTAGATGGAAATGCTCAAGAAGTTGTTCCTGTAAGATTTGATGGAATAAGAAGACTTGATTCAAGTTTGTACGAATTAAAATCTAACGGAAAATTTGGATTTGCATATTTACCTTCAAAAACGATTGTTGAACCTAAATATGACAGAGTTTATAGATTTTCACAAACTGCTGTAAAAGTTAGAAAATTTGATAAATTCGGGCTATTAACTAACCAAGGTCGTGTAATTGTTGAACCTAATTATTTATCAATACAAAGGGTGAATGATTTTTTAATTGGAGTTAAGCGTTATGATAAATGGGCGTTAGTTGATTTTTCAGGAAAACAAATCACTCAACCAATTTATACATCTTTGACTGATATATTAAAAGAAGGTTGGAGAGCTAACGATTTTGCTGATAAAGAGCTTGAAATTCAAGAGGCAAAAGAATTAAATAAAGTTGAATAAAAAGGAAATTTTATGATAAAAAAAATATTTACGACATTATTAATTTTGGGAGCATTTACTGTTCAAGCAAGTGATGCAAGAGTTCCAAAAACTAAAAAAATAACAGTTTGCAAACCTGTTTATACTGTTGAAAAAGGTATGTATCAAGGTTCTCAAATTGTTAAATGTGATAAGATGTTTGGGGTGAAAAATGCATTATCTTTTCCAGTTGTATCACCTATTTATTCTAAATTAGAAAATATTGACGAAAATTTGATGAAAGCGAGAGTTGGTAAAAATCAATTTGGTATAGTTGATTATCGTGGAAAAATGATTGTTAGACCAAAATACAAAGATGTTGCAATTGCAAAGCTTCAAATGAGCGAGAGTGATTCTGATTATTTCTTTTTCGGAAAAATTAATAAAAAATGGTATTTTATAAACGGTGAAAAAGAGATTCCTATTGATAAATTAAAAAGAGGTGAAGTATTTAATCCTGTCTTTGCAACTTCTATTCACAAAATCCCTCACAAGGTTACTGTGGATAAAAATAAATATCGTTTGTGGATGGGTGAAATTGAAATGGGTGATTTATTAGTGAATACACCTATAAAAGTTCATGTTTCAACAAAATTACCTAAATGGGCTGATGAAAAAATTGCCGATTTGGTTTTAGTATCAATTTTTCAAAAAAAATAGGTTTGATTTTAGATAAAAAATAAAGAAGAATATTCTTAGGACGAAAAAATGAAGAAAAAAATTTTAGTATTAATATTATGTCTTTTATTTGTTAATTCCAGTGCTTTTTCAGCGCAAGTTAGAAAAAGAACAGGGTATTCAACATATTCAACTTCTCAAAACAAGATGGTTACAACTTATTATCTAGTAAATTCTAACGGACAAAGAGTGTCTACTCAAGAATACGACTATCTAAATGAGATAAATCCAAATTTATTTATAGCTCAAAATGATTCAAAAGTAGGACTGATAAATGGATATGGCAGAGGAGTTTTACCTTTTGAATATCAAGAAATTAAATGTCTAAAATCAGGCATACTAAAAGTTAAAAAAGAAAATAAATACGGTTTAATGACATTTTCTGGCGCCACAATTTTACCTATCACATATTCTTATCTTGAAAAACTTGATGATAGACTTTTAAAATTTAGTTCTTCAAACACAGGTGGAGCAGAAGGTTTACCAACAGCAGGTTCTTCAAGAGGAAGTATAGGTTTAATGGATTACAGAGGAAACGTTGTAGCCCATGAACAGTATTTTTCTGTAGATAAAATTAATAATTATTTATTAAGAGTAAGATTAGCCCCTAGTGGTGAAATAAACCCTTCTCAACCTTCATCAGGAGGGGTTGGTTACAAGTATGGAATCATAGATTATAGTGGCAGAGTTGTTTTAAAAGCTCAGTATGACTATATTTCAAAAATAAATAATACAATTTTGAGATTAAAAATGGGTAGCAGTTGGGGTCGAGCCGAATATTATAACGGAAATATTATAAACGTTATGTTTGACTATCAGTCATATTGGTAAAACTTGTTTGTTAGTGATATAACAGTTATATTACTAACAATGAGGTAAATAAAATATGAAAAAGATAATTTTAACTTTGGTATGTTTGTTATTTGCAAATAGTGTTTTTGCGCATGAAGTTCAAAATCTTTCTGCTGACGAAGCAATGAAGATTTTAAAAACTGGTAATGAACATTTTAGAACAATGCATTTAAATCACCCGCACCAAACAAAAAAATCAAGAGATGTGCTTGTTAAAGGGCAACATCCTTTTGTAGCAATTCTTACATGCTCTGATTCAAGAGTTCCTGCTGAAATAATTTTTGACCAAGGTTTAGGTGATATTTTTGAAATCAGAAACGCAGGTAATGTTCTTGATAATCACGTTATTGGTAGCGTTGAATACGCCGTTGCACATTTGGGTGTAAAATTGGTTATCGTTATGGGACACGAAGATTGTGGAGCAGTAACAGCCACTGTTAATAATGTTGATGAGTCAAAATATATTAATAGCCTTATCAAATCAATCAAACCTGCTTTAAAACAGTATGAAAAAGAACATCAATGTGGATGTAAACTTACAAATGTGATTAAAAACAATGCTGTTATTAACGCAAACAAACTAACTGAAAAAGACGGTTTGCTAAAAGATTATGTTCAAAACAAAGGTTTAAAGATTGTTCCTGCATATTATCATTTAGATTCAGGAGAAGTGGAGTTTTTGAACTAGATGAAAAATGTAGCATTAATTCTTGCATCAGGTAATGGCGAACGTTTCGGGCACAATATTCCTAAACAGTTTTACGAATTAAACGGTAAAACTATATTGGAGTATTCAATTAAAGCTTTTGAAAACCACGATAAAATTGATGAAATTATTCTTGTGATAAATCCAAAATTTAGAGATTTAGCAGAAGAAATTTTGAAAAAAAATAATTATAAAAAAGTTTCAAAACTCTTAAACGGGGGAAAAACAAGAGTTGAAAGTTCATATATTGGAACAAGTGAGATTGAAGATGGTGTAAATGTCTTAATACATGACGCAGTAAGACCTTTTGTAGATAAAGATATTATTGACAGAAATATTGAAGCTTTGAATACTTATAATGCAGTGGGTACAGCTATAAACTCTTCTGATACAATTATTCAAGTTGATGAAAACGGTTTTATCACTCAAATTCCAAATAGAAAGTTTTTAAGAAGAGTGCAAACTCCTCAATCTTTTAAATCTGAATTAATAAAAAAAGCTCATAAATTAGCTTTTGAAGATTTTTCTGCGAGTTTTACAGACGATTGTGGTTTGATTGTTAAATACAACTTGGATAAAATTTTTATTGTAGAGGGTAGTGAAAATAATATTAAGATTACTACTCCAGAAGATTTAAATGTCGTTAAAAATATTTTGGAAAAGATTTAATGTTTAAAAAGTTTGATTTAACGCTATACAACATATTATCAAATGTAAAAAAACGAGATACCATAGCGATTTACGGTACTTCTAAAGAAGCATTAGAAATCAAAAAATATATCTATGAAAAAAGAAAAGACATAAAAATAGCTTTTTTTGTTGAATATCAAGTTGGAGAAAAACAATACCAAGACGGCATTAAAATAATTGATTTTAGAGAATTTATAAAACAAAAAGATAAAGTTGATTGTATTATTATTGCAAAAAGAGATAACTTTCACGCAATGACTCAACTTTTTTCAAAATCAGAGATTAATTACGTAGAAGTTTCTGAAAAAGATTTGCAAAAATTAGGATATCTACATTTCGAAGAATTAAAAGAAATGTTTGAAGATGACGAAGATGTTGAACGTTTTGAAGTTATGTTTATTTCTTCTCTTTTGCAGGATAAAAACTACTATTTACGATATATAGAGGAGCATAAACCAAGCCTTAAAAATAATGAATATATAGAATTTTTAATGCGTAGCAAAATTAAAACAATCATTGATACTGGCGAAAATAATGGCTATAATAGCATGGTTTTTCAAAATGAGATTAAGTCAGTTGAAAAAATTTATTGTTTTGATGCTTTACACGATTATGTTTCAAATGGTTTGATTTTACCTAGAAAAGCGAAAAATCTTACCTTCTATAAAATTATTCAATTCTCTGAAAAAATCGAAATGATTGGTAGAATTTTATGGGATGTCGAAAATGATAAAGTCTTTTTAAGACAATCCTTAAAAACTACAACATTGGATGCTTTCAGAGCTCGTAATAGAAGAAAGATAGATTTTATAAAATTTGATATTGACGCTCTTGAGTTAAGAGTTTTAAAAGGTTGTGTCAGAACAATAAGAAAAGATAGACCACAACTAGCTTTTAGAATTTTTGAAATGCCTGCAAGAGATTACACAGAAATAATGTTGTTTTTAAAAAACATTCTTCACAATTACACTTATAAAATAGGTTATTATGACAATAGAAAGAACGAAAGCGTTCTTTACTGTATTCCTAGCGAATATTATTACTAAAACTTATGCTAAAATACTATCTTTAATCTTTTTGATTACAAAATCAATTGCACCACGATTACGTTCAAATACTTTTTGGCAATTGTTGCAAACATAGTTGTAATAATCGTTATCTTCTAAAAGTTTAAGGATTTCTTCTTCAAATTCTTTTGGAGTATTTACGACTCTACCTGCATTTTCACCAGTAAGAACTCCATAAATTCCTTTGAAATTAGAAATTGTAGGACCTGAAATTACAGGTTTGTTGTAAATTGATGCCTCAAGTGGATTATGTCCACCTGTTTTATTAAAGCTACCACCAATAAAGGCTATATCGCAATAATAATACAATTTTGCAAGTTTTCCTATTACATCTAAAATTATAATATCATTGTTTTCAAAAGAATCACCTTTTGAATAATACCCAAAATTATAGCCAGTTTTCTTAACTAATTCTGTTACATCATCAAGTCTTGTTAAATGTCTAGGGGCTAATAATAGTTTAAATTCAGGATGTTTTTTATGAATGTTTTTAAATGTTTTCAAAACAATTTCATCTTCACCTTTGTGAGTGCTACCTGCAATCATAATACGGTTGTTTGCTTTATCAACTTGAACATCTTCTGGTAATTTCTTTTGAATATCAAATTTTAAATTACCCATAACTTCGCAAATCTTTTGATTTGCACCCATTTTAATAAATTTTTGTCTATCGAGTTCTGATTGAGCAAGAATTTTTGTATATGTTTTGTCAAAGATTGCACCGAAGAATGCTGATAAGTGTTTGTAGTATTTGAATGAGTGATCAGAAATTCTACCATTGATGATAAATAGAGGAATATTTTTACTATTTACCATATAAGAAAAGTTTGGCCAAATTTCTGTTTCTGCAATAACAACAGCTTCTGGATGAATTTTCTTTAAAAACTCATTGATGAAAGGTGGAAAATCAGGTGGGAAATATAAAACTTTTTCGGCAATATCCTTAAATTTAGATTCTGCAAGTTCTTTACCTGTATTTGTTCCTGCTGTTACAACAATTTTATAATCTGGAAGTTCAGAATGAACCTTTTTTACTAGGTCTTCGATAGCAATAATTTCGCCAACAGAAACTCCGTGTAGCATAATTGTTTTACCTTCAATAACAGGAATTTTATAAATATTTAAAAACCCTGCAAGTCTTGAATACAACTCTCTTCTAAATAGCCCTGCAATTATATAAATCGGTGCTAGGATTACTACAAATAATATTGACGATAAAAAATAATATATAAACATAAATGTATTATACTCAAAATTTTATTTTTATGCAAAAATAGATATATAAAATTTTTTATGTGTATCCAAGGAGGAAGTATGAAGGATAAATTATTTTTAATGATTCCTGGTCCTACACCAGTACCAGAAACTGTTTTATTAGCTATGGCAAAACATCCAATTGGTCATAGAAGTGGTGAATTTGAAGCAATTTTAAAATATTGCTATGAAGGTTTAAGAGAAATTTTCCAAACAAAGAATGACGTATTTATTTACGCATCAAGTGGTACAGGTGCTATGGAAGCAGCTTTATCAAACCTTGTAAACGAAGGGGATAAAGTTCTTTCTCTTGTAATTGGTAATTTTGGTAACAGATGGGCAAAAATTGCAAAATCTTTAGGTGCTAATGTTCAAACTATTGAAAAAGCTTATGGCGAAACAGTTAGCCCAGAAGAATTAAAGGCAGTTTTGGATGCTGATACAAATAAAGAAATTAAAATCGTTACAATGACTCATTCTGAAACATCTACAGGTGCTAAAAATGATATTCAAGCACTATGTAAATTAGTTCAAGAACACGGTGCATTATCAGTAGTTGATGGCGTTACATCAGTTTCTGCTATGGATGTTAAAATGGATGAATGGGGAATTGATGTTTTAGTTTCAGGTTCTCAAAAAGGCTTTATGATTCCACCAGGATTAGCTTTCTTGGCTGCATCAGACAAAGCTTATGAAGTTTATGAAAAATGCAAACACCCAAGTTTCTACTTTGACTGGGCTGCTCATAGAAAAGCTGTAAGAGGTAATACAACACCTTACACTGCAGCTGTAAACTTAATCTTCGCATTGAAAGCTGCAATCGAAATGATTAAAGAAGAAGGTATTCAAAATATCTTTGCAAGACATAAAAAACACGCTCTTGCTTTACGTTCAGCAATTAGAGCTATCGGCTTAAAATTATTTGTTGAAGACGATAACAAAGTAAGCTACTCAATCACTTCAATCTTACCTCCTGAAGGGGTATCTGTTCCTGATATCAGAAGTGGTTTGAAAAATGATTACGATATCGTTGTTGCAAATGGTCAAAACGATTTGAAAGACAAAATCTTTAGAATGGGTACTTTAGGTTTCGTATCTGATCGTGACGTACTTACTGCAATCGCTTCATTGGAAGCTGTATTATACAAACTAGGTTACAAATTTGAACTTGGTTCTGGTGTAAAAGCTGCTATTGAAGCTATGAAATAAAATTGTTAAAAAAGAGGACGGAGCTAACGCTCCGTCCTCTTTTTTTGTGTGGCGAAGCCTCTGGCTTCGCCACATTTATATACTTTTATACTAAATGCATTCTATCAAAAATACCTTTTCTTTGAACCCAAATTTCCATTTCCATTTCATTTCCAAGTTCAATCATTGCATTTTTAATTTCTTTAAAAGAATATGAAGAAGTTCCGATATTACCAAGAAGGAACATTACAAAATGTCCTTGCATAAGAGTTTGTTTCATATCTTCAATATTTACTTCGTATTTTGCTAAAACTGTTGTAACTTTTGCTACAATACCTACTTTATCTGTTCCTGATACTGTTACGATAATTCTATCTTCGTCCATTTTTACCTCATTTGTATTAAATCTAAAATTATGATAGTATTATCTTAGCACACAAAAGGAGTTTTATGAAACTTTTAATAGTTGATGATAATGAAACTAATTTGAAGATTTTTAGCATGATACTTTCTTTAGATGGGTATGAAATTAAGACTATATCTTCAGCTGAAGAAATTGATTCAAAGCTTAATTCTGATGTAGATTTAATTCTTTTATCAAGCAAATTTGAAAAAGCTTGCGAAAAATTAAACGAAAAGAAAGTTATTGTTATGACTTCAAATCCTAGTGTGGACGAAGTCGTAAGATTTTATTCAAATGGCATAAAAGATTATATCATTTTACCAGCAAGTGCTGATGTTATCAGAAATAAAGTTGATGACGCCATTTCAAAAGAAAAGACTTTAGAAGATATCTTATCTTCATTCAGACATGTTCAAGTTAAAGATGACGGTTCATATAAGCACTTAGAAAGAATGAAGGCTTATGCGAGAATTTTGGCTACTGAATTAAAAGAGTCTGCAAAAGGTTTAAAAATTGATGAAGATTTTATAAAAAACTTAGAATTAGCAAGTGTTTTACACGATATTGGTAAAACTAAAATTTTAGACAAAATTTTGAAAAAACCTGCTAAATTAACAGAAGAAGAATTTCAAAACGTAAAAAAACACTCTATGCTTGGTTATAGAATGTTAGAAAACTTGAAAAATACTCCATTTGTTAAAATGGCAAAAGAAGTTGTACTTTCCCACCACGAAAGATATGACGGAACAGGTTATCCTGACCAAAAATCTGGAGAAGAAATTCCTTTGAGTGCAAGAATAGTTTCGCTTTGCGATGTTTATGATGCATTAAGAGAAACAAGAGTTTATAAAGAAAATTTCTCACACGAAAAAAGTGTAGAGATTATAAAAGGTTCTAGCAAAAAACAATTTGACCCCGTAATTATTGAGGCTTTTGAAAAAGTCCACAATAAATTTGATGAAATTTTTAATAAGCTAAATTTGAAAAAATAACAAATTTATAAAACATTTATGATTGTTTGCAAATATTTTAATGCACAAGCATTTGCTGTGTTATCTTTTATTGTGTAATAAGCGTTTTCTGAAATTTTATTTCGTTCATTTAGTGTTAACATTAAGATTTTTTCTAAAATCTTTTGAATATCTTTTACTGTTGGTTTTGTCAAAAATCCATTTTTGTTATCTTCTATTATTCCGTCTATACCATCATTTGATGTTCCAACCGTAATACATCCACTTGCTAAAGCTTCAAGATAAACAAGCCCAAGAGTTTCGTTTATTGATGGAAGAATAAAAATATCTGTTTTTTTCATTTCTTCAAGAACTTCTTTTCTTGGCAATTTTCCTTTAAAAATCACATTTTTATCTAGTTTTTCTAAGTTTTGTTTTTCTTTTCCATCACCAATTATCGTGAGTTCAATATTTTCAATACTTTTACAAGCTTTTATAACTTTATCAATATTTTTACGCTTGATTAAGTTTGCGACAGATAAAACTTTTATCTTTTCTCCAAAATCCACTTCTCTTTTTACTATTAAATTTTCATCTATTCCAGAATTTATAACAACTATTTTAGCTTCAAATTCAGGATAAAGCTTGAGAAGTTTTTCTTTTATATGAGGAGAGCGACAAACAAGCTTTTCTGCTCTTTTAAAGGATTTTAAAAGTTTATTTTTAAAATATGGAGTATAAACTAACTCTGTCAAAACTTTTATATCAGAAACATGTACACCACAAATCAATTTACCTTTAAAATTGCTTGCAAATATATTTCCTGACGGCATGTGAGAAATTATTATGTCATATTTTTCTATTTTTGGTAGTTTGTTTTTCACATTAAACCAAAAAGGAGTCAGATAATTTGCGTTAAAAATACCGTTATATTCGCCTGTTTTATAAAATTTTTTATTACGAATAAAAGAATTTAAAAGAAAATTTGGTCTTATTACCTGAACATTGTGCCCAAATTCTCTAAATTTTTCGACAAAATCTTTAAGTGCAGATGATGTTTGAAAATCATTTTCATCAATAGGGTAAAGGTCTGTCAAAAATAAAATATTCATAAATTTAGTATATCATATTTTATGTTTTTTAAGTATAATTAAGTTAATGTTTGGAAAGAATAAAAAACTATCAATTGCATTTTATTGGCACATGCACCAACCGTATTACAAACTAAATACGCAAGGTGACTATTTGATGCCTTGGGTTAGACTTCACGCTATCAAGGATTATCTTGATATGTTGTTGATTATGAAAAAATATCCTAAATTGAAACTAAATTTCAATTTTTCGCCCGTTCTGATTGACGCAATCCTTGATTATGCAGAAAATGGTGCAGAAGATGTTCATTCAAAATTAACAAAAACAAGAGTTGAAGAATTAACAGATGATGATAAAAGATTTATTTTAAATAACTTTTTTGATGCAAATTATAGCTCAATGGTAGCTCATCACCCAGCTTATGATGCATTGTTCCAAAAACGTATGCAAATGGATTATCCAGAATTAGAAAGCTTTTCAGACGCTGAATATGGCGACATTATGGCTTGGTTCAATCTTGCATGGTTTGATTCAATGTATGCAGAAATGTTTCCAGAATTACTTAAATTGGCTGAAAAAGGTAATGATTTTTCTTTAGAAGATAGAATTGAAATTCTTGATTATTCTACAAAAATTCTTAAAATGATTGTTCCAACATACAAAGAATTTTTGAAAGAAGGTAGAATTGAAATTACGACAAGTCCTTATTACCATCCAATTTTACCAATTTTAACAGATATTAAATGCGCAAGCAGAAATATACCAAATCCAGATGCTTTACCTCAAAATCTTAAAATGGGTAAGGATGCTATGATTCAAACAAAATGGGCACTAGATAGAATGGAAGAGGTTTTTGGCGTAAGACCAAAAGGTATTTGGCCTCCAGAACATTGCTTGAGCGCAAAAACTCTTGATATGCTAAAAGATTTAGGCGTTGATTGGACTATTACTGACGAAGGTATTTTGGCAAACTCTATCAACTTTGAATTTGTAAGAGATTTTAAAGGATACTTGGAAGACCCATATTATTTGTTAAAAACTTATGAATACAAAACAAAAAATAATTCGAATATCGATTTAATTTTCAGAGATAGCTCAATTCCAAACCTTATTAATTTTGAATACCCTCATGTTGAAGCTGAAAAAGCTGCAAACGATTTGTACGATAGAATGAAAGTTATTCAAAGTAAAATTCTTACTTCACCTGACGAAAATCACTTGCTAACAATTGCTTGTGACGGTGAAAATTGTTGGGAAAATTATCAATCAGACGGTAAAGAATTTTTAGACGCAATTTATTCTATGATTGAAGAGGACGACTCTTTAGAAACTGTTTTGATTTCGGACTATATAAAGAAAGATAAAAACAAAAAAGATTTACCAAAAATTTATTCAGGTTCTTGGATAAATAGAAATTTCCAATTATGGATTGGAGAACCTACAAAGGATTTAGCGTGGACTTATTTAAAACATGTTCATGACGATTTTACAAAGTTTGAACACGAAAACCCTGATAATCCAAACCTTGAAAAAGCTCGCAGAGAATTGTTTATCTCGGAAAGTTCTGATTGGTTCTGGTGGTATGGAGAACCAAATAATTCAGAACAAGACCATATTTTTGACTACTTGTTTAGAGAACATTTGAAAAATGTTTATAGAATTTTAGGTTTAGAAGTTCCTGTTTCACTACAAACTTCATTGATGGGAACAGATACTTATGACTCAACTATACCTGTTATGGATAGCCAAAATAAAATTGACGATGAATGGTTAAATGCAGGATTTATCGACATTTTAGCAAAAAATGATGACGATGTTCATTTGTTCGAAAAAGTTAGATTTGGTTTTGATGAAGAGTATTTATATTTGAGATTTATTCTAAATCACGAAATCAGAGAGAATAATTCACAAATGACTCAACAAATTTATCTATACATGAGAAATTGTGATATAGATCAGGATTTATCACCAGTAAGACCTCTTGTTAAAGGTGACAAAATCCCTACTTTATTTAAAGAAAAATTCCACAACGAAATCAGACTAACATTCTCTAGTGGACTTTTAAGACCTCTACAATTTATCGAAGCATTGCCTGAAAACTTGTGGAGAGAAAAAAATTCTGAAAACATTAAAATTTCATACGATAATGTTATAGATATAAGCATTCCCTTTGACACCATTGAAATTAAACATGGTGAGATGTTAGAATTCTTCTTCGTTACAGCAGATTATGACGTGATGGAAACATGTAATCCACCATGCATTCTACTTACAATGCTTAGACCTAGCAAATAATTTGAAGGTAAACTGTTCTTGTTCTAGCTTTGTTATCAAAGTCGATTAAAACAACTTGTTGATATGTTCCTAATTGAAGAGCACCTTCAATTAAAGGAATAGAAATTGAGTTACCAATGATAGATGCACGAACGTGAGCATAACCGTTGCCGTCGTTCCAAGTTTCGTCGTGAGCATATTCGATATTCATTGGGGCAATTCTGTCTAAAGCTGCAGGTAAATCTGTTAATAAGCCTGGTTCAAATTCGATAGTTGTTAATGAAGCTGTACTTCCACCAACATAAGCTACAACTAATGCGTCTTTGATAGAATGTTTGTAAACATAGTTTTGAACATTCTTTGTAATATCAACAATGTCAGTAAAACCTTGAGTGTTGATATTAAATTTTTCAGTAATCACTGTCATCTACATAACTCCCATAATTTTATATACACATTCTTTACCGAACTAAAATAAATATCAATTCTAAAAGTTGAAAATTAATACATAAGTTAACAATTAAAAAATCATGTCATTGCGAGCGAAAGCGAAGCAATCCAAAAAATATTATAATTTATAAACTTAATTCATGGGGATTTCTTTTAAAAAGAAACCCCCAAAAGAAACTTTCAAAGCCGATTTACATTCATAAGATTGACTAAATTTCAATTAAAGAACTTGTAACTCACTACGTTCAAACAAACAAGTTCTTTGATGATATTTCAATAAGTCAATCTAATTCATTCAAATAGGCTTTTGTTTTGGTTTAATTTTGTGAAAATTATTCAATAAAATATGGTCGCAAGTGTACTAAAAAACTAGCGTTAGTAGTTGCAATCATAACGCTAGTTTTATTAAGTTAAAACCTAGTGGTGTAAAATATTAGCTTTCGCTAATAGCCACTTGTTACTCTTATTATAACGTATTTTTTTAGAGTGCGCAAGTGTAAGAGTTATAGTTTTATTAGAATTGTTTCCTTCTCCCAACAATGGGAGAAGTGGATTGTTGCCAGAGAGCAGAGTGCTTTTGCGAAGCAAAACACGATGACTCGTTTAACGGCAACAACCAAGCAGGGTGGGCGAAGCTCGGTTGAGGGCTTGTTTTTATTTACCCTCACCGAAATTTTAAAGTTTCAAGCAAAGCTTTCAACTAAAAATTTCTCCTCTCCCCAATTTTGTTTCACAAAATGTGGCGAGGGGTATTAAAAAGAACGGGCGAGGATAAAATCCTCGCCCGTTTTATTAGCTTTCGCTAATTTATGAAAGAAGTTACCTTTTATTATAGAAGTGTTATATCTTCTTGGTAAGATAATGTACTTCTAAGTTTTTTGATAAACTCGTGTGCTTGTTGTGGAGCTTTTTCCCAATCAACTGCACAGATACCTCTTTGTACCCAAACTACTTCTTTGAAGAATACATATTGAGAGTTCATAGCTTTTTCTTTTGATTCAAGATATACAGCTTGTGAATCTGTCAATTGTGATACAGGAATCTTACCTGCTAAGTATTGAGCTTTAACTTTTTGGTAATTTTCTTGTGCAGCAAACATTGCTTTGTAGTTTTTGTCGATACTGAAGTATCCAGCTAAAGCTCTGTTTACAATCATTCTGATTTCTTCTTCAAGTTGTGTTTTTACTTCGTCTTCGTATCTTTGAAGTTCGTTTAATTCAGCTTTTGTTCTTGCGATTTCAGCGAATTTTGTACCACCTTCAATTGGTTTCCATTGTGCAAAGATACCAAAGTAAACGTTATCCTTGTTTGCGTGACCTAGCATTTGACCTAATGGTAGTGCTGTTGAACCGATTTTACTACCTGTTGGTCCGAATGTTGGCAACATAACCATTGACGGATATTCACTTGAATAATGTCTACCAGGAAGTGTTGTATAAGATAATTCTAACTTAGCATCAGGAAGTACGAATTTTTGAATGTACATAGCCATTTCAGTTTTCTTCATTTGTTGAGCTGTTCTTAATTTAGCTAACTCTGGAGAAACTTGATATGACTCATCAACTAACATTTTGATAAATGTTTCTAGGTTTTGTTCTGTACCCAAGTGGTTGATGATATTGATTTCACTTGTAAAGAATGTTTTATCAGTTGCTTTGATTGGAGCTAGTTCAAAATCTTTTGATTGATCTTGATACATAACCTTACTCATTTGAACTTTTGTATTTCTTAGAGCTGATGCCATATCAAGAAGTTCTTGTTCGTGTCTGTTTAATTCAGTTGCCCAACGTAAAGCTTCTTCTTGACCACAATAGCCCATTTTTTCTCTTACTCTTGCCATTGCTAATGCTTCACGACATTCTTTTACATAGTCTTTTTGAACTTTGATTTTGTTTTCAAGGATTAATACATCCATGTATAACATTGCTATATCAATTCCCATATTTTGTTCTGTCAAGAATTGTTCATGTTTAGCAAAGTTTAAGTTTTTCTTCTTTAAAATAATATTTGTAACTAATGCAGGTGAGTAGATAATTTGTTCAAATCCCATCTTGAATACGCCTGTTCTTTCAGGATATAAAAGTTTTGCACTTTCTGCATAGCTATGGTTATATGATTGGTAACCAAGAGTTACATTAAATGTTGGTAAATATCTTAATGCAGCTGCTACAGCACCTCTTCTTGCTGCTTTAACTAATAATTTCTTTCTTTCAATATCAAGGTTGCTATTTGCAACATTGTTGAATACATCAGACATAGTTAAAACGTTTGGTTTTCTATGTGAAATTACTTCTGCTGTGTATAAAACTCTCAAGTGTGGTTGATAGTTTAAATCATCAGCTGTGTCTTTGTTGATGTATAATAATTCATCTTCATAGAATTGTACTTTTTGTGGTTTTGGAGTTTTACCTGCAAGTACTGATTTAATATTGAATGATGTTGCTTCTGAAACTTTTCTATCTAAGTCATAAGCTCCTGTACCCATTAAGATACCCATTTCAACGTCTTCTTTACCTAATGTTGAATATGATGGTAATTTTTTAGCATTAATTGCGTTATATAATGCTTTTCTTTTTTCTGTTGAAACATTGAATAATGGTGTAACAATTACTGCATCATAGTTATCTAATTTTGCAATAACTGGGTCAATATTGTTATTAACAGGTACAACTGTTAAATTCATTGTTGGTAATTTTTTCTTTAAGTATGCATTCCAGTCTTTTTTAGTTCTGTAGAAGTTTTCATTCATAAGAACAACACCTTTTTTGAAAGGAACTAATTTTTTGAATAAGTTAGCACCCTTGATGTTTTGTTGAACTGGGTTAAAGAAATTGTCACCGAAATCTCTTAAACCATATTGGTCAATTGTTAAAACGAATTTGTTTTTATTTGGAGTTGTATTTAAAGCGTTAGAAACAAACCAACCTAATGATACAACCATTGTTGCGTTTGATTTCATAGCTTTTGCAGCTGCTTGTTTAGCACCTGCTTCTGTCCAGTTACCTACAAACACGTTTTCTTTTGGAAAACTTGCTCTGTATTCTGGAGCTGTTGATACTGTAATGGCCTTTTTGAATTGTTCCATTACTTGATTATTTTTATCTGAAGGACCATCAAAAACAAAGGCGTAAACTAGAGTTCTTGCATTTTTGTTGTAGACTACGGGTTTGCTTTTAGAAGCGCTTAATAGCGTTTGTCCTTGTGGAGCAGCTAAAACTGCTAAATTAATATTGCTGATAGCCATTGCTAGTAACAATACTAACGCTGTAATTCTTTTCATCTTTTTCCTACCTCTACTAATTTTACTATTCTAGCGTACCTAAAATATATCTAGTATTCAATACTAGATTAAGTTTTTTTAAGCTCTACTTAATATCATAATAGAAATAACATTGCATAAAAAACTGTTTTTACTAAAATAAATGTATTATGATAAAGTTTTTTGCACCAATAATATTATTAACAATATCTAATGTATTCATGACATTTGCTTGGTATGGGCATTTAAAACATAAAAGCACAGCATTATGGATAGTTATCCTTGTGAGTTGGGGAATAGCTTTCTTTGAATATTGTTTTCAAGTTCCTGCAAATAGAATTGGACATCAAGTTTATGATGCCGCACAACTTAAAACTATGCAAGAAGTTATTACACTGATTGTATTTTCAATTTTTTCTGTAACATATTTGAAAGAAGGCTTAAAATGGAATTATATCGTTGGCTTTTTGTTAGTGATTTTGGCAGTATTTTTCGTATTTAAGAAATGGTAGCGAGCAGAGGCACGAACGAAGTGAGAGCATAAGCCCTCACCGAAATTTTAAAGTTTCAAGCAAAGCTTTCAACTAAAAATTTCTCCTCTCCCCTATTTTGCTATTGCAAAATGTGGCGAGGTTTTGTTTTTTTGTACCCTCTCCCAATACTGGGAGAGCGAATTGTTGCCAGAGAGTGAAGTGCTTTTGCGAAGCAAAACACGAAGACTCGTATATCGGCAACAACCAAGCAGGGCTTGGTTGAGAGTTCACATTACAAACAGAGGCGCTGAGCTAAAGCTCAGCGCCTCTGTTTAATAATTTATTTGTTACTTGTTTCGGATTATTCGGTTGTCGCGAGAGTAACGTCTCGCTCCACCTTACGGGCTGGGTTCGCTAACGCTCACACGGCGCCCTATCGAAAATCCGACTAAATAAGTTGCAACGCAATTTGTGGAGTTTGGTTAGCAGTTGCTAACAAGCTTGCAGCTGATTGTTGTAAGATTTGATTCTTTACGTAGTTTGAAGATTCTTCTGCGATATCAGCATCTTTAATCAATGAAACAGCATCTGTTAAGTTTGTTTCCATTGTTTTTGCTACATCTACTGCTGAATTAATTCTTTGCATTGCCGCACCAAGTTCAGTCTTTCTTGTTGTAACTTCTGCGATTGCAGAATCGATGTTATCTAAGAATTTTTGTGCAAAACTATCACTTGAATAAATCCAACTCATCATACTATCAATAACTTGATTTTCCTCTTCTGTTGTACCTGTATTCATTGCAACTGCATCATCAGATTTTAAGCTAAGAGTAAATTCAGTGATATCATCTGATGGATCAGCAGCTGTACCAGCATTATCAACATAAGGATCTTGTCTTTTTAATCTTGCTAATAAATCAGCATCCCCATTTGCAAATTCACAATCGTCATAACTTTTTGGATTTGTTACACCATTTTTGAATTTTGGATGATATACACTATCATCTGTTCCATCTTTTTCAACTCTAATAAAGTCATTATTTACTTTTGCATAGATATTACCAGCGTTATCTGGATCTTCATATAATGTAGTACTTACATTAAAGTTGTATTTATGTTTGTCATCATCTTTTGCTGCATCACCATAAATATCTAATAATTTTGTTGCTGCAGTTGAAGAGAAAATTTCTTTATCAAGGCTGATGATACTATCTTTATTACTTTCAATACCAACTTGAAGATTAATGTCATCACAACTTCCGTCTAAAACTTTTTTACCATTAAATTCTGCTGTATTAGACATACGAGTAATTTCTCTAAGTCTTGCACCAACCTCAGATTTAATAGCTGTCATTGCGTCTGTACCATAAGTACCGTTGGCAGCTTGTTCTGTTAAATCTCTGATACGTTGCATGTTTGATTGAATAACATCAAGAGTACCTTCTGTTGTTTGAAGTAATGATGTACCCATTTGTGCGTTGTCTTGTGCAACACTTAATGAACTGATTTTGTAATCTAATTTTGTTGCTACAGCTGAACCTGCTGCATCGTCTTTTGCTGAGTTAATTCTCAAACCTGTTGACATACGTTGCATTGCTGTGTTCATTTTGTCTGAAGCATTGTTTAAACATTTTTGAGCTACCAATGATGGAATATTGGTATTTACAGTAATTGCCATTTCCTCTTTCCCTATCTTTTTATAATACGTCTGTTATATTTTTTTTACAGACTTAAGTATAGGTTATATTCTGGTATCTAACATCATACATTTAGAGGAGATTTGGATTTTTTATTAAAGTTTTTAAATTATCGAACTTTTATACCATAAAGCAATCCACTATTGCCTTTTGTGTTGTGATAATAAATTTTATATTTATTTTTTATATCTTTTTGATAAGTATTTTTTGCTCCATTCGGTAAAAAGAACCAAACTTTTGCTCCTTTTTTTAAATATTGTGGACTTTCTATAAATTCTTTATTTTGTATTTCGTAAATTTGTTTATAGTATAAATAATCACTATTTGAGGCTTGATTTACAAAAACCACATCACCTTTTTTGATGTTTCTTTTTAAATATTCAGTCATTTCCCTAGGTGTTGAATTATTTTTATAATAATTATTTTTAACAATTGCTTTATAAGTATTTTCAAGTTGAGGATATGCACCATATAAAAATACTGCAAGTAAAATATATCCCACAAAATTTCTTATATCTACAGGTTTTACGGCAAGTAAAATTGCAATTGGTATTAAAAATAAAATTAATCTTCCTGAAAATGGATATAGTTGAAAAGCCGAAGTTACAATAACCAAAACCAAAGTCAAAATAGAAAACAATGCGAATTTACTTCTTTCATAAAAATATACTATTAATCCAATTAACATTAATATTGGTAAAATGTATTCTGGTGAAAATATAAAACTATTTGCATTTTGGAAAACTTTTAAATAATTATCCAAATTTATAAATTCTTCATTCCAGTAAGCAGTCATTCCACGGCTTTGCGCATCAAAAACCTTCTGAAAATAATAAAAATAAAAACCTAGTCCACTAACTAGTATTGGTAAAAAGAATTTTAATTTTTCTTTTATATCATAATGTCTGCTAAAGATTATTAGCAATACAATAGAGCATATTAAAAATGCTGTTGGAAATGAAAACCAAATGAAAGATGCTAAAATTATTGAGTATAAAAACAGACTTTCTTTATTTAAGTATTGATATATATATATTGTAAAAATACAAAACAAAACGTCAGTGCTATATGGTTTGAATTCTGCAGAGTAGTAATACAATGGAAAACTTATTGCAAAAAGCAAGGATGCACAAAGAATTGCTTTTTTTGTGCTAAACAAGGTTTTGCTTAAAAAATAAAACATAAACATTGATAAAATACTTGAGATAAAAGGAACTATTCTAAAGATTAATTCAGCTGTACCTAAATATTTTACAATTATTTTTGTATAAACTAAAAACATTGGTGGTGCGACTTGCAAAAATCTAAGAGGTTGGAATAGCCCTAAATAATCTCTATTTACAATATTCCACGCAAGTGCACATTCATCATGCCAAAAAGATTGGTTTGTTAAATAAACTCTTGTTCTAAGATATATTCCTAGAATAAAAATCAATGCTAATAATATGTATGGCAATTTTTGTAAAATCTTTTTCGCTTTTTTCATACGCTGATTATATCACAATGGAAAAGACTAATTAATCTTTGATTGTAAATAAATTTTGGATTGATTAGTCATTACATTCCTTGCAATGATATAAAGACGTCATTGCGAACGATAGTGAAGCAATCCAAAAGTACCCTCACCGAAATTTTATAGTTTCAAGCATAGCTTTCAAATAAAAATTTCTCCTCTCCCCTATTTTTGCATAAGCAAAAATGTGGCGAGGAGTAGTTTTATTCACTAATATACCAATTATAAAAATCTGTTATGCCTTGTTCTAAATCAATTTTAGGTTGCCAACCAAGTTCTTTGATATGAGTTGCATCCATCATTTTTCTTGGAGTTCCGTTTGGTTTTGTTTTGTCATAAACAATTTCACCTTCAAAACCTACAACACGTTTAACGATTTCAAACAAGTCTTTCAATTGAATATCGTCACCTTTAGTAATATTTACAAGTTCGCCTACTTCATCATAATCCTTGTTCATAAGTAGATAAACACAAGCATCTGCCAAGTCATCAGAACACATCATTTCACGATAGACAGAACCATCACCCCAAAGTACGACTTTATCTCTGTATGCTCCTAATTCGTTCAAAATTTCTTCTAAGTTGTCATCCGTCAATTTTTCATCTAAGCCCCAACCTAGTTTATATCTGTGAACATCCTTCTTTATTGCTTCAAAATCATTGTTTCTCAACAATTTTGCCAAATGAAATCTTCTTAATATCATTGGTAACAAGTGAGCTGTTTCCATATTGAAGTTGTCACCTATACCGTATTGATTTGTTGGCATACCTGAAATAAAGTTTGTTCCGTATTGTTGGTTATAATATCTACACAATTTTATGATAGAAATTTTTGCCAAAGCATAAGCTTCATTTGTTTTTTCAAGTTCTGAAGTTAAAAGACAATCTTCCTTCATAGGTTGTGGAGCTAATCTTGGATAAATACAAGAAGAACCAAGATTTAAAAGTTTTTTAACTCCGTATTTGTATGAAGAATGTACAATATTCGTACCAATCATAAGATTTTGGTAAATAAATTCTGCTGGATATTTAGAATTTGCCATAATTCCACCAACTTTTGCGGCAGCAAGAATTACATATTCTGGTCTTTCCTTAGCAAAAAATTCATCAACTGCTTGTTGATTACATAAATCAAGTTCAGAGTGTGTTCTTGTAATTATATTTGTAAATCCTTCTTTTACTAAGCGTCTATAAATAGCACTACCTACTAATCCTCTATGACCTGTTAAAAATATTTTTGAATCTTTTTCCATTATCCTATGCCTCAATTTACTATATTTTAAAGGGCAAAGCTGTGCTTTGCCCTTATCTAATTTTATACCTCTTGTGGAACAAGAACTTGATATCCGTGTTCTCTTAATGTTTTTTCTTTCTTAGCCAATTCTAAATCTGAATCAACCATCTCGTTTACAAGTGCTTGTAAATCATAAGTTGGTTTCCAGCCTAATTCGTTTCTTGCTTTTGTGCTGTCACCTAAAAGTAAATCTACTTCTGCAGGACGGAAGTAACGTGGATCAACTTCAATTAATGTTTTACCTGTTGCTTTGTCGATACCTTTTTCATCAACGCCTGCGCCTACAAATTCTAATTCAATGCCAAGTCTTTCAAATGCCATACGGCAGAAATCTCTGATTGAAGTAGTTACACCTGTTGCAAGTACGTAATTGTCAGGGTGGTCTTGTTGCAAGATTCTCCACATACCTTCTACGTAGTCTTTTGCATGTCCCCAGTCACGTTTTGAATCAAGGTTACCTAAGTATAGTTTATCTTGTAAGCCTACTTTGATTTTTGTTGCTGCCATTGTAATCTTACGAGTTACGAATGTTTCACCTCTTCTTGGTGATTCGTGGTTAAACAAGATACCGTTTGATGCAAAGATACCAAAACTTTCTCTATAGTTTACGCAAATCCAGTAAGCATACAGTTTTGCTACTGCATAAGGTGAACGTGGATAGAATGGTGTTGTTTCTTTTTGAATAGGTTCTTGGATTAAACCGAATAATTCTGATGTTGAAGCTTGATAAAATTTTGTTTTATTTTCAAGTTTGTTCATTCTAATAGCTTCTAAAAGTCTTAATGTACCTAGCGCATCGCAATCAGCTGTGTATTCAGGACAATCCCAAGATACTTTTACGTGTGATTGAGCAGCTAAGTTATAGATTTCATCAGGTTCAATGTCGTGAACTAATTTTGTTAAGTTTGAAGAATCTGATAAATCGCCGTAATGCAAGATTAACTTTGCATCTTTATTGTGAATATCTTGATATAAATGGTCAATTCTTGAAGTATTAAAAGAAGATGCACGTCTTTTGATACCATGGACTTCATAACCTTTATCTAATAAAAGTTCTGCTAAATATGAACCGTCTTGACCTGTAATACCTGTTATCAATGCCTTTTTCATTAAATTCTCCTTGAGTTATTTATTATAATTTATATTATAGCATAATAAATTTTATTTTCTTTCCCAGTTAACATTGTTTTTGACAACTTTTGCTGGAGCTCCTGCTAAAATCGTATTTTCTTCAGTAAATTTCTTTGTGACAATCGCTCTAAAAGCAACAGTTGTATTATTAGGAACTTCAGAACCCTTTAGAACTGTTACTTCTTGACCTAACCAAACATGATTACCTATTTTTATATCTTTATCTTCATTAATAATTTCACCTGTTTCAAGTGATTTAATTTTGTGACCGTCGCAAGTTCTTATTGTAATTCCTTTTGCACACATGCAATCATCACCAATTTCTATTTTATTATTTTCTTTTTTATGGAATAAAATGTAACCACTATTTATACCAAAATCTTTACCAATAATAAGTTGGGAACCTTTAGCTTCTGACATAACTTCAAGATTTTTAATAATATCAAAAGACGACTTTATACTGATTAAAGAATTATCAGCAAAAGTAAACTTGCATTTTACAAAATGTGGGATTGGTTCATATAGTTTAAAAACAGCATTTGAACCGTGAAATTTAATTTTAACTCCGTTTACAGAGTTTATTTGTTTTTCTGTTCCGTCTTTTTTTACTAAAATAATTTTATTATTGCCACCAAACGGCAGTACAAAATTCATTTTTATTCCAAAAATTTTTATAAAAAATCTTCTATTTTCTTTTTTTGATTCAAATAAACTCATACAAATATTTTAGCATAAAAATCTAAATAGCCTTAATTTTCAGAAATTTCTTTCAAAATTTCTTTAGCTTTTTTAGGTGAATATTCCCAGTATTTTGATTCATTAATTTGTTTTATTTTCTCTTCATTAAATCGCATTTTAATAATTTTTGCAGGACTACCTGCAACAACAGCAAAATCTGGAACATCTCTATTTACAAATGAATTAGCACCAATGATTGCGCCGTTACCAATTTTCACACCACGTCTTACAATAGCATCAACGCCTATCCAAACATCATTTCCAATAGTACAATCGTCTTTTGTTAGTCCTTTATAATCATTTGTTGAGATTGATAAATGCCCTGAAGTAGAAATTTCATTCATATTATGTTCTCCAGGACCAATAGTTACGTTATTGCCTATAGAACAATATCTTCCAATAACAGCACGAGTTATAGTAGTATGATTACCAACGTATGTATAATCTCCCAATACAGTGTTATTATCAATATCTGCTGTTTTTGAAACCTTTATCTTTTTATCGATTGCATAAAATCTTACAGGTTTTCCTCTTAGTTTATCTATTATTTTTTGAAATAAGCTTGTTGACATAATTTCCTCATTTTAATTTCTTTAATTTTATTTTTATTCCTAATAGAATTAGAATTTTTGCATTTAATTGACCGTCGTTTGTAATTGTAAAAACATTTTTTAGGATTGGTCTTACAAAATTTTTAATTTTATCACTTAAATTTGTTTTAAAGATTTCCACTTCAAAACCTTGATTTTCAATTTCTTCTTTTACAAAATTGCATAAATCTTTTACCCAAATTTTTGAATTTTTTGTTTGTAATTCAGGCTTGAACCAATCTGAAAAATCTTTGTATGGATGAAGATTTGAATATATTTCAACATTTTCTATCGTATTTTCAATGTTTCTAAAAGTAGACCAAACTAATAATTTAAAAGGTTTTTCACCTCTTAAATCTTTTAAAACATAATACAATTCTTTAATCTCATCACAGCCTGAAGTTTCATCAAGATTATGCACAAAAAACAAGAATTTATCAGAATTTAAAACTTCTTTAAAATTATCAATTCTAGGTTGATAGCGTTCTTTTAGTTTTTCAAAATCATTTTCTTTAAATGCTCCGTCGTGATTAAAAACTATGTCGTATTTTTTATTTTGCCAATAATTCAATCCAAAAGGTTCATAAAAACCGTATTCAATATTTTCAAAATAATCAGCAAAATTTGATTTTAAAATTTGTATCAAACCTTTTGTATGATGAATTGTAAGGTCAAAAACCATACTTTTTCTGCCATGTTTTTTATCAGAAATTAATTCATTTTTTGTTAAATAAGTTCTTGGCTGACAATTCCACCCTAGCGAGATTATTTCGTAATCCATTTACTTATTCTCCAAAATATACCAATTTTCTGGAATAATATCGGAATTTGATTTAAAATTTGCTTGCCAATATTCTGGAGCAATAACAATTTTTTCAGAATTTTCGTTTAAAAATGCGCCCCACCATGAAAAACTGCTATTTGCAATAATATTGTGATTACAATTTTTCATTAACTCTAAATCAAACCAACCGTGTTTACCTGAATTTATGTCAACTACTACTGTTTTACAGTCAAAATTGGTATTTTTTTTAACCCATATTGGGTCATCAGAAAAAATGAATAATGTGAAATCTTCTTTTATTTTTTGTTTCATTAATTTTACGGCATTTTTGTAATAATCCATACTGCAAGAGCCGTAAACTTTTTGGTTTCTTGCTTTTAAGTAGTCACCACGTCTAAAATGCATTGATACAGATGTACCTGATTTAATTTGCTCAAGCATTTTTTTGTTTTTAGAATTCAATTTAAAAGTTAATTTAAAATCTTTTCTCAATTCTTCGAGAACATTTTCAAAGTATTTGTATGATTGAAAATATCCATCAATATATGCAGGAGGTTTGATTTCAAACAGATTTTCTTCAAAAGATGAAAAATCCTTTTGTACGTATTCAGGTCTTGTATTTTTGATTTTTACTAGCTTATTTCTTAATTTTCTTATAAAAATTATTTTCTTTAAAATCTTTTTATACAAAGGTTTTTCAATAGTTTTAATATAATGAGAAAGTTCAAAACATTTTAGTTTAAAAGTTTCTTCTGAATCATCAAATATAACTTCATAGCCAGTTTTTGCTTCAAAAGCTTTACCAAACGCCCATTCAAACATTTGATTTGCTTGACGGCCTTTCATATTGATAAATACAGCGTTATCATAAGTTCTTTTTTTATAAATTGGTAAAACACCTAACAATAAATGTGTTTCTGACTTCAAGCTTTCATTTATTGTGTAAATAGGAAGCTTGCCTATTTTTAATTCCTTCTTCATTGCTGTAAAATATCCATCTGGAAGTTTGATATTTTCTGCTTTTGCAAAATGTAGAGTATCTCTTTTTGCTCTAATTTTGTCTTCAACGAGCTTTTTATCTTGTCTACGTCTTACAATTGATACAGGATTTACCATATAGTAATAGTTGATTTCTGGAACTCCGACTACTTTGTTTGCAAAATGAACAGATTTTGCAACAAAAAGTTTGTCTTCATAATACATTCCTTCAACAAAATCTAATCCAACTCTATCAAAATAAGTTTTTCTATAAATTTTGTTCCAAATGCTTGGCATTTCAACAACTTTACAATTAAAGAATTTATCAGCATCTTCTGTTGAAATCTTTTCCTCATCTATTTTTAATCTAAATTTTTCTTTATTTGGATATTTTCTGATTATACTTGAATAAGCAATATCAGCGTCATTTTTAATCGCTGAATTGTATAATTTTTCGTAAAAATTTAAATCAACATAATCATCAGAATCAACAAAGCCAATAAATTCACCTGTCGCAAGTTTTAAACCTTCATTACGAGCAGCAGAAACACCCTTAAAACCTTCAAGTTCAACAACTTTGATACGGCTATCTTTTTGTGCGTATTCTTTACAAATTTCTAAAGATTTGTCAGAACTTTTATCATCAACTAAAATTATTTCGATATCCGATAAAGTCTGATTAACAAGAGAGTCAAGACATCTTGCTAAAAATTTTTCAACATTAAAAACTGGTGAAACTATTGAAATTTTTGGTCTGTTATTTTCCATAAGCTTATTATAATCTAAATCTCCAATAATTTATACACATTTTCTAAAACATATTCTGGACTAGGAGAAAGTGTGCATTTGTTTCTGTTTGATTTTAGAGGGCATTTTCTTTTGTGACAAGGTTTACAAACTTCGTTTTGAAGTGCCACATACTTGTTTTCGTCACCTAAAGGCGCATAAAAACTTTTTGGTGTAGCACAAAAGATTGAAAGAATTTTAGGTTTTTGTGTTGCCCAAGCAAGATGAGTACTTCCACTATCTAGCGAAAGTAGTAAATCACCTTTTTCAAAAACAGCTCTCAATTCTTCAAGATTTGTTTTTCCACAAAGATTTATGCCAACACCTTTTGAAATATATTCACAAAGTTCATTATCTTGAGCCATGCCTGTAAAAACAAGATTGACTTTGTCTTTTAAATTCTCAACGACTTTTTGAAAATTATCTTTATTCCAGTGTTTATCTTTCCAAGTAGTTGCAGGTGCGACGATTACAGTCTTTTTAGAATTATCTAAGTCTTTTAAAAGTTCATCTACTTTTTGATTAACTTCATCTTTTATCGGAGGAAGTGTAACTTTTAAGTTATCCGTATTTAATCCCAAATATTGTGCATATTTTAGGTAAGTTTTTATAACGTGTAATTTATAACCCTCTTTAATTGGAGGAATAATTTCGTTTCCACCCAAATATGAAAGTTCTCTAGCATCACGAGCGATAATTCTACGTTTAGCACCACAGAATTTCATAAATCTAAAACTTTTCCATAGCATTTGGTTATCAATTGCAATATCAAATTTTTCTGCTCTTAAATTTTTTATAACTTCAATATATTCTTTGAAATTTTGAAGTTTGTTTTTGTTCTTTTTCCATTTTTCAATAGGTACAAAAATAACATTATCAACACAAGAATTGTCTTTCAAAAGTTGATAACCTTTTTCAGAAACAAGCCAAGAAACCTCATAGCCATTATCTTTTAATGTATTTGCAAGAGGAATAGTAAAAATCACATCACCCAATGCACTTAATCTAATTATTAAAACTTTTTTCATTTTCTACCTATAATAAATTCTCTTCTTTTATCAGATTTAATATATCACAAACCTCTATTGATTGCATACAAGGAGTAAATTTTTCGCCTTCTTTAAGGAGTTTACAAACTTTTTTCTCGCAAAATTTACAATCACTCTTTGGTTCAACAACATAACCTTTTTCACCATAAGGTCCACAAGCATAAGTTGGCGTAGAGCCCATTATACCAATAGTGTTTATATTTAAAGCCGAAGCGATATGTAATGGCCCTGAATCACCTGAAATAAATAAATCAGAAACAGCATACAAAGCTGCACTTTCTTCTAATGTAAGTTTTCCTGTTAAAACTTTCGCAATAGGCTTAAATTTTTCGTGTAATTCTATTTCTTTTTTTGAACCACATACAAATATAGTACCCTTATACTTTTCTTTTAGTTTTTTACCTAATACCATCCAGTGTTCATCTGGATAAATTCTACCTTGTCTATCGTGGTCATTTGCACCACCAACATTAAATATTATCCAAGGTCTTGGTAAATCCTTGTATTTTTCTTTAATTTCATTTTTTAAATCTTCTCTTATAAAAATTCTTAAATTTTTAGGCTTTTCAATTTCTCCAAAACTATCTACGGCTGTATTATAAAATGCATCTACAGCGTGTATTCTGTTTTTGTTTCTACGAGTGATTTTTTTTGCAAACATAAACAACATCATAATATAGTTTCTAATAGAATTACTTAAAGGGAAAACTATATCATAACGTTCAAAGGCAAGACTTAAACCTTTAAAAATAAGGTAAAGGTAATTATTTGCACTTTTTCCTCTAAAAGATATAACTTTATCAATATCTGGATTATTTTCTAAAAGAGGAACAATAAAATCTGTTGTCATAAAATGAACAACACAATTAGGTTCAGCTTTTTTTATACTTTGCGCAAGCATAGTAGAATGAATAACATCACCAATTGCACCTAATTTTATTATAAGAACTTTTTTATTTTTCATAACCTATCTATTCTTTTTTTATTTTTATCTTTATTTTATAATAAAAACCAATATTATAATTACAGAAAGAGGATTTTAATGCAAACTTTAGATTTAACACTATTAGTTAAAACATATATCCGACCAATGTGTTTAGAGAATTTTTTGAAATCAGTTGTTGAATACCAAAAAGTTTGGGATATAAAATTTAGCGATATCGTTATTATTGATGACTCTGACGACGAAAATAATAATGAAAATATTGATGTTATTAATAATTACAGTAATTTAAATATTACTTATAAACATTATGAATATAACTCTTTGGGTTTATCTAAAGGTAGAAATGTTGGTTTAGAATTTATAAAAACATCATATTTCATATATTGTGATGACGATTACATTTTTGATTTAGATTGTGATATAAAAAGTAGCTACAACACAATAATCGAAAAAAATATTGATATTTTAGGTGGTTACTGTAAACAGGTAAAATCACTAGAAGCTAAAAAGTTCTCATGTATAAATTGGGTTGGTTTTATTCAAGAAAATGAAGAATACGACCTTTGCAATATTTACGAAGATATTTTCCCTGAATTAATGAAGTGTGATATCCTTTTGAATTTCTACATTGCAAAAACTGAAAGCGTAAAAAAAGTAGGATATCCAGAAGAATATACAACCAATGAACATAACTTCGTATTTTACAGATTTAAAAAAGCTAATTTTGAAGTATATTCGACAAATAAACTTTTTGTTAAACATTTCCATGTTTCAAATAATAAAAAATCTAAAACTTATACAAATCACCGTAGCAAATTTGTAAACCCTTATAAAAAGCCAGTCATAGGTATTTTGTCAACAAAAGACAAACTGATAAGATTTGACGATTATTCTTTGGGACATCCTGAAAAATACATTAGCGAAAATAATAATAAAAAATATCGTTTTAAATTGAATTTATTAATTTGCAAGATTGATGTCTATATGTCTTTATTCAAAACTATTGATAAATTAATCAACAAATTAAAAAAAACAAAATCTATTTAAAATATTTTTGGTATAAATCATCCCAACGATTATTATAATAACTTTGTACCCTATTATAGTTATCAATAATTGCAGGTATTCTAGCTTCGTATTCTTCCTTAGTACATTGTTTTATAATATTTTCGATATTATCCAAATCTTTTACTGAAACTTTTATAATCCCATCTGGATTAAAGAATTCATCAATTTTGTTTGCACCAATATAAATAGGAATTGTCATTGATGCAAAACAATTTAGTAAACGCTCAGTAAAGAAATATGGCTCAATAATATTTTCAATTGCAAAAGAATATCTGTAATCAGTTAAAGTATCTGCGATATTGATAAAATTTCCACCATCAAAAGTTCCAAATGTATCAGCCAAATTTTCTTTTTTCAATTTTTTTGCCAAATTTAATCTGACTACGTGCAATTCACACTGTGTTTTATCAGAAGAACATATTGAAATATTTTTTGATTTATTTTTATAAACCTCTGGATTGCGTTCTCCACCCCCAAATGTTCCATACCAAACATTTGCACAGAATGGCACAAATACTGCATTGTCGTATTTATTTAAGATTTTTTCATCATAAGTAAAAATTAAGTCAAAATCTTTGTTCAAACCTTTGTGTTTATCAAAGATTTTGTAATCTTCTGGAACAATTGCCATTGATTCAAATAAAAACCCGAATTTCTTATCAGGATTACCCATTGTTTCAAGCATTGCTTGATGCGAATAAAAATGTGTTTTTAGTCCAAAATTAAATCTATCTGTCAAAAAATATTTTGATTTAATTCCAAGTGGCGACTGAGCACATTGCAAATCTCGAATGAAAAACGTTCTCATTCTTTCGCCATCTTCATTATAGATTTCGGGTTCTTCTGCAGATTGAGCGAATTCAAGATTATATAATGGTAGATAAATTTTTCCATAATGTTTATGATTTAAAGTTTTTATAATATCTGTACCATTAAGTTTATTTCTTAATTTCTTTCTTAAAGGTTTTGAAGGAATAAACATGCATAATAAATTTATTAAAAGTTTCTTTGTTTTATCCATTATTTTTTAGCTCCTTCATAACTCGTATGCTTTCTCTGATGTCTGTATCAAAAGGAATTTGTTTAATCTTATCTTCTGGCAAATCCCACCATTTTATTTCAAGCAATTCTTTTATTACATCTTCATCAAATCTATATTTTATAACTTTTGCAGGAATGCCACCCACAACAGCGTATGGTGGAACATCCTTTGTTACAACTGCACCTGCACCTATAACAGCGCCGTCACCAATTGTAAGCCCTTCCATTATTAATGCATTTACACCTATCCAAACGTCATTTCCGATTTTACAGGGGTTGTCTAAGTTTTCAGTTTCACTGTTTTGAAAATTATATAATTCTGGTGATGTTGAAAAATATTTTATATGGTGCTGTGTTAATCCAATACGAACACCAACTGCAATAGAACAATAATTTCCAACTGTTGTTTCAAAATTATTTATTTCTGAATCTCTTGAAATATACGAATGATGCCCACAATGTCTAACATTTGGAACAACTACTGCAGGCTTTTTGTGTCTTAATATATCAATAAATTTTTGTATAAACTTTATTCTCATTTACTACCTTTTCAAAAGACTTAAGTTAGCTTTTATTAACAATCTATCATATTCAAGAAATATTTTAAATAACATCCATTGTCTTCTGAATGCATATTTTACATAGTGCTCTAAATGCCCGATAGGTTTTGTCCAAGGTTTTTTCTTTCCTGGAAAATGTACTGATTTTATTGGCTTATCTTTACCATATCCATATTTTTTATTATGAAAATCAACAGTACCAAAAATCATATGATAATCGACATCAAGATGTAAGTCTTTTTGTTTTTCCCAATCAGGATAATACATAGCAACTACAGTTTGATCACCAAAATGTTCACCTTTTTTGATAAGTTCATTAATCAAAGGTAAAAAATTGTTTGAAAAATTTTCTTTTGGTTCTATCACGATAAATCCAGTACAGAAATTTTCAAAATTATCTGTATATTTTAAACAAGTTACGCTTGTCATATGTGGTAAATCTAAAACATCATCAATATTTTCTCTAACATAAATATCATTATCAAGTAATAAAATCTTTTCATACTGTGTTAAATCAAATGCTGATAATTTCAAAAAAGTTTCCGTCCAATAGTCAAAATTTTCCTTTGCATTCATTTCTATTAATTCTTCAGGTAAAGTTAATTTGTTTCTTGGAAAAACAATTTCGATATTATTTTTCTTTAATATCTCCATTGATTTTTGACTTAATTTTTCACCAGCCAAAACCACAAGAGGATATTTTGAATGAACATCTTTTAAAGATTCATTTAATACCAAACAACCTTTTAAATATGCGTCATTACTAAGTGCTGTAACAAATGCTTTCATTAATTTTCCTTTTTAGTATTTATTCATTATATCAACAACTTTTTTTACTTCTTCATCTGTCATAACAGGCGAGATTGGTAAACTTATTATTGTTCTATGAATTTCTTCACTCACTGGGTATTTTTGATTTTCCCATTCCTTGTATGCACCTTGCTTGTGAGGTGGAGTTGGATAGTGAATATTTGTTTGAATACCATTATCTTCAAGATGTTTTTGAAGAGCTTCTCTGTTATCTGTTCTTACAGGAAATATATGCCATACATTTGATTCTTCTTCGTATGCTTTTCTCATGATAAATTTGTCATTCTTGATATTTTCTAAATAGTAGTTAGCAATTTCTCTGCGTCGTTGATTATCCTTATCCAAATATGGTAATTTTACATCAAGAACAGCAGCTTGAAGTTCATCAAGTCTTGAATTTACACCTTTATAGATGTGGTGATATTTTCTATCAGAACCATAGTTGGCAATGGCTTTAATTTTTTCATATAGGCTTTTATCATTTGTTGTAACAGCTCCACCATCACCCATACAACCAAGATTTTTTCCTGGGTAGAATGAAAATGCAGAAGCATCACTTAGGTTACCGACTCTTTTACCTTGATAAATTGCACCATGAGCTTGCGCTGAATCTTCTATAACTTTTAAATTATATTTTTTAGCTAAAGCCCAAACCTTTTCCATTTCAACGGCTTGACCATATAAATGTACAACAATTATAGCTTTTGTTTTATCCGTAATTTTTTCTTCTATTAAATCAGGATTAATATTATATGTATTAATATCAGGTTCAACCAATACAGGCGTGCAATTATTCTCAGAAATCGCAAGTATTGTTGCAATGTACGTATTTGCAGGGACAATTATTTCATCACCTTTACCAAATTCAAAAGCTCGGATAATTAAATTGATTGCATCAAGCCCGTTTGCAACACCAATTGCGTAATTCGTGCCACAATATTTTGCAAAGTTTTGTGCAAATTTTTCATTTTCTTCGCCTTGTAAATACCAGCCTTTATCAAGAATATTTTTAAATCTTGCATCAATTTCACTTCTAAATCTATTATTTACTTTTTCTAAATCTAAAAATTTAATCATTTTAATCTGCTTCCATAAATTTTGCGATGTCTTCTTCGTTTTTACCTTTCTTTTTTAAGAAAGAATCATAATCTTTTGCAATATGACCAAAATCTAAAACTCTAAACCCTTCTCTTTGTAAATCATAGGCTAAAACCGTTGCAGTAGGCCCAAGAATAATAATCAAAAGTCTTGATTTATCCAACTTTTTATACTCAGAAAGAAGAGTTTCATATTCATCAAATGCATTTTTTGATGGTGCATATATGTATTCAACTGATTTCGCACAATCAAAGATATTATTAGTAATATTTTTAAATGTGTTTTCGCCACAAATAATTGTAATATCTTTATTCTTCCATATATTTTTTATATTGTCAAAATATTCTTCAAAGTTAAATTTCTCATTGTATAAAGTTTGATATAATGATGAAATTTCTGTTGGAATATATGTTTTTGACTCACTAATATAAGGCATAATCTTTTTTAGTTTTTTACGTCTAAAATTTTTATGAAAATCTCTTACAAAAGGTACTGCATTTTCATCATCATGAAACATAACTTTTGATACACCCACAAGCAAGTTTGGATTTTCTGACGTTAAAACTTCTATCAATCTTTCTTTCAATTTAGGAGAAGCCGTTTGAAAAGGAATATCTCTATCCATTATTAAAAAAAATTCTCCATCCCCATAACGAGAAATAGAAACCTCATTATTAATTATGTAATCAATTGCAGTCTTGTAATCTAATATGTCTACTTTTTTCTTATTTCTTTTAAAAAAAGAAAATATATTTGAAAATTTCATAGTTTAATAGTTCCTTTTTTATTTCATAATGAGATTTCTTACGTAATTAGAAAGTTTTTCAGCACCTTTTGAATTTAGATGATCTAAATCACCAAAATCCTCGGAGTCAAACATTTCTGAGTCGTATAAATTTATTAAAGTCGCTTTTTCCAGACCATTAACATTATAAAGGTCTTTAAATAATTCTGAACTATTTGGTAGGCAAGCCTTATACTCTTTTGTAGCAGGAGAAAGAACTATATATACATTTTGATTTTTTTCTTCTGCAAGATTTATAAGTTTTTCTAGCCAAATATTTTGTTTTTCTTCTCTCAAATTATTTTTTAAATGCTGATTTGCTCTTAATTCAGGAGTAATTTCTGGTGATACAAAAAAGTAATAGTATTCCATGTTCCCATTATTATGTACTACAGGTCTTTTTTTAACTTTTTTCAAATAATGGGCAAAAGAAAAATTTCTAAGTTTTAAATATAAGCACTCGTAACGTATAGGAATATTGAATAATTTTTTATACGCTAAAGCCCTTTCTTTCTCACTGGTTTTATCTATGATAAAACCATTTGTAAATACTGAATAAAATAGAACAATATTCTTTAAATTAGGCAAATCTGAATATTTTTCATACAATTTATATGCATAATATAAATCTTGAGATGACATTGATAAATTGTATTCGTCCTCTTTTGCAATATATCCATAAGCACCGTGTGATGAACCTAAAATAAGAGTTTTAACGCTATCTTTTGTATCTTCAAATTCTTTATATTTTTTATAATGTTCCCATAAAATATCTTTATTTAGACGAAGTCTTAGTGCATCTATAACTTTTTGGACAAACTTAAATGACATAAAAACTTTAAACCTCTTTTATTTCTTTTGCAGGATTTCCACAAACAATTGTATTTGCTGGAACATTTTTTGTTACAACACTACCAGCGCCTACCATAGAATTTTCACCAATTGTTATATCTGGTAAAATAGTTGCATTTGCGCCAATTGAGGCACCTTTTTTTACAATTGTTTTTAATTGTTTGTATTCGTGATTCTTTGAGCGAGGGTATTTATCATTTGTAAAAGTAACATTTGCACCGATAAATACGTCATCTTCAATAGTTATTCCGTCCCAAAGTTGTACGCAATTTTTTATTGTAACATTATTTCCAATTTTTACATCATTTTCTATAAAACAATGTGAGCAAATATTACAATTTTCGCCAATTTCAGCTTTTGGTAACACAACACAAAATTGCCAAATATTAGTATCTTTTCCTATATTTTTACTTTGTACATCAGCAAGATTATGTATCATTAGGCATTAACCTCTTTTAAAAATTCATCATAGCTTCTGATATATTCTTTTTCATCGTAATATTCGCTTGCTAAAACCATTAGTTTACAACCATAAGAAAAGTGTTTCATTTCTCTCCACATATTTTTACCAATGTATAATGCTTTATTTGGAGAATTTAACCAGACTTTTTCTCTTGTTTTTCCATCATCAAGTACGAATTGACAAGCACCGTCTATTGCAACAATAAGTTGTTCTAACGTCTTGTGAGCATGAAATCCTCTTGATTCTTCTGGAATTGTGTCATAGATATAATAAACTCTTTTTATATCAAACGGGATATTTTTAGTTCCTTCTATAGCAATTAATTTGCCTCTGTTATCTCCGTGAATATCCATATCTATCAATTTGTAATTCATTTTATATCCTTTTAACTTTAAACTTTAAACCAAGTATGCAAACCATTTTTTCTCTGCCCAAATTTGAGATAGAAAAAATTTTTTGGATAAATGACATACAGCGTTTTTTATACATTATGTCATAAATTTTGCTCATTGGAAAAATTTCATATTTCAAGAAATTTTCTTCCATAGTACTACAAACATTCTCATTGTTTAATACTTTTTCAATCACGTTTAACCATTTGTGGGCAATAATTTCTTTTGAATATTTTTTTACTGATTGCTTTGCATTCAATCCCATTTCGTAGCGTTTTTCGGGATTATTAATTAAAAATTCTATTTTTTCTGCAAAATCATTTTCGTTTTTTTCTGTTAAAAATCCATTTTCATTATCTTTAATAAGTTCATTAACCCCACTTGCGCCTTTTAAACCAATTGCAGGCAATCCTGTAGATAACGCTTCTGCAAGCCCAAGTCCAAAGCCTTCAAAATAACTTGGGAATACGCAAAAATCAGCTCTTGAAAATTCTTTAAAAGCCTCTTTTGTTGCTCCATTTAAAATCACTTGATTTTCAAGGTGTAAAGTTTTTATTTGTTTTTCTAATCTTTTTCTTAATCTTTTTGGATCAAATTGCCCAAAAATATTCAATTTCCAATCAGGATATTTTTTTGCAATTTTAGAAAATGAATTGATTAAAAATTCATGACCTTTCCAAACATCAACCCTTGATAAATAAATTATATTTTTAAATTCTTCATCTTGTTCTCTTTGAACTTCAACCATATTAACTTCATTAGGGATAGTTACAATATCACCTTTGAAGTATTTTTTTACCATTGGTTCAAAAGAATTGAATAAAATTTGAACGCAATTAAAATCTTTTAATTTATCTTTGATAAGTTCGTATTCTACGTAAAAATCAGGTCTTGTGTGGTTCATCAAAATTTTTGGAATACTTTTAAAAGTTTCTTTTTTTAGAGTTTTTAAAACATCTCTAGGATAGTAAAAAATCATCAAATCAGGGTTTTCATCGTTTACTACTGTTTCAAAATTTATATTCTTCAAATTGTATAAGCGAAGCCCATTTTCTCTTTCGCCTTTTACATAGTCTGTTTTCTTTTTTGAAAATCCTGCACATACATCATAACCATTTTCAATCAACATATTTGTAAAATTGTTAAAAGATGTTATAGCGCCACCAACCGTATCTATCACGTCATTTAAAATTACTACAAGAATTTTCTTTTTCATTACTTGCCACTGACTTTCTCATAATAGTTCATAGGTCTTGCAAAGAAAGCTCCCTCAAGTTTACCCTTAGTTTTTAAAGTCATTCCTAGCATATTGTAATATGTAGTTGTACCTAAAAATCTTGATGGAACAACTAAAACAGTATCAAATCCATAAATTAAAGCTGTTTTAAATAGGTAAACAAACTTTTTAAAATTGATTTTTTTTGTATTACCATATTTTAAATATCCACCAGAATATCCATTATAATAATATCTATCCAAAATCCATCTAATATTTGCTCTGTTTTCTTCAATTAATTCTCTTACAATAGATTCTTTATTAAATCTTATTGTACAACCTGTTTTTCCTGCTCTATTAAAAAAATCACCGTCTTCTCCACCCATAAAAACATATTTTTCTTCATCAAAATAAATATTTTTTTCAGATACAAAATCAAGTTGCATAAACACATTGTTTGTCGCACAACTCTTTAACTTTTGACCAGTTCTTTTTGTTGTATTTGTTTTGAAAATATTATTTTTCACAATGTGTTTTGGATATTCTTTATCAAAATGACAATATTGTGGACCTGATACGATATTTACGTCATTGTTTTTATAAAATTCTATATGATTTATTAACCAGTTTTCATCTAAAAGACCGTCATCATCAAACATCGCAATATGAGTTGCACCAAGATTTACAGCTTCTTTTAAGACTCTATTTCTTGCTTTTGCAATGCCTCTTTGCTCTTCTACAAAATATATTGCATTAAATTCTGATGCAACATCATAGGCAGAAGCATTCTTATCATTATCAACCACAAGTAAATCAATTTTGATGTTTTCAGGTTTTTTCATATTTCTAAAAGTCATCAAAGATTGTCTTAATGTTTGTGGTCTAAGACAAGTACAACACGCGACTACTATGTATTCAATCTCTCTTTTTTCCATACAATGAGGATATCAAATAAAAATAATATGTGCAAGGAGATAATTTTATTGTAATATTATTCTATGAATAAATTTATCGAAAATTACAAACAAAAAAGAGAAGAAACAAAGATTAGACGTGCAAAAAGAGCAGAAGCAAAAAGACTGTCTTCTTTAAAAATTGAGATTGAACCTTTTTACGCCACTAATTTTGAAGATAAAACTTTTATAGATTTAATAACTGTTGCGTTTAATAATCCATTGATTATTGATTATCAAATAAAATTATTTAAAAAATTTTTAAAAAGTTCTTTTACTCATATTGTTTGCGATAATTCAAATAATGAAGAAAAAGCTCGTAGCATAAAAAAAGTTTGTGAAGAAAATAATATTACATACATAAATATCACTAGTACTGAAAAGGCAAGTGGTTTCAGTGATTCTCACGGAAGAGCTTTAAATCGTATTTATAAAAATTTTGTTCAAAAACGTGCTAAAAATTTTGCATTTTTAGATCACGATATTTTACCTATAAAAGAAGTAAATATAGGAGAATATTTAGCAAATACAGATTTGTTTGGTGCTGTCATGGAGCGTGGTGGAATTTGGTATTTATGGCCAGGATTTGCGTTCTATAGATACGATTATTTAAAAAATAAAAAATTAAATTTTAGAAGATATAGAAAATTTAATTTTATAAAAGTTAAAGGTGCTGATACTGGAAGTGGAAACTGGTATCCTTTGTATTCAAAATACAACAGAAATAAGTTCAAAAAACCAGATGATATTTTATGGAATATTAGAGAAAACAGACCTGCAAACGAAAACGAACAGGAAGGAAACGTTATTCAAGAATCTCTTGTTCAATATTACCTTGACAAATCTTGGTTACATACAATGTGTGCATCTGAATGGGTTGACTGCAAAGGTAAAAATCAAATGATTTACAAACTTTTAGATGAATATTTAAAATAATTTTATTTATTTTTAAGTTTTCTTTTTAATTCTAATTTTTTCGCAAATTTTGCAAGTTTACCGAAAAACTTGTACTGTAAATATGTTTTTTTAACGACAGGTAACATAGTTGAAAAATCTGCATTTTTTAATAAATTAAGTTCATAAGCAAAAGTTTGTCTTGCCATTTGTCGCATGTGCTTGCTTCGTAGCATTGTGTTTTCACCGTGTATTCGATAAGAAAACAATACTTCATCAATAAATTTAAATTTACCATATTTTGAAAGTTGAAGCATTTCCCACCAGTCCTCTAATGGGGCTTCATCAGTAAATTTTCCACATTTATCAAAAATTTCTTTTCTTACCAAATATCCATTTGGAATATGATTACCTACAAAAAATAATGTTGAATAATTCCCAAAATCGTTGCTATAAAAATCTACATTTCTACCTTTTGTAAGTGTTTCTTTCGCTGTCGGTACATCTTGAAGAATTCCATCTTTATCAATAACTTCATTATCTCCAACTGCCAAAACATAATCTGGATTATTTTCCAAAAATTCAACTTCTTTTTCTATAGCTTGTGGTTTTGAAATATCATCTGATGCTATTAAATAAATATATTTACCTTCTACCTTTTCAACAAGCTTGTTAAAAGTTTTTTTTGAGCCTTCATTTTCTTTAGTTTCAAAATAAGTTTTTGGAAATCTTTTTTCACATTCTTTTTTTAATTCTAAAACCTTTTGATATGAAGAATCTTTTGAACCATCATCAATAACAATCAATTGAATATTTTGATAAGTCTGATTGATTATAGATTTTATAGCTGTTTGAACAAAATTTTCATGGTTATAAACAGGTATAATTACTGTCACTAAAGGATTATTGCTCATCTACGATTTCCTCTAATTTATGAGATTTTAAATATAATTTACTAAAGAACAAATTTTCATCTTTAACAATTGTTTCAAGATTCAATTTTGCATTATTCAATGCATCTTTTACATATAATTTTGCAGACTCATCAAAAGATTCTTTTTTTGTTTTGTACATATCAACCCAACTTTGGTGATATTTTAAAAGTTCTTTAAATCTCTTGTCAATAACCCTTTTTGAATATTTGTACTCAATCAATAGTTCTGCAAGTTTTATATCAGTTGTAAGAACATCAAATGTATAATATCTAATATTTTTAGTAATAGCTTCTGCATTATCTTGTCTATAGTAAAAATCAGTATTTGCAAAAACTACTTTATTCGCAAGTAAAAATGCTTTTCTACTATAAAATTCATCAGCATTATAGTAATTGGCTTGGTAATTTAATTTTCTAATAAGCTCCATTGAACGAATGCCAACAACGCCAATATGCCATTTTAAACTAGCTAAAAAAGCTTTTTTATTAGAAACTGGTAAATTGTATAGTCCTAATGTTGGGAATTTACCAATTTTTTTATTTTTTTTATTTTCATAATATGAAACAGGATTTGCTAAAACAATTTCAGCATTTGTTTTAACAGCTTTTTCTACACATTTTTCTAAAAAATTTTTTGAAATAAGATCGTCCTGACTAAGATATGAATAATATTCACCTGTACAATATTGCAAACCATAAACTATACTATTAGTACCAGTTCCACCTTTTGTTTTTCTTTTTATAAGTTTAAATCTTTCATCTTCGTTTGCAAATTTTTCTAAAATTTGTACTGAATTATCAGTTGAAATATCGTCAACCATAATAACTTCAAAGTTTTTGTAAGTTTGATTTTTTAAAACATTTAATGTTTCTTCTAAATATTTTTCACCATTATAAACTGGTACAACTATTGATACTAAAGGTTCGTTCATTAAAATTTCCTTTTGTTTATAAAACATTATTTTTTAAATAGTCTATCACAAATTCGCTAGAAAAATCCTTCATACATTTAAAATCTTTTTTGCATTTTTTAGCTTTTTTACAAGGTGAACATTTTAAATTTAGCGATAGAGTATGAGAATTTTCTCCTCTAAGTTTCCACTGAGTAATAGAAGTTGAGCCAAAAAGAGCAACCACTTTTTTATTAAAAGCTGATGCTATATGGCAAAAGCCACTATCAATACCAAAAACCAAATCCATTTGACTTATAAATGCTGTAATTTCTGAAAATTTTAATTCTCCACAAAGATTTTTAACATTTTTGAATTGTTCATTAAAATCTTTTTCTTTTTCTGTTCCCAAAATAAAACATTCAAACCCGTTTTCATTTAAAAAGTTTATAACTTCCTGAAAAGCTTCTACAGTCCAGTTTTTAACATAAGTTGAAGATTGAGTAACTAATAAAACTTTTTTCTTATTTTCAGTGAAATATTTTTGAATATTTTGTATATCCTCATCTTTTACCCAATACTCAAGATTTTCATTCGTAATTTCTATACCATCTGCAAGCAAAACATCTGAAAAATGTTCAAGTTCGTGTTTTTCATGAGGATTGTATTTTACGCATTTTTTTAAAATAAATTCTCTTAACTGTCCACCAAAACCTATTGTATCTTTGATTTTTAGTTTTTTCACAAGTAATCCAGCAGACAGTGAACGTTTTAGAACATAGGCTTTATCGTAAAAATCAGCTTTCAATTCTTCTTTTGTATAAATATTATTTATATAAGGACAAGGTGAAAGAACCAATTTTCCTGCATTTTTTGTTACAACATCAATTATAGACTCTGGAAAATTCTTTCTCAATTCTCTTAAAAAAGGGATAAACAAAATGGTATCACCAACATATTGAGGCGCAACGACTAAAATATTTTTCATCTATGATGCCTCTTTTAAAGTTTTCAAATCTTCTTCATATTCTCTAAAACAAGCTTCCTTGTCTTTACGAGTTTCTACTGTGATATTTTTAGATGTATCAATGATTTCAAACACTTTATGCAAATCCCAATCGCATTTTGAAAAATGTATATGTAAATCAATTAAGCTATCCAACTTATTTCCACTAATATGATAACTTGTAGGATTTAATTCTTGAAACTCTTTTAAAAATTCGTAAGGGTTTTTACCAAGTTCGTTTGCAGTGCTCATACAATGTGAAATATCAAGGCAAAATCCACAAGGATGATTTGTTCGTACATATTTAATTTCTTCTGGAATAGCGCCACGATATGTTCTTTGCATAGTTTTACGAGAAATTATAGGTTTGTTTTCGATAGACATTCTTTTAGGATTGATAATATTTAACTGTCTAACTGTTTCTTCAATGTTTCCTAACTTTCCTGGATGAACAACAACATACTGAACATCAAGTTCTTCTGCATATTTATCAACTTGATTGTTGAAAATATCTTTATTGAATTCAAATTGTTTTTCATCTGCAAGATTTACATTAAAAACAGAATGTGGTGCGTGCAATGTGAATGGAACATTGATTTTAGCCTTAAACTTTTTCCAGGCTTCAAGATTTTCCATTGTATTAGGATTCATAAATAATTCAATATATGAAAATAAATCGTGATTGAAAAAATCAAATACCTCATTATCGTATTTGCCAATTTCATCCGAATACATTTTAAAACCTAATTTTAAATCTTGCATAAATTGTTACCTCTTTTGAATAACATTATAGCAAAAAATTTCTTTAAAAGTTTTATGCTACAATAGGGGTATTTTAAAGGATAATTTTTTCATGAAAAATAAAAATGTTTTGATACTGAGTCACAATTTCACTAACACAGGAGGTCCTAGAGCGATTTTAGAATTAGCTAAAATCTTTAAAAATAATGGATGGAAACCTTTAGTTGTAGGTTTTGGACATGGTTCAGAATTGAGAGAAGAATTTAAAGCTAATGGCATAAAAGCTATTAAAATTAAAAAATATCTAATTCCTCTACTAACTTTTATTTCTAAATTTTTTAATCTTACTATAGCAAACACAATTACTATGGGAAAAGAAGTTTTGTATTTGAGCAAACATTCTAAAACACCTTTGGTATGGTGGATTCACGAGGCAGGATTAATTGAAAATTTAAATAAAAAGGAAAAAATCCTATTTGAAAAAGCCTTAAACTCTTGTAGCGAAGTTTATGCAGTCAGTGATTATGCAAAAACTTTTATTGATAAATATAGAAAAGATGTTAAAGTCTTAAATTTTGGAATACAAGATGAATACCAAAGATTTTCGAATATTGAAAAAGTAAAAAATGATAAGATTAAACTTCTTATGGTTGGTGATATTGGAAAAATAAAAGGGCAAGATATTGCAATAAAAGCATTTTTAAGATTACCAGAAGAATATCGTGAAAAATGTGATTTCGATTTTATAGGTGATTTTGGTGATTTAGAATATAAAAATATTATAGAAAATCTTGTTGGTAATACTGAAAATATTCATTTTTTAGGTAAAAAAGTTAGAAATGAAGCTTTAACTATTTTGAATAACACTGATATTGTTTTATTCACTTCTCGTGGAGATTCTTATTCTATTGCTGGTATTGAGGCATTGATGTTAAATAAACCTCTTATTATTTCAAATAACACAGGTATTTCAAATGTTATAAAAAAATATCTTCCTCAAATGGTCTATGAAGATGAAAATAATTTGGTAGAAATTTTAGAAAAAACAATTGATACTTTTGAAATTTCTCTTGATACAAGAAAAATTTACTTAGAAAACTTTTCTCTTGAAAGTTTTAATGACTTTGTCGTTAAAGAGTTTATCGAAAATCAAAAATATTGATTTCTTTATGCTAAGATAAATTTATGGCTAAGGTTAAGACAAAATTTACATGCCAGCAATGTGGGTATGAAAGCGTTAGATATATGGGCAAATGCCCAAATTGTTCTGCGTGGGGTTCTTTTGTTGAAGAAGTTGACGAGGATTTGACTCCAAAAGCTGAACACGCTGAATTTTTTCAAAACGATACAAAACCAACACTTATAAAAAATATCGAAGTAAATGACGAATTTAGAACAAGCACAAATATTTCTGAATTTGATAGAGTTTTAGGTGGAGGTTTTGTGCAAGGCTCTTTAGTGCTACTTGCAGGCGACCCTGGGATTGGTAAATCTACTCTCGTTCTTCAAACAAGTGGACAACTTTGTGCACAAGGTAAAAAAGTCCTTTACGCTTCTGCCGAAGAAAGCGCTACACAAATCAAATCAAGAGCAGAAAGATTAAATATTAATAGTGAAAGCTTGTATGTTTACTCACAAACAAATCTCGAATGTATTAAATCTCAAATTTCTGAACTTAAACCTGATTTTTTAATTATTGATAGTGTGCAAGCCGTATTTACAAACACGATTACAAGTTCGGCAGGTAGCCTTTCTCAAATTAGAGAATGTTGTAATATTTTAATGCATTTAGCAAAATGCGAAAATATAACCGTTGTAGTTATTGGGCATGTTACTAAAGAAGGTAATATTGCTGGTCCAAAAATGTTAGAACACATGGTGGACGTTGTCCTTCAATTTGAAGGTGATAAATATAAATCTTATAGAATGTTACGTTCTATAAAAAACAGATTTGGTACAACTTCAGAAGTTGGACTTTTTGATATGAAAGATACAGGACTTGTAGAAATAACAAATTCTGGCGACATATTTTTAGATATAAACCACGAAAACGCTACAGGTAGTGTTGTAATTGTGACAAACGAAGGTACACGTCCGATTTTAGTTGAAATTCAAGCTCTTGTAGGTTCAACCTCATACCCTGCACCAAGAAGAGTAACAAACGGTGTTGATACAAATCGTGTACTACAAATTCTTGCAGTACTTGAAAAAAGAGTTGGACTTAATTTTTCTAAACAAGATGTGTATGTAAATGTTATCGGTGGTATTGATATCAGAGAACCTGCAGCAGACTTAGGTATTGCAATTGCTATTGTTTCTTGTTTTAAAGACAAATTAGTTGATAACAAAACTGTTATTGTTGGCGAAATTGGTCTTTCTGGCGAAGTTCGCTCAATTACTAATTTAGAAAAAAGATTGATTGAAGCTGAAAAATTAGGCTTTAAAACAGCTGTTATTCCTAAATCTAACGAAAAAAGTCTTTCAAAAAATTTAAAAATAAAGCTTGTTGGAGTTAATAAAGTTACAGATGCATTAAAAGAGTGTTGTTTTTAGTTTTTTTATAATATAATTTAGGTATTATGAAACTAGATCAAACTACAGCTCAAAATTCTTATAGATACGGATGGCTGTTAAAAAGAATATTTCCGTACATCAAACCTTTAATGGGTCGTATCTTATTGGGTTTAGCAGTTGCTATTCCTTTAGGACTATTAGATGGCGTTACAGCATTCGCTTTAAAACCTTATATGGATTATGTTGTAGGTCAACAAGATTTAATCTTTGATTGGAAATTTATCCATATTAACTTAAAATACACTGTTTTAGCATTTGCACTACCATTTGCAGTAGTCGTATTTGCTGCAATTCAAGGTTTGTTGAGATACTTGAATGAGTATTTAACTCAATGGGTTAGCCAAAAAATCACTATCCATGTTAAAGAAGATTTGTTTACAAGACTTGTTCATATGGATACAAAATTCTATGATGAAAACTCATCTGGTATTGTAATTTCAAGATATATGAATGACCCAGCAACTGCATCTTCATCTCTAGTTGACCAATTAACAAACATTATCACAAGTTTGTTTGGGGCTCTTGGTTTGATTGCCGTAATGCTTTACAGTTCTTGGAGATTGGCTGTTGTCGGTGTTTTAGTTTTAGGTATCGCATTTTTACCAGTTGCTTTAATTAGAAATATTATTAAAAGAGCTTCTAATCAATCTTTAGTGATTGGTGGTAACATTACTACAAATATCAATGAAACTTATATTGGTAACAAAACAATTTGTTCTTACGGTCTACAAAATAGACAAGATTCAATGTTTAGAGAACAATTAAGAAAATCTTTTGATGTTGCAATGAGTTTATTAAAACGTGCAGCTTGGATGTCACCAATGATGTATTTGATTGCATCTGTTGGTATCGCAATTGTTCTTTGGTATGGTACAAAATTAATTTTAACAGGCGTTATGACAGCAGGTGGTTTTGCCTCATTCGTAACTTCTCTATTACTATTGTACAAACCAGTTAAAACATTAGGTAGAAACTTACAAAACCTACAAGCAATCTTTGTTTCTTTATGTCGTGTATTTGAATTGTTTGATTTAGAACCAGAAGTTCAAAATTTACCAAACGCAGTTCAAATGCCAGAAATTCAAAAGAATGTTAAATTTGAAAATGTAAACTTTGAATATGTAAAAGATGTTCCAGTATTAAAAAACGTTAATTTTGAAGTTGCAAAAGGTGAAACAGTTGCAATTGTTGGCAATTCTGGTGGTGGTAAATCTACTATTGCAAACTTAATTCCAAGATTTTATGACGTAACTTCTGGAGCTATTAAAATTGATGATGTAGACATCAAAAACTTTACTCTTGAATCTTTAAGACAAAATATAGCAATGGTATTCCAAGATAATTTCTTATTCTCAGCAACAATTAGAGAAAATATTATGCTTGGCAATCCTAATGCTACAGAAGAAGAACTTCAAGAAGCAGTTAGAGCAGCTCACTTAGAAGATATGCTAAAAGAAATGCCAAATGGCATTGATACAGAACTTAGCGAAAGAGGTGTAACTCTTTCTGGTGGTCAAAGACAACGTGTTGCAATTGCAAGAGCAATGATTAAACAAGCTCCTATTGTTATTCTTGATGAAGCAACTTCAGCACTGGATAACGAATCAGAAGCCATTGTTCAAAAAGCTTTGGACAACTTAATTAAGAACAAAACTGTATTTTTAATTGCACACAGATTTACAACAATTAAAAATGCTAATAGAATAATTGTTGTTAACGAAGGAGAACTTGTTGAACAAGGTACTCACGAAGAATTAATGCAAATCGAAGGGGGTCAATACAAACACCTATACGAAATGCAATTTAGAAATCAAGATAAAACAAACGCACAATAAGTAAAATAAAAGAAGGTTAATAAAATGAGCAAATATTTATTAGAAATTGGTGTAGAAGAATTACCATACGTTATAATTCCAACATTTATTAGTCAATTAAAAACAAATTTTGAAAAACTATTCTCAGAATTAAATATTGAATATAAAGACGTAAATGTATTAGCAACTCCAAGACGTTTAGCCGTTATTATTGATGGGTTAGCTGAAAAACAAGAAGACGTTGAAAAAGTTCTTCGTGGACCAATTAAAAATGTTGCTTATGACGAATCAGGAAATCTTACAAAAGCAGGTGAAGGTTTCTTAAAGAAAAACAGCGTTGACACTAAAGATGCTTATTTACAAAATAATTATTTACACGCAAAAGTTCTTTTAAAAGGTAAAATGACAGAAGATATTTTAAAAGAAAATGTTCCTAATTTAATTTTGAAACTTCAAGGTTCACACTTTATGCGTTGGGCAAACCATAGTGAAAAATTCTCAAGACCAATTAGATGGATTGTTTCTATCTTGGATGAAAAACCAGTTGAAATTCAAATCATTGACGTAAAATCATCAAATGTTACTCGTGGTCATAGATTTTCAAATCAACATGTTGTAATTAATCATCCTGATGAATATGTTTCAAAATTAAAAGAAGCATGCGTTTATGTTGATCAAAATGAAAGAAAAGATTTAATCGTAAAAATGGCTCATGAAGAAGCATCAAAACTGGGCGCAGAACCATATTACAATGATGATTTATTAGAAGAAGTTACATATCTTTGCGAATATCCAAAAGCAGTTGTTTGCTACTTTGATGAAAAATATTTAGAATTACCAGAAGAAGTACCAATTACTGTAATGGCTCACCACCAAAGATATTTTGCTTTAAAGAAAGACGGTAAATTAACAAACCAATTCATCACAATTACAAACTTTATTGGTGATGATTTTGAAAATATTAAAGCAGGCAACTTGAGAGTTGTTAGAGCAAGACTTGATGATGGCGTGTTCTTCTTTAAAGAAGATTTGAAAAAACCTCTTGAAGCATACGTTGAAGGCTTGAAAGGTATGACTTTCCAAAAAGGTTTAGGCTCAGTTTATGATAAAACTCAAAGATTAGTAAAATTATCAGAAAACATAGCAAAAGAACTTGGCGCAGATGTTGAAAAATCAAAAAGATGCGCATTGCTATGTAAGGCAGACTTGGTAACAAGCTTGGTATATGAATTTACAGAACTTCAAGGCTTTATCGGTGCTGATTACGCAAAACACGCAGGCGAAGCTCCAGAAGTTTGCTTAGGTATTAAAGAACACTACTTCCCTATCAATGCTGATAGCGAATTGGCAACATCACCTGTTGGTCAAGTTGTTGGTATTGCTGATAAAATTGATACAATCTGTGCAGTTTTTGTAGATGGTAAAAAACCTACAGGTTCTTCTGACCCACTAGGCGTTAGACGTGCTGCTTTAGGTATTATAAAAACAGTTATTAACAAGGATTTAAAAATTAATCTTGAAAAATTGATTGACGAAACTATTAAACTTTTACCAGTTCAAAAAGATTGTGCTCAAGAAGTTAATGAATTCTTTAAGCAAAGATTGTCAATCTATTTGGCAGATACTTACAAAAAGGATGCAATTGAAGCATGCCTTTCTGTAAAAAATCCTTTATCAGATTTAACAGACTTTATGCACAAACTAAAAGCAGTTACAAATGCCGATTTGAAACCTGTTTTAGAAAGCGCAAACAGAGTTATTAGAATTTTGAAAACTCCTGTTCATGCCGAGATTAAATCAGAGTTATTTAAAGATGACTCAGAAAGCATGCTTTATGAAAACATGAATAAGGTTTCAGAAACATCTGATTACAATAAATATCTACAAGAAGTTATTACCTTAACTCCTTATGTAGAGAAGTTTTTCGACAATGTATTAGTAATGGATAATGATGAAAATGTTAAAAATAATCGCTTAGCATTGCTTACAACATTGAAAGAAAAATACGAAAAAGTAGCAGATTTTAGTAAATTCCAATAGGGATTGTAAAAATAAAATTTGTTGATATAATTGTGTTTGGGTGATATAATGTTAACAATTGTAAACAAACTCCCCAAATGAGTAAATTATTTTTTTCAGGACGCTTTAACATAACATAAGACAAAGATAAATCTTAAAAAATTAAAAAGTGTAGTAATCAAATAATTTATAAAGGTAGGAAAAAATGGCAAAGAAACAATTTAGAATACAAGAACAAGAACAAAAAAATATTAAATCACAATTTTTAAATTTTGTTCAAGGTCAAGATAAAACAGATGTAGATTATTTCAAAATGATTACATCAGATGCAGGCTTTACACAAGATTCTGGCATACATAGACTTGAAGCAATGGTCAGAACACAACTAAGACGAGAAATTCCAAATATTGAAAAATCACAATCTTATGAATTTCTAGTTGACGCAGTAATGCAAAACTATATGAAAAAACAGCTTCAAGCCACAGACGGCGAAATCGCTTAAGACTGAAGGAAGGTACATAGCATTAGCTGTCACCGCGATTGGTAGGGGGTCTTTTAAATTTAAAAAAGACTTAATTAAAATCAAGAAGAATGGTTTTTATATCAAAAGGTATAGAGGCCATTTTTTTTATGGAAAAGTAAAATATTTTAAAAAATATATACAATAAAAATTAATATACTTGCAAAAAAAACATTATTCCTATATAATAAACTTGTAGGCAAGTCAGGCTACTCCCAAAAGGAGCGAAAGCCCCTTGCCGAAACCAAAAGAATATGGGATTGTAGCTCAGTTCCGAGCGAACCCTCGGGTTTGCGAAGTTAGATTAAAACTCTAACCAAACTGAACGAAAATCCTAAAACCAATAATATGGGATTGTAGCTCAGTTTGGTTAGAGTGTCTGCCTGTCACGCAGAAGGTCGCGAGTTCGAGCCTCGTCAGTCCCGCCATTTAATAAAACAGCTTCGTTATGGAGCTGTTTTTTAGTATTTATGCGTGTTTGCGTTGGTTCGATAGTTGCATTATTTTTGCTACATTTTATTGTTTAATTTTAGATGTTTTTTATTTTGTGTTATAATTTTTGTATGAAATTAAAGATTGAAAGATTAGAACACAACAGAATTTTACCAGAATACAAGACAGCAGGTGCTGCTGGAATGGATTTATGCGCAGCTATAACTGAACCTATGACTTTGCAACCTCTTGAACGTAAGCTTGTTCCTACAGGTTTGAAAATTGAGTTAGAGCACGGTTACGAAGCACAAATTCGTCCTCGTTCTGGTTTATCTATCAAACATGGTATTACTTTAATTAACTGTGTAGGCACAATTGATGAAGATTACAGAGGTGAGCTATTAGTTCCTATCGTAAATTTATCAAACGTTGAGTACACTATTTTACCTGATGAAAGAATTGCTCAAATGGTAATTTCTAAATACGAACAAGCAAATATTGAAGTCGTTACAGAATTATCAGACACAGTTCGTGGCGAAGGTGGTTTCGGTTCAACTGGAAAGGCATAAGCCATGACTCTTCAAGAAGATAGAGCGTTTGTTAGTCGTTTGATTATTAAAGTTTTAACCGATAAAATTTGTGCTAGAGAAGCAATATTACATTTCCCTGAAGAATTTCACAACGATAAATCTATTCAGGCTGCTTATCATGCTTTAGTTCATAGAGAGGCTGATGAAGATTTACGTCATAGAGATTTGCTATACAAAGATGAACAAGATGATTATCTTGAATTTATCGCAAATACACTAGCTACGGGCAAAGATTTACCATCAAATATTTTAGAAAACTATGCACACTACTATTCAGACATAAGCCTAAAAGATAAAAGTGGTATCCACGGCTTTGTAGAAACAATAAACAAATATATTAATCTAAAAAAAGATTAATTTAACTCATTTGTTTTATAAGTAAAATAGCCTTCATAGTTGTAGCTTGCGTCAATACCTTTCATATAAACTTCTCTATCATTAATATCAGAAGTTAAAGCACTGCGCAAAAGTTCTTTTATTTCTACTGTTTTGATAGGGCTACGTTCCATTGATAATAGATAATCTTCTTTATCAACCTTATTCCAATCAACAACTTTTCCTATTTCTTTTTTCAATATCGTATCGAGCCAAATACGTGTGCTACGCCCATTACCTTCTCTAAAAGGATGCGCAATATTCATTTCGACGTATTTGTCAATAATTTCGTCAAATGTTGATTGTGGCATATTATCAATATGTTCTAACGCTGATTTTAAATACATTACAGGTGCAAAACGGAAGTTTCCTTTTGCTATGTTAACGGTTCTTACTTCACCTGCAAAATTATATATTTCATCAAAAAGGTATTTATGAATTTGTGATAATGCTTCAAATTTTCCTGCTGGAAGTTTATCTAAAATTCCGTTTTCAAAAAGCTCAAGAGCCTTTTTCTTGCTAATTTTTTCTTCTACTCTAGCAAGTTCAGCTGACTCTGTAATACCTAATTTGTTTTCTAATGTCATATACTAATTATAGCATGAAGCTAGATTGTTTTAAATACTTCTATCGCTCTATCAAGAATGCCTACACAGTAGGAAATTACAAGTCCATAGTTAGTAATAGGAATACCTTTTTTGTTTGCTATTAAAATTCTTGATAAGATTTCTCTTCTGTTTGTCATACAAGCCCCACAATGCAGAATCAGTTTGTATTTGTCAATCTCTGGGAAATTATGACCTGTAAAATATTCAAAATCTAAATTAAATCCGAGTTTGTTTTGTAATAATTTTGGAATTTTAACTCTTGCTATATCGTCTTCTATATTGTGATGTGTACAACTTTCTAGGATTAAAACTTTGTCATTTTCTTTCAAATTTTTTATTGCACTAATTCCATTTACAAAAGCTTTTAAATCACCTTTTAATCTTGCAAAAAGAATTGAAAAAGAGGTTAGTGGAATATCTTTTGGCACAATTTCATCAACTGTCTTAAAAGCTTGAGAATCTGTTATAACAAGCTTTGGTTTGATTTTTAAAGTATCAATCACATCTTTTAATTCTGACTCTTTAACAACAAGAGTTATACAACTTTCATCCAAACATTCTCTTAAAGTTTGAACTTGAGGAAGTATTAATCTGCCTTTTGGAGCTTCCTTATCAATTGGAGTAACAAGTATTACCACATCTTTTGGATTTACTAAATCACTTAAAATTTTTGGAGCATTCACAAAATCATCTGGTAAAATCTTTAGTAAACTTGAGTTGAATTTATCAATTAAATCATTGTCATACAAGGCAGAAGTTTCAAAAATATTATCCGTAAATGTTTTTATCTCATCTAAACTTTCAGTTGATATTTGTTTTTCATCAGCTTTATTTATAATAATAAAATACGGTATTGAAAACTCTTTAAATTTTTCTATCAAATCTTTTTCAATATTGCTTATTCCATTAAAATCTAGTACAAGCACAGCAACATCACATCTGTTTATTGAAGCTAAAGTTTTTTCAATACGTTTTTCACCTAAAACCGTTGTGTCATCAAGCCCTGCAGTGTCTAAAAAATTTACAGGACCAATAGGGAAAAGTTCCATAGATTTTTCTACAACATCAGTAGTTGTTCCTTTTTGTTCAGAAACAATAGATACATCTTGAGAAGTAATTTTGTTCAACAAAGAAGATTTACCCGTATTAGTTTTGCCAAAAATACCAATGTGTAAACGTAGAGATTTTAAACTTTTCATAAAAATACCGTACCTAAAATTTTGCATAAAAAAAACCACCGAAGTGGTCTAATTTAAATGGTGGGCCATCCTGGACTCGAACCAGGGACCTCACCCTTATCAGGGGTGCGCTCTAGCCACCTGAGCTAATAGCCCTCACCGTAACCTCGTTATAAAAGCGATTTCTCACCAAGTCAACTGGGTTACTCTTATAAATTATCATGAAAATTTTTTTAAATCAAGTATTTTATTTTGAAATTTAAAAAAGTGAGGGCTGACCCTTATCAGGCCTCTCGAAAAACGATACTCAATCGTTTTTCTCGGCAGAGTGCTCGTATCCACCTGTACTATTTGCCCTCACCTTAACCTTGTTATGAAAACATTTTTCTTCATGTCAATGAATTACTTTTATAAATTATGAAAATTTTTTTAAATCAAGTATTTTATTTTGAAATTTAAAAAAGTGAGGGCTGACCCTTATCAGGCCTCTCGAAAAACGATACTCAATCGTTTTTCTCGGCAGAGTGCTCGTATCCACCTGTACTATTTGCCCTCACCTTAACCTTGTTATGAAAACATTTTTTCTTCATGTCAATGAATTACTTTTATAAATTATGAAAATTTTTTTAAATCAAGTGTTTTATTCTTTAATAAAAATTTATTTAATAAAATTTTCAGAATTTTCATTTTCTTGTGCCGACAAGAAAACGAAACAAAAGACGAGCAGGACACGTAACATAATAACAGCGACGTTTCAAATCTTTGATTTGACAGGAGCAAAACTGTGTTAGCCGATGTGAAGTTGCTTATTTTTTACCAGTTTTTACTGGCATATTATAAAGTTGTTCTCTTTTCTTTTGAACATCTGGATTTGCCAAGTAATCCTCATATTTCATTTGGTAATTCAAATATCCATTTGGAGTGATTTCAATTATTCTATCTGCAACAGTATTGATAAATTGATAGTCTTGAGATGTAAATAATACTGTTCCTGTATAATCAATCAATGCATTATTTAAAGAAGTAATAGCCTCTAAATCCAAGTGGTTTGTAGGTTCATCAAATAGCAATACGTTTGATTCTTCAATCATTGTTTTTGCAAACATACAACGAACTTTTTCACCCCCTGATAAAACAGTAACTGATTTTTCAGCATCTTCACCAGAAAACAACATTCTGCCTAAATATCCTCTCAAAAAGCTGATATGTTGTTCTTGAGAATATTGACCTAGCCATTGAATTAAGTTTTTATCTTCTGTAAAAAATTCGCTATTATCTTTTGGGCAATACGAATGTGTTGCTGTAACGCCCCAGTTTACTTGTCCTTCATCTGGCTCCATTTTGCCTTCTAAAATTTCAAACAAAGCTGTTACTGCAAGTTGATTTTTAGAAATAAAAGCAATCTTTTCACCTTGTGTAACATCAAAAGACAAAGCCTTGATTAAAAGCTCATCATTGATAGATTTTTTCAAACCACTAACTGACAAAACATCTTTACCAGGCATTTTTGAGTATTTGAAATAAATACTTGGATATTTTCTTGTCGAAGGTTTAATATCTTCAAGAGTAAGTTTTTCTAACATATTTTTTCTTGAAGTAGCTTGTTTTGCTTTTGAAGCATTTGCACTAAATCTTGCGATGAATTTTTTAAATTCTTCAGCTTTTTCCTCAATTTTTTTATTTCGTTCTTCTTTTTGTTTTCTAATCAAAGCACTTGCTTGCGTCCAGAAAGAATAGTTACCTGTATAAAGTTGAATATTTCTAAAATCAATATCTGCAATATATGTGCAAATTCTATCTAAAAATTTTCTATCGTGCGATACAACAATAACAGTGTTTGGAAAATCAATTAAAAAATCTTCCAACCAAGTAATAGTAGCTAAATCCAAATGGTTTGTAGGTTCGTCTAAAAGCAAGATATCTGGAGTTCCAAACAAGGCTTGCGCTAACAATACACGAACTTTTTCACTACCTGATAAATCCTTCATTAATGAATAATGCAATTCTTGAGGGATACCCAAATCATTCAACAGCGAAGATGCATCTGATTCAGCTTGCCATCCATCCATTTCTGCAAATTCTGTTTCAAGTTCTGCAACTCTTAATCCATCTTCGTCATTAAAATCAGGTTTTGAATAAAGAGCATCTTTTTCTTTCATAACATCATAAAGATGTTTATGCCCCATTATAACAGTGTCAATCGCTGTAAACTCGTCAAATTCAAAATGGTTTTGTTTTAAAACAGCAATTCTTTGACCTTTTTTGATATGAACTTCCCCACTTGTAGGTTCAAGTTCTCCCGATAAAACCTTTAAAAAAGTAGATTTACCAGCGCCATTAGCACCGATAAGCCCATAACAATTGCCTTCTGCAAATTTTATATTAACATTTTCAAATAATGCTTCTGTACCAAAACGTACCGTTAAATTTTCTGTTGTAATCATAGTATAAAGATTTTAACATAAAAATTTTTAAAAAACTTGTAAATAATTTTGTTTCAGTCATGATAAAGAAAAAGGAGAAAATATGTCAAAGAATTTAAAAATAGATAGAGAAAAATGTATTCACTGTGGCAAATGTGCAGGTGATTGCATTGCAAAATGTCTTGTAATGGATAAAGAAGAAAATATTCCTTGTTGGTCAGAACACGGAGAAGAACGTTGTATAAAGTGCCAACATTGTTTTGCAGTTTGCCCAACAGGAGCTTTATCAATTCATAATAAAAATTCAGAAAACTCAGAAATGGTACATTATGAGTACAATTCAGATGAAATTTTACGTCTTATTAAATCAAGAAGAAGTTATAGAAAATATAAAGCCGAAAATCTTGATAAAGAAACAATGCAAAAATTAAAAGATATGCTTAAATGGGTTCCTACAGGTGTAAACAATCATAGATTACACTTCTCATTTATTGATGATGCGAGAGTTATGTACGATTTTAGAGATTACGTAAATAACAAACTAGTCAGATTTATAGAAAAAGCACCAAAAATTTTTGATGGTGCAAAAAAGAAATTTTCAAGATATACAAAAGCTATTCTAAGAGGAGAAGATGTTCTTTTCAGAAACGCTCCTCACATGTTAGTTGTATCAACACCACTTGATGCACCTTGCAAAGACGTTGATCCAATAATTGCATTGAGCTATTTTGAACTTTATGCTCAAAGCTTGGGTGTTGCAACTCTTTGGTGTGGATTAGCTACAAGCTGTTTTAAAATGTTCCCTGAAATGTGTGAACTTTTAGAAATTCCAGAAAATTATAAACTAGGTTATGTAATGTTGTTCGGCCCACGAGATGTAGATTATGCTCGCACAACTCAACCAGATGATATGACTATGGTTACTGTAAAACCAAAACCAAAAGATTTTTCAATTATGCAAAGATTGAAAAGATTTATTTGGAATCATTCATAATAAATTCAAAAAATATTAAAACGAAGGCGAGGGAAGATAAATCTTCCCTCGCCACTTAATTTCTATAAATATTTTATAATTTCTTTTGCTTCGTCTAAATCTTTATTCCACCAATTTGAAGCTAAAATTCTATTTCTTTTTTCTTCTTCAAAACGGTATTTAATTATTTTTGCAGGAGTACCAGCGACAACTGCAAAATCAGGGACATCTTTATTAACAAATGAGTTTGCCCCGATAACAGCACCATTACCTACTTTTACGCCCCTTTTTATTACGCTGTTTACACCAATCCAAACATCATTTCCAATTTCACAATCTAATTTTGAAATTTCCTTATACCATTCTTTTTTATTTTCAACAAAAGCATCACTTGTTGAAATTGTTGTCATATCGTGCTCATTTGGACCTATAGAAACATAATTACCTATAGAACAATAATTACCTACTTTTGATCTGACAATGTTTGCGTTATGACCAATAAATGTATAATTTCCAATTTCGCAATCATCATTAATATATGCAGGTTGAAGTATTGTTGTAGCCTTACCAACTTTATATGTTTGTTTTTTCTTTCCTCTGATTTTATCAATAAATTTTTGCACAAATTTTATCTTCATTTTATTAATCCATTTTTTTTAATTTATCTACATTTAAAACATTTGTTTTTGGAAAATATTCTGAAAATTCTACGTTTTTAACTACATAATCAATTTTTCTTCCAAAATCTCTTTCCCATTTATTCAATAAGTCCTGTATAGTTGTAGTATTTCCACTACCAACATTAAATATTTCGAACCCATTTTTATATTCGATAGCTTTTGCAAAATGTTTGCAAACTTCGTCAATATGTATGTAATCTCTTGCCGTATCAAGGGGAACCCAAATTTCTAAAGGTTCGTTATTTTTTATCTTTTCTAGTGAAATATCTATAAACCCTTGTTTTCTATTTTTATTCAAATGCAATCCGTAAACATTTGATATTCTTAAAATATTACAAGTAATGTTTTTATTTATTTTAGTAAGTAATCTAAAATAGTTTTCAAACATTATTTTTTGAATGCCATAAGGTGATTCGCCATAAACCAACTCTGTTTCTTTGTGTGGTAAATCAGAATCGTTATAAACAGTTCCTCCACTAGATGGGAACAAAATATGTAATGGCATTTTGAAGTTTTTCAAATAGTCCATTATTGCAAAAGTAGATTCTGCACCAAAATTATAAGCTCCTTGCCAATCCCCACTGTATTTTTCAGGATTTACGCTAGACGCCAAATGAATCAAACAATCAACATCTCTAAAAGCCTCTTCTAAAGTTTCCTTTTTCGAAATATCTCCAATGACAAATTTTAACCTGTCATTTTCTTTTAAACTTTGAGGAATTTCGTTTTCTGTAAAATAGCTAAAAGTTAAATTATAATCGGTACCATTAATCAAAAATTCTGCTAAATGTTGACCAATTGCACCACCTGCACCTGTTAATAAAACATTCTTTATCATATTATTTCACCAATTCCTTTTCTGAAATAGGAAAAGAAATTCCTAAAATTGATAAAATCTTATATTTTTTTGTAAAAGAATATTTATTTTTGATAGAAAACATTTTTTCCTTGAAAGACATATTTATTGGATAATTTTTATTCAAAGATTTTATGATATCTTTTTGAATTTTTTCATTTTTTGTTATGTGATTTAAAAGTGATTTTTTTATTTCACATTCAATTTTATGTTGCAAATTTACACGTGTAACAGTCATATTACCACCGTGAATTCTATAATCTAGCAACACTTCTTGTATGTTTGCAAAGCTTAAAATTCTTACAGCTCTTGCCCAAAGGTCATAATCTTCTGAAGTTTTTAATTCAGAATTGTATTTTAAATCATATTTTAAAAAATCAGATTTTCTAAACATAACGGTAGGATGATTCATTACACAAGAATTTAAAAAATCCATTAAATCTGGAAACTCTGGAACTTTTACAATTTCTGTCTTTGGAAAATGTTTTATCCAACTACCAACAATAGAAATTTCAGGATTTTCTTCCAAAAACTTGAATTGTTTTTCAAGTCTATCAGAATGTGCAATATCATCTTGATCCATACGGGCAATAATATTCGTAGAAGCCAAATCTACACCTTTATTAAGTGTTGCAGCAAGCCCCATATTGTCGTGTTTTATATATCTAATTCTCTCATCATTAAAAGAAAAAACAACTTCTTCTGCATTGTTTTTTGAGCCATCATTAACAATTAACAATTCAAAATCTGTAAAAGTTTGATTTAAGATAGAAGTTATGGCTTCTCTTAAATGTTCTTCTTCTGGATTGTATAATGGCATTAATACAGAAATTTTTGGCATTTTGTTTCCTTACTTTTTGATAAAGCCATTATATAAAACAAACAAAATCAAATCAACTGGATTATTAATTCAATAAAAAGAGAGGCGAAAGTTTTACTTTCGCCTCTCTTTTTAAATCTTTATTAGAACTTAACTAATTTTAGTCCGATTTTATTTTCCTTTTCTTTTCTTTTTTCAGCTTCTGCATCAGGAAGTTCATAGCATTTAAGGCAACGAGCTTCGTATGTTTCATCTCCACCTATCATAATCAATGGTGAATTTTTATCAGCAGGTTTACCATTAATAAGTCTTTGAGTTCTTGTAGCATGATCTGAACCACATTTCATACATACAGCATGAAGCTTATCTACTTGTGTTGCAATACACATTAATTGAGGCATTGAACCAAACATATCACCTTTAAAATCAAGGTCTAATCCAGTACCGATAACTTTTTTACCTTCATTCATTAATTGGCTAATAACAGTTACAATGTTTTCATCAAAGAATTGAAGTTCATCAATAGCTACGATTTGATCTTCAGGTTTAACAACACTTAAAATCTGAATCGAATGTTTAACCTTAACAGCTTCTAAGAATAAGCCATTACGAGATTCAATATAATCACCTTTTGTTCTAGTATCAACATCTGGTGAAATAACTTTAACTTTTTTCTTTGCAATAATACAACGTCTAATACGTCTAAGTAATTCTTCAGTTTTACCGCAACTCATCGGTCCGGTAATTAATTCAAAACAATATCCTTGCACGGATAAACACCCCTTCTTTTTCTAAGTCATAGTTCCGAGAGACATGACCTATAAGTAAGATTATATACCTCATAAAAATCTCATGCAAGAAAGATATTAACTTTATTAAGTAAAGATTTTTTGACAAAATAAAACCGACTATTAATCAAACAGTCGGCAATTAAACCACGTATTAGAAGAGAGGAATTAGAAATTCTGTGGATTTATCTCCACACTATACATATTCCACGGTTCTAAAGTTTTATAACGATTTTTAGAAAAAATTTCAAATTTCGTTACAAATGTTAATATAAATTATATCTAACAATCTAAAAGCCCACCGTAGTGGGCTTTTTTCTATAGAAACTTTTTCGTATCATTATACATTGCTGTTGCCAAATCCGAAGTATTTGAAAGTTCCGGATAATCTTGTCTAAAATCTTGAATATCAAAATTACCCAAATAAGAACGTAAACGAGAAATTATATCATCGTAACCATCGTATTTTTTTATTAAGTTTTCAATATATGTTTTAACATAAGATTCAATTTTATAATCCGACAAAACAGAACTTGATGTAGAATCAAATTCATCAGTCTTTTTTGTTTTATCTGTTTTATCATTTTTTTCGACTTTTGTTGCTTTTGCTTCTTTTTCTAGTTGTTTTTCTAGCGCCTTAATTTCTTTTATTGACATGTCTGATGTATCAATTTTATCAATTTTTGCCATAAGCCATCTCCTTTTTACTCTACATACTATTTATGTTCCACATGTATAAAAAGATTTCTCTAAAAAGTAATCATTTGTTACATTTTTTTGATATAATTTTAGTGATAAAAAAAAAAGGAATATATAGATGGTAGAAATTAAAAAAGAATTTATTGAACAAGCAGAAAAAATTGGTAGAAGTTGTGAAATTTTACCAGGTGGTGTTGAAGAGCTAGCTCAAAAACTTCAATATGCAAAAGAAAATAATAAACCATTAAGAATAAAATTAGGTATGGATCCAACAAGACCAGATTTGCACTTGGGACATACGGTTGTAATGAGAAAACTTAAAGAATTTCAAAAACTTGGACACAAAATTGTTTTAATCATTGGTGGTGCAACAGCAATGATTGGGGACCCGTCAGGAAAATCTGAAACACGTCCAGCATTAACAAAAGAACAAGTAGAAATTAACGCTAAAACATATTTTGACCAAATTTCAAAAGTTCTTGACGTATCAGATATAGAAGTTGTAAACAATGCTGATTGGTTACACAAAATGAATTTTACAGAACTTTTACAACTTGCAAGCAAAGTTACAGTTGCACAAATGATGACAAGAGATGATTTTGCAAAAAGATATTCAGAAGGTAGACCAATTTCTATCCACGAATTTTTCTATCCACTAATGCAAGCTTATGATTCTGTAGAAATTGATGCAGATATTGAATTTGGTGGCACAGACCAAAGGTTTAACACTCTTCTAGGTCGTGACATTCAAACTGCTTATGGCAAAAAATATCCTCAAATGGTAATGCTTCTACCTTTAATTGAAGGTACTGATGGTGTAGTTAAAATGAGCAAATCATATCCAGAACACTGCATTTCATTGACTGATAGCGCAAATGATATGTTCGGTAAAATTATGAGCATTCCTGATAATTTAATTGTCAAATACTACGAACTTTTAACAGATGTTGAAAACTCAGAAGTTAAAAGAGTATATGACGCATTAGCAAACGGAACAGAAAATCCTCGTAATTTAAAGCTTGAATTAGCACACGTAATTACAGAACAATATCACGGAAAAGAAATGGCTGACAAAGCTCAAGAAGCTTTCATTAATGTTGTTTCAAACAAAGGTTTGCCTGAAGATATTCCAGAACATAAATTAACAGAAGCTAAAAATATTTTAGACCTATTACTTGAATTAAACTTTGTACAAAGCAAAGGCGAAGCAAAAAGATTAATTCAAGGTGGTGGTGTAAAAATTAATGGCGAAAAAATTTCTGATATGACACTAATAGTTGAAGGTTCTGATGACACAATTCTTCAAGCAGGAAAAAGAAAATTTGCTAAACTAGTAAAATAGGAAAGATTAAATATGAAAGTATATAATAACGTTTTAGAGCTAATCGGAAAAACTCCATTAGTAAAATATTCTGATAATCTATTTTTAAAACTAGAATTTTTAAACCCATCACACTCAATAAAAGACAGAGCATCTTTTTATATGTTAAAAGAAGCTGAAAAGCAAGGCTTAATCAATAAAGACACTGTCATTATTGAGCCAACTAGTGGAAACACAGGTATTGGACTTGCAATGTGTTGCTCTGTTATGGGATTAAAAATCATAATTGTAATGCCAGAAAGCATGTCACTTGAACGCAGAAAACTTATTCAAGGCTATGGCGCAGAACTTGTTTTAACACCAAAAGAAGAAGGTATGCAAGGTGCTGTTAACAAAGCAGAAGAACTAAAAAAAGAATACCCAAATTCTTTCATACCAATGCAATTCGCAAATCCTGCAAATCCACTTGCACACGTAGAAACAACTTCAAAAGAAATCTTTGAGGATACAGACGGCAAGGTAGATATCTTTATAGCAGGTATAGGTACAGGTGGAACTGCAATCGGTATGGCAAAGGGATTAAAAGCTTTAAAACCTGAAGTAAAGGTTTATGGACTAGAACCAGAAGAAAGTCCTCTTTTAACAGAAGGTCATGCTGGAAGCCACAAAATCCAAGGCATTGGAGCAAATTTTGTACCTGAAATAATAAAACAAGGAACTTTAGACGGAGTTGTAACTGTTAAAGGCGACGACGCTATAAAAATGGCAAAAGAAGTTGCAAGAACCAAAGGAATTTTATGTGGAATATCTTCTGGTGCAAACATATTAGCAGGCAAAAAGCTTGCCGAAGAAAACCCTGACAAGCTTGTGGTTACGGTAGTTTGTGACTTTGGTGAAAGATATTTATCAACAGAATTATTTGATTAATTAATAAAAAGGCGAAAATAATGTTAGATAGGGCAATACATCATATAAAAGATGACATTAAAACAATATACGACAAAGACCCTGCAGCAAGAAATATTCTTGAAGTAATCTTCTGCTACCCAGGGCTTCATGCATTACTAATGCATAGACTTTCTCATAAATTATATAAATGGAAAATACCTTTCATACCAAGATATATTTCTTTCATTATGAGAATTTTAACAGGTATAGAAATTCACCCAGGGGCACAAATTGGTGATAGATTTTTTATAGACCATGGAGAAGGCGTAGTTATCGGTGAAACAACAATCATTGGCGATGACGTGCTAATTTATCAACAAGTAACTCTTGGTGGAACAGGTAAAGATACTGGGAAAAGACACCCTACTCTTGGAAATGGTGTAATTGTTGGTGCTGGAGCTAAGGTTTTGGGTAACATAACAATAGGTGACAACAGTAGAATTGGTGCAGGCTCAGTTGTTGTAGACAATGTTCCAGAACATGCTACAGTTGTTGGTATTCCAGGAAAAGTCGTTATTCAGAAAGTTCTTGACAAAAATGGAACTCTTATGCATAACAGAATCCCTGATCCCGTTATGTGCAAAATTAACAGACTAACCTATGAAGTAAAAGAATTGCAAGAAAAATTAGGATTTGAAACTGAAAATAAATTAGCAACTGATTGTGAAAATGAGGATAAAGAATAATGAAAGCAATCGTTTTTGATAATGAATTAAAACTTGATAATAATTATGCAAAACCCGTACCAGAAAAAGGCGAAGCCTTGATAAGAGTAACTTTGGCAGGTATTTGCAATACTGATTTTGAAATCACAAAAGGTTATATGGGCTACGTTGGAGTTTTAGGACACGAATTTGTCGGCGTTGTAGAAGATGTAAACTCTGATGACAAATCTCTTGTAGGAAAAAGGGTTGTTGCAGAAATTAGCTACGGCTGTCATAAACCTGATTGCGAATGGTGTAATCAAGGCTTAGTAAGACATTGCCCTAATAGACACACAATAGGCATTTGGAGAAAAGACGGTTGTTTTGCTGAATACATAACACTTCCAACAGAAATTTTATTTGAAGTACCTGAAAATGTTTCAAACGAACAAGTTGTATTTGTAGAACCACTTGCAGCTGCTTGCGAAATTGTTGAACAACTTCACATTCAACCTATCCAAAAAGTTTTAGTACAAGGTGACGGTAAATTAGGTTTAACAACAGCCTTGGCACTAAACGCTTATAATTATGACGTAACACTAGTTGGTCGACATGAAAACAAACTTGAAGTTGCAAAAAATCAAGGTGTAAAAACAATTCTTTCAAAAGATTTAAAAATAGAGCCAACTTGGGATGTTGTTGTTGAGGCAACTGGTTCTATTGACGGATTTGAAAACGCAATGGCTTTAACTAAACCTAGAGGAACTTTAGTTTTAAAAAGTACAGTTGCAGGTAGCAAAGAAATAAACCTTGCACCAATTGTAATCAATGAAATTACCGTTTTAGGTTCTCGTTGTGGACAATTCAAACCTGCTTTACGACTTTTAGAAAATCAAAGAATAGATTTCAAGCCTATGATTTCTGAAATCTATAATGTAGATGACGCAATTGAAGCTTTTGACAGAAATAAAGCAAAAGACTCAATAAAAGTTTTAATAAAATTTGATTAATAAACATATTTAACCTAAAATAAACTTATGGAAGTAACAGAAAAAACAAACAAGATTACCATTTTAGATAAATACCTCCTAAAACAAGTAATTGGAGTGTTTATTATGGGTGTTTGTATCTTCACTTCTATTATTTTTGCATCAGATACATTCATTACATTAATCAAACAAATTTCTGAATTCGGTATTCCGTTTAATATTGCATTAACAATGATTATCTTAAACTTGCCATCAGTATTTGTAATGACAATTCCAATGGGTATTTTACTTTCAACAGTAATGACCTTAAACAAATTGTCTTTGGCATCAGAAATCACTGTAATGCGTTCTTGTGGAATAGGCTTAAATAGAATTGCAAAACCAATTTTCATTTTTGGTATCGTAATGGCACTTTTGAGCTTTTTTATTAACGAAACAGTTGTTCCTGCAACAACAAAGGCTTCTAAGGACTTGGCTATTTGGGCATTAGGTCAAAAAAATATTCCTAATGGAAAGCAAAATTTTACATTCAAAGAACTTAGCCCTGATTTAAGTATCAAAAGATTATTCTACGTAGGTTTTGCAAAAGATAGAGTTTTGTATAATATTACCGTTTTAGATTTATCAAAAGATGATACATTACAAGTTTTACAAGCAAGAACAGGCGCAACTTCACCTGAGGGCTGGAACTTTAATAAAGGCGCTATTTATACAATTACAGATAATAATAACGAGGTTTTAAATACAACTTTCTTCGAAAACTCAGTTGCACAATTTGGTGTTGATTTAACAAAAGAAATGAATAAAAACGTAGGTCAAGAACAAAACTTCCTACAATTAGTAAAATATTTAGCAACAACAGATATTCAAGACGAAGAATTGAAACGAAGCTTGAAAATCCAATTGTTTGAAAAAATAGCCATGCCAGTAACGACTTTAGTCTTTGTATTAATCGGTGTACCTCTAGCAATTACACCACCTAGAGTTCGTTATAACAGAGGTTTCTTGTTTAGTATCATGATTTTATTCTTGTACTATGTACTAAGAGCACTTGCCGTATCATTTGCAGAATCAGGAACAATCTCAGGATTTTTAGGTGCTTGGCTTCCAAACTTTATACTTACAATTTTTGGTATTTGGTTGTATTACAAAAAAGTTTATACAATTAATTAATCTACTTAGACAAAACAAAAAAGACAATACTAAAGTATTGCCTCAAAAAAGTTTAAGGGAAATTAGTTTATTAATATTTGGGAAATTAAAAAATCTTTTTACATATGCATTTCGAACTTACGAGCAACTTTTGGTTCAGATGCATTTAAGATGCTTGAAGTCATGATGCTTTCGTGTTCGATGCTTTGAATTTGTTTTGATACTTTGCCACTGAATACATCGTCATTTGTAGCTAAGTATGATTGAATTGCGTTTAAATTATTTGCAGTTGCTGCTTTAACTGTTGCAGAAATTTTTTCTAAAGTTGTTTCAGGAACACGAACATTCAAACCAAATGGTTTATAAGAAGTTAAACCTTTGTTTTTGAATAAATCGTTATTGAAAATATTGTTTGTTGTTGTTGCCATTTTAAATATTTCCTTTTCCCTTACAAATTATATATCGGCACATCCACATGATATATTTAATGATTTGAGGCAAAATTCATAAAAAGTTTACATTTATTTACATAAAAAATCAAGATGGCTATTTCTTCTTAAAAACGTAAGCCGTAAAACTATCGTATAGCAAGCCTTTTGGGAAATATTCATTTTTTATAAAATCACAAATTTCAAATCCATAATCGTTACACATACTCTTAAAGTAGTAGTCCGAAGTAGGAAAATTGTGCAAGATTATGTAATCAGGTTTATTATTTTTCAATGAATTAATCAAACGAGATTCACCAAAAGTTTCTACATATAATGGCAAATAAGAATTGTAATAATCGTCACTTACACGGTTTGTTAAATAATTAAAGAATAAACCTTCTGGTAAAATCAAAATCTTGTCTGTCGGTTTTGTGTTTTCATTTATAAATTTAATAATATTATTTGAAGTATCTTTATATAAAGATGTTACATAAATTTTACCCATACTTGTTTTTATTGGATATGTAATTTCTTTTCTTGTTGGTAAGTTATAAACAAAAAACGCTATTGATACTAAAACTAAATATATTGATACAAATTTTTTAAAATCTTTTTTGATAAAACAAATTGTTGCTATCAATAAAATTGGTATAAAAAATACACCATAAGAATTTAAGGCAGTTGCCCAAAAAACTTTTAAAGAAACTAAAAATGCTGATATAGAAAAAACTTTAACATCTTGAGATTGTTTTTTTAAGAAAACACACATTAATACAAATAATACTAATGGTAAAAATATAAATGTTTCAAGAGATGCTAATTTAAAAGTAAAGAAAACAGCTAAAGCATATAAAAAATAAGCTTTAATTTTACTTTTATCTATAAAATATGTACCGTTATAAATTAACGCTATAGGAAAAATTGTCATTAAAAAATTTCTAGTTAACAAGCCCAAAGTCTGCTTTTGAAAGGTTAATCCTGAAATTGAATAAAAATAATTAAGCGTATTTGTTTTAGACATTGCATAAATATCTTTTAAATTACCAATCAAATCCTGCAATCCTAAACCTTGCAAAAACAAAATTTCAAACAAAATAAAAGGTGCAATTATTAATGTTACAAATGAAACTATATTTTGTTTTATAGAAAGTTTGTTCTTAAAAGCTACGTAAATAAAAATTAAACAGTACGGAAGGAACTCATATTTATTTGATATTGCTAAACCTGCAAAGAAGGTACTTAAGTAATATAAAAAAGAATTATTCTTACGAATAAATTGAATTAATAAATATATTGAAATCAGACAAAACGCCATGCCATAAGTCATTGAGAAGGAATATGGAAAAACATAATTAAAGACATGGAAGGAAAAACCACCTATAATTATTGTTATAGACGCAATTGAAAAAGCTAAAAATTTGTCAAAAAATTGTCTTGATAATAAATATACACAGGCAACAATAACAGACATAGTTAAAACACCTGAAAGATATAATACATTTATATTTAAGCCAAAAAATTTAAATAAAAAAGCGTTGTACAAATATGCAAATGGACCATAAATATTAAACAAATCCTTGTATAAAACAGCACCTTCTAAAATTCGTTTTGGATAATATACTTCTCTACCAGAATCAATTATTAAACTTCCTTGATGAGCATAAGATAGCCCAAAAACCAATAAAGATAGCAATATTAAAGAAATTATGTATTTATATTTTAAACAAAAATTTTTCATATATTAATAGAATTTAACAAAAAGAATTAAAAAAGGCAATTTATTCTAAAAAAAATACTTTATAAAAGAGTGTAGTTTAGGAGTAAGGTTAAATGCAAGATTTAAGTTATTTGGCAACAGGTGGAGTTCTTAATTTCGACCCAAACGCATACTTAAATTCACCAGTAGTTGGTAATACAAACCCATACAGTCAAATTGGTTTGTTGCCACAAGGTACAAAATTGCAAAACCAACCTGCTAAAGACGGTTTTATCTCTAAAAACAAAGACACAATTAAAAAAGCTGTAGCTGGTACAATTTTGGTAGGCTTGGCAGCTTTCGGTATCTACAAATGTAAAAATGGTGCTTCAAAAATTGCAGACGCTATCTCTAAAAAAGGTGAAGCAGTAACAAAAACTGCAACAGAAACTTTAAACCAAGGGAAATCTTTTTTAAGCAATTGTGTAGATAAAGTAACAAAATTTTTCAAAAAATAACAAATTTAACCAAATAACTAAACCAAAAACCAATCTTAGAGGTATTATTTTATAATACCTCTTTTATTTTTGAAATAAAAAAGACTTCCTTAAGGAAGCCTTTTTCAAAATTATCTGATATTTTCTGCACTTGAATGTGAAACTGGTCTTGTTGAACGGTCTTCTTTTGGTTTGCCAGCTTCATATAAACTTTTAATTTTAGTAGTTGTTTTGTATAAAGTACTTTCTTTATCAGAATGCATTGTAGAGCTTGAGCCAAAAATTGAGCCATCTCTGTCTGAATCTCTTCTGTGTGCAGCATCAAAACTTCCAACTGTTGCCAAAGCATCAAGTGCAACAGTTACACCATCACCTCTTCCAGTAACAAGGTCATTTGAAATACCAGCAACACCTGACAAGCCATTAAATATATCACCAGCTTTACTGTTTTTTATACCAACAGCATTTGATAGCGCTGATAATCCGTCTGAAAGTGCTGCGCCTGCATCACCTTTCATTAAATCTTTGGTTGTTTTTGCACCATCTTTTATCGCATCTCCAACTGAAACGGCAGTACTCAATACATTTTTATGTTGGCTTGCAAAGTTTGAAATTGCTTGAATTTTTGAATTACCTTGCATTGGTAAAGCGCCAATACCTTTAACCATTGCAGCAGAAGATGTAATTGTCTTACCGACAGCTGAAATTACGCCTGTAACATCGCCTTTTGCAACATTGATTGCAACATCAGAAACATTTGCAGCAGTACTTAAAACTTTTGAAGTAGTAGTTATTGTGCTACCAGTAGTTTTTAAGACTGTACCAACTTGAGTAACAGTTGCACCAACGCCAGTAACAGAGCCACCAGTTGCAGTAGTAGTTACGCCACCTGCTGTAGTTGTGCCACCTGCAGCCTCAACAGGTACACCAGCACCAAATACAGGAATTAGTGGAATACCTATAGCAGTTAATGTTGCACCAATACCAGTTAAAATACCACCTGCAGCAGTAGTACCAACACCTGCAGCCGTTGTTGTAGCACCTGCAGCTTGTACACCGACACCAGCAGCGTTAAGAACAGTACCTGTAACATCAAGGGCTTGAGCTACCGTTGCAACTTGTTTTGTTGCGCCTGAGAATTGTGTTAATAAACTTTCATCAGCTTGAGCTTGTTGTTGATCATTCTGCGCTTGTGCTTGTTCTGATTGAATTTGAGCTTGTGCTGTTGCAGAAGAAGTTTTCATTTCTTCAGCGACAGCATTAGATTGCGCTAATTGAACTTGTATTTGTTGTTCATTTGATTGAATTTGCGAAATTTTATCATTTACAGCAACCAAAGAACTATCCGTTTGACTAGCACCTTTTGATTCAATATCTTGAATTTCGGCACCTGTTTTTAATGACAATGCACTATGCATGCCTGTACCTGTTCCTGAACCATCATCACCTTGTAACGATGCTAATTCAGAAGCAGCAGCCTCACTTTGAGCAACAAGACTTTCAACTTTTGCTTGAGAATTATCTAATTTTGCAGAACTTTGTTGGGCTTTAGCGTTTGCATTAGCACCAGTTTGTTCAACTTTAGCTTGAGAAGTCTGAGCCTTTTGTTGTTTAGATTTAGCTTTAGCACTAACACCTTGAGCACCAGCCTGAGCTGATTTCATATCCATGCCAGATGCTTGCTGTTGTTGCTGTTCGGCACCTGCTTTCTTTGTTTCTGCATCTCCTTTCTTGCCTTCAGCATCTTTTACATTCGTTCTAGCTTTATCTAATTTTCCATTTGTTTCAGAAATTTTTGATTTTGCTTGCTTACCAGAATTTTCTGCCTTATTAAGTTGTGACAAAATTTGTTTTTGGTTATCTTCACCACCAAAAATAGAGTTAATTTTTGAAATAGCACCTAACGCTAAACCAGACATACCTGAAGATACTTTGCTTTTAGCTTCGCTTAAATCAATATCGCCGATGTTTCCTATTGATGGAATGTTTGCGCCCATTTTGCTCACCCTTTTTTTTAAATCTAGAGACATTTTACATTTTCATGTACGGCAAAAAATTTTAAAACTTTAGAAAAAATTAGAAAATGTTAAGAATTTTTAACACAAATTTTCAAGCTATTACATGGTTTCGGCATGATTAACCAAAATTATGATTCAAACAAATTATTAATCTTATTAGTAATATCTTGTGGGTCAATTTCATTAGTAACTTTATTAATATCTTGTGCTATTTGATACAACTTAGCAGCCTCAATCTTATCACCCACAACAGTGATAGCACGAGCTAAGTTAAAATGTGCTAATGCATAATTTGGATTACATTCAATTGACTTTTTAAACAAATCAATTGCTTGTTGAACACGACCTAAATCATCAAGATAAATAACACCTAAGTTATTGTATGCAATATCGTAATTTGGGTCATTTTCAATTGCTAATTCATATTCTTTAATTGCTTCATCAGTGTCACCTTTACCCCAATGTAAGAAACCTAAGTTACAATGAATTTTAGCATTTGTAGGCTCTAAATCTAATGCACTTCTATATACAGTCAAAGCATTTTCATAATCTTCTTTGTCATAGAAAGCAGAACCTAAATTTACGTATATATCAATATCTTCTGGAGTAAGAAGATACGCACTTTGGTATGCACTAATTGCAGCATCCAAATCTTTTTTGTTTTCTTGATATACAAAGCCTAAAGTTTGTGTAATTACAGAAGTCCAAACTCTGTTTGGATTTAATGTAATTGCAGATTGATAATGAGAAATAGCTTCTTTAATTTCACCTTTAACATAATACAAGTTTGCCAAGTTTGAATGGAATTCTGGCATAGTAGGCAAAATTGTGATTAGTTTTTGATAAGTTTCAATAGCGCTATCGTAATCACCTTGTTCTTCATACGCTTGGCATAAGTGACGATATGCAGGAATATTCAAGCTATCAATCCAAATTGCCATTTTATATTCTGTAATAGCATTGTCATATTGACCAATTGTTCTATAAATATCACCTAAAAGGCAATACAAAGGAGTAAATCCTGGAGCTTTTTCAATTGCATCAATATAAATATCAATAGCTTTTTCTAAACCTCTTGTTTGTACCATATAATAACCTTTTACCAAAACTGGTAAGAATTTTAGATATGATAATGATTTGAATAAATTTTTGATAGCAAAATTGTCAAATGGCAAAGTTATGAAAGACAAAAAGCCTTCCCATTTAGATGCCCACCATTTTGCAGGATTTCTGTGTGCAGATAATTTGTAAATATTGTGCAATAAGCAATGTGCAGAAGAGCTAGTCCAAGGCGAAACTTTAACGGCTTTTTTCGCATTAAACACTGCTTCTAAAAATCTTGCTTTTTTAGTATAAGTTTCTGCTAATAAATAATAAGCTTTGCCTAATTTTGCATCTTTAGAAATTGCAGTATTTAAGTAATTTATAGCTTTATCTAAGTCACCTTTAAAATATTGAGCCTGACCTATTTTGAAATAAATTTCTGCAGAATTAATATAAGTTTCTAATGCACGTTGATATTCAGTTATTGCTTCATCAATATATTGATAAGTATTTGAGATATCCAAGTGCCATTCAAGATATAAATCGCCTAATTTGATATGTAAATCAGGATTTGTAGGATCTTTTTCTAACAAAAGTTGGCAACGCTCAATTTCTTGTTGAACTTTGCTCTTTTTACTTTTATCGTTAAATTGTCTATCTAAGTTTTCTATATCTTTTTGCTTCATATACTAATCTTGTTTTCTATTAAGAATGCCCTCTATTTTAAAACAAATTTTAATGATTTTGTCTTTATCTTCTTCTTTAATTTTAGTGAATTTTACACCATATTGCAGAGGTGGAAGATTTGTTTTAGGAACAAGAACCCCTTGTGCAATTATTATATCATCAAACAAGTTAATTTTAAAGGTAATTGTTTTATTGTAAGGTAGCTCTTGTTTTGACTCAATTTTAAGTCCACCACCACCGATATCAATGGTTTCAGCCTCAACAGTAAATCTTTCAAATTCACACTGCAATTTAGTTGCAAACTCAACCATATCATCACGATTTAAGTCACCACTTTCTTTAACTAACTCGTCATATTCACAATCAACAATTGTTTCCATTGGAACACGAGTATAAACACGACGTTGCATAACTTGTGCAGACTCTTCGTTGTATTCCAATGTAAAATCATCGTTTTCTGGTGAAGTCAAAACTAACGCAGTGTACAATAAAACACCTGCTCTAGTAAAAACTTTTGTCTTAACTTCTTCACCTTCTTGCAAAATATCAAGGTGTTGTTGCCAATCTTGAGGCTGAGTAAGAACAATTCTGTCTGGATAAACAACTCTAATGTAGCAAGAAATAGCCCTTTCGCCATAAGGTGTGTCAAATAAAATATTTAATTGTTGATTTGGTTGTAAATTTGTCATGAGTTTATTCTAAATAATATACGTAAAAAAAGCAACTTTTTATAGTATAATTTACGTATGGAAATAAACAATCTTAAAAATAGAATAAATAAAAATAAGGAGTGTCTTTGACTTAGAAAAACTTTCAAAGGAATTAAAGGAGATTGAAGAAAAACTTCAAAGCCCAGAATGCTGGTCAAATCAAGCACTAGCAAACGAACTTGGACAAAACTCACGAGAGATAAAAGATACTTTAGAAAAATTTTCAAAATGGGAAGAGATAATTTCTGACGCAGAAATTGCAGACGAATTAAAAGATGAAGATTTAATAAAAGAATCAGAAGAAAAAATTTTAGAATTAGAAAAAGAACTTGATAGCTTTGAAGTAAAAATGATGTTAAGTGGCGAATACGATAGCGCAAACGCAATTTTAACAGTAAATGCAGGCGCAGGGGGTACAGATGCTCAAGACTGGGCAAGTATGTTACTTAGAATGTATTCACGCTGGGGTGAATCAAAGGGCTACAAAGTTGATTTACTAGAAAAATCAGACGGTGAAGAAGCAGGCATAAAATCTGCAACAATAAAGCTAACAGGCAAGTACGCCTATGGTTATGCAAAAGCCGAAAAAGGTGTACATAGACTTGTTAGACTTTCACCTTTTAATTCAAGCAACAAAAGACAAACAAGCTTTGCCTCTGTTGAAGTTAGTCCAATTATTCCAGACTTTGAAAAGAAAATAATTATCCCACCAGAAGATATTGAAGTAGATACAATGCGTTCTGGTGGTGCAGGTGGACAAAATGTTAATAAAGTCGAAACAGCAGTAAGAATTGTCCATAAACCAACTGGTATCGTTGTAAGATGTCAGCAAGAACGTTCACAACTTCAAAATAAAGAAAATGCAATGCAAATTCTTGCGTCAAAACTTTTGGAAATAAAACAACAAGAGCACGAAAAAAAACTTGCCGAACTAAAAGGCGAAAACTTTGACATAAATTTTGGTTCACAAATTCGTTCTTACGTTTTCCACCCATACAAAATGGTAAAAGACCACAGAACAGGCTACGAAACAAGTGATGTAGAAGGAACAATGAACGGAAACCTTGACGGTTTTATTGAAGCATTTTTAAAACAGTAAAATTCTGTTATAAATTTTGTTGGGCAAGTTTGCCAACCTACAAACTCGCAATAATGTGATAGAATAAATGTAATTCGTTTTTGCTAAATGGACAATAAAATGCCTGCGAAGCAGGCAAAAAAAAACTCTCTTACGAGAGGCTACTTCTTTCTATATGTCCTAATCTTTATTTAGTGTTATGTGTTATATATTTAGGAGTTTATATGAGAGTAAATGTATTAGTGTTTAAATAACACTTTTAAAATCCACATCTATATAATACAATCTAAAAAGTTTTAAGTCAACCTTTTTATTCATTAAAAAATAAGGATTTCCGTAAAATAAGCTAATAGTGTCAAAAACACACTTTACAAAAATTCACATTGCCAGTTTTCTGTTATTTTATTAATTTAGTAAACTTTTTATTAAAATTTTTCCTATTTTTATAAATTGTGCTATAACCATATTAACGACTTACTTATTATTTTATAAAGGGGAATTTTATGAACAAATACGTTGAAAAAGTTTTAGAACAAACAAAAAAGAAAAATCCTAATGAACCAGAATATCTTCAAGCTGTTGAAGAAGTTCTTATGTCAATTGAACCAGTTGTTGAAAAACATCCAGAATTTGAACAACTTGGAATTTTAGAAAGAATGGTTGAACCTGAAAGAATTATCACATTCCGTGTTTCTTGGGTTGATGACAAAGGTCAAGTTCAAGTTAACCGTGCATTCCGTGTTCAATACAGTTCACTAATTGGTCCATACAAAGGAGGCTTAAGACTTCATCCTACAGTTAACCAAAGCATTATGAAATTCTTAGGTTTTGAACAAATTTTCAAAAACGCTTTAACTGGTCTACCAATTGGTGGTGGTAAAGGTGGTTCTGACTTTGATCCTAAGGGAAAATCAGACAGAGAAGTTATGGCATTCTGCCAAGCGTTTATGACAGAGTTACAAAGACATATCGGTCAAGATGTTGACGTTCCTGCAGGTGATATCGGAACAGGTGCTAGAGAAATCGGCTACATGTTTGGTCAATTCAAACGTATCAGAAATGCTTATGAAAGTGGCGTTTTAACAGGAAAAGGTTTATCTTACGGAGGTTCACTTGCTAGAACAGAAGCTACAGGCTTTGGTCTTTCATACTATATGCGAGAAATGTTAAAAGCTAACGGCAACCAAGCATTTAACGGTAAAACTGTTACAATTTCAGGTTCTGGTAACGTTGCAATTTATGCTTGCCAAAAAGTTACAGAGCTTGGTGGTAAAGTAGTTGCAATGAGTGATTCAAACGGTTGTATCTATGATGAAAATGGTATTGATTTAGAATTAGTAAAAGAAATCAAAGAAGTTAAACGTGGAAGAATTAAAGATTATTTAGAAAAACACTCAAACGCTAAATATCTGGAAAGAAAAACTGAAGATTCACCAATTTGGACAATCAAAACAGACATTGCACTTCCTTGCGCAACTCAAAACGAAGTAACCTTAAATTCTGCTAAAAAACTTGTAGAAAATGGTGTAATAGCAGTTGGCGAAGGTGCTAACATGCCTTGTACAAAAGAAGCAACAGAATACTTCTTAGAAAAAGGTGTTCTTGTTGGACCTGCAAAAGCAGCTAACGCAGGTGGCGTAGCAACTTCAGCTATCGAAATGAGCCAAAACTCAATGAGATATTACTATACATTTGAAGAAGTTGATAAAAAATTAGACGGTATCATGACAAACATCTTCAAATCTTGTAAAGATGCAGCTGAAGAATATGGTTTTGGCAACAACTACGTTGCTGGCGCAAATATTGCAGCCTTTGTTAAACTTTCAGAAGCAATGAAAGCTCAAGGCGTTGTATAATTTGTAATAATTTATCAAACAGAGGGCGAAGCCTACGGCTTCGCCCTCTGTTTTGTTGGGGTAGAAACCCCAACCGAATAAATAAAAAATAACCCTCACCGATTTTTTTACGCACTCATAAATTCGTGCAAAAAATCTCCTCTCCCCTATTTTTGCATAAACAAAAATGTGGCGAGGGGAATAAGCCTATTCACAACTCATCACACACCAATTACGCAACAAGAGATAAATGTTTATGACCAGAAGTACGTTCTTGTTGAGCTTCTGTTTTTACTTGTTTTCTTGTTTTTAAACCATATTTAATCAACGCATTATTTGCTTCTTTTTTAGAAATTTTTAATTTAGAAGTATCTAATTTTATTTCGCCATTAGATTCGTTTTCAATTGTTTTAGCAATAACTACAGGATACGCTTTAAAATCTTTCATAGCTTTTTTATTATTAATTTTATCAATTACGCCATCCATGTATTTTTGCATATTTTCTTTAACTTCAGGATGCATTTTTATCCATTCAGAAAATGGTGTATTTCTACGTAGAGAATTTGCACCACGAGAAGCATAGATATAGTTTGAAATATCATTTGCGCCAGCTTTAGAACCATCTTTTGGGTGTCTACATTTTACATGCTCAATTGAACCAACTGATGACTCTACTAATGCCAAACCCAATTGCCAAGAATTTTTTTCTATTCTTGTTCTAGGGTCTTTTTGAGTAAATTTAACAATAAAAGAACTTACTGTATCATGTGCTCTAGGTAAACCTTCAGCGATACTTTTCAATTCTTCTGCCTTATCTTGCTCTTTCATATCCTTAGTGATATTGCCCAATTTTTCCATAAATCTTCTTCTACGGAAGATGTAGTTTTCATTTTGTTTATCAATGATATCTTTTGTTTCAAACAAAAAATTTAAAACTTTTTCAGAATCTTTTTCATCCTTGATTTTAACACCAGCCATTTTATCAAGAACATCATACTCGATATGTTTAGTTTTTTCTAAATGCTCGCCTCTAACCAAATTCAAGTTTTGTCTAAGAGTTTTGTCAGGATATTTTTTGCTCAATTTTTCTAATATGCCAAAAACTTCTTTGTTAACAGGTTGCATTCTGTCCTCAAAAGGTTTTAATAATGCTATTGCTTGAGAACTTTTACCTGATAAATTTTCCTTGTTAAGATGAGAGATTTCCTTACCATTAATCATAGGAACACCTGTGTAAGGACAAGGCACTCCACCTAACTCTCTGATTGCTCTACCGTCTTTTGTATCATCGACCGAAGTAAAAGAAATATTTGATGCAGAACGTACAAAAGTATCTGATTGCAAACCATTCATCTTAATAGGATTTGACTGGTATGCAACAGCCTTAGTTTTAACCAAATTCGGCATGTACATATTAATAGGATTGAGCATACTATTTATAGTATCCTCAATCCTAATTATTGCTAAAATATCAAGAATAATTTACATTAATTTACAAGCAAATATTACTTTTCGAACTCAGCTTTATTTAATTTTTTAGATAAATCTGGCATACCATTACTACTTAATGCGTAATATTCGCCATTTATTAAGTATGCTTTTGTACCTGATCCAGAAATTATTTGTTTTCCTGCATAAGCGATTCCATCTTCAGTTACACCAGTAACATTTGCACCATTTCTAAAGTGTGCAGTTACTTTTGCATTAGCAATCGCATCAGATCTTGCATTAAAATCTTCAAAACCTTTGCCGTTTAAGAAGTCATCAAATGCTGTAGATGTTGATGTTTTAGTTTTTACATTTAATACAGCCTCTTCAGCTTGTTTATTCTTGAAGCTTCTATATATAGATGGAGTATCTTCAAAATCGTGAGCTGGCATATCGTAATCAGCAGCATCCATTTCGTGTTCCATTCTTATATATTCTTCAACAGTTTGAGCACTTAAGGTTCTGCCCATTTTTGTTGTATAAGTTCCATCCGTATTGAATGAAGCAGTTTTTGTTTTTGCCTTTGTTTCTACTTCATCATCTTCAATTTCGTATTGAACTGCTGGTTGGTCTTTTTTAGTAGCAGCTTCTGCTTTTTGAACTTCAACTTTTTTTGATGTATTTTTTTTAGTTTCTGTCTTTTCAGCACTTATATAAGCTTTCAAATCAGCAGTAACTGATGCTTGTTTTTTAGCTTTCTTTTCAGCTTTTGCTTCTTTTTCAGCAGCTTTTACAGCTTTTTTCAATTCTTTAGGTGTAAGACCTTCATAATTAACACCTAATTTTTCAGCCTTGTCTAAATATTTGCTATAGTTTGAACCAGAATAATCTTCAATTCCTCTAAAGTATTTATTTACTTCATCAGCAGTAAATGCTTTGTTATCTTTTGGTACAATACTACCGTTTTCATCTTTTTTAGCACGATAGTATTTGCCGTCTTTTTCAACAATACCGTAATCTTCTAATGAATCTGCTTTTTTACCAAGATTTGAACCAACTCTATATTCAACACCTCTTGGTAAAACTATTTTACCATTATCAACTTCTGGCTTTTGATTTTGAACAGTTGGTTTATCACCAGCATGAATTTCTACAAAATCATCTTTTGGAGCTTCTAAGTCTTTTAAATCATCAGATGTAATTGCAAAACCTGCTTCATCATTTTCAGCATCAGCTCCTAAAGCTTTTGCCATTTCTTGCATATCAGCTACTGAATATACACGTCCGTGACCTGCCGTCATTTTTGTATAATCTTTTGAAGTACCGTCTGTTTTTGTATCTGCAGCTACGATGTTATTTTTAATATCAGATTTTACAATTGCTTCACTTAAATTTTTCAATTGTTCAGGTTTTAGGTTATTTAAATCAATATTTTTATCAACCAAACCTTGTTTTTGTAAAGCTTTTAATTGATTTACTGTCGCTTCAACTAAAGTATCATTGTTTTTATCATTTGTTAAAGTTACATCTAAAGTTTCTTTTTTTGCAGCTTCGTCGATTTGTTTATTCAAATCTTCAATGTCACCCATTGTAACTTCATAATCAGCACCTTTTGCTTTTAATTCTTCTTCTTTAGCTTGAGCAATTGCTGTTAATTCCTTAACTGCAGTATCACCTAATTCAACGTCTTTTGTTGTTTTATCAACTTTTGCCTCTAAAGCTTTGTATTCAGCTTCAGCCTTTTTAAATTCAGCCATATCCTTATCAAATTTAGCGTTGTCAATCTCGCTAAAACTTTCACCATCAGCTTTCTTTATTTGATATTCTGGAGCACTCGGATCAGGAGCTTTCATTCCCTTGAAAGGATGATTTTGCAAAGCAACAATAGCTTCTGACAAAGAAATTTTCTTATCGCCCAAATCTACTTGAGCTTTTGCAATTTTATCATTTTCCATATTTAAAGCTTCTTGAACTGCTTGTTTTTGTTGATTAATCGATTCTAATTTCTTTTGTTTTTGTTGTAAAAGTACGCTTAAACTCTTTTGATTACCATTTACTCCATTTACCATAACAACGATACCTTTCTATATAAATACTAACTATGTTTGTATTATCGGACGAAAAATAAATAACTTTAGAAATAAAAACGCTTTTACATGCCAAAAGCATGATAAAATCAAGCTATCAGGCTGTTTTAAGAGATAAATGCAAGTTTACATTTGTTAACATGTAACTTTAATAATCCTACAAAACTTATCTTAATTAAAAACAAGTTCAGCATGACGTGAGAGCATGTCGTCCTGAACCTGACAAAGCGAACAGTTGAGCTAAAGCGAAACTTGTGAGTCTGTCTCCGTAGTTGACTTTAAGCCGTTAGGCATATTATACAATTTTATGCCTTACGGATAAAAGGAAACGTAGTGTGTTTCAGGACCTCGACGGTTTGGATATTTCTATCATGATATAATTTTGATATGACAAATGATTATTATGTGTATATTCTTTCGAATACAACTCATTCGACTTTTTATATTGGTGTAACAAGTAATTTACAAAAACGTATTTGGGAACATAAAAATAAAGTCATTGAAGGTTTCACTAAAAAATATAACGTAAATAAATTAGTTTATTATGAAATAACAAATTCAATAGAAACAGCTATTTTAAGAGAAAAACAACTTAAAAATTGGCATAGAAAATGGAAACTAAATTTAATAAAAGAATTTAACCCAGAAATGAAAGATCTTTCTGAAAATTTATAGAACCATCAAGATGCTGAAACAAGTTCAGCATGACGTGAGAGCATGTCGTCCTGAACCTGACAAAGCGAACAGTTGAGCTAAAGCGAAACTTGTGAGTCTGTCTCCGTAGTTGACTTTAAGCCGTTAGGCATATTATACAATTTTATGCCTTACGGATAAAAGGAAACGTAGTGTGTTTCAGGACCTCGACGGTTTTTACAAAACAACAAAAAAGGCTTCCGAAAGAAAGCCTTAAATGGTGGGCAGGGGTAAGGACTCCGTTTGCGAACAGAAAAACAATTGAGTATTGTTTTTCGTTGAACTTTTCCAAAAACTAAAAGCATGACGTAAGCAAATGGAGGGGAGAACCACCACGGTGGTGAGAAGATACCCCTGCAATAAAAAATCCTCAAGATTTCTCTTGAGGATTAATGGTGGGCAGGGATTCCTTGTCTTGCTCACTCGCATTACACGGCAATTCCGAGTTTTGCTTTCGTGATTTCATCACTTGCGCAAAAACTCTCCAGCCTTTGCTCGTTCGCGCTCGAACCATGACAAGGCTTCGCCTTGTTGGTTCTCATCCACCCTTTTTACGACATAACAAAAATGGAGGTCTGAAATCAGACCTCCATTTTGTAAATGGTGGGCAGGGGTGGATTCGAACCACCGTAGACTCGCGTCGGCAGATTTACAGTCTGCTCCCTTTAACCACTCGGGCACCTACCCAAATTTCGTGCCCATCATACTCATTTCTGAGTAAGAGAATAGCCGGCAATAGGAATCGAACCTACAACCTACGGTTTACAAAACCGTTGCTCTACCGTTGAGCTATGCCGGCATACCTCTATTGTATTTATAAAATTATTTTATGTCAAGCAATATTTTTTGACTTTTTACAAAAATTCCTTATTAACATGTTAGAGGTAGTACAAATAGAGGATTTTTACATTACATTTGCTAAGTTTTTTTTCAAATTGCCGTAATTAAAAATATAAATAAATTATGAGGTTATAAAAAATGTTAATCAGAGGTGGTGTTAGATACACAGACAATGGTATTAAAATTGCATTGAAAGCAATGCAACTACAACAAGCTATCGTTGGTATCACAAACGAAAACGTTACAGGATTTGATAAAATTGGTTACCAAAGAAAAGAACCTGTAGTTTCTTCATTTACAGAATATCTTGGTGTTAACGGTTTATCTTCTGCAACTGATACTACAATCGGAAGAATTTCTACATCAGACAATCCTTTAGATTTGGCTCTTAACAACAAAGGTTATTTCCAAGTTCAAGGTAGAGATGGTATCAGATTAACAAGAGATGGTCGTTTCAAACTTGATAAAGAAGGCAACTTATTAACTCTTGAAGACCAACCAGTTCTTTCAAACTCAGGAGCTCCAATTAAATTACCATTCGTTCCTGACAAAATAAAAGACGTAGTGGTTAACACTAAAGGTCAAGTAAGCGTTTTCAACAAGAACACTAAAAGATTAGACAAAGTCGCAACACTTGGCATAGTTGATTCAAACGGAGTCGGCGTAGTTAACCCAGAAGTTGCTCAAGGTTTCCTAGAATATTCAAACGTAGCAATACAAAACGAGTTCTTGAACTTGATGCCAACACTTAAAGCATACGACGCAAACAGACAAGTTCTTATGATAGAAAACTCAGTTCTTCAAAAAACAATCAGCCAATTAAGTAGCGCACAATAGTTAAAGGTTTAGGATAAGGTAAAAAAATTATGTACAACTTACAAGCAATCATCAGAAAAGGTATCAATAACTCAAACATACAATTCGAAAGATTAGGAAATGTTGGTCAAAACTTTGCTAACTTCGGTACAACAGGTTACAAAAACGTACGTTTCGAACAATTCTTAACAGAAGATGGTTACGTTACTGGTACAAAAAGAACAGATTGCACACAAGGTGCTTTAAAAATTACTAACAATCCTTACGATATAGCAATCAAAGGTACAGGTTACATCCCAGTAGTTTCAGAAGACGGTCAAGTAGCTTATACAAGAGATGGTTCTTTCAAAATCGGTAAAGATGGTTACTTAGTAACAAGTGATGACTGGTTAGTTGGTAGCGGAATTCAAATCCCATCTAACGTTCATGATTTTCAAATCAAAAGAAACGGGGATGTAATGGTTCAAGATTCATCTCAATCTCTACCAAGAAAAATTGGTAACATACCTTTAGTACAATTTGCATCTCCTGAAGGTTTAGCAGAAAAAGGTCACAACAAGTTAGTTCAAACAGATGAATCAGGTGAACCAAAATTAATCAGAAATCACGATTTCATCCACCAAAACAACATTGAAACAGCAAACGTTGACCTATACGGAGAAGTTAACACAATGTTAAGATTAAATGCCTCAATGTTAGCTCACATGCAATTAATGAAAGTAGCATACGATATGTACAACAAAGGCATCAACATTAGAGAATCATAGAGGAATTAAAAAATGAATTTTAGCGTATCAAACAGTTTAAGCAAAACATCAAATATTTTAAATTTAATATCAGAAAGACAAAAAATTGTTGGTGAAAACGTAGCCAATATGGATACCCCAGGGTATGTAAAAAAAGATATTAACTTTGCTCAATTAGTAGATGGCCCAACAAGCAACTTAGAAACAAAATTAGCTCAAAAGTTAGATGGAAAAATGTATACAACTACAAGCTCATACGAAGCAGTTAATCCAGCAGAAGAGTTAGTAAAAATGCAAAACAATTCTCTTCTTTACACAGTAGCAACAAGAAGAATGTCAAACATCATAACTCAAATGAAAACAGTAATTAATGTGGGTAAATAATTAGGATAAGAGAGGAAATAAAATTATGGGTATTATGGATTCAATGTACATCGGTGCAAATGCATTAAAAGCACACGGTAGAAGATTAGACATTCACGCAAAGAACGTAGCAAACGTTGACACACCAAACTATGTAAGAAAAATCCCTATGTTAAATGCCGAAGAAGGCGGTGTTTCTTTCGCAGGTATCATGAGTTCTATGAATGATAGCTTTATGGCTGCTAATGGTACTTTACAAGGTGGAGTTAGCTTCACTGGTGTTATGGAAGATCCTACTTTAGGTGAAAAAATCTACAAACCTGGTCACCCTGATGCTGATGAAAACGGTTATATCAGAGGTTCAAACGTAAACGCAATGGTTGATATTGCCGATGCAATGCTTGCTCAAAGAGCTTACGAAGCCAACTTAGCAGTATTAAACATTTCTAAAGCAATGGCTCTTAAAGCTGCTGACATCGGAAAATAACAAGTTTAAATTAATCCTAATCCAAAATACTCAATATCCACTAAAGAAAGGTCTTCATCACTTTGATGAAGACTCTTTCTTTATTACGACTAAAAATCTTTCAAAATTTTCTTCTAAAGGAAGCTTATATTCAATAACCTCTAGCAATTCAGCCTTTTTCTTAAATATCAATTCTTTTGCCTCTCTAATTTCATCAAAAACTTGTTTTGATTTATAACAAACAAAATATCCACCATTTTTCAAAAGTGGCATGGCATATTCTACAACCTTATCCAGTCTTGAAACAGCACGACTTACGACTAAATCGTATTTTTCTTTTAAGTTTTCAGCTCTGTCATTTATCAAAGATAAATTTTCAAGATTTAAATCCTTTTTAAAATCTTCAATAGCACGAATTTTCTTTGCGATACTATCCAATCCAGTAACCTTTAATTCTGGATAACAAATGGCAATAGGGACAGAAGGAAAACCTCCACCTGTTCCAATATCGAGCATGCTCATGCCTGTAGGATTTATGTTATATTTTTCAAAAAATTTTTCTATACTTAAACTATCAAAAATGTGTTTTTCAAATAAAAACTTTTCATCATTTTTGCTAATCAAATTTATAACTTTATTTTTCTCTAAAAAGATTTCACTAAATTTCTTTAGATTGCTGTTCTTCTTGAGCTTCTCTAGCTTCTCTTGCTTTTCTGATTTTGTACTCATTTTCTATTATCGCAAACTTGTCTGCGCCTATTCTAAATTTTATATCGTTAATTCTCATTTCGATTTTTGAAATATTATCTTTCGAAAAATCATTTTTTACCAAATCTAAGGCTGTAAAATATTCTTCTAAAGCCAAGGCATCTTGTTTTTGACCATAATAAAAATCACCAAGAGCTAATAGAGATGATGCCATGTAGAAAATATCATTTAATTTTTCAGCACATTGTTTAGCCTTTTTGAAGTAGAAAATAGCTTTATCAGGTAATTTTCTTTGCATAATTTGAGCTAATTTTGTTGCAGAAAAATAAATTCCGTCATAGTTTTCATTAGCTTCATCAATTTGATATGCTTGTAAGAAATTCTTTACAGCAATAGCATTATCTCGTTTTTCTAAATACAATGTCGCAATATTTGAATACGCAGAAGACAAGAACTTATTAACCTTTGGATCACGGTTTATATTTATACATTTTTCATAGTATTCAATTGCTGTAGTTATGTCATTTCTATCATCAGAACTCAATGCATACTTAAAATATAATTCTGACAAGGTTTCAACATCCATTGTCGTATTTGACAATTCAAGTGCTTTTTTATAATAATCAAACGCCAAATTACCATTTGATAAACTATCTTCAATGTTTGCTAATGCGATATATGCTTTTGTTGTCAAAATATGAGGATTGTCTTTTGTTGCAATAATTTCTAGCAATGTATTTTTTGCTAAATCAAATTTGTATGTTTCATAATATACATTGGCAATATTTAGTTTAATATAATTTTCTTTTACGACTTCGCCAATTTGATTATAGAACTCTCTTGCTAAATTATAATATTTCAAAGAATTATCTATTTCATTTAATTTGTGATAAGCATAAGCCATCTTTGTATAAATAACTGGAAGTTCATTTATATAATTTTCATCTTTATTAAACGTTAAAGCTTTTTTGTACCAGTCACATGCTAATTTAAAATTATACTTTTGGGCTTCGTCATGTGCTACTTGCAAACAATATGCCAAAGTTTCCTTAAACTCTTCTTCTTGTTGTTCTTGAGATATAGGAACTTCTCCATCTTCTCTTTTAATATCAAAGTTTATTGAAGATTGCATTCTTTCAGAAACATTTTTACCAGTAGAAGTATTACCCAACATTTTTAATTCATCTTCTGTTAATTTGAATGGTAAATCATTCAAATTAATATCTACATTAGAAACATTCGGACTAACTGTTGAAATATAATCAGGCTTTTTGTCTTGTTGTCTTGGATAAACTTGTTGATTATTTTCAGGAGTTTCCTTAATATCAATTTGTTGTTGCTGAGTATCTTTGCCTTGTTTTATACGGCTCAAGTCAAATTCTAAACCTTTTGCCATGGCTTTGTAAGCATTTGTATTAATTTCACCAACTTTTTTAGGTAAAAATAAAGTATGATATTCTATCTCATTTCTGATTGTTTGACGAGAAAGCAAAATACCTCTTTCTAAAGGTTTTAAAGGTAATTGACTTTCATAAAAATCAATAATAAATTTGTGTAATTTTTGAGATACATTTTCTGGAATCGCAATATCCATTTGTTCTCTAAAATAATCATGTACGAATATTAATCCATTACTTTGAACTAGCAATAAATTTTTTGTTAGAAAATCAATATTTTCTTCATTGTAATAATGCATTTGTTTAAGAATTTGACTTGTAACACCATGACGCATTATACAAAGTAACCAGAAAAATTGTACTGAAATTGCAGGAATAATATCCAATATTTCCTTTTCTAAAAATTTGTTGTAACTTAGAAAACTTAATTTAAAGTTCTCCATAAAATCTTTTACTTCATAATTTTTATATTTCAAAATACTTGTTGTTAAAGAAGTATAGAAATAATAGCCTCTAGTGTGTTTATACAAATCATCTAGTTGAGAAGACGAAAAAGAAATTTTCTTTTGCTTCAAATACTTTTCAAATAAAGTTTTATCTAAAGCCGAAAGAGTCACTCTTTCATATTTTGAATCATCCTCAAAAGATTTTCTATCAAGAGTTCTTGAAACAATAACAATTTTTACTTTTTCAAATCCGATAACGTGATTTATAAAATCAACAATTTCTTGTAAATTTTCTTTTTGTATAGAATCATAAGAATTTAATACAATAACAAAAGGCTTTTCTATAGATGTGAAATATGCGTTTATTTTTGCAGTAAAGTTTTCTGTCTTAACTTTTAATCCAGAAATAATGCCTTGTGTTTGTAATTTTTTAAATTCATTAAAGAAACATAATAAAATATCATCTAAAATAGTTGTTTCAAAACAGTTATACCAAAGAACAATAGCCTCTTTTGACAAGAAATTAAGTGAATAATTTACAACTTGTTTTTTACCAGTACCCATAAAGCCATTCACAAAAAGAATAGGCTTTTCGCTACCATAAAAGTCGTAAATATTTTCTAGGTTCTCTTTATTATTCTCAAGTACAAAGGGATCTATTACTTCAGAATTTTGTTTTAATAAATCTTTTTTCTCAAGAAAAAAGTTTAAAAATTGATATTTCATAAAGTTATATTAAACGATTTTAACTTTTTTTGCAAATCCTCTCAAAATAATTGTAAATTAATCATATTGATAATAAAATATAACTAAATAGGGGGATAAAATGGAATTTTTTAGAAGACACCAAAAAATTATTATTGGAATAATTGCAGTAACGTTCGTTAGTTGGACAGTAGGTCTTCTACTACTCCCTTTAATACTAAAATAAGGAAAACGTGAAAAACAGATTATATAATATATTTAAGAATATTTTTGTTTTCGTTGTAGTATTTTCGCTAACAGCGTCGATTGCTGTTGCAAAACCAAAAGTTAAATCGAAAGAAGAAGCAAGACGTAATATAAACAGATTAAAATTTCTAGAAAGAGCAGAATCTAATAAACTTTACAAGAATCAACAAAAACTTGAAACAACAAAAGCTGATTTAAATTATTCACAACAAAGATATTCTTCAACAAAAGATCAATTAGCTACCCTAGAAACCCAACTATCATCAGCTTTAAGTGAATACAATTCACTCGATTATCAATTAAAAAACAGAATTAGACAAATCTACAAAACACAAAGAAAAGGTGTTGTTGTTCTTTTACTTGAATCTAATAATTTTAATGACTTTTTGGATAGAATTTACTATTCAAATATTATCCTAAAACATGATTATCAAAACATGGTTCAAGCAAGAGCAAAGGCTAAAGAAATTGCATATTTAAAATACAATATTGAAGAAAAAAGAAAGATTTTGGCAAGCTCTATTCGTCAAATCAACCAACAACAAGCATATATCGAACGTTCAATTTCAAGAAATGAAAACATGATTAACAAATTGAGAACGGATAGGGTTGCATACGAACGAGCAGAAAAGGAATTGGCAAAACAATCTGAAAGCATTGGTACAATGATTAGTCGTAGTACTGCAAAAGATAGAAATCAACCTGTTAAAGTGGTATCCGGATTTATCAAACCAATTTCAGGTAGAATTACATCTCCATTTGGATACAGAACTCACCCAATATTTAACAGTAGAACTTTCCACTCAGGTGTAGATATTGGAGGTCCATACAGAGGAAGTATTCATGCTTCTAACTCTGGTAAAGTTATTTACACAGGTTGGTACGGTGGATATGGTAAGGTTGTAATCATTGACCACGGAAACATCAATGGTTCTCCAACAACAACTTTATATGCGCACATGGATCAAATTAAAGTTAACAATGGCGCATACGTTACAAAAGGGCAAGTTATTGGACTTGAAGGTACAACAGGTTACTCTACAGGTCCACACGTTCACTTTGAGGTTCGTGTAAATGGTAAACCAAGAAACCCACTTAATTACATTTAAGGGATATAAATAGACAATGAAAAAGATAGTAATATTATTAGCATTAATATTTTTTAATACTCAAGTTGCATCTGCAATTCAAGAGACAACAAATTCTCAAGATAATTTTATGAATGCAACACCTTCTTTTGAATCAATGAATAAACAATTGCAACAACAATACTTTATTCCTGCAAAGTCACAAGAAGAACTTGATAAAGAATATAAGCGTGAACAAAAAGAACTTGAAGATACAATCAGAGTAGAGGAAGAATTCGATAGAGGTTTTTATCACTCAAAAGGTAATTCTATAAAACCTATTCAACTTCTTAGATTAAAAGCAAAAAAAGCTAGATTAGATAGAAAAGCTAGAAAAAATGCTGAACTAAATGCTCAAAATTCAACAGAAGAAGTAAACGAAGTTGAATTAGAAGAGGCTCAACAACCTGCTAAACTTTTACTTGAGTGTAAAGAAATGGAATATCTAACTGATAAAAAAGAACTTCAAGCAAGAGGTGGCGCAAAATTAATCTTCCCTGATAAGAATATTTCTGCAACAGCAGATGAAATGGTTTATGACCAAATCGCAAATATTGTAAAAATGAAAGGTGACGTTGTTCTTTACAGAGGTGAAGACGAAGTTACTGGCGATTATATGCAGGTAGATTTAAACGAAGAAATCGGATTTTTGGACAATGTAAAATCTTCAGGTTATGCAATTGAAACAGTTGCAGAACGTGGCATAATGATGGGCGATAGAACAATCCAAGAAAAAGGACACTTAACTGTTGCACACGAATACAAAATCCAACTTCGTTCTGGTGTTGACCAATATTGGGGCGAAAAATGGAGAGAGAAAGATAGATATACTTACGAAGATTTATTCCATAACAGCAAATTTGTAATTAAATCAAATCACATCATTCTTGAATCAAAAGGCGAACTTGATAAAGTTACATTAAAAAGAATGGAAATTTATAAAAACGGTAAACGAATTTTAAAAATGCCATCAATGACCTTCTACCAAAATAAAGGTCAAGACTATTTTGACGGTAGCTACCCAGAACTTGGTTCAAGACCAAAATTAGGTATGTACATTGGACCTGGTTGGGTTGTGGAACTTCCAAAAAGTTCTTTATTAAAAGTTGTACCAATGCTAAATTACAACAGTAAATTGGGCTTAGGTGCATACGGAAGATTTAGAAGCGCAACAAATACAACAGAAGCTGCTTACGGTTCAGCAAATGATTTTTGGATGGTAAGAGGTCGACAAGAGTTAGATAAAAACTTGTATATGAACTATGGTGCAAATGCATATATTCTTAACGGTTGGCTTGGTCAAGGTTGGGCAAGATATATGGCAGACATTAACTATGAAAAAAGAAAAACATATTCTAATTTCATGGGAAGAAAAAGACCTTTTCACTTTGAACAAATGTTATCAGCAGGTTATATACAAAATGATGGAGTAAAAGAATCTTATAATGACTTTAATAAAAGCATGTTTGATAAAGACCATAAACCATTATCAAATAATGACGTTGGAACAACTCGTTTCAGATATATGTTGAACACTTACCAAGTATTGCAACATTATGAAAATCCTGAAAAATTATTCTTTGCAGATTTATACTTGTATGCACAAGGTTCTGCAGCAATTTATGGAACTGGTGATACTCAATTTATTGGTAGACTTGGACCTATGTTAAGAACTCAAATGAAATATTGGACACAAGATGTAGGTTTTTTTGCTACTGCTTACCACGATGAATCACCACTTACATTATTTGATGCTTATAGATATGGTAAATTCAATGTTTCTTTAAGGGAAGCTGTAAAATTACATAGATTACTAAAATTATCATGGTATGGTTCTGCAAACTTATCAGATGACGCACCAGATAAGAGAATTTTACAAGAAAGTAAATTCATTGTTAATATTGGACCAGATGATATGAATTTAGCATTAGGTTGGGATGCAATTAGAAATGGTTCATATATCGGCATAAATCTTGATATGGATGCCAAAAGTACAGAAGTATATTATGATAAGTTAGAAATCAAAAATCCAGACAAATTTGGCAAAAAAGATGATCACGGACTTGCTAATTTAGAGCAAGAAGATGAACGTCAAAAATACAATGTTTATGAACAAGCATTGCCTAGCAAAAAGAACTACTTAGAAAAATGCCAAGTAATAAATGTTGAAGATGCATCATTAAGAATGAAGGAAGAGAAAGATTATCCTGAATTCAGAAAATATCCAACACAAAGCACAACTGAAAACCTATAATTAAGATTTCAATACCTTGATTGTTGGTGAAATTATATAGACTTTTATAACCTTCTTTTTTGAATTAGTAATTGGGTTTGAAGAATATTTTTTGACCATAGTTACAGTATAAAAAATTTGAAAGAGAAAAACATTGTGAAAAACTGTAAAAACTAAGGATAGTCACAGAGAACAGTATGAATTTAAATCAAAAAACAAGTTTAATAATAACATTAATTTTATCAATTGTTGGATTGGTAGCTGTAACAACTATTAATTCAAAACTGTCTTTGAAAAAAAGCATGAATATTTATAGCGCTGCACTTGAGGATTATAAAGATAATCACTATACAAAAGCGAACAAAAAATTTGCAAAAGTTTCAAACTTTTCAACTTTAAAACCAGCAGCTTTGTATAGACAAGCTAGATGTTTAGAACTTTCTGGACATAAACAAAGAGCGATATTAAAGTACACGGAACTAACAACAAGATATCCTCATTTTGCATTAAATACAAAAGCTAAATACAATTCTGCAAGACTTTGTTATGAATTAGGCAAATATAACAAAGCAAAAAGAAAATTTAAAGAGGTTTCAAATAGACATTCTGAAACAGAATACGCTGTTGCAAGTGAATATTACCTTGGAATGATAGAATTCAAAAACTCTAAAAAAATGACAAATCATACAAGAAAAATCTTTGCAGAAGAAAAAGCACTAAGTCATTTCAGACAATATTTAGATAACGCTTCTGGAGGACGTTACGCACAAAATTGTATTAATAGAATTGAAGAAATTCAAAACAAAAAAATTTCAAGAGAAGATGCATATCTAATTGGAAAAGCCTACAATGCTTTGTATGACAATAAAACTGCATCGTTATATTATGCAAAAACAAATATCCCAAGGACTTGGGTAGATATTGCAAAAAACGAATTTGAATTACATAATTACTCAAAAGTAAAAGCTTTAACTGAACGAGGATTGAAAGAATATTCTTATAACGTAGAAGACAAAGACGTGCACAAGGCAATTGACTTATATTTAGCCACAACAAGCAACAAAAAAGAAGCTATAAAACATTTGGTATCTATAAATAATAAAGCGAATGGGTATGATTATTTATTATATTTAGAATGCAGAAATGCTCCTCAAAAAACTCAAATTGATTGCTATAAAAATATTTATACTAAATATCCACAAGGACAATTTGCTGCAGATTCTTTGTACAACATGTTTTATGATTCTGTAAAAAGCGAAAACTATTTGTACGCAAAGAATTTAGGAGAAGAACACTTAAGACTTTATCCTCAAACAAATTCAACACCTGCCGTAATGTTTTGGCTTGCTAAAGTAAATGATAAATTAAAATTTTATAATGTCGCACAAAATTATTATAATAAACTAATAAAAGAATATCCTGATGATTACTACGCATATCAAGCTTATTTAAAATCAAAACACATAGAAAATCCTATGTTAAAAACAGACATTACAGAAAAGAAAGTAATGTTCCCATATAAAATGAATGCTAAAAATGATATGATAGTAAAACTTGCAATGCTTGAAGATTATCCACTTTTACAAGATATTTGCGAAAAAGATAAATTTATACAAAGCTGGATTGAATACCAAAAAGGTGAATATTCAAAATCAGCCGTACTTGCAAGAGATGCAATGGATGAATTAAAGGTAAAACCTCCTGTTAAAGATTTAAGATGGAGATTAGTTTACCCAATCCATTATTATAAAGAAATTAAAAAATATGCAGGCAACAATAACCCTGTTGTAATCTTGTCATTAGTTAGAGAAGAAAGCTACTTTAACCCAACAGCAAGAAGCTCTGTTGGAGCTCAAGGCTTGATGCAATTAATGCCTAACACTGCAAATGACATTGCAAATAGAAACGGCATAGGCTATTTTGACCTATATAAACCAGAAGACAATTTAAAAATAGGTAATTTATATTATTCTTATTTATTAAACCAATTAAATCAAAAAGATTTCTTCGTAATTCTTGGATATAACGGTGGTTTCAATGCTGTTAATCAATGGAAAACATATCTAAATTATGAATGCAACAACGACTTTTTAGAACAAGTCCCATATCCTGAAACACAAAACTATTTGAAAAAAGTTCTAAAAAGTTATTGGAATTATATCAGACTATACTAAGCAACTGGCGCATTTGCAAGAGATTCAACATATCGTCCTGCATAAACAGCAGCAACTGCACCGTCAGAAGTTGCAGTAATAACTTGTCTAAGTGGAGTTTTTCTAACATCACCTGCAGCAAAAACCCCGTCAATAGAAGTTTTCATGGTTTCGTCAGTTATGATAAATCCATTAGAATCTTGCTCAACTTGACCATTAATTAAATCAGTATTTGGTAAAAATCCAATATAAGGGAAAATACCGTCAACATTCAAAGTTGAAGTTTCATTTGTTTTAACGTTTTCAATAACTAAAGATTTAACTGTATCTTCACCATTGATTTCATTTACAACGGTATCATATACAAATTCTAGTTTTTCATTTTTAAATGCAAGATTTTGAACAATTTTATCTGCTCTAAATTCATTTCTTCTATGAATTACATAAACTTTTGTCGCAAACTTAGTCAAATACATTGCTTCTTCTAAGGCAGCATTTCCACCACCGACAACAGCCACTGTTTTATCTCTATAAAAAGCGCCATCACAAATTGCACAATAGCTAACACCTCGACCTAAAAATTCTTTTTCTCCTTTTACACCAAGTTTTTTAGGTTGTGCACCTGTTGCGATAATAACTGATTTTGCTTTAAAAGTATGAGTTAAAGTTTCAATAATTTTTGGAGTAGAAATCAAATCAATTTTTTGAATTTCTTCCATAGGAAATTTATTTACACCAAATTTATCAGCATGCTCTTCCATTTTTTCCATTAAATCATAGCCACCAACAATAGGAAAAGCAGGATAATTTTCAAGCTCTAAGTAGTTTGATGGTTGACCACCAAACATACTAACATCAACAATAGCAATGTTTCCAGTTGCTCTTGCTGCATAGATTCCTGCTGATAAACCTGCAGGGCCTCCTCCTAAAATTACTGTATCAAACTCTAAAACTTCGCTCATTCGATAAATCCTTTACTAAATTAATGACGTAATCTTAAAAAAAATGTTTCCTTTTAGCAAATGCCACATATAATGTGGCATTTGCATAAATTATTAAATATAATTTTCAAAAAGCTTACTATACGTTAGCCATTTTTTCTTTAAGAACTTTTGCTGATTCTTCGTAACCAGTTCTGCCCATTAAAGCGTATGTATAGTTTTTAGCTTGTTCTACACCAGGTTGGTTGAATGTGTTGATGTTATATAATTCACCAGCGATAGCTGTTTGAACTTCTAACATATACAACAATTGAGCCACGTTGTAAGCATCAACTTTTGGAATAGAAATTGTTACTGTAGGACGTTTGTAATCAGATAAAGCAACTCTTGTAGAATCTGCTTCAGCATTGATTAATTGATTAATTGATTTACCACCTAAGTAACCGATACCTGTGTAATCAAAGATTTGAGGAATTTTTAATTCGTTATCAAATTCTTCAACTCTGATGAATGAAATAACTTTATCGTTTGGACCTTCGTTGTAAAGTTGAATTTGAGAGTGTTGGTCAGTAGCACCTAAAGCCTTAATAGGAGTAGGACCTACATGGACTTCTTTACCTTTATTGTCAACTTGTTTACCTAAAGATTCTGCCCATAATTGAACATACCAGTCAGAAACATATTTCAATCTGCTTGAATATGGCATCATAACTGATAATCTTTTATTTTTCTTTGTATCCATTAAGTAGTGAATTAAAGCATTTTGAGCTGCGATATTTTCAGAAATGTTAGTATTTTTCAAGGCTAAATCCATATCTTTAATACCATTCATAATTTCGTCAATATCAACACCAACTAATGCAAGAGGTAAAAGACCTACAGCTGAAAATACTGAAAATCTACCACCTACATCATCTGGTACAACAAATGTTTTATAACCCTCTTGGTCAGCTAATTGTCTTAATACACCAACTTTTTTATCTGTAGTAGCTACGATATTTTTTCTATATTCATCACCAAGTTCTCTTTCCATAATGTCTTTAACAATCATGTATTGTGACATTGTTTCAGCAGTTGAACCTGATTTTGTAATTACGTTAACTAAAGTTCTTCTTAAATCAATTGTGTTTAATAAACCAGTAATTTGATCTGGATCAATGTTATCTAAGAAGAATAATCTTGGATAATTATCTCTTTGTTCTGGAGTTAATAAGTTCCAATAAGGTTTAAGTAAAGCTTCTGAAACAGCAATACCACCTAAAGCAGAACCACCAATACCTAAAACTAAAACGTTATCAAATCTACCTCTAACCATTGCAGCAAATTCTTTAACATACCAAACAGTTTCTTCATTGTAACCTAGGTTCATCCATTGTAACCATTGACCAGGTTTGTCTTTTCTTTTGTTTAAATCTGTAATAATTTGAGCAATTTTGTCTTTGTGTTTAGAAAATTCTTTTTCTACTTCTAAACCATGCTCTTTGCCGATAACATCTTTATCAACATTACGGTAATTTAATTTAATCATAAACTTCTCCACCTATTTCTAGTAAAATCGTAACTAACAAGCGTATAAACGGACTATACACTTTATGTTTATTTTACTATTCTAAAAAAAAAATTACAACAAAAAATTTAAAGGATTAATCTCTTAAGTCCATCTTTTGATAACTTGTAATTTTACCTTTTTCTCTATAAAGTTTTTGGAAGTTTTCTTGAGATTGTTGATAATTTGAAATACAAATCTGCAAAGATTTATTTACAGTAAAAAACAAAATAGGAAATGCAATTATAACCGTAATACAAACCACTATTAAATGTTTAACGTATCTTTGTCTTTCTAAAAGTCTTTTGCTTTTGATATCACTAGAATGTTTATCACTAATTACATTATTGATAAGTTCTGTTCTTTCATCAATTGATAATTTATCTACGTAATCAACATTATTCGGAGTAATATAAACAACATATTTTTTGCAATCACTTTTTGGAAAATTGTCAAAAATATTTGTCTTATTTTGTTCAGATGAAACAATATCTGCTTGAGAATGTTGTTCAAGAGGCTTATCCGGCTCTTTGTTAAATTCTTCACTAGATAAATTTGAAATATCGCCAATATCAACGTGTTGTTGAAGTTGTTGAGCTAAAGCTTCAATATTAATATTGTCATCAAACTCAATATCATCATCGTCATCATCATCGACAACGGGAGGATTTTTTTGTTCTTCTAACTCATTATCTAAATTATTTTCGTCCAACTTTGCCTCAAATTTTTTATTTATGCTAAAATAATTATATATTATATTTAAGGATTTATCAACTATGAACATCAATAAAGACAAGTTAATCGGTTATATAAAGGATTTAAAAAACACAAAAGTTTTGATTATCGGTGATCTTGCAATGGACGAAATGGTTTATGGGGACACAGAAAGAATTTCGAGAGAAGCTCCAGTTTTAATTCTTTTACACACAGAAACAAAAAATCTTTTAGGTGCTGCATCTAACGCTGCACACAATGCTTCAGCGATAAATTCAGGAAAAGTTTCTGTTATCGGCGTACTTGGCGAAGATTATCAAGCAGACCAACTTAAAGAAGCTTTTAAAAATGCAAATATTAATACTGAATACTTAGTTTATGATGCAAGTAGAAAAACTACTACAAAAACTCGTATTTCAGGTTCATGCTCACAATCTGTAACTCAACAAATTGTTAGAATTGATAGACAAACATCAGCTCCAATTTCTAAAGAAACAGAAGACAAGGTTATTGCACAAATGGAAAAAGCTATTCCTTTACATGATGCAATAATTCTTTCTGATTACCATATTGGTGTTCTTACACAAAGAATTATTGATAAAGCAATCGAACTTGCAAATAAAAACAACAAAGTGATTGTTGCAGACATTCAAAAGAATTTTGATAAATACAAAGGAGTAACATCACTTACACCAAATTTACCTGATACTCAAAAATTCTTAGGTTTTGGTTTAAACTCTAAAGGAGATTTTGAAAAAGCAGGTACAATCTTACAAAATATGATTAGACCTAAATCAATCCTTGTTACATGTGGTGACAGAGGAATGATGGTTATCGAACCAGATTACAAAATTACAGAAATTCCTGTATTCAACAAATCTCACGTATTTGATGTAACAGGTGCTGGAGATACTGTAACAGCTATTTACACAATGGCTTTGAGTATCGGTGCTGAACCAGTTTACGCAGCTGTAATTGGAAACATTGCAGCAAGTATTGTAATTAAGCAATTTGGTTGTGCAACTACTACTATTGACGAACTTTTGGAAATGGTAGAAAAGAAAGAAAAAGAACTCTGCATTAAGTAAAAATTAAAAAGGAGCGAAATATGATAGCAAAATTAAAAGAAATAAAAACTGTAGATTGGATTATTCTAGGTGGGGTTTTAATAGCTCTTATTGTTGGCTTTTTAACTTTCACACACGTTAGACAAACTGCAGGAAAACAAATTGAAGCAACTTCTAAAATTGGTTTTCAAATCTTTTTAAGAGGTGTTACAATTACAAGCCAAGAATTACCTATGAAAAAAGGTGAAAAAACATTTTTAACTATTAGAAACGTACCATATAGTGATTTAGATATTATTGACGTTGTAGCTGATACAAAAAAAGTTGTTCTTCCAAACGCAAGAGGTAAAGAACAATTCACAGTTTTACCTGATGTATCACAAGCAGCATCATTCGACGTATTAGTTACAGTAGCTGATACAGCAAAAATCACTAAAGACGGTGCAGTTGTTGGTGGTAACAAAATTAAAATTGGTATTCCTGTTACTATAGAAGGTCAAAATTACAGATTTAACGGTGTTATTTCAGACGTTCAAATCTTAAATGAAGACTCTCAAAACCAAACAAAAGATAACGTTAAAAAAACACCTGACAGTATGACATAGTTTATAGGTAAAAAGAGGCGAACAAGCAGTAAATGTTTAACAAAATATTTTCTTTAACTCAAGAAAAATGTGAATATCTATGCGAAAATAGCTTTATTTTAAAGCATTTGGATAATATTATATTATTTTTTATCCTAATTTCGCTAGTTTCTACGTTGTTTTGTTCAACAGATACAATTGGATTTTTGGCGCTTGTCGTAATCTTTTTAACTGTAATAAAAATCTTTGTAAAAAAAGGTGAAAATCTTGAAACGACACCACTTGATATAGCTTTACTTTTATACTTTTTATTTGTATTTATAAGCTTAGCTGGTTCAACTCTCTTTCATTTGAGTTTAAAAGGATTTTTAAAAACAATAACATATTTAGGATTTTACTTGTCACTTGTTCAATACCTAAAAGACAATACAAATAAACTGAATACAATACTTTTAACAGTTGGTTCAATGTTGAGTTTTGAATCAATTTACGCAGTATTTCAAAACTCAATTCCAACTGATACAAACCTAACTTGGCAAGACACAAGCTACCTAATGCCAGAAGAAGTTATGACAAGGGTTTATGGAACATTACAACCATACAATCCAAACCTTCTTGCTGGATATTTAATCGTTTGTATTCCAGTTATATATGCTATTTGCGTATATTTCTTTACGCAAAAACATTTTAAATTAGGTATCACAACACTTGTACTATCAGCTATTTCAAGTTGGGCAGTTATTTGCACAGGTTGTAGAGGTTCATATCTTGCATTAATGGCTATTTTAGCAGGTGTTGCAGTTATTTCTGCTAAATTTTTATGGCAAAATTATAAAAAGATTTATATATCTGTAACTGGTGCTCTTTGTACTTTATCAGCCTTAGCAATCATTGCTATCAAATCTGTTCGTTTAAGATTTTTATCAATTTTTATTATGCGTCAAGATAGCTCAAACTCTTTTAGATTTAACGTTTACCAATCATCTCTAAAAATGTTTAGCGATAATTGGTTGCTAGGTATTGGTTGTGGAAACCAAAACTTTAGAGAAATCTATGGATTATATATGAAAACAGGATTTGACGCACTTAGTTGCTACAATATCTACCTAGAAACAGCTGTAGAAAGTGGCATTTTCGCACTTATTGCCTTCTTAGTATTTTTGTTTATTATGCTTGTTAAGGGTGCAAAATTAATCCGTAATTCTGAAAACATCTATGACGTAATCCTTGTATCAATGGCCGTTTTGAGTATCATCGGTGTAATGATTCATGGACTTGTTGACACAGTATTCTTTAGACCACAAGTACAACTAGTCTTCTGGCTAATGTGCGCTATCTTGAGAATTAAGCTTTACGAAAAGAATTAGCAAATATACATACAATCGCCATAAGAGTAGAAACGATATTTCTCTTCTATAGCAGATTTGTATGCTTCAAATACAAAATCTTTACCTGCAAGAGCACTAATTAACATCAATAAAGTTGATTTTGGTAAGTGAAAATTTGTAATTAAATTATCTACTACTTTAAACTCATAAGGTGGGTAAATAAATAATCTTGAAGCTGACTTACAAGCTTTAATTTCACCAAATTGTTGATACGCAGTTTCAAGTGTTCGAACAGAAGTTGTACCAACTGCAACAAGTTTCTTACCTTTTGCCTTTGCATTGTTAATTATATCAGCAGTTTCTTGTGAAATTTCAAATTCTTCTGAATCCATTTTATGGTCTAAGACATTTTCACACTTAACAGGTCTAAAAGTACCTAGACCGACTGTTAAATTAACATAGGCAATCTCAACGCCTTTATTTTTAAGTTTTTCTAAAATTTCTTTTGTAAAATGAAGTCCAGCAGTTGGAGCAGCAACTGAACCTTCATTTTTAGCATAAACTGTTTGGTAACGGTCATAATCAAGCTTTTTACGTTCGTCATCAGTCATTTTACGTTCAATGTAAGGTGGAAGTGGAATGTTTCCAACCTTATCTAAAATTTCATAAAGTATTCCGTCATAAATTAGTTCAACCAACCATTTGCCGTCACCTAAATTTTCTATAGCTTTAGCAGAAAGGCAATCAGCTATCTTTATAACCATACCTTCTTTAATTCTTTTTGAAGGTTTTACAAGAGCCTCCCAAACCTTTTCTTCTTTTTGTTTAAGCAAAAAGATTTCTATAAAAGCACCTGTATCTTTATGACCATAAAGTCGAGCAGGAATAACCTTTGTATTATTCAAAACTAAAATACAATTATCATCTAAATAATCAACAATGTCATAAAAATGTTTATGATAAAATTTGTGTTCTTCTCTATTTAACACCATCATGCGTGAATTTTCACGTTTCTCACTTGGTGTTTGAGCAATTAATTCTTCAGGTAAATCATAATCAAATTCTGAAACTAACATTTTTAATTATTACTCTTTCGGTTCAATTTTTTTTGCTTTTGCAACAATATCATCGTCAATACGTTGTTTCTTTTCTTCTTCTTCTTTATCCATTTGTTTGTTAATAACAACTGTTTGAACGACTTGGAATACGTTAGAAACAACTAAGTATAACAATACCCCTGCAGGGATTGGAATAAAGATAAATGTTGCAGTTAACATTATTGGCATAAACGTATTCATAGATTTTTGCATTGCTTGTTGAGCTGGATCAATTTTTTGATTTTTGTTTGTTGCCATCATAACTTTTTGGCTGAATACCATTGTTAAACCAAATAATACAATTAACAATAATACGTCATAGTGCAAGCTGTTTTTAACAGGAATAGAAGGCATTGAGTTAATCAAGATACCGTCTTTTCTTTCAAAAGTTGCATCTTCCGATTCTTTAGTTTGCATATTTGTAACTTTAACTTCTGCTTTTTGAATTTTATCAAGTTGAGAGAATTTTAAATCTAAACTGTCTAAACTGATTTTGAAATCAATAGGTTCTCCAGGGATTAAATCACCTTGGATACTTAAAGCTTTATTAGGTTTTTCAATTTTAACAGAATCTAACTCAGTACCATCATTGAAATAAACTTTAGCAGTTTTGTTCAACATAAAAGTATCATATTTAGCTGCACCCATTGTGCCATCATTTGAAATACCTGCACTTGTTTTTAATGTTGAATCAAGTCTGTTGATAAACAAGAAAGACGTATCACCAGCCATTGAAATAAACTGTGGACTCATTAATGAAGTATATAATAAAATGAAAATAGGCATTTGAATAAGTAATGGAAAACATCCAGCCATTGGATTAAATTTGTGCTCCTTATAGAAATCCATCATTTTCTTTTGCATTAATTGTGGGTCATTTTTGTATCTATCTTGAATAGCTTTCATTTTTGGTTGAAGAGTTTGCATAATTCTCATAGAACGTTGTTGAGAAACCCCCAAAGGCCACATCAAAACTCTTATTACAACTGTTAACAAGATAATACCTACACCAAAACCACCAACTACCGATAGTGATTTTAACAATTTTATCATTAATGTTACGAAATCCATTATTATTTCCTCAAATCTTTTTTATTTCCCTAATCTAACTTTGTCTAGGATACCTTAAACACAATATCCCGTCAAGAAATTTAGTTATTATTGTTTTCTAATGCGCTTTTTAGAGCTTTTTCTAAAACAACAATTTTTTGTTCTAAAACTTCTACTTTTGATGAATTTTCTGTATCAGAAATATCAATTTTTTCAACTTGTCTTTTATAACTTTTCAATTTATCATTCAAAAGTATAACGAATGACTGCATATACAAAATACCTGCAACAAGACCAATAACACCTGATACAGCTATCCATTTATTTTGTAATCTATAAGAAATATATGCAATTACGGCAACTAACGATATAGTCATTATTTTAAATAAAATTTTCAATTTTTACTCCTCAAGTATCTAAGTACCTTCTCTAATTTCTTGTCTTTATCAATTTGTACGTTTATTATCTCATCAGAAAAAGGCTTTGTAAAGGTCAAACTATAAGCCATCAAAACTTGTTCTTGCGTATGGATTTTAGAAATTCCTGCGCCATACAAAGTGTCGTTTAAAACAGGATGTCCTATTGATGCCATGTGAACTCTAATTTGATGAGTTCTACCTGTTTTTAATTCTAATTCTATAAACGTATTTTCTTTAAATCTTTCTAAAACAGTATAATAAGTTAAACTATCTCGTCCACCTTCAACAATATCCATTCTTTGAGGATTTTTAAGACATCTACCAATAGGTTTATTAATTACGCCATTATCCTCATCAATAACACCTTTTACAACTGCATAATATTTTCGTATTGCAGTTTTCTCTTTAATTTGTTTTTGTAAAAACTCATGAGTTTTATTGTTTTTTGCTACCATTAAAAGCCCTGAAGTATTTCTATCCAAACGATGTACAATACCTCTTCTAAATTCTCCACCTATATCAGACAAGGTTTCAGGACAATAATTCAAAAGAGCATTTACTAAAGTTCCAGAATTTTCTTTCCCAGCAGGATGAGTCAACATGCCAGAAGGCTTGTTCACGACAAGCATATTTTCATCTTCATAAACTATATCAAGCTTTATATCCTCTGCCTCTAATGGCTTAACCTCAAAAACTGATTTATCAAAAGAAACTTTATCCTTTTCTTTTAAGGAATACGACGGCTTTTTAGGCTTTTCATTCACCAAAACAAGACCTTTTTTTATAGCATCTTGCACAACTTCTCTTGATATATCTGAAAACATTTCTGATACAAATTTATCAAGTCTTTTATGTTCTTCGTTTTCGTCTACTAAATATTCCATTTTATATATTCTTCAAAATATTTTTGTGTAATAACAAAATTATTATAGCAACCACACTAATGTTTATAGCCATATCAGAGAAGTTAAAGATTGGAAATTCAACAAAAGTCAATTGAATAAAATCTCTAACATAACCTAAAAATATACGCTCATATAAATTGCAGAAAATACCTGACATCAATAATGATGACCAGAACACAGCTTTCATTGATAACGTAGTCAAGTTATTAACCGTATAAACTAAAACAACAAGTAAAGCAATGACTGAAAGAATAGTAACAGCATAAGGATAGCCTTCTAATAAGCTAAAAGCTGCACCAGTATTTTGAACATATCTAAGCGCAAAAACAGGATTTGAAACAACAAGCCCTAAATCCATTTCTTCCAATAGCATATCTGTTAAATACATATTTGATGCGATAAAGAAAACCAAAGTAATAATCAAATAAGTCATTTTACTGATTATAGGTTGTTCTTGTGCTTTTTTTGATATTCTAGTTCTTCTTTTCTTTTTCGCCATTATCTTTTACCGTAATAAATTTATTTTCAGGTACAACGTTAACTCTATTTATAATATAGCCAACACCTGTTAAAAGCGTTTCTACTTGCTTATCTTTTGTAAGCATGGGCTTTGTAATACAATAAGTTGCAACAACATATTCATTCAAGTTATCTTTATTTGATTTAAAAACTCTTTCTAAAATACCGTCTTGAGGAACTTTTCTATAAACCTCTTCTGCATTTTTATGAGGATAAATAATTTTTTCTTGACCTATTGTCGCAATGACAAAAGAATCTCTAGGAACACCTTGAACATTGAAAGTTACAACATAATCTTTGTTAGCTAAAATTCTATTTGGCGCATAAAATTTTATATCCAAATCTTTTGCTTTTTCAAAAGATAAAACTGTTTGTTCATCTACAACATAATCAGAAACAAATTTCCAACTACCTCTAGTATGTTCCAAATAATAAACTACATTTGAAACACTTTTTAAATCACCCATAACAGATTTACTATCAATCTTTTCGGTAGTTGTACCACTTAAGATTTCTTCTACTTCTGCAATTGCATAATTGCCGTTAATTTCAATATTTTTAATGTTCATCTGATGTTTAATATCAGAATATTTTTTCCAAGTCTTATTAACAATATCGATATAAACCTTTTTTGGCATTGCATCTACGGTAATATATTCATCTGCATGCAAACTTTTTATACCATCAATGTTTTGTTCATTTTCGTATTTAACATACTCATTTAAAACAGCTCTAACTTCTTTTAATGCAGTCTGCTGACCAGTAACAACTTTCGCATTAACAGTTGGTGCTAAAAATAATATAAAAATAATTGTTAAAATAATCTTTTTCATAAATTCATTATACCTTAAACATCTACATTTGCCATCATATCAATAAGAGTACTAATTGTTGTATCCATACTTACAATATCAGTTGTTCTTTGTTGTAAAAAACCATTGATTTGAGGCATCATTTGAATAGCAATATCAAGAGTAGGGTTAGAACCTTGTTGATACATACCAACATCAATTAAGTCCTTATTTTCTCTATATAACGCCAAAAGCTTACGCATTTTACCTGCAGCAGCCTTGTGTTCAGGAGAAGCAATCGCACTCATCAAACGGGAAATACTACCAAGAACGTCAATCGCAGGGTAGTGGTTAGCTTCGGCTACTTTTCTTGATAAGAAAATGTGACCGTCTGTAATACCACGCACCGTATCTACAATAGGGTCATTAATATCGTCACCTTCCATAAGTACTGTATAGAAAGCTGTAATAGAACCTTTCGGACTGTTACCTGCTCTTTCAAGAACTTTTTGTAACCATGAGAAAATTGAAGGTGGATAACCTTTCATTGTAGGAGGTTCACCCAATGACAACCCCACTTCACGACCTGCCATTGCACAACGAGTAATTGTGTCGGTCATTAAGAAAACTTTTTTACCCTGATCACGGAAATATTCACAAACAGCAGTCGCTGCCAATAAACATTTTTGACGAATCAAAGGAGGTTGGTCACCTGTTGCGCAAACAAGAACTGATTTTTTCATACCCTCTTCGCCAAGAGCATCTTCAATGAATTCTTTAACCTCACGACCACGTTCACCAATCAGTGCAACTACGTTTACGTCGGCATCAGAATTTCTTGCAATCATACCTAAAAGTGTTGATTTACCAACCCCAGAACCTGCGAACAAACCCATACGTTGTCCACAACCAAAAGTTAAACAACTGTCTATTGCTCTAACACCTGTTGAGAACATTTCCGTAATAATAGGTCTTTCAAACGGACTTGGAGGAGGCCCTTCAATACTTCGCCATTGCGCATTCGATAAATCTAACGGATGACCGTCCATAGGATTTCCCATAGGATCAATCAATCTTCCTAATAAAAATTCACCAACTGGTATCGTAATTGGTTGACCAGTTGAAGATACTAAACAACCTTGACCAATTCCGTTACCATCTAATAGCAAAAGTAATTGAGCAACTTCGCCTTTAAATGCGGCAACTTCTGCAGGTTTCTTTTCACCAGTATTTGTTTCAATATAGCACAAATCACCAATTTTCAACCCTGGAAGTTTAACTTCTACAGTCAAACCCAATAATTTTGATACAGTACCTTTATATTGATACAAACAAGTATTATCAATAACTTGTTTTGCTCGTTTTTTTATACTGTCTATTCTCTCTTGGTCAATTTCATCAAACATAATTGGTATTATATCACTTTTTTTAAATTTTAGTAATTTCTGAATTTACATTCAAATCAATGTACTTGAATATATTATTAACAATTCCTGCAGGGAAGTAATAATTATTGTTTGCAGGGGTAATCTTAATTATAGAAATTTTTTTATCAACAGTTGCAACGCTTAACAAAAATTGTTTTTTCACAACAGAAAATAAAACATAACCACTTTTTGTTTGCATTTCATCAATTGCAAATTTGTTTGCACTAATTGAAGCTACTGCTAGATAAAATAACTTTTCAGCCTCCATAGGAAAAATTTTTGTACAATTCTGAAAAGAAATCATTTGTGGCGTTGTTTGAGAAACCTGTTGAGTAGCTACAGGAGTAGGACGCACAGAAGTTGTTGTATAATTTACGGCAGGAGTTGTTTTTGGAGCCGAAATATTCAATGTAGCGTTTTTAACTATTGGCGCATTTGTTGTCTGGTTCATTTTTGGAACATAGTTAACAGAAGGAGTTAAAGTTTGAACAGGTTTTGAAGGAGGTTCAACAATATGAGGTTTGATTACAGGAGCAGAACTGAAAATTGGTTCAGCCTTAATTACCTCTGCTGAATACCCTACAGAAGTTAACATACAAAATATCAATGCTATGCCTAATGTTTTTACTGTTCTTGCCATGTTCTACCTAAGTTTACATCAACTTTCAAAGGAATTGCAAGAGGTTGATTTAATTCCATAGCCTTTACTACAATTTCTTTTACTTCATCTTGTTCTTCTTTTTGAACTTCAATTACAAGTTCATCATGCACTTGCATAACCATTTTAGATTTTAAATTATGATTATTCAATTGTCTATATGTTTCAATCATTGCAAGCTTAATCAAATCTGCTGCAGTACCTTGTAAAGGTTGATTGATTGCTGCACGTTTACCAAACTCTCTTATCATGTGATTTGGACTAGATAATTCATTTTGAACATATCTTTTTCTGCCAAAAATTGTTTCTACATAACCGTGAGAAAGAGCAAACGCAACTGTATTTTCCATATAGCTATGCACTCTTGGATATGTCATAAAATATCTATCAATAAAATCTTGAGCTTCGTTTGCAGAAATACCCAACGCTTTTGCTAAACCGTATTTTGTTTGACCATATATAATACCAAAATTTACAGCCTTTGATTTGTAACGCATTTCCTTGGTAACTTCTTCTACTGGAACACCAAAAACTTTTGAAGCAGTAATTGTATGAACGTCATGGTTTGTTCTAAAAGCTTCAATTAAATTTTCGTCTTTTGAAACATGCGCCAATAATCTCAACTCAATTTGAGAATAATCGGCAGACAAGATAAGATTTTCTCTATTTCTTGGAATAATGCATGCTCTTAATTTGTTCCCCTCTTTTGTTCGTGTAGGGATATTTTGCAAATTAGGATTTGAAGAAGAAAGACGTCCTGTTGTAGTAACAGTTTGATTATAAGTTGTATGAACTCTTTCATCTCTATCAATCAATTCTGGCAAAGAATCTGTATAAGTATTTTTTAATTTTGCATATTTTCTAACTTCAAGAATATATTTGCAAATTTCATGTTCCTCTGCAAGTTCTTCTAAAACTTCAGCTCCAGTTGATTTCTTTTTCTTCTTGCCTTTTAATTCAAGCTTATCAAACAAAATCTCGCTAACCTGTTTTGGCGAATTGATGTTAAAAGTTTCACCTGCGATTTGGTAAATCTTTTCCTCATAATCTTTGATTTCTGCTTCCATTTCTTTTGAAAGTTCTTGAAGATAATCTTTATCCATAGAAACTCCAACAAATTCCATATCTGCAAGAACATAAAGAAGAGGAATTTCAAAATCGCTCAGCAATTTTAATTCTTTTTCGTCCAAATTTTCTTTCCAATATTTAGAAAGTTCAAAAGTTACAAAAGCTCTATCAGAAGAAAATCTGAACAATTCATCTTCCATAGCTCTTTTGTAGTCATAAACATCTTTTTTAACCTTGATACTGTCAGGCATATTTTCCATAATATAACCAATAAAATTCAAAGCTTGAACATCAAGGTCATGTTTGTTTGCAGGATTTTTAATATAACTTGCCAAAGTTACATCAAATTCAATACCGTCTAGTGAAATGCCAACATTTTTTAAAATATTTATGTTGTCTTTACCGTTGTAAGTTATTTTTTTGATATTTTCGTCTTCAAAAATTTCTTTTAAATCAGATAAAACTTTTTCATTAGAAGGTACGTAATAGACTTTATCTTTTAGCGCAAAAGTTAAGGCAATTATCTCATTATTTATAGCATTTTTAAAATTTGAAACAATATCAAGCGCAAATACTTTTTCCCCCTTTATTTTTGAAACAAGAGAAGAAATATCATCTTTTAAAATTTCTTTTTCATAAGCTAATGATTTGTCATTAACAATATCTTTAGCAACATCAGCAAACAGACCTAGTTGCATTGAACCATCAGCATTCTGAGTTGATTGAGGAGCATCAAACAAAGATTGTTGGGCTTGTTGAGGTTCTTCTTTAGATTTTTGTTGAATAGTTTCAATCTTTTCACCTTTGTTAAAAGCTCTCATGATTTTATCAATATTTTTTATAAAAGAATTTAATTGATATTTTCTTAAAAACGCTAAAGATTCTTCCATATTAGGAAGTTCTACTTTTGCACTTTCAAAATCAAAATCTATATCAACATCTCTAACAATTGTAGCCAGCTTTTGACTCAATAAAGCCATCTCCTTGCCGTCACAAAGTTTTGTTTTAACAGAAGGTGGAGTAAGATTTTCACAATCTGCTAAAATATTTTCTAAAGTTTGATATTGTGCCAAAAGTTTTTGAGCAGTTTTTTCACCAATACCTTTAACTCCAGGGATATTATCAGAAACATCACCTCTAAGAGCTTTATAATCTATAACTTGATTTGGATAAACTCCCCATTTTTCAAAAACTTTATCCCAATTATATTGAATTAATTTTCCACCATAAGGAATTAAAACCTGTGTTAGACCTTCTTTGTCAATTAATTGGAAAGAATCTTGGTCACCTGTAAGAATGTAGGTCTTATCACCTTTTTCAGACGCCATTTTACTAATAGTACCGATTAAATCATCTGCCTCAAAACCTTCTTTTGTATATATAGGAATATTAAAAGCTTTTAAACCCTCACAGATATAGCCTAATTGTTGGTGCAAAGAATCAGGCATAGCCTCTCTTTGTCCCTTATAATCATCGTACATATCCGTTCTAAAAGTATGGCGACTAACATCAAAAGTTACAACAAGAGAATCTGGATTAATATTTTTATTTTCTAATAAATCAAAAATAGCTTTAAAAAAACCATATACAGCCCAAGTTTGAACATTGTCAGAAGTTTGCATATTAGTACGTTCCAGAGCATAATATTGTCTGAAAGCTAAAGCGTGTCCGTCAATTAAAATCAAAGTCTTTCCCATAGGGCTATTTTCTCATAAATTTTGATAAAAGACAAATGATTAACATACATTTGTAATCAATAATAAACTACATTTTACCTTTCATCAAAACTACGCCTGCTGGAATAAAAATGACAATTGACAATATTAACAAAATCACATCTCTTACAGTAATTTCTCTCATTTTATATTCATCAACATTATTCTTTAAATATTCATTAAAAGATTTTTCTTTTAAATGACAAAAATCCGTTTTAAAAACTTCTACTTTTCCATTTTCAGTCTTTACATAAAATTTTTGATCAGCATTTTTACTTTGTCTATTCTTACAAGTAGCATATTTTGCAAAATCCAAATCAAACTTATCAAGAATTTGCTCTTGATAAAACATTTTTCTTATATAACATTCACCCAATTTTTTAGAACAAACTAACTCTTTCGAATTTACAAAATCAAAAAAACTTAGAAAAAATATTAAAACTAAAATAAAACCTACAACTTTATTGACAAAGTTTTCCATAATTATGCAATTTCTTCCTTAACTTTTGCATTTTTTTTAGGAAGTTTAATCAATTCAGCTTTATTTCTATTTTCAACCATTTCTTTTGTTATAGTGAATTTTTTAACATCACCTTTTGTTGGAACATCATACATAACGTCAAGCATGATTTCTTCAACAATAGAACGCAACGCACGAGCACCAGTTTTACGTTTAATAGCTTCTTGTGCAATCAAATCGATAGCATCATCATCATATTCTAAATCAACACCATCCATAGCTAACAAGCATTTGTATTGTTTCAAAATAGCGTTCTTTGGTTCTGTTAAAATCATTTTCAAAGTTTTTTCATCTAATTGGTCAAGTACAGCATAAACTGGAACACGACCAATAAATTCTGGGATTAAACCGAATTTCAATAAATCTTCTGGTTGCAATTTCTTCAACATCTTAGATGCTGCAGCTTCTTTATCAGCCTTAGTCATAACTTTTGCACCAAAGCCAACAGAAGTACCCTCTTCAGCTCTTCTTTCAACAATTTTATCCAAGCCTACAAAAGCACCACCAACAATAAACAAGATGTTGCTTGTGTCAATTTGGATAAATTCTTGATGAGGATGTTTTCTGCCACCTTGTGGTGGAACGTTTGAAACTGTTCCTTCAATCATTTTCAATAATGCTTGTTGTACACCTTCACCAGATACATCTCTTGTAATTGATGTATTTTCAGATTTTCTTGCAATCTTATCGATTTCATCAATGTAGATAATACCTTTTTCAGCCTTTTGAGCATCATAATCAGCAGCTTGATATAATCTCAACAAGATGTTTTCTACATCATCACCAACATAGCCTGCTTCTGTAAGAGTTGTAGCATCTGCAACTGCAAATGGAACATCAAGAAGTTTTGCCAAAGTTTGAGCTAGTAAAGTTTTACCACTACCTGTAGGACCTACAAGTAGAACGTTTGATTTTTGAATTTCAACGTCTGTCTTACCAACTTCTTTATTATGTTTTAATCTCTTGTAGTGGTTATAAACTGCAACAGATAAAACCTTCTTAGCATCATCTTGACCAACAATATGTTCATCTAAATATGCTTTGATTTCATGTGGTTTTGGAATATCTTTGAATTCGCCATCAGCTTTTTTAGCCTCTTCAGCTTTTTCTTTTTCTTTACCTTCAAAAATTTCTTCATCCAAAATTTCGTTGCAAAGTTCCACACATTCATCACAAATATATACTTCAGGACCTGCAATAAGTTTTTTTACTTGGTCTTGAGTTTTACCGCAAAATGAACATTTTAATCTGCTGTCATCATGTTTAGGCATGCTAAGTATCTCCTACAATCTACCTTTTAATTAAACTGCATCTCTTGATACAACTTTATCAATCATACCGTATTCAAGTGCTTCTTGTGGAGTCATGATATAGTCACGGTCTGTATCTTTTTCGATTTTCTTCAATGATTGACCTGTGTTAGAAGCTAAAATTTCGTTCAATGATTTTTTAATTCTGATAATTTCAGCTGCTTGAATTTCAATATCAGTGGCTTGACCTTGAGCACCACCTAAAGGTTGGTGAATAAGAACTCTTGAGTGAGGTAAAGCTAATCTCTTACCTTTTGTACCACTTGAAAGTAAGAATGCACCCATAGAAGCAGCTTGACCTAAACAAATTGTAGAAACATCTGCTCTAATGTGTTGCATTGTATCATAGATTGCAAAACCAGCTGTAACAGATCCCCCTGGAGAGTTGATGTATAACATAATATCTTTTTCAGGATTTTCTGAATCTAATAACAATAATTGAGCAACGATTAAATTTGCTACCATATCATCAATAGGTGTTCCTAAAAAGATAATTCTTTCTCTTAACAATCTTGAAAAGATGTCAAAAGAGCGTTCGCCTCTGCTAGACTGTTCTATTACTACTGGTACAAAACTCATTTTTATTTCCTTTCCTATATATATTATATTTTAATTAGTCTACATATTCTACTGTGTTGTTTTCAGCCAAGAAGTTAGCAACTTTTTCGTTGATAACTTGTTGTGATAAAGAGCTTAAGAAACCTGGATTTTGTGCCAATTGCTTCATTAAAGCTGGTTTATCCATTTGATATGCATTTTGCATTCTTTCTAATTTTGATTCCATGTCATTTGCTTCTACATTTAAGTTTTCTTCTGATGCAATTTTATCAATAATTAGTGAATTTTTAATTCTCTTTTCAGCATCTTCTTTTAATTGTTCCATAATGCTGTCTTCACCATATTGTTGAAGAGCTTGTTCATAAGTGAAACCTTGCATTACTAATTTTTGTTTGTATTCTGCAAGTAAGTGTTCACATTCTCTTTCTATCATTGATTCAGGAATTTCTAATTCTGTATTTTCCATTATTTTTTCAAAGATAGCTTCATCAGCTTTTGCCTTATTTTTGTTATCTTTTGCTTCTTCTAAGTATTTTTTAATATCTTCTTCTAATTCTTTCATTGTATCGAATGAACTAAATTTTTTAGCAAATTCATCATTCAATTCAGGTTCTATTTTCTTTTTAATTTCGTGAAGTTTAATTTTGAAAGTTGCAGGAGCGCCTGCTAATTTTTCTTCATGGTAGTTTTCTGGGAATTTAACTTCGATATCAAATTCTTCACCTGTTGAATGACCAACTAATTGTTCTGCAAAACCTGGAATAAAGCTTGAATTAGCAATATCTAATGTGTAATTTTTGCCTGAACCATTTTTAATTTGTTCACCATCTACATAACCATCAAAATCGAATGTTACAAAATCTGTTTCTTCTGCAGGTCTATCAACAACGATTTCTGTTGCGATACCTTGTTTTTTAAGATTATCTAAAGCTTTTTCAAAAGCATCTTCAGGAACTTTTTCTGATTCAACTTTTACTGTCATACCTTTGTATTCACCCAATTTAACTTCAGGTCTTAATTCAATTGTTGCAGAGATTTTTAAATCTTCGCCAATATTAAATTCGTAAGAATCAACACTTGGTTGAGTTACGATATCATAATTGTTTTCTTTAATAACTTCTTGGAAAACTTTTGGTAATAAAGATTCTAATGCTTCATATTTAATTCTTTCTTTACCAACATTTTGTTCTACAATTGGTCTCGGAGCTTTACCTCTTCTAAAACCTGCAATGTTAATGTGTTGAGAAATTCTTTGTACAGCTCTATTATAAGCATCTACTGCTTCTTGTGCAGGAACTTCTATGTTTAATTTTACTATGTTTTTTTCTTGTTTTTCTACTTGTGTCTTCATATCTCTCACCTATTGTTACTACTGCTCAAATTATACCAAGTAAAGATTAATTGTAAAGCAATTTTAAAATTTTATGATAACATGGTGTAGGTTTAAATTATGGAAAAAATCTTATCAAAAGTTAAAACTACTCATAATCTTTCTAAAGATGAACTCATACAAATACTTTCAGATGAAAGCATAAACGATTTTCTTTTTAAAACAGCAGATGAAGTTAGAGAAAAATATGTAGGGAATGAAGTTCACTTGAGAGGACTTATTGAATTTTCAAATATTTGCAAATGTAATTGCAAATATTGTGGACTAAGAAAAGATAATTCTGAACTTGAACGCTACAGACTTTCCATAGAAGAGGCTTATGATTTTGCAAAAAAAGCAAAAGAATATGGTTATAAAACAGTAGTTCTTCAATCAGGTGAAGATTCCTATTACTCTGTAGAAAGACTTGTGAAACTTTTACAAGATATAAAAAAACTTGATTTAGCAATAACTCTAAGCATTGGTGAACGCACATTTGAAGAATACAAAGCTTTTAAAGAAGCAGGTGCTGACAGATATTTAATCAGAATTGAAACAACAGACAAAGAATTATACAAAAAAATGCATCCTAATATGAGTTTTGAAAACCGTGTTAGATGTTTAAAAGACTTAAAAACCTTAGGCTATGAAGTAGGTACAGGCTGTCTTGTAGGGCTTCCTGAACAAACTATAGAGTCACTGGCAAATGATATTCTTTTCTTTAAAGAAATTGATGCAGATATGATAGGAATTGGTCCTTTTATTCCAAATCAAAATACACCACTAAAAGATGCAAAAGGTGGAACTTTTGAAATGGCTTTAAAGGTCATGGCTTTAACAAGAATACTTTTACCAACAATAAACATCCCTGCCACAACAGCGATGGAAACTCTTAATCCAAATGGCAGATTAATTGCTCTTCAATCAGGAGCAAACGTTGTAATGCCAAATGTTACAGAAGGTGATTATAGAAGAAAATACGAGATTTACCCAGGAAAAATTTGTGTGGGTGATACTCCAGCACAATGTAGAGGTTGTATTTCAGGTAAAATTCAATCTATCGGTAGAACCGTTTCGACTGGTTATGGATTTAGAGTTGGAAAATAGTGAGTGGTGAATAGTGAGTAGGAACTTCCCCTCGCCACATTTGCAATGGCAAATAGGGGAGAGGAAAAATTTTTAGTTGAAAGCAATGCTTGAAACTTAAAATTTCGGTGAGGGGTTTTGGATTGCTTCACTTCGTTCGCAATGACAATTTTCATAAAACAAAAAGAGGGCGAAACCAATGGTTTCGCCCTCTTTTTGTTAATTCAAATCTTTTTAGTAAGATACAGAACCTACATTGTTTTGGAACATTTTTTGTGCTGACTTAAATTCTGTTTCTACCAATGCTAATTTTGATTGATAAGCCAACATCTGTTGATCCAATTTCTTTTCTAACATCTGTAACTTTTCTCTTCGTGCTTCTAATTGTTTCACAACAGGACTATTTGGATCCAAATCTGTACCTGCTGAAATCAATTCAGCTGATTGAGATGATAAATCCATTTTTGCTTTTGAAACCAATTGGATTTTGTATTCCAAATCCAACTTTTGTGAATTCAAATAGCACATTCTCATATTTGCTGTTAATAAGCCCATTTTCGTTTTTCCTTATCTAGTTTCGTTAAGATTCTTGCCTCTTAAGAATGCGTGTTGATTATTTTCTGCTATCAACGATTCCATTCTATTCAATTGATGACGGTGATAATTCAATCTATATTGAGCCATCTTCAATTTTTTCTTTACAGTCAATGCCTCCTTTATTGCTTGTATCAAGTCTCCGAAGATTGCTTGAACAAAATTTGTCTTGTTAATAAAGTTCTTCGCATAGCCCATAAAATTTTTGAATCTTCTAAGGTCAGTTTGTAAAGCTTCAAGCATTTTTCATTCCTTTTCACTTTGTAGACCTTCTATATAATTAAAAACATGTCAAACATAATAATTGCTTGATTTTTAACCTCAGTTAACATGTCTTAATCATGTGTAGTCTACTTTATCTCCGGTTATACTCAAAAAGAATACATCTCTTTTCGTCTCCGAATAATTTATCGGCATAGATTTTTTAAACTTTAGGTCTTGAGGGATAAATTTGTATAAATTGTAATAAAACTTTACACAATTCGCCAAAGTTCGCACTATGATGTTGTTTACAAAAATGTTATTTAAAATAACTCTTATTAAAGTTCGTAATATCATTTCTACCAATTATAAGTTTTGAATAGCTTTAGAATCTGAATCAATAGATTCTTTAAGCATTTTTCTAACAATTTCACCTTGCGTATCTAACATTTTACACACTGTTTCAATATTTCTAACTTTATTAGAAAGGATTGTATCAGCATTTGCCAAGATATTACTTGAAACGTTTTGGTAAGCAGACAATGCAGCTGAAGAAGTACCTTGCATTAAGTTACCCATTACAACAGCAGGCAAACCATATTCACCCAAATAAGGAGCAGCAGCAGTCAAAATACCACCCCAACCAGAAACTAATCCAGCTAAAGGCATTACTACATTTTGAAAGCCTAAACCGTAGCCATTTGCAGTACCAACACCATAAGCTACAGCACTTGCAACGTCGGCAATACCACCGACACTGCTTGCGCCACCTGTTGCAGTTCCAGAATTTGCCATTGAGCCTATGCCTGAAATCAAAGAGCCTATTGAAGAAACACTGGCTGCACCACCAGTTGTTTTTCCTGCGCCTAAACCCCAACTTACAGGAGCTGCACCACTTGGAAAACCTGAGTAGTTATACAAGTTTGAAACACCAAAAGAAGATGTTGAACCACTTGATGATGGTGTCCAATAAGAAGTCCCTGGAATGTTCATAGAACTTGTACCACCCATCGTTGTCATAAACGCTGATGGCGCAAACAAACTTGCTAATTGGTATAAAAATCCACCTGCAGATTCAAAACCTGTACCTGCACCTACTGAACCTGAAACTGTTAAATCTCTAAGTCTATCATAAGTTTCGTACAACTGACATTTTGCATCACCTGATGCTGAACCAAATTTGTTTGCTATTACTAACAAGCTATCATTCTTGTAAGACATTTCTCTAGTTTCTTCCTTTGCGTGTTTACGTTCTTGTCATGCTTTTACGAATAAATAACATGATTATATACTCATATTATATTTAATATTTTTATTTTTTTTGTCAACCAAATGACCGATATTTTAAGGATTTTTGCGATATTTTTAACATGATTTAACATGCCGACTTGTCAGAGAAAAATACCCTCACCGAATTATCTAAATTTTGGATTGCTTCGTCGTTTTACTCCTCGCAATGACATAGTGTTGGGCTGAAAAGCCCCGACCTACATTTACTAACTATAAGGAGTCGGTGTAACCTTGTACACCGACTCCTTATTTGCTTTTTTATATTTCGCCTATTTATTATTAGCCGTTGAATGTCTTGAATGTATCTTCTACGTTCTTATCCATTACTTTCTTAACGGCTTCCATTTCTGTTTGAAGTGCATTATGCTCTGTGTCTAATTGTTTCAATCTCAATTCAAGGGTTCTATCTTGTTGTTGAATGATTGATGTTTTTGCGTTAATATCAGCATTTGTTTTTTCATATTGTTGAGTTTCATAATAGTACTGATTCATTGCATTGTTATAAGCTTCTTCGTTTGTTTTTGTTTCAGTATTCAATGTAAAGTCTGTATTATAATTACTCAACTTAATTGTAGAAAAACGACCTGAACCTGATGCATCATCCATTAAGGCGTAAGCTGATTCTGTTTTTTCAGTTTTTACTTGAGATGTGTAGTATTGTTTCAAGCCTGCTTGCTTATCAACTTTACTTATTTCGCCTTCTGCAGTCGTATTTTGTACAGAATTAATTACATCTTCGTAACAAGCATAGTATGTAACACCGTTTTTAACATATTGGTAAATATCTTCACCACTTTTAATAGCTTTAGCAATCTTAGAATTTGGATTGTCTTCAGCAATTTTCTTCAATGTTGCATTTGTATTTGGATTAGTTATATCGGCAATTGTAGTTTGAGTGTTACCTAATTTCAAATCAATATCAGTGTAGTAATTAACATCCGTTGCTGTTTGATTTGTCAGTGCAACGTAATATTTACCACTGTTTGTCATGAAAATCTTAGTATTTGCATCTGCTGTTGGATCATCAGGATCTGTTCCACCTTTTTCAAATGTAACACCTGCTGATTCCAATTGAGATCTCAATCTCAAGAATGTTTCTTTATCAGTAACTTGAGTTAAAGCTTCAACACCATCAGCCGTTTTAATAGAACCTGTAGGAGGGTTATCACCTGTGATTTCACCACCAGTATTTGTAATAACCGTGTACTTAGCTTGTGGGTTAGTATTTGTTGTTTCAATACCTTTGATTTCTTGTTCGTAGTATCTGTATTTTACAGCATAGTTGTAACCGTCTTTTTCATCTGTTGGTACCATTGATGTAATTTCAAAATTATTTTGACCATCAGAAAATGAATAAGATGTAGTTACATAATCTTCTTGGTTTGGAACTACTGGAACAGATAATCCCAACATTTGGTTCCATAACTCTGCACTTTGATTACCCAAAGCCGTTCTTGCTTGGTTAATCTGTTGTCCTTGATATTCGCAATTTGATTTTTTTGCAGCAAGACCAAGATATCTTGCTTGTGAAGCTGCCATTCCCATGACGTGTTTCTCCTTTTTTATAATGTATTACTATTTATATTCCTTTTTGCGAAGTAGGCAAAATATAAAATTAGGTGTAGTTAGTTCCTATTCAGGTTTAAATTAATGAGTTTCACTCTTGTTTGGACTCTTTCACTAATTCAATATTTTGCTTACTCGCTTTTGTATGTTCCTTTCTTTCCGGTGAAGTCATGCTAAGCAATCGGCCTAGCATGATTTTCACTTTTTGTATTAACTTGTTAATTTTAGATACTATCTTACTAACCGTTAAATGTTTTGAATGTATCTTCTACGTTTTTAGTAATAACTTTCTTAACGGCTTCCATTTCTGTTTGAAGCGCATTGTGTTCTGTATCTAATTGTTTCAATCTCAATTCAAGAGTTCTATCTTGTTGTTGAATGATTGATGTTTTTGCGTTGATATCAGCATTTTTCTTGTTATACACTTGTGTATCGTAGTAGTACTGATTCATTGCTTGGTTGTATGCTTCTTCATTTGTAGCTGTTTCTGTTTGCAAATTGAAAGCTGTATTATAATTTTTCAACTTAACTGATTTAAAACGACCTGTACCTGAAGCATCATCCATTAACGCTCTTGATGTTTCTACTTTTTCTTCTTTTTGTTGAAGTGTGTAGTATTGTTTTAATGATTTTTGTTTATCAATAGCACTAACTTCTGTACTGTTATCTTCTCTAAATGATGTTCTTGAAATATCTAATTCTTCTTTTGTAGCATAATATGTTGTACCATTTTTAGTATAAGTATAGATTTGGCTTATTGCATCGTTCCAAGAAGTATCATTTGGATATGCAGAAACAGTTCCATTATAAGCTGCTTCAATAGCTGCTGCCATTTTTGTATTAGGGTTATCTTGAGCAATTTTCAATAATGCTGCAGCCAAATTTGGATCTTTTTGAACATCTGATACTTTTAATGCTGTTGCTTTTGAGTTACCCAATACATAACTTCCAACACTGTGTGTATACATTGTTGCATCAGCTGTAGTTGCTGCTGGTAATTCCCCAACATAATAGTTATTGCCAGCTTTATACAATTTTTGATTTGCTTGTGCTTCAGTTAATACCCCTTTTGAAATAAGATCAGCTTTAATAATTGAGGCTTGTGTTGTATCTGTTACCTCTACAAGCTTAACACCACCATAAGTAACATCACCTGTACCAGCGTCAACATCAATTGTTTGATTTTCAATTTTTTTTGCTGAAACATCTGCATAAACTTGAGGGTTAGTATTTGCAACTTCAATACCATTTACAGTATCTTCATAGTAACGATATTTTACTGTATAGTTGTAACCGTCCTCTTCATCAGATGGAACCATATCTATAATTTCATAAGCATTTTGACCGTCTGAGAATGAATACTGAGTCTTTGTATAGTTAGTTTGATCAGGTACTGTTGGTACTGATAATCCTAACATTTGATTCCATAATTCTGCACTTTGGTTTGCCAAAGCTGTTCTTGCTTGGTTAATTTGTTGACCTTGGTATTCGCAGTTTGTCTTTCTTGCAGCAAGTCCTAAATATCTTGCCTGTGATGCTGCCATTCCCATAACGTTTGTCCTTTCTCTTATTTCTCTTGTGTATTAATTTCGTTTTACTATTTCATTTATTATTCTATTGATATGTCTTGAATACTTCGTCGACTTTCTTTTCCATAATCTTCTTGATTGTTTCGATTTCGTTTTGGAGTGAAGTTCTTTCTGTATCTAAAGTTTTTAACCTCAATTCAAGATGTCTATCTTGTTCTTGAATTTTCTGCCTACTATTTTCGATTTGGTTTACTCTATCGTCGTAAGCTTGTTTTTCTCTGTTGTATTGAACTATTGCTGCATTATATGCTGTATTATCAGTTGTTGATTCAGCATGTAATGAAAATTCTGAATTTGTAAAATCTGCTAAAGAAATTGAACGGTATCTGCCTGTTGAATTTGAATCAACTATGGCATCACAAGTTTTTTGTATTTCTTCTTGTACAAATTTTGTTGAATATTGTTGTAATGCTTTTTGATTTTCAGTTGTTGCTGAAGAATTTAATGATGCTTCTAAATCTTCTAAACATGAATATTGAATAGTACCATTTTTAGAATATGTATAAATTGTTTCGCCATTATTGATAGCTTTTGCCATGTTGCTATCAGGGAATTGTTCTGCAATTCTCTTTAATGCTGCTTCAACTTCTACATCTGTTCTATCAGCCTCTTGAGTTTTTGTAGCACCTACCATGAAACCTGCAGGTGGTAATGTACCATCTACATAAGTAGTGTTTCCTTGTTCATCTGTTTGAGCTTTGATGATACCTGCTTCTGTCAAGGCTTGTTTTGTATCATCATCCAAGTCATCCAAACTTTGAACAATTTGTTTTTGTCCATTTATTGTTACAAGATATGCGCCACTTGGTAATTTTTTGATTGTTGTACCAGATTTTTCATCTGTTGCACCAGTTCTTTGAACTTGTGGGTCTTGGTTTTCATAATTTTTACCAATCGCTGTATCTTGATAATATTTATATGTAACTTTTGAATTGTATCCATCTTTTGATGAACCTTTATCTATAGATACAATTTCATAATCGTTATATCCATCATTAAATGAATACTGGTCAGTTGAATAATTAGTAATATCTGGAGCTGTTGGCACTTTCATTGAATAGTATTCTTGCCATAATCTTGAAGCTTCATTAGACAACGCAGTTCTGGCTTGGTTAATTTGTTGACCTTGCCATTCGGTATTAGTTTTCTTTGAGCCTATTCCAAGCAATCTTGCTTGTGATGCTGCTAATCCCATTGCGTTTTTCCTTTCTTGTTCAACTATTGTATTTCTCTTTTAATTCTTTTTTATGCAAAGTCAACATGCTGACTTCTACATGTATTCTAATATTACGACATGTTTACATAAATTTACATACAAATAACGTAAATATCCTCTACATAGTTTAGGGATTTTTTATTTAATTCATATATATGTAGGAAATTGTGAGGGGTAAGGGGAAAGTAGACATATTATTTCGACCATATTTTATTGAATAATTTTCACAAAATTGATTTCTTATACAAAGCCTATTGGAATGAATTAGATTGACTTATTGAAATATCCTCAAAGAACTTGTTTGCCTGAACGTAGTGAGTTACAAGTTCTTTAATTGAAATTTAGTCAATCTTATGAATGTAAATCGGCTTTGAGAGTTTCTTTTGGGGGTTTCTTTTTAAAAGAAATCCCCAAGAATTAAGTTTATAAATTATAATATTTTTTTTGGATTGCTTCGCTTTCGCTCGCAATGACACAAATAATTTCAACAAAGTTATTTCAACTTTTTAAAGTTCAAGAATACATTGTTACAAAAACTACGTATTCTTGACTTTAATTCTATTTAAGCTATGCTTTTATTACGGATAGTTGTCTTTATAGTGAAAAGGATTAGAAATGAAATATAGATCAAATAACGTCTTACTATTATTAGAAGACAAAACAGATGATTACCAAGACAGAGTTGCCCTAGGTATTAAAACTGCTCTTGGTTGGAAAGAATTTACTTATAAAGGTCTTGGACTTTTATCAAGAAAATTGGGTAGTTATTTAATTAACGACTTACAAATTCAAAAAAATGACAGAGTTGCCATTCTTTCTGAATCAAAACCTGAATACGGAGCATGTGTTTTCGCATCAATTTTATCAGGTGCAACTACTGTTCCTTTAGATATTAAATTAACTAAATATGAGCTTGTTTCTATTTTAACAGACTGTCAACCTAGAGTTCTTTTAGTTTCTCAAACTTATATTGAAAAAGCTTTAGAAATTCAAAAAGAAGTACCTTCAATTGAACATGTCATTGTTATGGACGAACCAAGTTATAACATGACACTTCCAAGTTTATATACTATAAATTCAACTCCAAACTGCAAATGGAGACACAGAAGTTCTAAGTCAACGGCTTTTATCATTTACACTTCTGGTACAACAGGAAACCCTAAAGGTGTTGAAATCTCATTCAGAAACATGCTTGCTCAATTAAATGCGTTAAGTACTGTAGTTCCTGAATTTATTCCTGAGGGCGAAAATACCAAGATTTTATCAATTTTACCGATGAACCATTTATTTGAGTTAACAGTAGGTTTCTCTACTTTCTTACTTTTAGGTACATCCGTATACTATACTCAATCATTAAAACCAAAAGACATTTTAATGATTATGAGAGAAAAACAAGTTCAATTCATGGTAGTTGTTCCTGCTTTCTTAAAATTACTAAAAGCAGGTATCGAAAACGAAGTTCACAACAATCCGATTGCAAGAAAAGTTTTCCCTATCATGTACAATATCGCAAGATTTATTCCATCATTTAAAATTAAAAAAATGATTTTCAAAAAAATCCATGATAATTTTGGTGGACAATTCAGAGGATGTATTTCAGGTGGTGCACCTATCGATAAAAATGTTGCAAACTTTTTTGAAACAATTGGTATAAAAGTTTATGCAGGTTATGGCTTATCAGAAACAAGCCCTGTTGTATCTGTAAACTATGACAAACGTAAAGATTACACATCGGTTGGTAAACCATTACCGGGATTTGAATGTAGAATTGACCCAGAAACTGGCGAAATCCAATTAAAAGGTCCATCTGTAATGAAAGGTTATCACAACCAACCTGAACTTACTGCAGAAACAATTGACGAAGAAGGCTGGTTACATACCGGTGACATCGGTCATTTAGACAAAGATGGTCACATTCATATTACTGGCAGAATTAAAAACATGATTGTTCTTTCTGGTGGTAAAAAAGTATTTCCTGAAGAAGTTGAAGCTGTTCTTGAAGCTAGCAACAACTTTGCTGAAGTTTGCGTAATGGGTTCTTCTCGTGTTGGAGGAACAAAAAGTGGTACTGAAGAAATTGTAGCAGTTATCGTCCCTAAAGAAACATACGCTAAAGACAAATCAGAAGAAGAATTAAACAAGCTTATCAGAGAAGAAGTTAAACATTTATCTTCTCACCTAGCTCCTTATAAAAGACCTGTAAACATTATTGTTTATCAAAAAGAACTTCCTAAAACAACAACAAGAAAAGTTAAACGTAGAGAAGTTAAAGAGTTATTGAATATTTAGTTACCATAAATAACATAGAAAAAAAGAAGTGGTTTTTATTAATCACTTCTTTTTTTTAAAATATAAATTGTGTACCAACTAAAAGTTTACTTCCTGTTTTATGAGCATGATTATCGTAATAAACGTAGTTTATCATTAATTTTAAAGCATCACCCTTAAGTCTATAATTTATACCAGCAGTATATTCTTTTAATGGTTTATATGAAATATCCTTATTTGGAGTAAATTGGTCATATCGTGCCAAGAGTTCAATTTTATTAGACAATCTATAATATAATGTAGTGTAAAAACCATCTGCTTTTAAATTCGAAGAATGTAAACTTCTCCCATTGTATCCATCGGCAAGCATATATTCAAAATCCCATTTAAATTTTTTATATTTATATGTCGCATTAAATCCAATATTTTTATAATGATTATCACGACTTCCTACATTAAAACTTGTTCCAACAATCAATTTTCCATATTTTCCATTTGTTTTTGCCAAAGGTTTAAAATTTATATTACCAACAAATTCAGCACCTGGAAAAAAATCATGGAAAAATCTATCCGATGAAAATACACCAATATCATAATCTACCAATGAATATGAACCAATAACTTTAGCACCTATTGCTCTTGCGTTTGAAAAAGTTCTTGAAATTTGAGCTTTGTTAATAAATGGTTGTAAATACCCTGACATACCACCCTCATAACCATTTGCTGTTCGGGTATGTCCTATTCTTATTTTGTTATTCTTTCCCGCCTTGATAGTAATGAAGTTATCTAAAATCATTGCATTCCAATAGTTAACACCCTTTACAGGGACAAAGTTTAGAGAAAATCTGTAATCAATCGGCAAGTCACGAACTTTACCGACAATGCCGGCTTCACCCATAAATGTGGTATCACTTGTATGATAATGTTCTGCATCCATAAAATTAAAATTAAAATCACCACGATATGCACCATACACTAATACATCTTCAATTGGTCCTGTTTCAAACTCATGGTATAAACGTTCACCAAATAAAGTTGGGTCAAATGGTAAGATTGGATGTTTTTTACTTACGCTCAATTTAATATTTGGATACTCTTTAAAAGCATTTTCAACTTTTTGTGGCAAAGTTTCACTTTTTTCTTCATCAAATTCTAAATAAGCTTCCTCTTTATGATCTGGGTCATCAATTCTATAATCCGGTAAAAATTCAGGATAATGAGTATCGTCTACTTCTTCTTTCAAAGTGTTATCATCAATTCTAAAATCAGGAAGAAAACCTCTACTATCTTTTTTTTCTTCAGACTGCTCAACAAGAGCCAAAATATTTTCACGAAAACTCGTATCAAGTTCAATAGATTCTAGCGTTTCTGCCATTGCAGGAACAGGAGAACATATACCCAAAAATACAATTAAACTTAATAAACACTTTTTCATATTCGACCATAATACCATATTAAAAGTATAAAAACTAAGTACATTTGGACTAGATTTTTGAGAAAGCAAAAGAAACTACTTGACGAAAGAACATCTTTAATATAAACTATACATGACCTACGGGATGTAGCGCAGCTGGTAGCGCACCTTGCTTGGGACGAGGGGGTCGCACGTTCGAACCGTGTCATCCCGACC
>CAKUUX010000005.1 GCA_934693165.1 uncultured Candidatus Melainabacteria bacterium
TAAAGGATATTGAGATAGATTTATTGACTTTTTTGATTTATTTTATTAATTTTTGTTAAGAAAATGATATACTCTTGTGAAAATTCGTAACAATATTAAGGGTAAATATTTGTCCCTGCGAAGGGTTTACGACGAAGCAATCCAAAAACCATCACCAATTTTTTATACACTCATAAATTCGTGCAAAAAATCTCCTCTCCCCTATTTGCTATGCAAATGTGGCGAGGGTATAAGTAAAATTTATTCGCATATTTTATATGCCAAAAGCAAGCCTGCAGGCAAAGTTAAAGTTTGAACTTGATATCTTTCATCAGCGTTAATTGTATCAACAAAATCTTTTACTTTTTCAGCATGCGAAAGGACATTATCAGCAACAATAATCCCACCTTTGCGTAACATTTTATCAGTTAAATTGAAATATTTAATATATTCTTTTTTATTAGCATCTATAAAAACAATATCAAACTCTTGATCTTCTGGCATATTTTCCAAAACCATAACGGCTGAACCTTGGATTGGTGTTATCACGTCATCAACGCCACAAGTTTTAAAGTTTTCAATAGCAACACTTTGTCTTTTGTCATAAAATTCAATAGTTGTAAGGTGTCCACCATTTTCTTTTAAAGCTTTACCAAACCAAATACCTGAGTATCCGTTAGAAGTACCTATTTCCAGCATATTTTTTCTATTTGTAGCTTTAATCAATATACTCAAAAAGTTTGCTGTTTCGTGCGCAATATTCCAAAAATCGTGTTGTGTTTTTTCTAATTCTTTTAATAAATTACTTGTTACTTGATCCATATTTCTTCTCTACAACTACCATTTTACTTACTGGAACTAGTAAGCTATTTGTCTTAATTATTTTTTTCTTTGACATATCTAACACATAATATTTACCAATTTTTGTATCAGTAACGATTGCCAAATGAGTATTTTTAATAGGAGATATAGATGTCGCAAATCCGTTTTGATTTAAGGCTATTTCAGCAGTTACAACATCATTTTTTGTATCCAAAACCATTATTCTATTTGCTCTACCACCTAATATAAATAAGTCATTTTTATACATAATCATATCTACTGGAGTTTTTGGCACATCAAATTCTTGTAACAAACCTTTTGTTACATAATCAACAATTGCGATTTTGCTCTTTGTACGAGATAGCATATATACTTTGTTTTGAGCAAAAATAATCTTTGAAACATTTGGGAATTTACCCATTTCTGAGATTTTATAATCATCGTAAATATCAATTACCCAAATATTCCCAGAACTCTTATCATAATAGAATAATTTTGTTGAATCATCTGTTAAATAAAGTCTTTCACACATACCATTCAATTTGATTTTTTGTTTTAAAAGCATAGTTTTCAAGTCAATTATATAAATGCTTGAGTCAAGTGGGCTTGATACGTAAGCTTTATTTTCATAATTATCAACAACAATTTCTTCACCTTGAGATTGAAGTTCTATACGTTTAATAATCTCTTCATCCTTCATTGAGATAACATCAACACAATTATTGTTATAAGTAGTTACCAACAAAAACTTGCTATCAGGTGTAATTTTCATATCAATAGGAATTGATTTTTGAGCCAAAGCATATTTTGGTGACATTGATTCGCCTGCAACTACCTGAATATTTTTTGAATAACAAGTTGCGATATAAATAACTTTATTTTTTAATTCCGTTACTTCTTTCACTAAATTTTTTGTAGAAGTTTTAATAATTACAGGATTTAAATGTTCTGTCATTTCTGACTTAACTCTAATACCTTTATCTTCTTTTGTTTTAATTTGTAAAGAACCAATTACAGTTCTCATACTTTCAGGAACCATTAGCCCTTTTGGAACAAGTAAATCTTGTGGTAGCAAACCTGTTTTAACCTCAATCGGCATTGGCTCAGGATTTGCGAAAGTTTTATTACCTTCTTTATCCTTGATAACCTTCATTAAGACAAAGTCATTATTAAAAATAACAATATCAGGCAAATCTCTTAATTTTTTATTTGCAGGATATGTTTGTTTAATCTGTACAGACTCAGGTTTTTTAATTCTTGAAGGATAAAGAGGAAGATATATTGTAGAATCAGGCATTGTAATCAAGCCGTCAAATCTTATTTCTTCCTTAGCATTAAAGTTTTCATCAAGAATTTTCTTTACATCTTGTGGAATTTTTGCCGCAAATGATGGCAACCCCATTATAAAAACTAACAATAAAAGTAAAAATCTTTTCATTAATTAAACACTCCTTTAACCTTATCTTTAAAAGAGCTTTGAGCCTTTTTACCTGTATTAATTTCATATAATCTCTTATACAAAGCTTTTTCCTCATCAGTCAAACTTGTAGGAGTTTTGATATTTACAAGAACAATGTGGTCGCCTTTATAAGAAGGTTTTTGAACATGAGGAACACCATGACCTGCAAGTTTTAGAGTTGTACCAGTTTGGATACCTGCAGGAATATTTAATTTTTTATCCCCATCAATTGTTTGAACATAAATATTATCACCCAAAACAGCTTGTGCAGGAGTAATATCCAATCTTGTAATAATATTCAAGCCTTCTCTATGATAATAATTAGAAGGTTTTACGTGTAATACAACATACAAATCACCTGATGGGCCACCTCTCAAGCCAGCATCACCTTCACCTGATAATCGCATTTTTGAACCTGTATCAACACCTGCAGGGATTTTCAATTCTATTTTCTTTTCAACTTCAATTTGTCCTTTACCGTGACATTTTTCACAAGGTGATTCAATAATTTTACCTGTGCCATGACATTTTGGACAAGGTGAAACCTGTGTAAATTGACCTAATACAGTTGAAGTTGTGTGATGAACCTTACCAGTACCACCACAAACAGAACAAGTTACTGGGCTTGTACCTGCTTTAGCACCTGTACCTTTACACTCGTCACAAGCTTCAAGATGACCAATTTTAACCTCTTTTGTTACGCCATAAACAGCTTCTTCAAAAGTCAATTCGACATCTAATCTTAAATCATCCCCTGCAACAGGCGCATTTGGATCACGCTGTCTTGAGCCACCACCAAAACCAAAGTCACCAAAGAAACTTTCAAATATATCACCCAAGTCACCAAAGCCACTTGCAAAAGGTCCTTGAGTATTAAAACCTGCATTATTTAAGCCATCTTCGCCATATCTATCGTAAGTTGCTCTTTTTTCATCATCAGATAAAATTTCATAAGCTTTTCCTAATTCTTTGAATTTTTCTTCAGCATCAGGAGCTTTATTTACATCTGGATGAAGTTGTCTTGCTTTTTTTCTAAAAGCACTTTTTATCTCATCTTTACTGGCGTCTTTCGAAACGCCTAATATTTCATAATAATCTGCCATTAATTCCTAATCCCTAATATTAAATTGTTATTCAGCAGTAGCAACATTAACTAGAGCAGGTCTAAGTACCTTATCGCCTAGCTTATAACCCTTTTGTAACTGAACCATAACAGTATTTTCTGGATGCTCAGATGTAGGAGTTTGCATAACTGCTTCGTGGAAGTTTGGATCAAATTCTTGACCTTCTGACTCAATAACTTCTAAACCAAGTTTTGTCAAAACGTCATTCATTTGTTTGCAAACTAGTTTATAACTATCTTTAACTTGTTCGCAATCTTCAATATTTTCAATAGCTTTTAAACCTCTATCAAAATTATCTAAAACTTCCAAAAGTTTTTTCATAGTTTCTTCTGCACCGTATTTCAAAAGACTTTCACGTTCTTGAGCTTGACGTTTTCTAAAGTTTTCAAAATCGGCAGCAAGTCTGATATATTGATTATTCAACTCATCATATTTTTTTTGAAGTTCTTCGTATTTTTTATCAGCTTCATTATTTACAGATTCAGCACCTGCCTCAACCTCTTGTTTTTCAACTTCTGTTTCTACCTTTTCATCAGCTTCATCAGTTGGTTTAAAAGGATTATTATTTGAGTTTTTTTCTTCTTCAATTTCGTGTTTGTGTTTGTGACTCATAATTACGCCTCTATAAATAATATTCTACATTTACTATTATAGTTTATCAACAAGCATAAACAAGTTTAGTTTATTTTTTCTTAATATTTGTGTGTTGCCTTTTTTACAAAAATCATTATAAATCAAATAGAGGATTTAATATTACATAAAATTTAGTAGGATATTAGTAAGAAATAGAGGTGTGAGGTATTTATGTTTTCTCCTAAGATACAGAATTTAATTAATTCTAGTGGGCAACAGGCTGCAATTCAACGTTATGCAGAAATCAATACGCAAATTGCAAACTTTGAAAAAGGGTTACAACCCCCATCACTAGATAAAGATATCAAACCATTTGCGAAAGTTTTGAAAGATAGCGCAGGAGCAAAGAATGTTACTTCGCCAAATAATACTTTTGGCTCTTTAGTATCTGGCGCAGGGGAAAAGAAAGAAGCTTCTAAAATATACAACCGTAACGATTTATCTGCCCTAATCGGTACTCAAAAAACTAATGGTAGTTTTATGAGTAAAATTGGTGGAGGCATTGCAAATTCTAAAAACCAAATTCTTGATATGGTTACAAAAATTTCAAAACGTCACGGCGTAGACGACAAACTAGTAAAAGCATTAATCAAACAAGAATCAGGTTTCAAAGTTGATGCAAAATCAAAAGTTGGCGCTATGGGCTTAATGCAACTTATGCCAGCGACAGCAAAAAGCTTAGGTGTTAAAAACCCTATGAACCCTGTTGAAAATGTAGAAGGTGGTGTAACATACCTAAAATCAATGTTAGATAAATACAATGGTAACGTTATTCTAGCACTTGCTGCATACAACGCAGGCCCAGGAAATGTTGACAAATACGACGGTGTACCACCATTTCCTGAAACACAAAATTACGTTAAAAACATTTTGAGAGATTATCTATGATAACAATTTTAAACTTATTTATTAGCAAGATTTTCAATCTAAAACTTGTTCGTCAATAATGCAAATACGTCATTAAATATTACGTAGACCATTAATGTAACCAAGAACATAAATCCGATTGTACCTATTTTTTCGACAATTTTGTCGTCAAGACGTTTGCCGTGGATTTTTTCAATAAATAAGAATAATAAGTGACCACCATCTAAAGCAGGAATTGGCAAGAAGTTTACTAATGCTAAATCCATTGAGATTATTGCAATCAATAATAAACCTTGGAAAATTCCGTTATTTTCAATGATATCACCACCGACTTTTGTAATAGCAACAATGCCGTGTAAATCTTTCATCGGAACTTTGCCCGTAAATAATTGATACAAGCCATAACACATCATGTAAGTATTGTCATATAAGTATTTATAACTTTGTACTACAGCTGTTGGGAATGATTTTGTAGAAGCTAAAATTTCTTTAGTTTCTAACTGAATACCAAGTTGTCCGTTTTTGTTTGGATAAACAGTTTTTAGAGGTACAATTTTTCCATTTCTTTCTACTTTAATATCAATTGGATGAACAGAATCAGAGATTGCATAAGCTATATCAGAAAGTGTTACCGTACCGTCTGCAATATAATAATCTTTGTTATTTTTACGAATTTCATCACGTAATTTAGCTGAATTTTCTGATAATTTTAAAGTTTCATTTAATTCAGGCGCTTTTAAACCTCTTTTAACTTTATTATCAGAAGTAACAATTTTTTCTTCTTCGTTAATTTGTGGAAGTCTTACCAAAACATCTTTTACTATGATTTCATCATTTTTAAAACCTATATTGATTTTACGCAATTCGTCAATTTTTTGTTGATACATAGCTTTTGTAATAATACCATCAGTTTCTTTGCTCTTTGAAACAATATTTATAAAAGAAGCAGTATTTTTAATTGGCATACCATTAACTTCCACAATCTTATCGCCTTTTTTAGCGCCAGAAGTCCAGATAGAAGCACCTTTTGTAGCAACAATGTCATTGATGTAAATATTAGCTTCGCCTGAAGGCAATTGTCCCCACATCATTGCTGTAATCAAAACAAAGAAATATGCACAAATAACATTTGAAATAACACCTGCAGAAACAACAATCGCCCTTTGATAAATTGGCTTATTGATAAATCTTTCAGGTGAATCCTTTGGCAAATCGCAATCTTCTTCGTCATCTGGAAACGCAACATAGCCACCTAATAAGAAAGCATGAATTAAAAATGTAGTTTCACCAAATTTCTTTTTGAATAGAGTTGGACCTATTGGTAAACCAAACCCGAATTTGTCAACTCTCATACCAAAAGCTTTTGCAGTTAAGAAGTGACCTGCTTCGTGTACTAAAATCAATATGCTTAAAAATATCAACATTAAAATTATAGACATAAATATTATTTCCTTGTTTATGATTGTGATTATTCATATTCTAACACGATAAATAATTTATTGTATAATTTTTATATGAAAAATTTTTTGCTTGGACTACTTGATTTAATATATAAAAAGCGTTGTTATTTCTGCAAAAGTTCAAAAGATTGCGTTGTCATGTGCAACCATTGCTATGACGAACTCAACTTAAACGACAGAAGAGCAAAATTAATTTATAAAAACGTAAATATTTTTTGTGCAGGCATTTACGAAAAGACAATGCAAAAACTTATCAGAGGGGTTAAGTACCATAAACAAAAAGAATTGGCTTTTTATCAAGCAAAATTTATGACAGAATATTTTGAAAAACTAAATCTTCAAAAAGATTTTGTAGTTGTACCAGTTCCACTTTTTGAAAAAAGAAAAAAAGAGAGAGGATACAATCACATGGAACTTGTAGGAGAAGAATTTTGCAAGCTTACAGGTTTAACAATGAACACAAACTTGATAAAAAGAGTTAAAAACACAAAACCTCAATATAAGCTTAAAAAATATGAAAGAATGGAAAACCTAAAAGACGCTTTCACAATTTGCGATAAAGATTTTGATAAAAACTTGGAAATACTTATCCTTGATGATATATTTACAACAGGTTCAACTTTTGAATCAATGATAGAAGAATTTTACAAAAACGGATATAAAAAAATTACCTGCTTGGCAACAGCATCGGCGAACTAATATGATATTGAGCGAATTTTCAAAATTTTTACAAGAACATAACGATGAAATAATAAAAAATAAAACAACACTAAGTTTGCTTACTGCGTGGATTTTATCAGTTTTAGAAAAACCTGCTCAAACAAATGTTGAAAAAATTATTCACCAAGAAATAGACTTTTACCAAAACAAAGCTGGTGACTTCTTTTTGGTAGCAAAATCAGAAAGTGGCAGAAAATTAACTCAAGCGCTTTATAATTATGCATTGAGCTATGAACAGCACATTATGAGAAAATGGCTCGCAGACAAGAACGCTAATGACTTTAAAAAAGAATAAGCGTGAGTGAGCAGAGGCTGAATCTTAGTTAGTCTTTGCCAAAGATTTTGAAATCTCAATTATTGTCTTTGGAAAATATTGTTGCAAATATTGAGAACGTATTGAGAACAAATCTTCATTGTTATAAGTATTCAACAATGCATTTGTTTCAGCGATAGTTTCTTGCAAACCGTCTTTGTGCTCAGATGTTTTTATAAAATAGTTAATATGTTCTCTTTGAGCAGTTGGAAAAGCATTATCAAAAGCTTCTTTTTCCTTTTCAAAGACTTCATTTACTTTTGCATTTGAAAAAATTGATTTTTTCAAAGTTTCTTCTTCTTTTACATTAACTTCGTTATAATCCTTTGCATGACCAAGCTCATGTAACATAACATACAAGTTATCGCCTGTCTTGATACGTTTGTTTACGGCACCATAAGTTGAATAATTAATATCTTCAATGCCGTTTAGGTGTTTTGTAGTTTTGCCTAAAGCAATCAATTCTTCACCTGGCATCTTCTTAAGTACAGTTAAAATCTTTTCTTTATTTCCATCAAGATAGTTTTCAAAGACAATTTTTGAATTTTCTTTTGTATTCAAATCTTTAATATCAATATCTTTTTCATTTACAGTAATTTCATACTTTTTATCATTTTTAGCAGAAATAAACTTGTTATTAGAAATAACTTCAAAAGACTGAGAATTTTTCAACAATGTTTTACCATTTTTATCAGTAATAACATAATCGCTAATTCTGTTACCTTGAGGATCATCTTCGTACAAATACTGAGTACGAGTGCCATCAAGAGAGGTCATGTCTTTTTTAATAGAAGTTATTCCTGTCTTTTTATCAATTGTTCCAGAAGATAGAATTTTTTCTGAACCATCAGGGAACACGTGTTTTATATTCAAAACACCTGGAACTTCTGATTGATCCGTATATTCTTTTCTCACAGTTTTGCCGTTTTTATCCTTTATAACACGAACTTCATTTATCAAAACTGGTTGAGGCATATTTTTTTTCACCTCAAGTCTAACCTTAGACACAGAATTGTTTCTTCTGTCAACAGTCTTTTTAATTTGATATTGACGTCCATTTGGATGTTTGAAAGCTTGTACTTCTTCTGATGAAATATTATTCATGTCCTTATCGAACAGTTCAATTTTCTTGCCTGTATCTTTCAAATCAGCAATCAAAGAGAAAGCATTTGAGTCATAATCATCCGTTTTAAACGACAATGACAATAGCTTTTCACCACAGCGAGCTTTCATTTTATCATAATTTTCAACGACTTTTTCTGGATTTTTAAGTTTTTCATTCTTTGACAAGGCAACTAAATCATCTATGCCTAAATCACTTTTAGCTAAGACTTTTGCCTTATCAAATTCTTCTGTTTTGTTCAAACTATTTGAAAGAGCCTTAATATCAAAAGGTGTAAATCTTGGTGTATCATCTCCTTTCTTCACCTCTGATAACACTGCTAGCCCTTTTACGACTTGAGTATCTTTACCAATAATATCGCACGCCATTGATCCCAATATCTTAGGATTTTGAACAAGCGTCTTGAATGGCTCCCATTTGTCAGGAGCTTTAACAAGTTCATTTTTGATAACTTCAACTTTGTCATCTGTAAACTTAGGAAGTCCCTTAAAATTCTTAAGCTCCTTCAACTCTTTTACAACATCATCAACATTAAAGTTACCTTTAAAAGAAACTCGTTCAAACGTATCATTTTTAAGCTCTGTATTTACAACCTTTCTAGAGCTTTGAGTATTTTGAACCCTTGATACACTATTAACATTTACGATACTATTAACATTCACTTTTAAAATTCCAAATAAATTTTATACTCTTTACATGTTTGTTATCGGAGAAATTTTTTTAAACTTTAGAAAAAAGCTTTAAAATATTAACTAATGTTACAGTATTAAATTTTTCTGAAATTGGACTTCCTAAAAAAACTTTATATCCATGTGTAACATTGTAGAAGAGAGAATTTTGCATGGTTAATCAAGTATCACTAAATGGTGTACAAGGTATTCAATCTTCAGGAAACTCGGCCGTTTCTGGGGGTTCTAGTGAATATCTTAATAGCATTTTTGGTGGAGAAAGCCAAGCAAGTTCAACAAGTTCTTTCAACTCTACAATGAAAGCACAAATCAAAGAACAAGCACAAACCTTAATAAAAAAATCTAAACAATTAAAAACAAAAGATGCCGATGGCAATGAAAAGACTAACAAGGCAGTAAAGAAAAGTATTGATAAGCAAATGAAGGCTTTAAAAGAACAAGCTGAAATGGCTGGAGTTGATTTAAGCAATACTTTTGCTGAACTAAGCGAAAACATGACGACAAAAGAAAGAAAAACTCTTTCTAAAAATCTTGGTGTAAAAATTCCTAACCGAACAAAAGAGGCAGAAACAACATCCAACACACAAACTGCTCAACAACTTGGCTCGTTTGGAAACATCACAACAAATTCAAATGCAGAACAGACAAAAACAACTAATACGAACAACAACTTTTTCTCATTCCTACAAAACCAATCTAAAAACTTCTTTATGACAGAGGCATAGTTAGGTTTTTAGTAGGATGACGAAATTATAAAAATATTTTTTAATTAAAGATGAAGTATTGTAAAAAAATGTTTAATATTAGCCAAAAATAGGCAATATTTTCTGTTTTCACTACTTCATGTAAGTGTATAATAGTACTTAAAAGTGTGGGACAATTATGCCTGAAATTAGTATAAATAATATAAAGATGCCAACCATGACAGCCCTAAATCAGACAGGAATGTTAGGAATGGGAGATGGAACAAATTCTCTCTTTGGCGATGATATTATTGGAGGAACAGAAGATTCTTACACTTCTGATGCAATGAAAAGCCAAATAAAAGCAAAGGCTCAAGAACTTGTTAGAAAAACTAAAAATTTAAAAACAAGAGATGCAGACGGCAACGAAAAAACTAATCCAAACGTAAGAAAATCTTTGGATAAACAAATGAAAATGCTTAAAGAACAAGCAGAAGCAGCCGGCATAGATTTGAATGAAATCTTTTCAGAAATTGCAGAAGAATCAAAAATGACTCGTAAGCAAAGAAAAGAACTTCAAAAGAATTTGAAAGTTTCGATAAAGAAAAAGTCTGATACAACAAGTAGTAGCACTGTTTCTGATTCGTCACAAAACAAAGTTAATCCATTTGGCTTTGGAAAATTATCAGGCATGGGAATGAACCCTATCGGCAACACTGGTAGCATTACGCCTACGACTAACCCAAGTTATGGTAATTCACCAAGCGTAAAATTAGACCAAAACTTCTTAAATAAAACAAAAGAAATTTCGCAACGTATCGGTTGTGATTATAAAGACTTGTTAGCAGTAATGAATTCCGAATCAGGATTAAAATCTAACGCAAAAAATCCAAAAGGAAGCGCTACTGGTTTAATTCAATTCATGCCAGCAACGGCAAAAATGTTGGGTACAACAACTGATGAATTAAGAAAAATGTCACCAACTCAGCAACTTGATTATGTAGAAAAATTCTTTGTTCAAGTTAAAAAGACTTATGGATTTGAAGGTAAGAAACTTTCAGGTGCAGACCTTTATGCATTAGTATTCATGCCAGCTCGTGCAAACAGAGATATTCTTACTTCAGCCTCTGACGGTAAAACTTATTCTATGAATAAAGGACTTGATAAAGACGGCGACGGACATATTTCAAAAGCTGATTTACAAAGACGTGTAGCATCTTGTTATGTTGATGAATCCAAAGTCTTTGGTACAGCGTAAAACATAAAATTTACTAAAGAAGGCGATTTTTTCTATAGAAAAAATCGCCTTCTTGTTTTCTAGTCGTTTGACATCCTGCTTTGATAGTCTAAAATTAACATGTTATGCAAGAATATTTTTACATACAAGAAAAGCTAGAACAATTACAAATTGATGAAAGACTTAACAAATTAAGTAAACAATTTGAGGGGAAAAAAGTTGTACTATTTGGTGCTAACAATGCACTAGAAGCAGTTTGCTCTAAGTATGATTTAAAAACTTATTTTAATATTGTTGGTATTTGCGACAACAACATTGGAAGCTCTAACATTTTTGAACAAGATAATCTAAAAATGATTTCTGTTCAGAATCTATATTTTAGTGGTGTTAATGTAATTATTAATTTAAAAGACAATGGTGCTGAAATTGAAAAATATTTGCGTAAAAACCGTTTGATAAAAAAGAAAGTTGTATTTGTTAACTTATTAGAAAAATCTTTACTTGCAAAACTTGTAAGCGCATACGAAATTTTAAAAATGTCTATTTGTACTTACAAAAAGACTAAACAAGTTTTACCTATCGTGAAAGACTTAATTGAATACAAAGGTGACGATATTGTTTCAAGACTAAATTACGAAAGAAAGATAGCAGAGATTGTAGAAAGAAAAGACAAACCAATAAGAGTTATGTTTCTTGTATTTGACTACAATCAATGGTTCTTATCAAAATTGTATTTTAGTATGAGAGCAGACAACGATTTCAAAGTTTTACCTATCGTTGTTCTACCAAACGAATTAAAATCAGAAAATCTTGCAACAGAAGAAACTATCAAATATTTTAATTCTCAAGGTATTGAATGTGTCGAAGGTATCGAATCAGATACAGGAGAAGCTGTTATCATAAAAGCGTTAAAGCCTGATTTAATTATCTATCAACAACCTCCTTTCTTGAAATCTGATTACACCCCAACTAAATTATCAGAAATCGCTCTTACATGTTTTGTTGAACCTAGTTTTGAAACAAGAAAAACAGAACATTTCAACGGATTTATAAAAGATAGATTAAATAACACTTGGCAAACATATTCTGCAAACCAATACAGTTTAAAACCTTTTAAAAACGTTACTGTTGCTGGTTTTACAATGTATGAAAAATACGGACAAGAAACAAATCAATCTTTTGAAAACCTATGGAATACTCCAAGTAGCGTTGAAAATAATAGAATAGTCTATGTTCCATCCTTTATTTTAAATGATACTTTCAATAGTACTAAATTTAAAGAACAACAGTCTTTTATGTATGATTATATTTCAACTCATCCACAATACAGTTTTGTGATTATTCCTGATATGAAATATAAACAACAATGTCTTGATAACAAGGTTATGACTGAAGAAGAGTACAACAATTATTTTATAAAATTAAACGCTCTTCCAAATGTTAATCTTAGCGAATATTCATACGCTATAGATGTATTCAAAACTTCAAATGTTTTAGTAACAGATAGCTTAACTACAGCTGTAAATTATTTCCCAACAGGAAAACCAATCATTTTTATAAACAATAAACATAAAAATACTACATTTAATGAAATTGGAGAAAAAATCTTCAAAACTTTCTATAAATTATCTTCAAAAGATGCAATAGATATCGTTTTAGAAGATTTATTACTTGCGCAAAACGATTATAATTTAAAACAAAGATTTGCTATTCTTGGTAAATACAGTGAATATTTTAATACTAATGCAACTGATTACATTATCGAAGATTTAAAAAATAAATTGGGGAAAAACGAACCTGTAGAATTTGAAGAAGTTGAAATTAAATCTGATATTGAAAATAACAACGAAAAAACAGCTGAAAACTAGTATTCAATATTTTCAGAAGCTTTTATAAAATTGTTTACCCAAGCATGTTGTTCTTCAGTATCTGTAGTTTGAATTGTCCCGCCACAACGGTTATTGTGACCACCTGCGACAAGATTTTTATCATAATTATCTTTTACATAGTCAACCATCTTCATCGCATAATTTTTATTTGATAATATGCTCATCTTATAAGTTGAACCGTCTGAGCAAGGATAGAAAACGGCAACTGCCTCTAAATTTTTATTATTTGATAAAGTTTGGTTTCTAAATTTGCCTAATATTTTTACAGCTCTTTCAGTATTTCTACCAATTTTATTCCACTCTTTATCATCTTCTTTTATTTCGACATAAGCTAATTTGCCATTGCTAGAGTACTGAGTTCTTTGATTTAAACTTTTTGCAAATGCTTTTTCTTCTTTAGTGAATTTTGATTTATCAAAAAAATGCTTGCCAATTTTTGCTAAATCAATAATATTCAAAGATTTTATCAATTTTAATTTAACTTCTTTAGAATTTTTATCAAGATTAGATTTATCCTTTGATATATCATCTTGAAAACCCGTAAACAAGGCTCTTGAAATTTCATGACTAGGCTTTTTACCTAAAGCTTCAAAAAATCTATAAATAATACCACAATTTGATTTTGAAGAACTATCTACATAATAATTTTTTGCTTCAATTTCAGGCATTTCATTCTTTCTGTATGCTTTTGTTATTTGATTAAAATCAGATACAATTTTATTTTTATCATCGTGATGATCAATACCAACTATTGTTTTAGCATCATATTTTTGCAAATGCTTAAATACATTTGTTGCTAATCTATCTTTACCAGAAAAATCAACACACAAGGCAACATCTGCTTTCTGAGTATTTTCGTTTACATCTTTTGCATCAATAATATTATATTTTGAAGTATCGTAATTATAATTATCTTTACCACCAGAAGCTATAATTCTTGCACTAATACCTTCATCTTTCAAATAATTATAAAACGCAGTTGCACTGTTAAAAGTGTCCTCGTCAGACATTGCATGGCAAAAAATATCAACACTCTTACCTGAATGAAGAATGTTATCTATATGTTTTGCTTGATTTTTCGGCATCACGTTGGCCTTAAAGCTAACATTTGCCAGATGATTATTGACACTTAACATAAAACTACCTACTCTTATATAAAGGTATTTTTTCATGATAAATTGCCATGTACAAAAGGGTTTTAGCTATTTATTTTAAGTTTTTGTAATATTCAATTAATTTTAATTTTAAAAGTTCAGGATTTGAATAATATTTTTCTGAAATCAAATATTTTTTATTATTTTTTGGATTAATTATATACAAAGTCGGAATACCGTCTAAATCAACATTGTCACAACTTGAAGGTTTATTTTTTTTTGTTACATCATAATATGCAAAATTATATTTGTCAGACATATTATCAGACAAATGAAAAAATATCGGTTTAAATCTTTTACAATAAAAACAGTAATCTGCAGAATACATTACAACAACAGGTTTGTCTTTTTTCAAAGCTTGTTCGCAAGTCAATGTTCCTGCCAACGCAGTTTTAGAAGTAACTATAAAAATTAATAATGTGATAATTAAATTTTTCATTAAAAAAGCCCTTGCATATATTATACATGCAAAGGCTTTTAAAAATAGTCTATAGTTAACAATTATTAAATGATAGCACCTTTTGGAACAACTGTAATACCGTTTGGAGAAACGAAGAAACCTCTTTGAGTATCAACTTCTCTATCGAAACCGATTTTTGTATGAGGTGGAATTTCAACGTTTTTATCAATAATAGCATTTTTAATTTCACAGTGTCTGCCAACGTTAACATTTTCCATTAAGATACTGTCAGAAACTTGTGAATAAGAATTGATTCTAACTTTTGGAGAAAGAATACATCTTGATAAGCTACCACCAGATACGATACAGCCTTCAGAAACCATAGAGTTTGTAGCCATACCAACACGGTCACCTTCTTGCCAAATAAATTTAGCAGGTGGGTAATTGTAGTTGAATGTTCTCAATGGCCATTCTTTAGCGTATAAATTAAGTTCTGGACATGAATCTAATAAGTCCATGTTAGCTTGCCAGTAGGCATCAATACTTCCAACATCTTTCCAGTAACCACGTTCAGCATCTGTCATACCAGAGAATGCGTTGTCTTTGAAGTTGTAAACATAAACTGGTTTACCTTCATTTAATAACATTGGGATAACGTTTTTACCAAAGTCATGGTTAGAGTCTTCAATTTTAGCATCTCTTTCAAGAGCATCAACTAAGACATCTCTACCAAAAATATAGTTACCCATTGAAGCTAAACATAATTCAGGATGACCAGGAATTGATTTTGGTTTAGTTTTTGGTTTTTCAATAAAACTTGTTAATCTCCAATTGTCATCAACTTCCATAATACCAAATTCAGAAGCTTCTTCAATTGGAATAGGAATAGCAGCAATTGTTAATGCAGCTTGTTTTTCTTTATGATAATCCAACATTTGTGATACATCCATTTTGTAAATGTGGTCACCACCAAATACGCAAACATAATTTGGATCAGCATCTACGATGTGTAATACGTTTTGATAAACAGCATCTGCAGTACCTTGATACCAAGTTCCACCAGTTCTCATTTGAGCAGGAACTAAATCTACATATTGATCTAAGAATGGTGATAATGCATAACCTCTTGAAATGTGTTGGTTTAACGAGTCAGATTTGTATTGAGTTAATACTTTGATTTTGTAAAAACCTGAGTTAATAAAGTTGTTTAATACAAAATCAATAATTCTGTATCTACCACCGAATGGAACAGCAGGTTTAGCTCTGTCACGAGTCAATGGATAAAGTCTTTTACCTTCACCACCTGCTAAAATCATAACTAATGCATCATCAATTGTTGTCATCTTTTACCTCTTTTATACTTTTGGTTAATATATAAACTCTATTTTAACAGTATATTATAATTTGAATCTAAATTCACTAATTCAAAATGATGATATTTTTTTAAATTTAATGGTACTAAAGTATTATTTCTTAAAACATGAAACAGACTGCTTGACAATGAAATATTTGCATGATATAAAGTAAGTGGGGTAAATGTATATTTTAGGGCTTGCAATCGCAGGCCTTTATTTTTTTGTATTTTTGGAAAATTTTTATAAATAAAAGAAGGGCGAATTAAAAAAGTTCGCCCTCTTTTTAGATTTAAAATAAATTAAATAAAAAAAGGTCGGATTAGAAATCCGACCTTTTTAAAAAGTTTATAAAACCAAACTATTTGATTTCAACTTTAGCGCCTGCAGCTTCTAATTGTTTTTTCATAGCTTCAGCGTCTTCTTTTTTAACGTTTTCTTTGATTGGTTTTGGAGCGCCATCAACTAATTCTTTAGCTTCTTTCAAGCCTAAGCCTGTGATAGCTCTAACTTCTTTTAATACAGCGATTTTGTTAGCACCAGCTTCAGCTAATACAACTGTAACTTCAGAAGCTTCTTCAGCGCCACCTTCAGCTGCTGCTGCTGGAGCTGCTGCTGCAACTGCTACTGGAGCTGCTGCTGATACGCCAAATTTTTCTTCCATAGCTTTTACTAATTCTGCTGCTTCTAATAATGTTAATTTTTCGATTGATTCTAAAATAGTTTCTACGTTACTCATTTTAATTTCCTTTCTAAATATTAATTTTAAATGTAATTTACTAATAAATAATTAAATTTTTAAGCTACCTTAGAAAATTTAATTAAGCTGATTTTTGGTCTCTTACAGCAGCCATTGCTCTTGTTAATTGAGCCATTACTGCGTTGATAGAACCAACGATGCCTGTAGCAGGTGAATTTACGCAGCCAAGCATTTTTGCATAAAGTTCTTCTTTTGTTGGAAGGTTTGCTAATGCTTTTGCTTCTTGAGCTGTTAATAATTTACCTTCTAATACAGCTGCAACGATTTCGCCTTTTTTAGCATCTTTAATAAATTTAGATAAAGCTTTAGCTGGAGATACAGGATCTTCAAAACCAAATGCTATAGCTGATGGTCCTTTTAAAGAATCGCTCAATACTTCGTATGGAGTGTCTTTAATAGCGATTTTTGTTAAAGTATTTTTAGTAACCATATAATCGCCACCACCTTGTTGGATACTGCGTCTTAATTTAGTAATTTCTTCAACAGTTAATCCTTGGTAGTTAGTAAGGATTGCTACTTGAGCTTTATCAACTTTTTCTTTAATCTTTTCGATTTTTTCATCTTTAAACGCTTTTGTTGACATTTTTTCTCCTTTGAATTTATTTTTATCGACCTATGTTTGCGTAAGCAATAAAAAAATTTTGCATACACAAAGCCGCAAAATTTCCAATCAAAACTATTAATTTTAAGTTTTTGACCTCGGTTAGCGAATTTTAATCCTTTACGGAACTAACTGTCTCCGGCTTATGATACTAAAATATACAAAACATAATTTAAAATCAAGTATGATGTTAAATCATGTTAAAAAACACATAACAAAAACATATCATTCCGTACTTGAGAAAGCGAATATTTAAGCTAGAGCGAAACTGTTCGCTTTGTCTCGCTCCAACCTACAAGATGTCAATGGCTGTTTCGAGGGGTTTGCGTTAAACGGGTCTACGATTGGAGATTTTTCAAAATTTCATTTTTTAAAATCTTCAAGTCTTCGCCCTCTGCTCGCATTACACTTCGTTTCCTTTTATCCGTAAGGCATTAAATTGGATAATATGCCTAACGGCTTAAAGTCAACTACGGAGACAGGCTCACAAGTTTCGCTCTAGCTCAACTGTTCGCTTTGTCAAAAAAAAGGTACGGAGTTCCGTACCTGTGTAAATAAAATTATGAGATTTTTGTTTTGTTATATAAATAAATTATGATTATAAATTGAATAAGCTATGAATTTTATCTTTAATGTCGTCTTCGCTCAATTCAGGGTTTAATCTGTTTAAGTCTATTGACATTTGATAATATGATGCTGCGTTTTCAGCGTCGTGCATTTCTTCATAAGCTCTTCCTGCATTGAAATATGCCAATGTATAATTTGGGTTTAATTCAATTGCTTTTAAGAAACATTTTAAAGCTTCTTCTTTATCGGCAAAGGCATCTAAATATACAACGCCTAAATTGTTATATGCAATATCGCAATCAGGATTTAGTTCAATTGCTTTTGAGAACGACACTACTGCTTCATCTGCGTAGCCTTTTTCCCATACAGCCAAGCCCATTTTTGCATAAGCTAAATAGTTATCACCGTTTACTGCTACTGCATCACAGTATGTTTTAATAGCGTTATCCAAATCAGTTTGAACCATATATACATCTGCTAATGCGATATGTAATTCGTAATTTGTTTCATCCAATACTAAGCCTGCTTGGAATGATGAAATTGCTGATTGAAAATCCATCTTCATTTCTAAATATAGAAGACCTAATGTATGGCATACTAAAGCTGTCCATTTATCATCAGGATTTAATTTAATAGCTTTTTGGTAATGTCTAATTGCATCATCATACATATTGCTTCTCAAATATGCAAATGCAATTGCATTATTATAATAAGGGTTGTTTTCATCTGCATCTAAAGCTAATTTGAAAGCAACTAAAGCATGGAAGCTATCATCTTTTTTCAAATATAAATGACCTAATTCATAATAAATTTTGTCTAAATCATTGCCAAATTCAAGCAATGCTGTGTAGTAATCAATTGTTTCATCAATTGCATCTGGCATATAAGCTCTTGTTATAGTAGCTAATTTTAACAATGTTTTTCTATCATTTGGCTGATCTTCATAAGCTTTTTTATAACACATCAAAGCATCATTACAGTCATCATTACGCATTAAGATATCACCCATTTTTGCGTAAAACATTGAGGAATTACCTGTTTTTCTGATTGCTCTATCATAAACCTTCAATGTAGCTTTTGTAAGGTTTAAGCTATCAAATAATGCGCCAACTGTTTTATAAATACTTACAACAGCTGAATTTTTAATATTTTTGTACAACATTTTGATAGATGCTTTATCAATTGCAGACAAAGCAACACCTGTTACCATGTAATACAAGAATTTATGTAAATTAAGAATGTTTGTTTGTTTATCATCAACACGTTTTAAAATGCTTGTTGAATATAATAGTCTTGCTCTTGATGAATTTACACCTGCAAGTTCAATTGCTTTTTCAAATTCTACAGAAGCATTTTTATAATCATGTGCTTTTTCCATAAAATATGCTGTGTAAAGGTGAGCATTTGAATTTTTTGGAGCTAGAGAAATTGCTGTTTTGCATTGTTCAATAGCATTCTCTAAATCAATATCACCACTTTCTAACATTAATGATGCTAATCTATAATAGCTTTCGGCCATTTTTGGATTTGCTTTCATTGTTTGTAAATATTGATTTACTGCTTCTAATAAATCTTCATTTTGTTGTTTTAATAAATATCTTTCATGAGCAACTCTTGCGTTTTCAAAAGATACTGCATAATTTTTAATTTCTTTTTCGACAGTCATTCCTTGACTAATTTCGACAGTGCTATTCAACATAAATTTCTCCGTAATTTATTTACAGGTTCTCATACGACATTCAAAAAAATTTATTTAGCAAAAGAACAAAAATCTCCTCCATTTGGTGTAGTTCATTTAGATTAAAAAATCCCCGATAGCTTGATATAGTTTTAGATTATGGTAGAATTTACATGTAACAGACAAAAGGGCGAGAATTTAATATTATGAAAAGTACAACTCTTAGACGTTCAAATATTACTAAAGAAAGAATCAAGGCTATTGAAGCACTTTCTAAATATAGACGCAGAAATTATGGTGCTTCTCAATCATCAAATATTCAACCTATTAAAGATAAAGAACTTGATATCTTATGGCAGAATTTAAAACAACAAAATAGCAAATACGAAAAATCACCAATTGTGTATATTATCACAGGATTTATTCTGGGTGCAGTATCTATGTTAATCTTAACTACAATCGTTAATTTATCTATGAATGCTGTAAAAAATGAATTTGAAACTCCAGCTCCAGTCGAAGCTACAACAGAAACTTCAAAATTAACTTTCATCCCAGCCGACACATCAGATGTTAAAAACTTATCATCTGAAAGCTATACAGTTCAAAACGGTGACACTTTAGAATCAATCGTTATCAGATTTTATGGTTCTTATTCAGAAGTTAACGCTAAAAAAATAGAAAAAGCTAATGGAATTTCTAATCCTAACCAACTTCAATTAGGTCAAAAATTAACAATTCCATTGAATGCTAACTAATATTTATCAAATATCTAAAAAAAGAGATAAGTTTTAAAAACTTATCTCTTTTTAGTTTATATGTTAAAGTCTATTTAACAACGATATTAACAAGTTTTTTAGGTACAACAATCACTTTAACAATTGATTTACCGTTTGTATATTCTTTTACTCTTTCACTTGCTAACGCTGTTTGTTCCATTTCTTCCTTACTCATTGACTCATCAACAGTAATCTTATCTCTAACTTTACCGTTAACTTGTACAACAAGAGTGAAATCTGTTAATTTAGCTAAGTTTTCGTCATATTCGCACCATGGTTGGTCATGAATAGAACCTTCACCACCTAAATTTTCCCAAATTTCTTCTGACATGTGAACTGTAACAGGTGACATCAATTTAATCAACATTGCAACTGCATAGCTGAATACTTGTTTATCATCTTCATTTAATTCGCCTTTAGATTTTCTCCAATCTGCAATTGAATTTACAAGTTCTCTGTATTTAGAAATTACTGTATTGAATTGGAAATCTGTTTCAATATCGTTTGTAATTCCTTTAATTGCAATATTAACAATTCTAACCAATTTATCATCTTCTTTAGGAAGATTTGCAGGGATAGAATAATTCAAATTAATATCATTTTGGTTTGAAGAAATTAGAGTCCAAACTCTGTTCAAGAATTTGTAACATCCTTCAACACCTGCATCAGACCAGTCAAAATCTCTTGCTGGAGGTGAATCAGAAAGAATAAATAATCTTGCTGTGTCAGCTCCGTAGTTTTCAAAGATTTCATCAGGATCTACTGTGTTACCTTTTGATTTAGACATTTTAGAACCATCTTTAAGAACCATACCTTGAGTTAGTAAGTTTTTAAATGGTTCGTCAAAATCAAGCAAACCCATATCTTTTAGAGCTTTTGTGAAAAATCTTGAATACAATAAGTGTAAAATGGCATGCTCAATACCACCTACATATTGATCAACTGGCAACCATTTGTTTACTAAATCCTTGTCAAAAGGTTTTTCAGAATTTCTTGCATCTGCGTAACGTAAATAGTACCAACTTGAACAAATAAATGTATCCATTGTATCTGTTTCTCTAACAGCATGTCCTCCACAAACTGGGCAAACTGTGTCTTTGAAAGTTTTTGAAGTTGTGATTGGTGATTTACCTACAACAGAGAAATCCACATCTTCTGGTAACAATACAGGTAGTTGATTTTCTGGAACAGGTTGAATACCACACTTATCACAATATACAACTGGAATTGGAGCACCCCAGTATCTTTGACGAGAAATTAACCAATCTCTCAATCTGTATTGTGTTTTAAATTCGCCAAATCCACCATCTACAGCTTTTTGAGTGATAGCTTTTTTAGCTTCTGTGTTTTTCATGCCGTTAAATTCATTTGAATTTACTAAAACACCTTCATCAGTGTATGCATTTGTCATTTCATCAGGATTTAATTCTCTATCCACAGGAGAAATAACAACTTTTAACGGCAAATTATATTTTTTAGCGAACGCAAAATCTCTTTCATCGTGAGTAGGTACAGCCATTACAGCACCAGTACCATATTCAACAAGAGCATAATCTGCTGTCCATAGAGGGAAAGTTTCACCAGTAAATGGATTTATACAATGAGTTCCTAGAGGAACACCTGTTTTTGGTCTATCTGTTGAAAGTCTTTCAATTTCTGACATTTTTCTTGCGTTTGCTCTGTATTCTTCAACAGAATCTTTATTTTCAGCAGTTGTAAGTTTTTCAATATCTTTGTATTCAGGAGCTACTACAAGGTATGTTATACCGTGAACTGTGTCAGGTCTTGTTGTATAAACAGGAACGTACATTTCTTCACCGTTTGGAGCATCTGCAACTTGGAAATTAAAGATAGCACCTGAAGATTTACCAATCCAGTTTGCTTGCATTGTTTTTACATTATCACCCCAACCTTCAAGTTTATCTAAGTCTTGAAGTAGTCTATCTGCGTAATCAGTGATTTTTAAGAACCATTGAGATAAGTATTTCTTTTCTACAACACTGTCACATCTCCAGCATTTGCCGTCGATAACTTGTTCATTGGCTAAAACTGTACCACATTCGTTACACCAGTTTACAGCAGCTTCTTTTTTGTAAGCTAAACCTTTTTTGTAGAATTGTAGAAATAACCATTGAGTCCACTTGTAATAATCTGGCTTGCAAGTTGCAACTTCTCTGTCCCAGTCATAAGACAAACCTAACATGTTAAGTTGTTTTGTCATGTAAGCAATATTTTCATCAGTCCACTTTGCAGGATTTGCACCGTGTTTCATAGCAGCGTTTTCAGCAGGCAAACCGAAACTATCCCATCCCATTGGATGTAAAACATTGTAGCCTTTCATTTTCTTAAATCTTGCAATTACGTCAGTAATTGTGTAGTTTCTAACATGTCCCATGTGTAATTTTCCACTTGGGTATGGAAACATTGATAAGGCATAGTATTTAGGCTTGTCACTTTCATCATAAGTTTTGAAAGTTTTTTCTTTAGCCCACTTTTCTTGCCATTTTTTTTCTATTCCTTGTGGATAATATAATTCTTTCATATTTTTCCTTTCAACTATCTATGAATTAATTTTATCACGAAATATTACGAATATTCGCTATTTTTAAAAAATTTTAATTAAAAAAGGCAATTCTCATGAAGAAAATGTTTTTATATATATGTAGGTAGTTATTGGTGGTTTTAACATGGTTAATTTTTGTGTGATGTTTATTTCAGAATTTATTAGCGAAAAGTTACTAAAACCTTTTGTGCAACTTCTTTTTGCACAATTTAATCAATATAAACCTCAACTTGCTTATGCAAGAATTTCAACTATGCACAACTATGTGCAAAAATAACATATTCATAAAAATAAAATAATAATCAATAACTACAAAAACAAAAATTTCAAAGGTTAGGTTCAAAAAAGGTAAAGGTTTAGGTTAAAATGAAAGCATTTAGTTTCAATCAAGGTAAAAATTCCACAAACATAACAGATGTGACAAGTATTTTTAACAGTGCTGAAAAAAATCTCGACATAATTAAATCTAACTTTGGAACAAGCAATCCAACCCAAATAAACAGATTGCTCCAACAACAGGAGGCAGAAAAGGCAAGAAAATTAAGTCAACAAACTCCTCAGTATCCTCCTCAAAGTAAATACAACTATTACGCAAGCAACGTAATAAAACCTCAGGAAAAAGCCTATCTCCACTTTGCAGGAAAAGTTTTAGGATACAAAGCCCAACCTGACCAAGATACCTTTATAAGAAAAAATCCAAACCCCAAACAATAAAATAAAAAACTTTAACCAAAACCAATAACTAAACAATAAAAAAGTGGATTTGAAAAAATCCACTTTTTTGTAATCTGATTAACGTTTTGAGAATTGGAATCTTTTTCTTGCTCTCTTACGTCCGTATTTTTTACGTTCTTTAACACGTGGGTCACGAGTTAATAAACCTTCTGATCTTAATACGTTTTTGTATTCTTCATTAACTTTAACTAAAGCTCTTGAAATACCGTGTCTGATAGCGCCACATTGTGAAACTACGCCACCACCAACAGTTTTAACTCTTACATCATATTTTTCTTGATTTTCTGTTAAAACTAATGGTCTGTATAACATCATTTCAACTGCTGGTCTATTACCGATATAATCACGTAAAGTTTTTCCGTTAACGAAAATTCTACCTTTACCTTTTACTAATTTAACAACTGCGATAGAGGTTTTTCTACGACCTGTTGCCATAACTGCATCTGCCATTATTTAGCCTCCTTTTCTAATACGATTGGTTTTTGTGCTGCATGTGGATGTTCGCTACCTTTATATACTTTTAATTTTGTGAATTGTGTATCACCTAAAGTATTGTGTTGTAACATACCTTTAACTGCTTTTTCAATAACTAATCTTGAATCTTTTTCCATTAATTCTTTGAAGCTTGCAGATTTTAATCCACCTGGATATTTAGTGTGGTGGTAGTAAATTTTATCTGTTTCTTTATTACCAGTTACACGAACTTTGTCAGAGTTGATAACGATTACGAAATCACCTGTGTCAACATTTGGTGTGTATTGTGGTTTGTTTTTTCCTCTTAAAATGTTTGCAACTCTAACTGCTAAACGACCTAATACTTCGTCTGTAGCGTCGATTACATACCATTTTCTTTCTACTTCAAGAGGTTTTGCTGAATATGTTTTCATGCTTTTTCTCCATTTATATTATTTTAGTATTCTACTTTTACTAATGTCAGTCCATACGGACTTATTTTTTTACCTGCCTTATTACGGTCTTTCGAACTTAAGATTTCTTTCATAATCTCTGGACTTAAATTGTCCTTTTCTATCATCAACAGAGTCCCTACAATATTTCTTACCATATTATAAAGAAATCTATTTCCTGATAGCTCAATGATTATAAAATCATCTTCCCTTCTACAAGTTGCACGGGTTAATTTGCAAACTGTATTTGGGTTATCTACTCCAGAATTTTTAAAAGTTTTGAAATCATGTTCACCTTCTAAATATTTTAAAGCCTGAGCCATTCTTTCAATATCGATGTCGTATTCTATTCTCATCAAATCACCATCAAAGGCATTTTTTATCTTTCGATTTATGAATCTATATTCATAATGTCTTTGCTTAGCTGACATCTGAGCGTGAAACGAATTATCTACTTTTTCTAAACTTGCTACCGAAATATCATTTGGCAAAAGTTTGTTAACTGACCTAATAAATTTTGAAGCAACAAATTCTTTATCAGACTCAAAATGAACAACTTGTGCCCTTGCGCTTACTCCAGCATCTGTTCTTCCAGAGAAGAGTGTTTTTATCGTTCTTATTTGGTTGGAACTTTTCGTTCCTATCAATGTGCTTATCGCCTTTTCAAGTTCACCTTGAATTGTTGGCTTTGTTTCTACAGTACCATTCTTGGATAACTGTATCTGACTGCCAGCATAATTTTTGCCGACATAGGCTATTTCAAGCTTGTATCTAGTCATTATACAAGTTGAATTAAAGCCATTTCAGTAGCATCACCACGTCTTGGTGGTAATCTGTAGATTCTTGTGTATCCACCTTGTCTTGAAGAATATTTTTTACCAATAATGTAGAATAATCTTCTTAAAACAGTTTGTGATACTAATTTTTTATCTTTGTCTGGTGCATCAAATAATTCACCAGTTTTTGTATCGATAAATTTACCGATTTCTTTATCATAAATAAATTTAGCAGCTTGACGTCTTGAGTGAACACTGTCTTCTTTAGCCATTGTAATAATACCTTCTGCGTAAGCTCTTAATGCTTTTGCTCTTGGCATTGTTGTTTTGATTTCACCGTGAGTGAATAATTCAGTAGCTAAAGCTCTTAAAAGTGCGTCTCTTTGGTCTTTTGCTTTTGATAAAGTATGTTTTTTTGTTAAGTGTCGCATTTTTTTATCCTTCTATTAATTATTCGTTTTTAGTTTAATTCTTCTTCTGGTAATTCAGGGCTTGGAGCTAAGTCTAAACCGAAGTGTCTTAATCTTTCAACAACTTCATCTGATGATTTTTTACCGAAGTTTTTAATATTTAATAAATCATGTTCTGATTTTTTCAATAATTCAGCCATTGAGTTAATGCTTGCTCTCTTTAAGCAATTGTAAGCTCTAACTGATAATTCAAGTTCTTCAATTGTGATTGAAGGAGTTTCTTCTGCTGGAGCAGTTTCTTCTTCTTCTTGTACTGGGTGAGGAATTGAAACTGTTGCAGGTTGACCTGAAATTGCAGAAATTTGTAAGAAGTGGTCAATTAATAATTGAGAAGCTTGTGATAAAGCTGTTGTTACATCAACTGAACCATTTGACCAAATTTCTAAAATTAATTTATCGTAGTCAACAACATCGCCTACACGAGTTGGTTCTACATTGTAGCTAACTCTTTTGATTGGCATGAATGTTGCGTCGATTGGTAACATATCAATTGCTGCACCGTCTTTTGAATCACGAGGTACATCGTTTGCTACATAACCTTTACCTGTTTCAACAATTATATCTGCGTGGAAGCTACCACCATCAGCAATTGTACAAATTAACCAGTCTGGGTTAACTACTTTTACGCCTGCTGGTAACTGAATATCACTTGCAAGAACTGGACCTGCGTGGTCAATATCAATTCTTAAGTGTTGAGCTTCTTTTGAATCAGTTTTTACTACCAAACCTTTTAAGTTTAACATTACGTCAATTACATCTTCTAAAATACCAGGAATTGATGTGTATTCATGTGTGATACCTTCAATTCTTGCTGATGTAACAGCTGTACCTTCTAAGCTTGATAATAATACTCTTCTTAATGAGTTACCGATTGTTGTACCAAAGCCTTTTTCTAATGGTTCAATTACGAATTTACCGTATTGCGAACCATCAGAACTTGTTGTTGTATTTACTGCTTTTATTTTTAATTCCATAATACCTTTTTCTCCTAGTTGATTTACTTAACCTTTGCTATTTTCGGCTACGTACTACTTACTATTTTGAATAGTACTCAATTACAAGTTGTTCTTTGAATTCTGAATCTAATTCGTTTCTTTCAGGAATTCTGTCAAATGTAATTTTTAGTGCGTCTTTGTCAATTGTCAACCAAGCTGGAGCACAAGGCATATCAATCATTTCAATAACTTGTTTTTTAACAAAGTCAACTGATTTTGATTTAACTGTGATTACGTCACCTGCTTTTAATAAGTATGATGGAACGTCTACTTTTTTATCGTTTACTAAAATGTGTCCGTGGTTTACGATTTGTCTTGATTGTTTTCTTGTAATACCAAAACCTGCTTTGAATAATACGTTATCAAGTCTTGATTCTAATAATTGTAACAATAAAGTACCTGTAACACCTTTTCTTCTTGTTGCTTCATTGTAATATTTAGCAAATTGTTTTTCAGATAATAAATATGTTAATCTGATTTTTTGTTTTTCATTTAAGTGTAAAGCGTATTCAGAAAGTTTCTTTCTCATTGCACCGTGTTGACCAGACTCAGTTTGTCTCATAGAAGATGTTAACTTTCTGTTTGATAATTCTGTAACACCATAGTTACGGAATAATTTATTTGTTGGTCCTGTGTATCTTGCCATTTTATTTTCCCTTTATTTCTTACTTTTAACTAACTACCTAAGTATATGAACTATACTCTACGTTTTTTAGGAGGTCTGCATCCGTTGTGAGGAATTGGAGTTACGTCTTTGATTAATGTAATTTCCAAACCTGCAGCTTGAATTGCTCTAATAGCTGTTTCACGTCCAGAACCAGGTCCTTTGATGTAAACTTCTACTTTTTTCATACCTTGGTCAATTGATTTTTTAGCAACTAATTCTGCTGCTGATTGTGCTGCAAATGGAGTACCTTTTCTTGCACCTTTGAAGCCTGTTACACCAGCTGTTGCCCATGCAATTGCATTACCTTGTGTATCTGTTGAAGTAACGATTGTGTTATTGAATGTTGATTGAATATGAACAACACCTTGCAATACGTTCTTTTTTTCTTTTTTCTTTGTTGATTTTGGTCTTGCCATTTTTTTATTCCTTTATTTCTACTTATAATCTAATTTTATTTTTATTTTTGAATTATTGCTTCACTCGGACTAATCACTCACTTCACTTCATAGTCGTTCGTTATGTCCTCGCTACTTCGGCGTTTCGCTTCGCTTCAGCCTACGCAAAATTCAACTATACAGTTTTCTTTTTAGTGATTGCTAAACCTTTTTTACCTCTACGAGTTCTAGCATTTGTTTTTGTTCTTTGACCTCTGCAAGGTAAGTTTCTTTTGTGTCTCATACCTCTATAAGAACCAATTTCTTGAAGTCTTTTGATATGCATTGAAACAGATCTTCTTAAATCCCCTTCAATTTCATAGTTTGCTAATTCGTTTCTTAATTTTTTGATATCGTCATCTGTTAAGTCATCTGTTCTTAAATCAGGTGAGATACCTGTTGCTTTTAAAATATTTTCGCTTCTTTTTGGTCCGATACCATAAATGTATGTTAAAGCGATAATCATTCTTTTGTTACGAGGTAAATCTACCCCTGCTAATCTTGCCATATTTTTTTCCTTTATGTTAATGTGTTTTACTTTTTGGTTTGATTTGGAACTGAGTTCCTGAATAGTTTTCAAAATGCCTTTTACTCACATCACCCGTACGTTGTATTAGTTTATCACTTCACGCTTCGTAGTGTTCACTTTGTTTTCTTCGTAAAACTGTCGTTCACTTACTTCGCGCTTATTCGTGCTGGGTTTGCTTCGCTCACACGGCACACTACGTGAAAACTAACCTTGTCTTTGTTTATGTTTTGGGTTTTCACAAATGATTGCGATTCTACCTTTTCTTTTAATGCATTTGCATTTGTCACAAATTTTCTTTACTGAACTTCTTACTTTCATTTTTCTTTTCCTTTATACTTATGTGTTATTTTAATCTAAATGTAATTCTACCTCTTGTTAAGTCATACGGTGTCATTTCAACCTTTACTTTATCTCCTGGTAGGATTTTTATGAAATTTTTTCTAATCTTGCCTGAAATGTGTGCTAATATTTCGTGATCATTTTCAAGTTTTACACGGAACATTGCGTTTGGCATAGATTCTAAAATTGTTCCTTCTAGTTCAATTACGTCTTTTGACACTATTTTTACCCTTGAGGAATACTCCTCAGCCTTTCTTATTCTTCGACTATATCTATAATATTTGCTAAATTTTTATATGCAAGTATTTACAAGGGTTTTCATGTAATTTTTTAACAAAATTAAGCGATTGTTTTTTTATAATAACCAATGTTAAAATAAAAACAGCATATCTCAAATACATAATATTTCTGTTTTTCAAGGAGTTTTGTAAATTTATGTAAATCTTTTAATTTGCATATATTTCATTAAACAAACATTTTATCAGAAATATACTCTCCTAGCTCATCAATCTTCAATTGAACCTCATCTTTTAATAACATCAAAGAGGTTTCAACTATTGTTATATTTGCTTTTGAGTACAAGCCGAACAAATTTGGCTCAGATAAATGATTAAAAAATACATCCTTAAAGTCATTAACCTTTTCAAAAATCTTTTCATCAATAAAATTATTTGCTTCATGCAAATCAAGATAAAGCATTCCAATTTCTTCTCGCATGTGAGAAATTTTTCTCTTACGCAAAAGTTTTTCCAAAACCTTTATATGTTCCATAATCATGCCATATTGATTAAACAAGTTTTGTTTCTTATTTGGCAAAATCTTTTCAAAATACTCTTTTGTTTGGTTATAACCAATTTGAATTAAATGTTCTCTTTTATCTTTTGGTTGGTTAAAATCAACAATTACAACTTCGCCAGTATTCAAAATTATATAATCATATTTATCCTTCATACCGTACATATCAACAATAAACTTTGTCGCAACAGAAGTAACACAGCTATAGACAGTATTTATAAAGTTTATCGCATTCATATCTTTTCCAGCATAATCGCCTTCCAATCTAAACTCTAAAATTCTGTCTTCTGCCGTATTTAAAGTATCGGACAATTTCCATAATGGCCAACTTTTTTGCAAATCCCCATCCACAAGTTCTGAATTTTCATACTTATAAGAAGGCATCAACCCAGGCATTGTTGAAGAAATTCTTACAGCTTTTGCAACTTCAAAATCTGGAGTTTCTTTTTTTGAAAATTCTTTACACTTAAAATTAGTCAAATCAGTTGTAATAACAATCAGTTCTTTTTCTAAATCTTTAAAAGTAACAGGTTTATTTGCACCTTTTTTATAATTTTCGCCATAATATTTTTTTTCAATTAGTTCTCTTAGCCAGTCTAGGAATACGCCACCCTTAGACAAGGCAAAATCTTTTCCAAGTCCAAAGTGAATATCTCTAAAAAGGTCAAAATTAACGTTTAAAAACAATTCTTTTAATTCATCATTTTTATATCCAACTGCCAAAAGCCCTGCGAAAACTGCGCCGACAGAAGAACCTGCCAAAGTCCCTATTTCGATATCAAATTCGTTTAAAGCCTTTAGCGCACCCAAATAGGCAACACCTCTAATTGCGCCACCACCGAATATAACTGTATATTTTAAAGGTTTATTAACCATTATTTTTTCTTTCTAAAATCAATTCTTGTATCAAATACAGAGTTTTCATAATAAGTATAGTTCATTGTAGGTTGAGCATAAGACTCTCTTTTCAATTTATCACTTACGAAAACTGTAAAATTTTTACCATGATAAGCTACGTGCCAATTTTTCATTTCTTGCAACTTATTTATGATAGGATATTCGTTTTCTAAAATCATTACATCTGGTGGATACTTTTTAAGAACTTCGTCCCAACCATCTAAAACCAAATGGAATTTTTTCAAAAGAGGTATCATTTCATCATAATATACTTCTTCGTATCTTCCATCCATATAAATCAAATTATCAGGATAAAGTTTGTATGCAACATAACTACCCAATCCGAGATTAACAAGGATTTTTCCGTTTAAATTATTTGTTCTAACAAATTCTGTTTCTAAAACAGGGAAAAAGTAGCTTACTTTTGGTCTAAAATCAGCTAACTTCAACAATGATAAACTAAATAAGAAAATGAAAGAATATACAATCAAATTTTTCCATTTAGCCAATTTAAAATGTTTAATCAATTCGTAAAAATCAATATAAGTAAACGCAATAGCAACAATTACAAAAAATCTCATTAATTTCAAATGTTGAATTGCTAGAATAGTTGTAGTAAGGATAATCAAAAATTTTGTTTTATCCAATTCCTTATAGCTAAATCCTGTTTTTATAACCTTAACTAGTTCTAAAACAAGGATAACAAGCATAAAAGCTTTAAAGGCAAGATATGAGTATAAATGATATGGCGAAAATAATCCCCACCATTCAACAATATCAGCTCTATCAAGAGTATTTGCCATCCATAAGAATTGAAGAAATTTATATCCATAAGGATTTATAAGCAACAATGGTAACGTTGCCAAAAGTGCATATATGTAATATTTATAGTTTTTATTCTTGTTTAAAAGTTCACCAATTGCATAAATAATTAACAATCCTAATCCTGCAACCATTCCCCCGTGGATATTGTTCCAAAGAATCATTAAGAATGGTATTGCAATCAAAGGTTTGTAGTTATTTTTGTGTCTTGTATATTCCAAAATATACAAAAACATAGCAAAAAACATAAACGTAAACATGTGACATCTTACAGGATAGAAGAATACATCTTGCATTACGTAAATGCCTATAAAATAAAATATAATATTGTATTTAGAAATATAGTTAGGAACATTTATACTAATAATTCTATGTACAAAGACAAAAATCAAAAACATCAAAATTGCTTGCAGATAGATAATACCATTTGCACCAAAAAGTTTTTGAAAAGCATAAATAACAACACTTGCTCCCCACTCGTGGTCAATCCATTCGTGAGTAGGAGTGTAAGATAAAAAGTCGTGAGTTAGAATATGTCCTGTTTGAAAAACAGCTTTTCCAACAATTAGCCTAGCCCATAAATCATAATCATAACCTAATGCGTGAGCAGAAAATGCTAAACAAATTAAGAATAACGATAAATAAAAAACTATAGGCTTTATTACTGTTAATACTTTTTGCATGCGAGAATTATACCATTTTTTTTACTTAACTGCAATAATGCATTCATAAATTCTATCAATTTTTTCTTTCATATCAAAAACTTGTTCTTTCAAGTCTTTGACACTATTTAATGTCGCAAAATGTTCTTCCACGTCTGCAATAATTTCACGATGTTTTTTCTCTAACTGTTCAGGAGTTACAACAACTCTCTGCTGAATTAAAAACACCATTATAACCACAATTAGTGGCGAATATTGTAAAAAAGTTTCCATAATTTATACCTCTAATGTAATTGGCCAATAATATTCAACTAAATACGATGCAGCGTCCAAAGGATGCATCAAAAATTTCAGTTCATTTGATTTTTTAATTTGTTGATATGACGGAATATCAATTCTTGAAGAACCCTCTTGGTATTTTAAATTATATATATTATATAGAAGTTTTTCGCATTTTTTATCAACAAAAACGCTCACTTTTCCCTCTGCAGAACGAATTTTTGCATTAAAAGCAGAAATTCTATTTTTGATAGGAGGATTAAAAGCCCTAATTCTGACATCAGTCTGATATCCATATTTTGCAAGCGTATTTTTCATAATTACGTAATTTGTAAATTCACTTGTACAACTTCTGTTATCACCAGAAGCATCACCATTAATAATAATTTTACCCTTATGTTTTGGATATCTATTTACAAATTCTTCGCAAGCTTTCTCTGTCGTAGTATTCTCCATAACAATTTCATCAAAAAAGAAAACCTTATCCTCAGTCTTATGTGCCAAAATCCAAGACATAGGATCAACATTAAAATCACAAGTGATATGCACATCCAAATCAGGACAATAATCTATTTTGCGAAGGTTATCATCCTTAAAACCTTTAACAACAAGCCCAGAATCATAATCCCCAGTTTCAGCCAAAACAAAAATCCTGTAATATTTTTCATCATATAGTTTTTTCATCTCCTTGCAAAAGCCTTCTGGTAAATAGGTATTTTGATAGGTAGGAGCAGAAATAAGTCTATAATTTGGCAAAGGATTTTCGATAAAAGTTTTATACACCCAACCCTTATTCAATTCTGGATTTGTATGCCCAAAAATACGATATTGAAAACCTTTCCAATCATTTTTTCTTGTCTGTCTTAATCTTGCAAGTAACATCTTAAAAGTAGAAAAAGGAACATCTGACATTTCCTCAATTTCTACAAAACCTAAATTCAAAGATTTTAATTTGTCAGGTTCGTCAAAATGTCTGAACAAGATTTCAGAACCATTTTTAAAGCTCAAAACTTGATTTGAACTTGACCACTCATAATCAACTCCACTAACAAATCCCATATTCTCCAAATGTTCAAAATAAGACTGCAAAGTCGTATCTCTAACAAGAGTATAAGTTTGTGCACCACAAAGCCCCCTAATTCCTGCAAATTTTAAACATAATAAAATACCTAACAACGAGCCTGCAAAAGTTTTTCCAGACCCAAAACCACCCTGATATACAGCAACATCAATACTATAATCGTGTGGAATTTCTAAAAACTCTCTTTGTGATTTTAATAATTTATATCCCATAATTACTCCCCAAGGCGAAGCGCTCAAAAACGCTTCGCCACTTCTTTTCAATTTACTTAAATTTCATCCACCAAAAAATTATTTGAATTTTCTATTCCATATTGTTCAAGTGCATATTTAAAGCATTCTATCCAATCTATTTTTTCAGCAAGTGTAGGAACTTCAGCAAAAGATTTAACAACCTCAAATAATTCCTTTAGTTTTAATTTACGTTCTGCAGTCGCTTTTCTATCTCCATAACGGTAAATATATTGAGCTCCTCGTATAGAATCATCAATTTCTAAAAAGATATATTTGCCACTATCATTCAAACAAATAACCTCTTTTCCAACTTTAAAATTGGCAATAATTTCAGCTGTTTTTTCAACCATTGGAATAATAATTTTTCTACTAATTGAATCCAATATCATATTCAACCTAGCCGATTGCCCCGTAACAGAATAATTTATCTCTGTAGCTGTTCTAGCTTGATTTTGAATATTTCCAGCCATATTTTTGAAAATACCTGTTGCATTTTCAGTAGAATTTTTAAAATAATTCAAGAAATCCCAGCCATTCAAAGCTTTGTCAAAAGTCAATGGAATAGGTGCTTGTGGCATTAAGGATGTATCATATTCAATAATTTTTCCTGGGCGAACCTCTTGCTCTCCTTTGAAACAACCTTTTGGCGCTAGATAAGGAGGATTCATCATCAAAGCAAGTGCATCAAGTTGTTTGTTCATGATATTAGAAGAAATATTATTCATCACAATAGCAACCTTTAATGGCGATATTCCTCTATTTGTGTTTGGAGATTCAATTATATTTGCGTGAATAAACGGATTTATCACAAAAGGATTTGCTTCAAATCTAATAATTTCTTTTCTTCCTGCGACAACAATTAGCCAGTTTTTAAGCAATTTGCCGTTTGGAAGCTCTATATCACCCCAATATTCTAAAATTTCAAGCTTTTTACCATCAACTCCTTTTTCTGAATCTTTATTCTTTTTATTTGTAATTAACATCTTCAAATTTTCTAATTTTTCGGGTGTCAAAGCATTATTTAAAGAATTGTTTTGAACCTCATCAAAGGTTGAGGAAGTTCTGTAAACTTTTGCACAAGAATCCCAATTATCTTTATTCAGTGTGTCAAAGACAAAATCTTCAGCCTTAATATATTTAACTTTTGCGTTGTCATAAACAATCTTGTTTTCCACAACAAACGAATCTTCATCAGGCGAAATCAATTGTTCTTCTATTGTTTTTGCCCTGCGAATATTTTTATTTTTTGTTTCCCAACCAACAAAAAGCGTACATTCCCCTGTTTCCACAACAGAATCAATAATTTTTTCTAACTCGTTTTCAATATTCATTTGTTCAAATGTATTAACAAGCATTGCTTTTTGTCTATTTGCAAGCATTTGAGCCTGTGGCGTAACACCCGATACATCAAACATCCCATCTGCGTGAGAATAAAGATTTTCGCTAATATGAGCTTTTAGAGTTTGAGCTAATTCGTAAATATCTGGTAATTCAATGTCTGTATTCCAATCCTTCACACTCGGAACTTTTGTAGAATAAATCGACTCTCTCACAACCCTTATATCAGATAATTGTCGCGAGCGATTGCTTTCAAAATCTTCATATCTTTGCGTAATATATTTGACCAAATCAATGCTTTCTTTTTCTTCTAATTTAGTCGTTAAATCTATTTTTTCTGTTTGCATTTTTCTCTCCTTAAAATTGAATATATTTCTACGTCTTGAAGTCTATCATTTTTAACTGTTTCTGCTTTTAAAAGAGCTTCTTTTTTAAAACCTAAATAGGATAAAAGCCCTTTTGCCATACGATTTTCACTAAAGACAACAGCCTTAATCTTTTTAAACCCGTACTTTTTAAAGCAATATTTAATAAATTTTTTAGATGCAATTCTTGTTTGATAACCCCAATATTTTCTAAAAAAACAGGTATTAATCTCTGCAGAATGCAAATTATCAGAATTGCCAATAAAATTATCAAAATAAGCAAAACCCATTAAATCATTAGTTTCTCCGTCAACTACTGCCCAAAAAAATCTGCCAGAAGCCTCCACAAGATTAAATAAATCTTTTACTAAATCCCGACTTTTAAAATAATCGTCATACATAAATCTTTCGTGTTTAAGCATTAAAGTAAAAACTTCTGGCAGGAAGTGTAGATTTCGGTATTCATTGTTTTTTCTATCAATTATTATTTTTGCAAACTTAATCATTTTATTGACAATTCCCTTTATTTAAATGTATAATTAGCTACAAACGAGGTGCACAGATGAATTCAGAAGATTTAATTATTGAACAGTACAACATTTACTCTCAACATAAAGAAAAATTTGTTGACAGAAGTTTTATGACAAACAAGTTTTACAATGTTCTTGTACTTGCGCTTTTTGTATTAATCTTCCTTATGAAAGATTTTGTTATTTGTAAAATCTTTTCAGCTAGTGCAATTTTTTCTCTATCTGGTATTCTTGTTAGTATTCTTTGGTTTTTAAATATTGATGCTTATAATTTTTTAATTAAAATCAAAATTTCAAAAGCCCTTGAAGAAATCGAAAAACAATTACCAGTTCAACCATATACAATGGAGTTTTCAGCAATTAGAGCAAGCAAAAGAAGAAAACAGCATTTCTATTTTGCAGATATTCAAAAAATATTTGCAGTGATTTCACTTTTAATATTTTTATCGCTATTTTTTGCAACTCTAATTCCTACAATTATTCAAGCTGTCTAAAGTTCAATGCTTTCAAACTTTACGAATAAATTGTCAGTAGAAAATATATCGGTTTCTTTGCGTCTAAATTTTTCTCTGACGTCATTTTGCATTCCAATTAATGCTTCTGCTTGAAGTCCATTCACTAAAGTTTCAACTTTTGTTTCTTTATTAAAAACTTTAAAAGTTGCTCTTTTGGTAAAAATTTTATCAACAGGAACATCTTTTATATCTGTAATTAAAGTTTTACTGTTGTTCCCAACTCTTGTATTGAATGCATTTTTCAATTCTTCTTGCATTTTCAGTTTAATTAATTCATCCAATGACTTATTTTTCATCAATATTTCTTCAGTTAAATCTTTTGATTTTTTCATTTTTTCTCCTTAAATTTTTTCTTCGTCAAGATTGCTTATCGTAATAATTTTTGTAGAAAAACCTTCTTGAACGTCTTTTGAGTTAAATCCTAAATATTTACAAAGACTCTCTAATGCTTTTATTCCTGCAGAAGAATCTCTTAATTTTTTCTTTCCAGTAGGATAACCTTCTTTATCAAGAATATCTTCCTCTTGAAGAGAAAATTCAGCTATCTGCAACAACTTTTGAACAACATAGCCTTTATGAACTTGCAAACTATCTATTTGTTTTTTCATTTGCAATCTGATTTCATCAACTATGTTTTTGTCATTCAAAAATTTTGTCGCCAAACTTTTTAAATTTCTGTCCTTGTATCCAGCTTTTTTTAAAGAAGCTTCAGCATCTAAAGTCCTTATGTATTCAGTTATAAATTGTTTTTGTTGTTGATTTAAATTCATAATGTTAAGTTTTTGTAATATATTTGCCCCATGTAAAATAAAAAGTTATTATAATTATGCTATTTATATTTCGGCTAGTGTAAAATCTACCGGTTGACAAAGTTCAGCCGGTTTCTTTTTTTATTTAGACACCACGACGAATTACAATAAATGGTGTTTCATCAGCCGAAACAGCTAGTTTTGAACGCATATTTGCCAATGCTTTATTGTACATTGTTAGCCAGTAATTAAATTTTGGATATTCTAAATTTGCCTTCATTCGCATACAAGTTCCGTACACTAAAAGTGGCTCTACGAATGTATCAGGAATAACAGACTCGTCATCTGACTCATCCATTTGTTTTTTTAATTCACCATCAGCTGATTTAGCAAAATCATTTGTACTATATATAACCTTTATTTCTTTTTCTGTTTCAAATACTGGTAAAAATAGCATTTCACCCAGTACGGAATACTTTTTATCTTTTTTAGTTGAGAATAAAAAACTTTCAAAATCATTTGTAAATTCGTAAATTGAATTATCAATTGATAAAGTTTTTATTCTGCCATCAATAGTGTTTTCAATTTCACCTGTGTTTGCAGGCAAAGTCAAAGCTGTTTGTTTTAATAAAAAATTCCAATCATCAAACGTACAAACTTCTGAATTAACAATATTCAAAATATTTTTAATTTTTAGATGATCATTTTTTACTAATTCATCAAACGATTTAACCTTTTTATAATTAAGCTCCACCAAGCATTTATTAATCAAATCTAAATATTTCATAAAATCCTTTCTTTTAGTCCATTTACCACCCCCTTGAGAGAGTTGTACGACAAATCAATGTCGCACAACTCCACAAGAGCGTTAACGAATTAAACCCTGACTCAACTGTTCCATAATGAGTTTTTCGTTTTTAGTAAATTCTGCACCACTCATTTTACCTATTTGTTCTCTAGTGAAAACTGTTGGCTTAAATGTATCTTTCGCATTTTGAGCGTTAGCATTAAGTCTACTTTTTGCTACATCATTTGTTTTTCTAAGCTTTGCTTCAAATTCAGCCTGTTTCAAATATCTATCAATAGCAGATTGTTCAACTGTTTTTATCAATTCAGATATTTGATTAAGCTCATTTCTATCAAACTCTAGGCATCCTGATTTTATGTAATTTAAAACCTCTAAACGACCGTTTTCTTTAAAAAATTCAGGATTTTCTTTCTCAAACTCAGTAATAGCCTGAATTTTGTCAAACGATTTTTCTTCATTTTTAGTTAAATTAGGACTTTTATCATCTTCTAAATTATATTGTTCTAACTCAGCATAGCCCTTTTTTATAATTTGTTGAATTAAAATTTCCCCTTGTACTTGATTTAGAAGTCCTGATTTTAATAACATTTCCACATTTGAAATATTATCTTTTGCCCTTTTTTCAACATTTTGAACAATAGTTTCAAAATTTTTCAAAGAATCATTATCACTTTTCGAAAATTCTTGAGGCTTCAATTTTTGTTCCTCAATTTGGTTTTCGCCATTACGTTCAAGATTTTTGTGGTCAAAATTTTCATTTACTTCCGATTTATTTGTTAAATCTTCGTTTAGATTAGTTTCCATAAATTACCTTTCATTTTTCATATATTCAACAGCCTGCTCTACAGCTTTATCAATAAATTTTGATAAACAAAAAACAAAAATAGCTTTAAAAGGTTGAGCAATAGGAAGTTTTGAAACAATAAATTCTATAGCTAATTGTTTTTTCTTTTTACCAGCACCTGAACCCAAGGTAGATTCTGCCATTCTTACTGCAGAATACGCTGTTTCCTTAATAATTGCTTTTAAAGTTTTAAACATAATTAAACACCTTCTTTAGTTTCAGTTTGAGTTGGCGCAACATAGTTTGGATCTTTTACAACCATTTTTGCTAAAGCTGATGGAACTACTGTTTTTGCACCATACAAATACAAACCTCTAACTAAATCAGAGAAAGAATCTTTATCTCTTAAGCTTTCAATTTTTGATAATTGAGATGCAAATGTAATAGCATCATTTGTACCTGCTAAAACATAGAATTTACCAGAGGTAGAAGTTAAATTTGTACTTACAAGTACGTCCATGCCTGCAATTCTACCAATTGAACCTTCTCTAAGTGTTTCATCAGCAACGTTATGAGCACCAATAAATTCTGTTGACTGTAATAAATATGATTCAATAATTGGATTAATTACAACCCAAGGTTTTTTATTTCCAGAAACAGCATCTGAATTTTTAAGTTTTAAAGCTAATTCAACAAAATATGAATAAATTGTTGATTTATTTAATTCAACTGGAGTTGAATCAGAAGCTACAATATTAGAAGCTTCTACATTTGCATGCATACCTAAAAGATATGAATCCTGAACTTCTTCAATAGCTTTTTTAGCTTTCTCTAAATGAGCGTCCATAATTGAAGTATTTGCTTGAGCTTGCGCAACATCATTGATTTTGAAAGCAAAATATTTCTTTTGGTCGATAAGTAAATCTTGAGATGATGGAGTAAGTTCACTATAAGACAAATTGTCATTACCTAAAGTAGAAATAGTAACATCTGCTGGAGAAATAATTTTTACCTTGTCCCCTTGATTTTTAATTTCGCCTTCATAATTTCTGTTAACGCATTGTAGCATTACACAATTTTTCTCTAACATTGTGTTTAACTTTTGACTCCAAATTTCTGGAATAAAAGCTGAATAAGCGTTTTGATTTTCTGTCATTTTGTTTTCCTTTCTTTTTATAAACTGTAACTCTTTTCACAAAACAAGGTAAAAGCCTTATTCTGTATATATTTCTTTAAATTCAATACCAATAATTGCAACCGAATGAGCCAAGGTTGAACCTTCCACACAAAGTTGAACAGCATAATTTGCCTCAGAAATTTCTGCCTTGTACATTGTGTCAGCACTAACAGACCAAAGAGATAAATTCTCATCACTATCCCAAGTGTCGTTTAAGTTTTTGCTATTGGTTGACCAGTGCATATTTTCAAAATTTGTGGAATAAATTTCTTCCACATCATCTCTGTTTTCGCTATCAAAATTCTTATAGACAGAGAAAATAAAATTGTTTTCGTAAGTTTCATCCAAGATAAAATAAAATTCGTCTATAGATTTTCTTACAGAAGGATTTCCTAAAGATAAAAAAGGTGATTTCCATAAAAATTTAATAGGTTCCCCGTCAAAGGAATTTCCCATATCTTCTATATAAATATTACCTTCATTATCAGCTGTATAAATTTTGTCATCATACAAACAAGCCGAAGTTATGTTTTGTGGTAAAACTCTTTTGTACCAAGCTTTGTTTACATAATCATTTATCCAAATAATATTGAAATAATCGTTGTTTGAATATGGAATAAAATACCAAACCTGATTTTTCTCTTCATAATGAAGTGCAAAAACTTTATCAAGGTTATTTTTGTCAAATTTTTCAAATTCTTTTTTTATTTTGTGAGAAATACTTTCACCAATCATAATTTGGTTAAGCGTTCCAACCTCAAGAGGATAAATTCCATCAGTAAAGAAATACTGCTTGTTGTTCACATTAACAACACTTTCATTTGAATACGTACCTTTATCAGCAAAAGGAATTATCGCAAAATCTTCTGGAGTACTGCCAGAAAGCAAATAAACAGATTTTTCTTTATATATTGCTAAATAATCTTTGTAAGGTTTTAGGGCGACAATTTTATCTGCATCGGTATAAAAATTGTTGATATAACCTGCATCATTAGAAGTTTCAAAATCATCACATTTCCCTAAAGCAGAATAATAAAGGGTAGAATCTTTCGCAACCCAAACCCTGCCTTTATATACAGCAACAATATTTGAACAAATATCTTCATTAGTATTATTTTTTAAGTTGCAAGATTTTATGGTTAAATCTTCATCATTTTGTAGAAATAGTAATTCGTTAGCATCAGAACATATCAGTAAACCATCCAAATATTTTGCAAAACTAATTTTTTTAGAAACATTTATTGTTTTGTCTAATTTTGTTAACTTATCAATATCGCTATTGTAAACATATAACGAACCTACTTTTGTAATAATTACTAACCTACTTTTAGAACCATATTTTAATTCTTGAAGAGCCAAAATCTCTTCATTGGATGGTAAATTTAATAGTTTCACATTGCCTTTTTGTCTTATAACACCTCTATTTTGAAGGATTTCAACATTTTCAGAATCTGACCAAAAAATATTTTTTGTATCAAGTCCCAACTCTGTTTTAGTGGAAGAAAAATTTATCCCACCTGATAAGTTGTAATAATATGTTTGCATTATTAATTAACTCCCTTGTTATTAGTAATCTGATTTAAATACCACTTGATTTTTGAACGAATAAATTTACCAATTTCATCTTTTTCAAGCCAAGAAAATGGAGGAAGAAAAGTTATATCAATCTTTCCTCGGCTGGAAGTTTCAGGATGAGATTTGCCAAATTCGTAATGTGTCATCACCGTTGTACTTTTTATAGGAATTTCGTATTTTAAAGCCAATTGAGCACATAATTTCATAGCTGATTCAAACTGAACACGAGTAATTGGACAAGAACCTAGATGATTTTTGTCTTTAAAATTCATCATTCCACAGAGAGCAACGCCTATAGAAGCAGTATTGCCACCACCAGTGTGAGGTGCATACATACCAGATTTACAATTTAAATTTGCTTCTGGTTTAAAATGTCCTAAACGAACTTTTCCAAAAGAATCAACTAAAAAATGATAGCATTCTTTTTCATGAGAATTAGGGACTTGCCCACCAGCAGTCCAATGTAAGATTATTCTTTTCATTTTTACCCCTTAAATTATGCGAATTCTTTTGCATAATATCTTAGGTAATTAGCCACAGCCGAAATTCTATTTCTTGCATTTAGTTTTAAAACAAGTCTTGAAATATGAGTTTGTACAGTTCTTGGAGATATTTTCAATTTGTAAGCTATTTCTTTGTCGCCATCACCATAGCATAAAAATTCTAATATCTGAGTTTCTCTTACAGATAATTCCATACCTTATCTTTCTTGTGTTAAATCTAGTTGTAAAATCTTTTTCTAATCTTATATTAATCAATATTTTAATTTGTTGTTAAATATATTTTCGGATTAGAAAAATTTGCAAGTCAGAATGAGGGCATATTGCCTTCTTACCCAGTAATAATAAGCTTTTCAAACTTGATACTATTAGTATAACGAATTTTAAAAAATAAAAAAGTCAGCAAAACTACGGACGTAAAAGTACGTAAGTAAAATTACGGACAGGAGGAGTAAAAAAATAAAACATAGAAAAATCTCTATTTACCCCTAACGCATAATTCACAGCACATATCACATGCCTGTATGTATCCATTGTCTTTTATCATTTTTCTAAAAGATTTATATTTTTCAGAACTATAAACTTCATTCAGACTTTGTTCTTTTAAATCACCCATTTTTACAGAAAGACAAGGATAAACTAACCCCTCTGGAGTTATGAATGTATCAGAACAAGGAAAAGTACAAGGTTTGTATAAATTTTTAAAATCTTTTTCTTCCTTATAAAAATTTTCTATTTCCATTAAAGGATTTTTTGAATAATCAAATTTTGGCGCAAATCTAATTTCACATTTAGAATTTTTCTTTAAACTTTCTATTTCTTTATAGACTTCTTTAAAATGTTCTATATCAAAATATAAATTATGCTTTGATTTTTCAAAAAATTCTTCTGTTAAATTTTCTCTTAAAGAGCAATTTTGTTTTAATTTATTAGCTCTTAAAAAAGATAATGACAAAAATTCAAAACCTTTATCTGCACAATATTTATAAAGTTTAGGCAAATCATCTAAATTATTTTCTAAAACAATCGTTTTTATATCAATTTTTGGACGTTTCTTTAATGTCAAAACTTTTTCTAAATTACTTGTCACCAAATCAAAAAGACCATTTCTATTACGGTTTTCATCATGATTTTTGCCATAACCATCTAACGAAACAGAAAGCAAGGTCAATCTATTATTATCAAACAATTTAACTATATCATCATTTAATAATATTCCATTAGTAACAATTGTTACTTTACCTGACAATCTATCAGATACAGCATTGAAAATTTCACCAAAGTCGAGTCTTACAAGAGGTTCACCACCTACAAGAGTAGCAATAGAATATTTTGGAAGTTGCTTGATAATTTTTCGCCATTCGTCAGTCGAAAGTTCATGTTTATTTCTATCCTCACCCACATAACAATAAGGACAATTTAAATTGCAACGATAAGTTAATTCCAAAAAATATCTTAAAGGCAAATTATTAAACCAACCCATATAAGTTGGCATTGCATACAAATTTCTCGCTATATCAAACAATTTTGAGTAATTTATCATAAAACAATTATACAACAAATTTTCATGCTAAAATAATCCTATGAATTCTGAAAAACTAACAATCACAATAGAAAAAATGACATCAAAAGATGTTGATGAAATTTTTAAGATAGAAGAAGAAACATATGGCGCACACCACTGGTCAAAAGATTCTTTCTACTCTGAGGTTTCAAATAATATAGCTAGATACTATATTGCCCGTACAGAAGACGGCACAGCTGTAGGCTATATTGGAAGTTGGTTCATTATAGAAGAAGCTCACATAACAAATGTTTCTGTATCACCTAAATATAGACGAAATTCTATTGGAGAAGCTCTTTTATACCACGTAATAAAACAATGTTACGAAGAAATGGTAAAATATATTACACTTGAAGTTAGAGTTTCAAACGAACCTGCCATAAACTTATACAAAAAATACACTTTCTCATCACTTGGTTGCCGAAAAAAATATTATCAAGATAATAATGAAGACGCATTAATTATGTGGACAGAAAATATTTTTTGGGATAAATTTAAAGTGAAGTTTTTAGAAAACGAAAAAGAATTAAATTCACGAATTAATATATTATGAAAAGACCTGAAAACCAGTTAGAAATATTTAAATACAAAGGAGAACCAATCAGAATAACTCTTGGAACAATAGTTATGATTGGAATTTGTACATTTCTAATTGTAATTGCGACATTCACACAGGTAAAAATTCCACACTTTTTGAGTGCAACAGGCAACTTAAATATTGGAGAAGGTCTGATAAATGATACTAACGGATATTTGTACATTCCTCAAATACCAGTAATTCTTTTCATTGCAGGCTTAATGGGTAGAATTTTTGGAACATTATCAGTCCTTGTATATATCGCAATAGGATTATTTTTCTATCCGATTTTTGCACTCGGTGGTGGTCTAAAATACGTTTTAGCTTTTAATTTTGGATACATACTAGCTTATGTCCCTGCAGTATTTTTAACAGGAACAATTTTAAATCACGGATATTCTATAAAAAACGTGTTAAAAGCAACAGTAATTGGGGTTTTAACAATTCACGTAATTGGTATTTTATATACAGCTTTTATATCAATCATTAGTTCTGGTGATGATTTGAGTATATTTGGAACAATCGTTGCACAAAGTGGATGGAAAATTCTTTACGATTTAATTTTCAGCTGTATCTCAATATATATGGCGAATGTAACTAAAAAAATTCTTTGGTTAATTATGTGTTAATTTAAAATTTCTTAACATTTATACATTTTTTAGCAATTTATTTTTTTACGGTCATTAAATAAGCATAAGGTTAAATAAAGGAGATTACGACATGGCATTAGTAGAAGTTCAACACAAAACAGAATCAAAATTAAAAAACAATGATGAATTTACACAATATTTAAAAAGCCAATGTTTAAAAACAACATTTAATGGTATCGAAGTTGATTCATTTGCTTGGTACAAGAAAATGTTAGGTATTAAATAACTATAAAAACAAAACAATATTAAAAAAGGTTGGAGCAAAAACTTCAACCTTTTTTATTTGTTATAAATAATAAATTTGCCGTCTTTTATTTCAGAACTTGCACCATAAGGTACAGTTATTTTTTTCTTGTTATGAGTAATTCTAAAATCGCCTAACACTGCTATATTTAAATCAGTAGCGAATTCCTCAAGAACCTCTTTCAAATCATGAGTATTTTCTATATCCAAAAATTCACCTAAAATCAAACCTTTTATATTTTGTCTAAATTTAGGAATATTAGAAAGTTGTGTTAGCATTTTATCAATTTTATAAACAGGTTCATTCAAATCTTCGATAAAAAATATAAAATCTTCATTTGGAATAAAATCAATTCCACAAAGAGAAACAATTGTTGAAAGATTTCCACCGAAAGTAATTCCTTTGGCATTTTTATTATTTGATAAACCTTTTTGAAACGGCAAATATTCTAAGATATTATCTTGAGTTAGGACATCAAAACAATTTTCAAAAGTTTCGATATCACCTTCATCTGAGCCAAAATCACCCAAACACATTGGACCTGAATATGTAATCAAACCAGCCTTTTTTAAAAACATAGCAGATAATGCTGTAATATCAGAATATCCGATAAAAATTTTAGGGTTGTTTCTAATTATGTCATAATCAATTTTATTGATTAATCTAATTGCACCATAACCCCCACGCATACAGAAAATAGCGTTAATATTTTTATCCAAAAACATTTTGTGCAATTGCTCAATTTTAACACCATCTTCGCCTGCCAAATATCTTTTTTTATCATAGAGATTTTCTGCTAAAACGACACGGAAACCTTTGTTTTCGAAATATAAAACAGCTTTTTTAAGAGCTTCTTCTGATTTTAAATTTCCAGAAGTCGCCACAATTCCGATTGTATCGCCTTTTTTTAATTTTTCAGGTTTAATTAAATTCATAATTACACAAATTTCAAATCTCTTACGATATAATATTATCATGAACGAAAAATATGTACCTTTATATAGAAAATATAGACCACAAACATTGGAAGAAGTTGTAGGTCAAGAACATATTAAAAAAGCTTTAACAAACGCAATTGAGCTAAACAAAATTGCGCATGCTTACTTGTTCACAGGGCCAAGAGGAACAGGTAAAACTTCAAGCGCAAGAATTTTGGCTAAATCATTAAACTGTAAAAATGGACCAACCGTAAAACCTTGTGGCAAATGCGAAAGCTGTATTGATATCACGAATTCAACACCAGTTGACGTTATAGAAATTGATGCTGCAAGTAATAGAAAAGTTGAAGATGCCCAAAACATTTTGGAAAAAATCCAATACGTGCCAGTAAACGGCAAATATAAAATTTACATTATAGACGAAGTTCACATGCTTTCAAATACTGCCTTTAATGCTCTTTTGAAAACATTGGAAGAACCACCAGAAAACGTTATTTTTATTCTTGCAACAACAGAACCTCAAAAGGTCTTGGATACAATTAAGAGCCGTTGCCAAAGATTTGATTTCAAACGTATTACGACAGAAGATATCGTAAAACATCTTGAATATATTTCTAAACAAGAAGGTATAAATATTGAAAAAGAAGCGCTTTATGCAATTGCTAAAAATTCAGCAGGAGGAATGAGAGATTCTATTTCACTTTTAGACCAGTTGAGCGTACTTGGAACAACAACAGCAATTACTGTTGACGATATCAATTCATTGTTGGGTAGAATTTCTTTTGACTTGCTTTTAGAGATTTCAAAAACTATTGTTGAAAGCAATCCTCAAGAAGCAATCACTATCTTGGAAAAGATTTATAATTCAGGTAATGAACCTTCTCAAATTTTGTTGAATATGCTTGAATTTTTCAAAAACGCATTGTTGGTAAAAACTTGCGAAAAGAATATTGCAATTGAATTAACACAATATAATGATGCTCAAATTAAAGCTATTTCGCCTCTTGTAGAGGATTTAGAAAAACATCAAATTGTATTTTTAATAGAAAAAATTTCTAATTACTTAAAAGAACTAAAAACAAGTACAACTCCTCATCTTTGGTTAGAAGTTGCATTAATAGATTTGGCAAATTTAACAGAAAATACAAAACTTTTAGATTTGCAGGAAAGATTATCAAGATTAGAAAACGGAGAGGTAAAAGTTTCTGCGACACCGACAGCTTATAAAACAGCACCAATGCCAACAATGAAACCTATTATGAAACCTCAACCAAAGGTTGAAACACCAAAACCTGAAATAAAAGAAGAAATCAAACAGGAAACAGTCACAGAAGAACCAAAAGTTGAAGAAACAAAGGCAGAAGAAAAACCACAAATGGAAGATTTTTCGCCAATGCCAAAATCACAAAGTCAACCAACTTCAAGTTCAAATATTTCAGAATTATGGCATACACTTATCAGTAATGTACAAAGCTCAGCAACACAAGCTTTGCTAAAACTTGCAACACCAGTAATGATTACACCTGAAAAAATTATTATTACGTTTAAAAGTGACGCATTGGTAAGCAAATTCAATGATGTTAGTAAAAAGCAATCACTTGTTGATGCATGCGATACTTTGTTCTCTCAATCAGGTTCAAACGTAATCGTTAGAATGCCTTTACCTGATGACGGAAAACTTTCTGCATCAGCACAACCTGTTCAAGTTGAAAAAAAAAATCCTGAACCAAAAGCAGTAGCAAAAGAAATTGAACAGAAGAAAGAAATAAAACCTCAACCTAAAAAGGAAGTTGAAACTGCCCCAATAAAAGAAAAACCTAATACAGAAGAAAAAAAAGAAAACTCTGATAATACAAATAAAGAAGAGAAGAATGACGGAAAAAATTCTGTAGATAAGACATTGCTTTCTGATCAGGTAAAAATGGTTGTACAACTATTTGATGGAAAAGAAATACTTTAATTTAACAAATGTTAAATTAGACATAAAATTTTGTTATAAAACTTTAAAAGGGTGGCACATAATACATGTAATCAAATACTTTTACCTACCCTTTATCCGATATTCTTCTTGCCGTTGCCCAAATCTATTGACACGGCTTTTTTGTTGAAAACTTTTTAAATTTCTCCTCTATATAGATGAGGTGGGCATGGGGAAATGTAGTATCTTTGGGATGTAGAAATAAATACTACAAATACATATCCCAAAATATATGCCGATAAATAGCAAAAGTAATATGTTTTGGAGTACCGTTAAAACTTAACGGTAAATAGAAATGCGTTAAGCAGGTGTTAAGTATGGAATCATACAGGTTTATCAAGGCTTAGGCTCTTTACCCTCGCCCATTGATGGGAGAGGAAATACGTTAGTCGGTGTTGCTGGTGTTGGCTTTGCGAAGGCAAAGACAAGCAGAGCAACACTACGTGACCACCGTTTGCAATCTTTGATTGCACAGGTGGAACTGACGATATTTTGGTGAGGACTTATGTTAAAATTAACCCTCATCTGTCTTTCAGACATCTTCTCCCATTACATTGGGAGAAGCATTATTCTTTACCCTGAACTTGTTTGTTGTATAATTTTTTCATAAGTATATAGAGGTAGAAAATGGAAAAATTTTATTTAACAACTGCGATAGATTACGTTAATGGAGCTCCTCACATTGGGCACGCTTACGAAAAAATTCTTACTGACGTAATCGCTAGACATTTCAAAAAAAGATGTAATGATTTGTACTTTTTATCAGGTACAGACGAACACGGTATAAAAATTCAAAAAACTGCAGCTTCTAAAGGTATCACACCAAAAGAACTTTGCGACAACAATGCAAAATCTTTCACTGATACTTGGAAACTTTTAGATATTAACTACAACAAATTCATCAGAACAACTAACGATTATCACGAAAAAGCTGTTCAACTAATTTTCAAAAAACTTGTTGAACAAGGTGATATCTACAAACATTCTTACACAGGTTTATACTGCCAAGGTTGTGAATGTTTCTTAAACGAAAAAGATTTAACAGAAGACGGACTTTGTCCTGACCACTTAAAGAAACCAGAAGTTGTTTCAGAAGAAAACTATTTCTTCAAATTAACAAAATACAAAGACGCAATTATTAAACATCTCAAAGAAAATCCTGATTTTATCATCCCATCATTTAGAGCAAACGAAGTTCTAAACCAACTAGAAGATATTCAAGATATTTCTGTATCACGTTCAATTTCAAACGTAACTTGGGGTATTCCTGTTCTTGGCGATTCTGAACAAGTTATCTATGTATGGATTGACGCTTTATCAAACTATATTACAGCTCTTGGTTACACTCCTGAAAGCCAAGATGAAAACTTCAAAAAATATTGGCCAGCTGATTTACAAGTTATCGGTAAAGATATTCTTAAATTCCACAGTATTTACTGGTTAGCAATACTTATGGCATTAGATTTGCCATTACCAAAACACATTTTAGCTCACGGTTGGATTACAATTGACGAAACTAAAATGTCAAAATCTTTGGGTAACGTAATTGCCCCTGCTGATATTTTAAACAACTTTGAACTTCAAAACGCAGATGCTCTTCGTTACTATATGGCAACAGCTGCTCCTTGTGGTAAAGACGGCAACTACTCTGACGTTGATTTCAAAGAAAAAGTTAATGCTCATTTAGCAAACTCTATGGGAAATCTTTTAAATAGAACGCTTTCAATGCTTGTTAAATATTTTGACGGCGAAGTAAAAGAAGAATTCCAAGTTAATGACGATATTCTAAACATCACTAAAAACACAATTGACAGAGTAAAATATCACTTTGATAATTACGAAATTCAAGAAGCTGCATTAGCAATTATGAGTCTTGTTGACGCAACAAACAAATTCGTAACTGACAATGCTCCTTGGACTTTAGCAAAAGAAGAAAAAATGACAGAATGTGGTTCTGTTCTAAGAACAGTTCTTGAGGTTATGTGCACAGTTGCATCACTAATTGAACCTTTCTGTCCTAACATCGCTAAAAGTATGGCAGAACAATTATCTTATGATATCAATACAAAATATGATGATTTTAAATTCGATAATATCAAAAACGGTAAATTAATCGAAAAAGACCAAATTACACCAGTATTTTTAAGAATTGATAGCGAATTTGCTGACAAATCAAAAAAATAAAAAATACTAGCAATAAAACATAAAAAAAATCCTTTTAAGAAATGTGAAATTAAAAGGATTTTTTTATTGTAAAAAGATGAAAAAAGTGCTATCTTTATAGTATAAGATTAGGGGTTTATATATGACAGAAATTAACATTTACTCAGCTGGGGACAACAGCAAAAAAACTCAAGCAAAAAAACAAACAAGACAAGCATCAAATCAACTTCCAGAAATAGAAATTTTTGCTGGAAAATCTGAAGGTTCTGGCACACCTTACAAGCCAAAAGAAAGTAAATTACCTTCAATATTTGATGATAACAGTTTTAAACCAAAAGAAATCAAGATAAAGAATGATACTCCACCCGTTCCACTTATTGATGGAAAAATGCGTTTGAAATATACAGAACAAACGACTTTGGGTATATTTAAAGGCTTAAGCCAAAGACGAGTTTCGCAACAAAATACAGAAAAACTTATGCAAACTATACATACGTTAGACCCTAAGAGTTATAAATTTGCATTTCAAGTTTTTGCAAATTCTGGATATAGCTTACCAGAAATGGTTATGAATACTAAACATTTGTCAGAAGCTCAAAAAAAGCAATGTTTACAACACATGGTAAATGTTGGCAAAGATGTTGCAAACTACAACAAACAACGTTCTGATGATGTTATTCCAAAAATGCAAGATTTAGTAAAAAAATATGATTCTAAAAAAGGTTTACCTGAAGTTGACCAAAAACGTTTAGCTGCAGATTTCAAAAAAATTGTTAACCGTTCTGATACAACACAAACAAGAAGACCAAGACCTAACGGAAAAATAGACATACCATTTAGACAAGGACAAACTGGTGATTGCTGGTTATTAGCAGGTATTCAATCATTATCAATGACTCCTCAAGGTAAAAAAGTTCTTGATAACGCTGTAAAAGTTGACAAACAAGGTAACGCAACGGTTACATTGAAAGGTGTTGGAAAAACTTATACAGTTACAGCTAGAGATTTGAAATGCTCAAATGAACTATCAAGTGGAGATTCAGACGTAAGAGCATTGGAAATCGCCATGGATAGATATTTTAGAGAAACGGTTCCAGACGGAAAAGCTGATATTGACGGAAACTACGTAGGAAAAGCTCTTGAACTTCTTGGCGATCCTGATCACACAAGTACTGCAGTAGGTTCTTTTGGTGTACAAAGTATGATTGACTATATCCAAGGAAACGGTATGAGTGGTAGAGCTGCCGTTACTGGTATGACTCCTGATGTTGATACTAATGGAATGGGTGCAACTGACGCAAAAACAGGTGAAGAAGTTCACATCTATAACGCTCACGCATACTCTGTAAAGAATGTAGATGATAAAAATATTTATCTTGTTAACCCACATGACACGTCAAAAACAATTAAGTTACCTCTAAAGAGTTATTTAGAAAAATTCAATATGATAGCGCTTTCAGATGTAAGAAGTTTAAAATAAAAAAGAAAAACAAAATAAAACGAAAAAGTGGCGAAGCCAAAGGCTTCGCCGCATATAATATTCAATTTATCAATTAGAATGAATATTCAGGAATTACAAACACTTCGTTATTTGCTTCATCATTAACAAATTCCAAATAATATTCCATTGATTTATCTTTTGTATTTTCATACATTTCATCTGTAATGTATTTTTTATGAGTTTCTGTTCTTTCGCCAGAGAAGTTACCCATTGCAGATGCATATTTACCAATTTCATCAAAGTTTAGACCTGCACCATAAGCTTTTGTTTTAGCATCTGTACCAGAAGGTCTAATTTCAATGTATTTATCATCAAATTCTAAATATGTACCATCACCAACAAATTTAATAGCTTTTAAGTTATCAAAGTTTAGTTCTTTGAATGCATCTTTTAGAATTTCTTTAGCATTTTCAAAAGTCATTTTGCCAGAACGAATTGCGATTGCCATTGATAAATAGAACAAATCATTTTTAGTTCTTAATTGTTCACCTGCAACTTTTGCAGCTTTTAATTTATCAATATCAGGTTCTGATTCGTTGTAGTAAGCAATATCTACACGAGTATCAAATTGACCTTTAATGTTATTGTCTTTAAATACTTCAAGCAAGTATTCAGACATTGTTTTATTTTCTTCTTCAAGTTTTGAAGAAAGAGCTGAAGCAACTAGAATAGCTTCTGTAGCTGATTTTTCTCTCATCGCAATAGCTTCACGACCAGCAAGAGATTTAATCATTTCTTCGCCACCCATAATCATACCACCAGATTCTTCACCACCGAAGATTAAGCGAGGTGATTTACCTAAGTTGATACGTTGACCGAACACATCCATAACAGTAACTTCGTCGTTAGGATTTTTCTTCAGTTTCAATTCAACTTTTTTCATAATGTTAGCGATTTCTTTAAATCCAACTGGAACATTTACAACAGCTACGTTATTAGCTTTTGCCCATTCATCCCAACTCATTGCTGATGCTGTAGTTTTAATCATAAAGCGAGGGTGATTATTCCATTTGCCTTGAGATTTCAACATCTTCATACGAAAATCCATTAACAATAAGAAAGCTTGGTTTGCAGTAAATACTGTTAAAATTCTGCCATTGCCTAATTTTACATAAGCAATACCTGCTTTTTCAAGTTTTGAAATTTCTTTTTCGTCTTCAATTTGAGTAACTGTTAATCTGTCATGATCTGGGTCTGTAATTAGAACTGCTGTACCTACTGGATAATCAGCTAAAACTTTGTCGTAATGAAGAGTTTCAATTACTGGGAAGTAGTTTTCACCATTTTTACGTTTTGCCAAAACAGTTGCATCTACTGAATAATCATAGAAAGTTTTATTACCTTTTGGATCTTCATCATATTTACCGATTGAATGGAAGAATGGATCTTCACCTTCATTCAACCAAACAAATTTATCAGAAATATTTAATTCTTTTAAAACACGGCTAAGTGTTCTATAAGCTGAACCTCCAACGTTTTCAATAACAATTTTGTTTTGAGCTTTTTTAATAAAATCTAAGTTATCTTTTTCAGCAACGCCTGATTTTAAATATTCAACGTATAAATCGACACCATCGTGTAATTTTGCCATAACCTTTTCGTCAATTAAAGGATTATCTTCTGCTGAAATTTTAATTTCATAAGAACCATTCTTTTCTGTTTCGTCAAAAATTTCTTGAATTTTTTGAACAAACTCAGCTGATTCTTCTGGTAAATATTGGCTACCTTGAGAGTTCAAGTCTTTTGTGGCATTTTTAACTGAAATACCATGGCTTGAAGTGATGTATTCACCACCTACAAGGTCTAATTTAAAGGCCAAGAAAGACGCTAACCAAATAGGAATAGTTTTCTTTTCAACTGGAACAAGAGTTTTGATACCTTGAGCAGCTTGAATTCTAGCGATAGCATCTAGGAACAAATCTGAATTATATCTAACTTCACGACCTGCAAGTTTAATGATTTGTTGGTTAGGATATTTTTCTTTTGCAACAAGAGCCTTTGCAAGAGTTGCCAAAACAATACCCACCAAGTTAATTGGAAAACGAGTATCTTGAGGATATAAAATATTTTGAGGACCTCTGATACCTGCTGTTGAAACTTTTGCTTCTTTTGCATAATTTGCAAACCAATCTTTTAAATTTAAACCTTCTGGATTTGAAGTTTCATCATACGGATAAAGATGTTCTTTTTTCAAAGTAAAAGTAAATTCACCTTTATTTGAAAAATCCATTAAATTTAAATCTTTAACATATTGAGGTGTTCTATCATAAACACTCTTAAACAATTGTTCTTCTAAGGGGCAAGACGCTTTCTTGTCTAAATTCATATAAACTCTCCTTTCAAATGTGAGTAAATGCAGTTAATAATAGTAAATGTAAATCTATAAAATAATAATAACACATATTTGTATTAAAACAATACATACATTTTACAAATAAAATATATATAGTATAATTAAATAAGTGGAGGAGCTATGGCAAATCAAAAAAAACAACCAAAAAATTACGCTAGAAGAACTGCAAAATACTTTAATTTTTGGAGAAAATTTTTCCAAAGAGTAGTTTGCAAATTTTGGTATGGAATACAGTTCAAATTGATGTATAGAGTTGAAATAGAAGGAAAAGAAAATATTCCAAAAGATAACAAGTACATTGCTTGTGGAAACCACCTTTCAACTTTAGACCCATTTTTGGTATGTTTTACATTAAATAGACCAGTTGCATATATGGCTAAAAAAGAACTTTTTGAAAAAAGATTTGTACGTTGGATGCTAGACTGGGAAGGTGCATTTGCCGTTAACCGTGAAAAATTAGAAGTTTCAACAATAAAAACTGCCCTAGAAGTTCAAAATACTGACTGGGTTTTAGGATTATTTCCACAAGGAACAAGAGCAGAAGTCGGAACAATTGAAGATATTAAAAAAGGTTTTGCAGGACTAGCAAAAGCAACTAAGTGCGATATTTTACCAATTGGTATTGTAGGTTCACAAAACAAAACTCTTTGCCCATTTAAAGGTAAAATTAAAGTTAAAATTGGAGAAGTAATTCCATTTAGTGAAGATTTAGACGCCGTTATGGAACAATGGGGTCTAGCAATTCAAAGACTTACAGGTTTTGAATACATCCCTGCGACATAGGAAAGAAAAAAAATGACAAAAGAGAATAGCGAACAAGAAAAAAAAGAACCTAGAAACTTTGCAAGAAGATTTGCAAGTGATTACCATATTTGGAGAACTATATTCTATTATATTGTATTAGTATTTATGGTTTTTCCTGTACAAGCTTTTTATTATAATTTAAAAGTTGAGGGTAGAAAGAATTTACCAAAAAAAAGAAACGTAATCTATGTAGGTAACCACGTTTCTGAACTTGATCCACCATTTGTAGGTTACGCAGTAGCAAGACCAATTGCATTTATGGCAAAGAAAGAACTTTTTGAAGGAAATTCCATTAAAACATGGCTAGTCAAAAGACTAGGTGCATTTGCAGTTAATAGAGAAAAACCTGAACTTGCAACTTTTAAAACAGTTAAAGAAATTTTTAATACATCATGGGGATTAGGAATTTTCCCACAAGGTGGAACTCGTAAAAACAAAAAAATAGAAGATATTCACAAAGGTTTTGTATTATTTGCAAAAAAATTCAAAGCTGATATCGTACCAATTTCAATTTGTGGATTGGAAGAATACTCTAAAAAATTTAGAGGTAGAGATGTTAAGGTTATAATTGGGAAACCAATCTCATACCAACTACCAGAAGACGAAATTGTAAGACTATGGTGCGAAGAAATTTGTAAAAACACAGGTTATGAAAACTGTGTAACTGGTAATAACCAAGAAAATACAGAAGAAGTAAAAGAGGGCTAAAATATGAATAGTGTAGTAATAGTAGGACGTGCAGGTCAAGATTCAGACATCAAATATTTTGAATCAGGAAAAGTAAGAACAAACTTTTCTTTAGCAGTAAATCGTTGGGATAGCAAAACAAAATCTGAAGTAACAGACTGGTTCAATGTAGACGTATGGGATAAGCAAGCTGAATTTGCTGGCGAATACGTAAAAAAAGGTAGAATGGTTGCAGTTGAAGGCAGAATTGCTATCAATAAATGGAAAGACCAAACAGGCGAAGAAAAAGAAAGATTTTTAGTTGTAGCTAACAATATTAGATTATTAGGTTCAAAAAGGGACGCTGAATAATAATGATAATCTCTAACATTATTGGGATACTTGCAGATGACATAACTGAGATTAACGACGCAGCTTTACAATTTCATTTAAAAGGTGCTCACACTCAGGTTGTTTTGGATTGCGAAAATATTCAACAAGGTATAAAAAATATACAAGTTTGGGCTATTTCAACTTCTAGTAGAGGAAAAGATTATGAAACTTCTTATACAGAAGTCCAAAAAGCTTGCGAAAAATTAAAAAATGATTTAAACATTGATAAATTTTTCAAAAAAATTGATACATACTCAAGAGGGAATATCGGTATTGAAACTTTGAGTATGATTGAAAATTTAGAACTTGATGGAGCAATAGTTATTCCTGCATCACCTGTTCACAATATTACAACCGTGGGTGGTTACCAATTAATCAAAGGTTTACCGATTGAAAGAACGGAAGTTGCTAGAGATGTTATGGCTCCTGTTACAGAAACTCACATTCCATCACTTTTAAAAACACAACTTAGAGAAGATAAAAGCGACCTTGTAGGTCATCTTGAACTTAAAAAAGTTATGCAAGGTGCAGGTCCAATTTTAATGGAAATAAGAGAACTTGTAAACGCAGGAAAAAAAATTATCGTTGCAGATGCAGTTTCTAACGATGATATAGAACAAATAATTTTAGCAACAAACAAATCTAAGTTAAATATTCTTCCAGTAGGAACGACTGCTACTGCAAAAATCCTAGCAGAACATCTTTTAGAAGAAGAAAAACACAAGGAAGAAAAGAAACCTGTAAAAATTCCTCAACTTCCAAAATTAATTGTTTCAGGTTCGCCAACTCATCTTTGCAGAACACAAATAGAAAAATTAACTGCCTCTGATGAAATTGAAAACAAATTTGCTATAAGCGTTAATATGCAAATGCTTATGGAAGGTATTTCAGAAGAAATAGTAGATAAGGTTATTGATGCACTTAATAACTATGATATAGTTACAGTTCACGCATCATCTCTTATTCAAGAATTTGATGGATTTTCAGATGATTCACTTGATAACGAAATGACGAAACCAAAATTAATCTCAAAAGCAGCAAACTTTTTAGCAGAATTAACAGCAAAAGTTATTGAGAAAAAAGATGTAATTTTAATCACACTAGGTAGCCAAACTTCAATAAAATGCTGTAAAGCAATTAATTCACTTCAATTGCAAATAATTGACGAGGTCGCGCCACAAATTGCTTTATCGCTAGATTATAAATCACAATGGATTACATCAAAATCAGGATATGTTGGAAATTCTTCAACATTAATAGAAATTCTTAAATATTTTAAAAATCATCTTAACTAAAGTTCATGAAAATTTGTTAAGCATTTGTCTAATTTCTGAAAATAAGTTATCCTTATGGTATGAAAACAGGGATGATTGTCGTAGTTGACGACGAACAAGTCGTTACATCTGCGTTAAAAATGCTATTTAGAGTGGAAGGTTTCACTAATGGAAAATTCTTTAATAATCCATTAGAAGCTTTGGAATTCCTAAAAAATAATGAACCTGACGTAATTGTTTCTGACGTAAAAATGCCTGAAATGAATGGCGTTGAATTCTTAACAGAGGCAAAAAAATTATACCCTGATGTAAGTAAAATTCTTTTAACAGGTTATGCTGATAAAGAGAACGCTATTCAGGCAATTAATGAAGTTGGTATTTACAAATATCTTGAAAAACCTTGGGATAACGACGATTTAATTATTACAATTAAAAACGGTATTGAAAGAAGTAACTTAATAAAAAAATTAAATGAAAAGATTTCAGAACTTGAAGTTGCAAAAGCTGAATTAGAAAAATATTCACATAATTTAGAAGATTTAGTAAAAGAAAAAACAGCCGACATTTTAGTATTGAACTCAAAAATGAGCAATATTATCAATTATTGTGCTGACGGAATTATCACAATAAACATTAACGGCGAAATAGAACAAGTCAACCCTGCTTGTGAAAATATGACAGGTTTATCTGCAAAACATCTTGAAAAAATGAAATTTTCAGACATTGCGTACCCACAAAAGGGTGAACCATTTACAACAATTGATCCAGATGAAAGAGAAATTGTTTTAAGAGATTATTTCATTACAAATACTCTTTCAGGAAAAGCAACTCCTGTAGAAATCAGCTTAGCTATGATTGAAAGCGAAGATGAAAGCCTCCAAAAATATGTTGGTGTAATAAGGGATGTATCTGTCCAAAAAGAAACAGAACGTTTGAGAGATGATTTTATTGCTACATTAACTCATGATATGAGAACACCTTTACTTGCTGCAATTCAAACTCTTAAGTTCTTCTTAGACGGAACACTTGGAAACTTTAGCGAAAAAGCTACAATGCTGTTATCAACATTAAAAACAAATAACGAAAATCTTCTTGGACTTGTAAACTCATTACTAGAAGTTTACAGATATGATTCAGGAAAATTAGAATTAGTAAAAACAAACTTTGAATTTAAAGGCTTGTGCAATCAATGCTATAACGAACTAAAGCCACTAGCTGACAAAAAAGATTTAGAATTTATATTAGACTACCAACCAGATGAAAAAATGGTTGTAAACGCAGACAGAAGCGAACTTAGAAGAGTAATCACAAACTTGTGTGGTAATGCAATAAACTACACAAATAATAATGGAAAAATAGTTATAAGCGTAAAACAAGAAGATAACGACATTGTATTTTCTGTAATTGATAATGGTAACGGAATTCCAAAAGAAGATATCCCAAGCCTATTTAAGAGATTTTCTCAAGGAACAAGCAAAAAACGTTCAACAGGAACAGGCTTAGGATTATATTTATCAAGACAAATCGTGGAAGCTCACGGAGGAAAAATTTGGCTTGAAAGCAAACTAAATAAAGGAAGTGAGTTCTCATTCTTATTAACAAATGTTGTTGTTCCTAATGAAGAAAGGGTATTAATCAATGGCTAACAATATTAGAGTTCTGATGGTAGAAGACCACGAAATGACAAGAATTGCACTATCTCTTGTACTAGAAAGAGAAGATAGCATAGAACTTATTGACACTGCTGAAGATGGTTTAGCAGGTATTAATAAAGCTAAATTATTAAACCCTGATATTGTATTAATGGATATCGGCTTACCTGAAATTGACGGTATCGAAGCAACAAAATTAATCAAGGAATATAACCCTGAAGTAAAAGTTTTGATGTACACATCAAGAGATAGAGAGGAAGACGTATTATCAGCATTTGAATCAGGTGCTGACGGATATATTATGAAAGGCGCAACAAAAGACCAAACCATTTCTGCTATAAAAGCTGTAGCAGAAGGAATTGCTTGGATTGACCAAAATATTGCAAGAATTGTTTTGTCAAATATTCAACGCAACAAAAACACTTACCCTATTGCACCTGAAGAAACTAGAGTAAACAAAACAAATGCTAAAAACACTTATGGTTTAACAGATAGAGAATTAGAAGTTTTAGGACTTATTGTTAACGGACTATCTAATAGAGAAATTGCTGACGAATTAGTAATTTCTTATGCAACTGCAAAAGCACACGTTCATAGTATCTTACAAAAACTTTGTACAGAAAACAGAACAAAAGCTATTAACCTTGCAATGAAAGAAGGCCTTGTTTAGACAATGTTTTTAACTTCTGCAATTGCATTATTAATTCAGCCTGACTTAGATTTGTTAGCTTATGACGATAGCTTAAACAGTTCAGTTGCATCAAAAATTGAATTAACAATTCCAGAAATTAGCAAAAGAGAATTAAATAAAGTCCGAAAAGAAGAAGCTAAAAAACTAAAAGCTAAAAAAACAGAGTTAATTTATGGTAAATCGACTTCTTCTAATGCACAACCTCAGAAGGATAGAATGGGGACTGCAAAGAAAAAAGCAAAAGAAACTAAAAAAAATATAAATAGAGAAATTGCAACTTTTGATATTTCAATGCCTAATTTTCGCAAAAGCCCAGAAGAAGAACAATTAGATTACGAATACAAAGTTAGAAAAAGAGAATTAAGAGAGCAATACGAAAAAAGTCTTATGCCAAAATCTGGTTATATGACAAGGGCTCAATACGAAGCAGAATCAAAAGTTATAGACAAAACCAAAGAAGATAGAGATTTTATATCACCTGTTCAGGATAAAGATATGAAATATCTTCCTCAACCTGTCTATAAACTTGTAAGATATAACGATCCTCCAGGAAGTCCTGATATTCATTTAAGTAGAAAATACAAGTTTGATAGAAAAGAAAACAATTACGGACTTGTCGCAAATAATTTAAAAACAATGGTTTATCCAGTAATTTATTATTACGCAGATAGAAACGTAACAACTTGCGACGTATTCGTAGTACCACTTGATACTTCAAAACCTGACACGCAAAGAATTCTAAAAGCAAATATCGCACGAAGATGGTCAAAACCTATCCTTGAAACGGATAAAGATACAGATGTAAGGGATACGTTTAGAACAATTGTACCTATTGATTTTGATGTAAACCACACAAGATTGGTTGCAAAAGAAAAAATTGGTAATACTTTTGACGGTATTTGGCAAACAAATGTTTGGACTTACGATTTTACAACAAAAAAAGCAACAAATTTGACTGAAATAAGACAAGCTATTTTGCATTATTGGGAAAAAGAAAAAGGCTTTGAATTAAGCGAATACAGATGGGATTTGTACCCACTAGGATTTGATAAAAACAATGGCAATAGAGTTTTAATAAATGCTTACGCTTTTACTGGAAATAAACCAAAATTTTTAGGAGCGTGGAGTATTGATTATGACGGAAAATATTCAAAACTTGAATCTTTAGATAATCAATCAATGGAAGTTAGTGTTATCGGATTTAGACTTATACAAAACGGTATTAAAGATCCAGAAATGGTAAAAGCTGAAACAAAACATTTGGAAGATGTAAAAAAAATAGAAGAAAAAGAAGCTAAGGAAGCAAAAAAACAAGAGAAAAAAGAAAAAGAATTTGTATATAAAAGACAGTTGAAACAACTAAAACAAGAATTCAAAACCAAGAGAAAAAACTTGAAAAAATCACAAGTAAAAAGAAGAAGTGGTCCAACAAGTTAGAAGGAATAAATATTACAAAAAAGAGTGGTTCAATGAAAACATTGAACCACTCTTTTAATGTTAAAACTTTCTCTGACTCTAAAATCTAAAATCTCTTTCTCCTTTTGAAATTTTTTCGACATTTTCTCGAGTTAATTCTTTTACTTTTTCACTTTCAAGAGTTTCAAGTTCTTTTGCGATTAACTTATCACCGACTTCTTTAGTTTCTGGTTGTGCGTAATCTTCTAAATACTCTTTCAAAGTCATTATTGCATTTGGGTGGCAGAAATTTTGTATTTGTTTTGATTTACAAATATCCATAAATCTTTCACCTGTTCTACCTTCTCTATAGCAAGCAGTACAAAAGCTTGGTAAATATCCTATTTCCATCAACCATTTCATTACTTCGTCAAGTGTTCTTGTATCTGTTACATCAAATTGTGATGAATCTTCATCTGTATAATCTTGTTCATCATATCCACCAACAGAAGTTTTTGAACCACCAGAAATTTGAGAAATACCTAAATGTAAAACTCTTTCTCTGACTTCTTTTGATTCTCTTGTAGAAACAATCATGCCTGTATAAGGAACAGCTATTCTAATACAAGCAACAATTTTACAGAAAGTATCGTCATCAATACCATTTTTAAATGCACTTGGGTCAATATCATCAGCTTTTCTAATTCTTGGAACACTTATTGTATGAGGTCCAACGCCGTGAACAGCTTCAAGGTGTTCTGCGTGCATTAATTGAGCTACAAATTCATACTTATATGTTGAAAGTCCATAAAGTACACCTAAACCAACATCATCAATTCCACCTTCCATAGCTCTATCCATTGCTTCTGTATGATAAGCATAATTATGTTTTGGACCTGTTGGATGCAAGCGTTCATAACGTTCTTTATTATATGTTTCTTGGAATAAAATATATGTGCCAATTCCAGCTTCTTTTAATTTACGATAATTTTCAACGGTTGTTGCAGCAATATTAACGTTTGCACGACGAATTGCACCGTTTTTGTGTTTAACGCTATAAATTGTTTTTAAGCTTTCCAAAATATATTCGATAGGATTATTAACGGGGTCTTCGCCTGTCTCAATCGCAAGTCGTTTATGTCCCATATCTTGAAGAGCTATAACTTCTCTTTCAATCTCTTCTTGTGTCATTTTCTTTCTTGGAATGTGTTTATTCTTTGCATGATATGGGCAATATACACAACCATTTACACAATAATTTGATAAGTATAACGGCGCAAATAATACAATTCTATTACCATAAAAATCTTTTTTAATTTGTTCTGCTAGTTTAAAAATTTCTTTGTTTTTTTCTTCGTCTTCGCAAGCCAAAAGAACAGAAGCATCTCTATGTGATAAACCCTTTCTTTCTCTTGCTTTTTCTAAAATTTTATCTATTAATTCTAAATTATTTTTGTTTTTTTCTGCATATTCTAAAGTGCTATTAATTTCTTCATCTGAAATAAACTCTTCGGCTTTTAAAGATTTTGGATTATACATATTATTTCTCCTATCTATAATATTGTATAACTTTAATATTTTATTGCAAAATTTTTTATTTCTTTGCCAAAAAGTTATTCTTCAAAACAATACAACTGCACATCAACCCTTGAGTTAAAAGCAAAATAGCTTGATGAATTGTTGAAATACCCAAGGTAGTTGATTTATCAATACCAAAAATTCCTAATGCCAAAATGTAAGCATACTGATAAGGTCCAACAAATGAGCTTGCAGAAGGTATCATAGTCGAAAATGAAATCAAACTAATAACAAACAATGATGCTGCAAAACCAATCGGCATATTAAAACTATTAATTATTAAATATGCAACAACACATTCAACACCCCAAGGTAAAAGACTAAAAATAAAAGCTTTTAATGTGTATTTAAAAGAATTTAAAGCTTCAAATCCTTCAACAAAAAAGTTTAATTGATTGTTTATAAATCCCAAAATATCAGATATTTTAGAATGGTATTTTTCTGGTAAAAATTTCTTTGTTATCCCTAATATTTTTTCAAAAATATAATCTATTTTATTGTACTTATAAATCAAATAAAAAGCTATAAAACATCCAATAAAAAGAATTCCTACCGTATAAGAAAGATTTATTATCCATTTTTCTTTGCAATACATAATCACTGCAAAAAGCAAAATTAAAAACACACAAATACCGTCAAAAGTTCTTTCTATCAGGATTGAACCTAAGACCTTCATCTTTCTTTCATCTTTTGTTTTACCCAATTTATAAGCTCTGTACAAATCCCCACCTCTTGCAGGTAAAAAGATATTCAAAAAGACGCCCATAACAAAATTTTCTGCAAGTTCTAAGGCAGTATATTTTTTATCCTCTAAAAGTAGAGCTTTCCATCGAAAACCTCTTAGATACATAGAAAACATATATAAAATAACGATTAGCCAAAGATTTTTAAAATCAAAAACTTTAAAAGTTTCAATAACTTCGTGTATATCTATTTTATAAAAGATTATAACTAGAAAAAATATAGTAACTAATAATGCAAAAACTTTTTTCTTACTCATAACCTAACCTTAATAAGCTTTATTTACAAGGCTGTTATGAGCATTCATTTCTATAGAATTATCAAGAGGGGAAAGTTCAACTTCACCCCCAAGAGCCAATTTAATTAAATAATCTGTAAAATGAGGATTTTTAGGTAAGAACGAACCGTGCAAATATGTGCCAAAAACGTTTTTGTATCTTGCACCCTCAAACATATCCTCGCCATTATTACCGTTTCCTACAACAATTTTAGCAAGAGGTTTTGTATCCCCAGTAAGATAAGTTCTACCTGAGTGATTTTCAAATCCAACAAGAGTTTCAGGAGTAAGAAAATCTGTTTTTGCAGTAACATTTCCTATAAATCTTTTTTTGCCACCTATGGTATAACCACTTAAAAGACTTATACCCATAAGTTTTTCACCACCAATTGTTTGAAAATAATCTGCCAATAACTGATACCCACCACAAATTGTTAAAAATACTTTATTTTCATCTCTTTTTTGTGTCAAAAATTCTTTATGCTTTTGTAATTCTTCAGAAACATCTACTTGTTGACGGTCTTGACCACCACCCATAAAGTAAATATCTGCATTAGGAATTTCTTCACCAATATTAACTTCTTTTAGGTTTACTTTTATACCACGATTTTCAGCACGAAATTTTAACGCCTTAATATTACCAATATCACCGTATAAATTAAGTAGTTTTGGATATAAATGACAAACAGTTATTTCTAAATTATTTTCTTCCATAAAATAAGTATAGCAAAAACCATGCCTTCGGGCATGGTTTTAAACAAATTTTCATAAATTATTTCAAATTATAACAATTTTGTAAATTTTTTATAATCTTTAAAACTCAATGTTTACAAGATTTTCCAAAGTTGCAATCCCGAAGAATATTAATTTTAGTTAACATCCTTGCACATTTTGAAATATCCCATATAATAAAGCATGTACACATAAGAAAGGGGATTACAAATGAACAAAGAAGAATTAGTACAAGAAATCGCTAAATCAGCAAAAGTTACTCAAAAAGATGCTAACGAAGTTTTAGGCGCTTTAATCGATACAATCCAAAAAACAGTTGCTAAAGGTAAAAAAGTTACTTTAGTTGGTTTTGGTACATTCGAACCACGTAAGAGAGCTGCTAGAAATGGTAGAAACCCTCAAACTGGTAAAGAAATTAAAATTCCTGCTAAAACAGTTCCAGCATTTTCAGCAGGTAAAAAATTCAAAACTGTTGTTAACGGCAAATAGTTTGTAATTTCAGTTTAGAAAAAGAGTCAAGTTTCGGCTTGGCTCTTTTTTTTTATGTGTAGTTTTTATACAAAAAGCCGTTTTTGGTTTTAAATTTAACATTTTTTCTGATAGAATATTATTCGTGGAGATTTTTGTATGAAGGAAAGATTAGTATTATTTATATTGGTTGCCGGATTAACAACCTTTTTATACGTGTTTCAATTTCAATATAACACTATTCTTGGCTTGCTTTTGCTTATCGCAGGCATGACTTTGTACTTAATTTATTCAAATATTGCCACAAAACATAAAAAACGTCAGTTAAAGAAAAATCCGCAAATTATTAATCCTGATTACAAACCCTTCGTATCTGTTATGATTCCTGCTCACAACGAAGACAGCGTTATTGCAGATACTGTAAGCAATGTTTTACAAATGGATTATCCAAACTTTGAAGTAATCGTTATTGATGACCGTTCAGATGATAACACTGCAAATGTTGTTAGACAACTTGCTAGTGAATATCCTGAAAAAGTTATTGCAATGATTAGAGATAAAGATGCGTACCCTGGAAAATCTGCCGTTCTAAATGATGCAATGCAAATTGCTAAGGGTGAAGCCATTCTTGTTTTTGATGCTGATGCTAGAGTTGATAGCGATTTCCTATCAAAATTAATTCCAAATCTTGAACCAGAAGATGTTGGAGCATGCCAAGCTAGAAAAATTGTAAGCAACAAAGATTATAACTTCTTAACTCGTTGCCAAAACAACGAAATGACTCTTGATACACACGTACAAGTTGGTCGTGATGCTATTAAAGGCGCAGTTGAACTTCGTGGTGACGGTGAACTTATTAAAAGAAAAGCTATTGAAGATATTGGTGGATGGAATAACGAAACAATTACAGATGACCTTGATATGTCAACAAGATTACACCTAAAAGGTTGGGACGTTAGATTCATTCCAGAAGCTAAAGTTTATGAAGAAGCTATCATTTACTGGATGCCTTTATTCCGTCAACGCAGAAGATGGCTAGAAGGTTCTATCAGAAGATATTTAGAATATTTTGGTGATGTTCTTACATCAAGAGATATGTCATTGAGAGCTGGTCTTGATATGACAGCTTACATATTTGAATTTCTTATGCCATTCTGGTGTATTATGGAAATTCTTTTACGTATTATAAAATTTGCAATGGGCAAAATCCCTGCGTATTCTATTTCTAATTTATTATGTTTATTCGTTGGTATTGTTATAGCACTTGGTTTTACTATTGCTATTCATTATGCAATCAGAAAATATGACAATGTTCCAAGAAAAGAAGCATTAATTCAAGCTGTTGAAACGAGTGCTTACTTCTTGGCTATTTGGTTTCCTATGATGCTATTTATTTTGTGCAAAATTCTTTTCTGCAAAAAATCAATGGCTTGGGGTAAAACAACTCACGGTTTAATTCAAGAAGAAGAAGATAATATTCAAAAACAAAAAGCAAAAGCTTAATTTAAGGAAGAAGGCAATTAAATGAGAACACTTACAGTCGATGATATTAAAAATGAAATAAGAAACGTTCAAGACTTTCCTAAAAAAGGTATTCTTTTTAGAGATATTACAACTGCTCTAAAGGATGCTGATACTATGAAAGCTATGGTTGATTTCTTGTATGAACATTACAAAGATAAAAAGATTGACTATATTGCAGGCATGGAATCAAGAGGTTTTATCGTTGGTATGCCTTTAGCATATAAATTAAACGTTGGGTTTGTTCCAGTAAGAAAACCTGGTAAATTACCAGCTGAAACATATAAACAATCTTACGAGTTAGAATATGGTACTGATGTTATCGAAATGCACAAAGACGCTGTAGAAGAAGGTAAAAACGTATTAATAGTAGATGATTTACTAGCAACAGGTGGTACTGCTTGTGCAGCTTGTAAATTGTTACACCAAGCTAAAGCAAATATTGTTGGTGCTGCTTTTTGGATTGAATTAAGTGGTCTTAGTGGTCGTGAAAAACTTGAACAACAAGAGGGTATTGATGTAGTTAGTATGCTACAGTATTAAAAGCGAGCAGAGGCACGAACGAAGTTTTAAAATAGAGGCGAAGCCAACGGCTTCGCCTCTATTGTTTTGTTGTGGTAGAAACCCCAACCTAGATTTATTACTTCTTTAATCAAATTGTGTTTCCCAGTTTGGATTTTTGTATGCTTCAAAACACATTTTGATTTGTTTTTTATTATTTTTTGCATTTGCTAGATTTTCAGGTAGTTCATCAATACCAAAATATTTTATTTCTGTAGTTTCAATATTTTCTTTAAATTCGCCACCAATCAGCTCACATAATACAAAGACTTTGCAAACACTATAAACATAATAAGGTTCATTATGTTTGTTTCTATCTTGTACGGCAATTAATTTTACAGCTTTTGCCTCTAGTCCTGCTTCTTCACGGATTTCTTTTTCTGTATTAGATTTTACAGATTCTAAAACATCACACCAGCCTCCAGGTAGAGACCAAGTGCCATTGTTTTCATGCACAAGCAAAATCTTATCGTCTTTAAAAATTGCTCCACGAGTATCGATTTTTGGTGTTTGATAACCTGTTTCACCACAGAACAAATCTTTTACTTTTTCAAGGTTTATGTCAGATTTTTCTGAAATTATTTCAGCAGAAATTTCTCTCAAGCGTTCGTATCTTTCAACGTCATAAGGATTTTCTGTATATGCAATTCCTGATTGAGCGATGCTTTGTATTTCTATTGCTAATTTGATTAATTTGTCCATAAATTTTTATATTTTGTTGGGCAAGTATTCCCAACCAACTGCCTGTTCACCATATAAGATTTTGTTGGGGTAGAAAACCCAACCTACAACTGCTCACATCGGCTTACGCTTTTCCACAGCAGTGTTTATACTTTTTGCCACTACCACAAGGGCAAGGGTCATTTCTACCGACTTTATTATCGTTTCTTACTGGTTTAACTTCGATTTCTTCGTCATCTTCAGATGAATCAAAGTTTTCTGCTGCTCTTGATAAGTCTGTTTCGATAGCATCATTTGGATTTATAACTTGTACACCAAATTTTGTTCTAAAGATATGTTTTACAACATCACCTTGAATTTCATGCATCATATTATTGAACAAGTCATAAGCTTCTTTTTTATATTCAATTAATGGGTCTTTTTGACCGTAAGCTCTCAAGCCGATACCATCTCTCAACATATCAATGTTATGTAGGTGGTCAATCCATTTGTTATCAACAGTTCTCAACATTACATCACGTTCAATTGTTCTCATAATATTGTCATCTGCAAATGGAACTTGAGGTTGAGGATTTTCCTCGTATTGAGAAATAACGTCATTATAGAAATTAATAATTTCTTCTTCGTGTTCTCTATATTTTTGGAAAGCTTTTTCTTTAATCTTGTCATAAATAGCGTCATATCTTAGATTCTTAATATCGTTAACTTGAATATCACTAAGTTGAGGCATAATTGAATGAACTTCTTTAATTAGTCTTTCCAAATCCTCGTAAACGTATTCAGCAGTATTCATTTCTGGAGTAATATATCCTAGTAAAAGTCTTTCAATTTCTTTTTCTATCATATATTTAACATCTTCAGAAAGGTTTTTACCGAATAAAACTTTTTTACGTTGAGCATAGAATTTCTCTCTTTGAACATTCATAACGTCGTCATATTCAAGAACTGATTTTCTTATGTCAAAGTGGTAAGTTTCAACTTTCTTTTGTGCTGATTGAATTTGTCTTGTAATAAGAGGATTTTCAATAGCCATATCTTCTTCAACATTAAGAGCGTTCATAAGACTAATAATTTTGTCGCCACCGAAAATTCTCATCAAATTATCTTCTAAAGATAAGAAAAATCTAGTAGAACCTGGGTCACCTTGTCTTGCTGCACGACCTCTCAATTGGTTATCGATACGTCTTGATTCGTGTCTTTCTGTACCGATTACGTGCAAACCACCTGCTCTAACTACTTTTTTATGTTCTTCTTCTGTTTGAGCACGCATTTTTTGTAAAAGAGCATTTTTCTTTTCTTCATAATCACACATATCAGGTGTTATGCCTTGGTTTTCAAGTTCTTCTTTTGCTAAATATTCAGCGTTACCACCTAAAAGAATATCTGTACCACGACCAGCCATATTAGTTGCGATTGTAACAGCGCCTGCACGACCTGCTTGGGCGATAATATATGCTTCTTTTTCGTGGTGTTTTGCATTCAATACATTGTGTGGAATATTTCTTTCTTTTAAAAGATGTGAGATATATTCTGATTTTTCAATACTAATTGTACCTACAAGTACTGGTCTTTGTTTCTTGTGCATTTCGATAATTTCATCTACTACAGCCAAAAATTTTTGTTTTTCTGTCTTGTAGATAACATCTGACATATTTTCTCTAATATCAGGTTTATTTGTAGGAATAATAGTAACTTCTAAGTTATAAATTTTTCCAAATTCAGCTTCTTCAGTCATTGCTGTACCAGTCATACCTGATAATTTTGGATATAATCTAAACAAGTTTTGGAAAGTAATGCTTGCTAAAGTTTGTGTTTCATCTTGAATTTTAACGTTTTCTTTGGCTTCAACAGCTTGGTGCAAACCATCTGACCAACGTCTACCTTCCATTAAACGACCTGTAAATTCATCTACAATACAAACTTCGCCATTTTTTACAACGTAATCTGTATCTTTAATAAATAATTCTTTTGCTTTTAAAGCTTGAATTAATTGATGAGCGTTTTGTGTAGCAATATCAAATAAATCTTTTACGCCTAACAATTCTTGCGCTTTATCAATACCAACTTCTGTTAAAATAACATTTTTATTCTTTTCATCAACTTCATAATCAACATCCTTTTGAAGTTGAGGTGCAATTTTTGCCATTGTTCTGTATGTTTCAGCAGATTTTTCCAATCTACCACTAATAATTAATGGAGTTCTAGCTTCATCGATTAAGATACTGTCGACTTCATCGATGATAGCATAGTTAAATGGTCTTTGAACAAGCATTTCAGGACTACCTGCCATATTATCTCTCAAATAGTCAAAACCAAATTCGTTATTTGTACCATAAGTGATGTCACATTCGTAAGCTTTCTTTTTGTTGTCAAAACTTTCGGCATTTCTTCCACCTGAAAGGATTACACCAACTGAAAGACCTAGAAATTTATAAATTTTGCCCATCCATTCAGAGTCACGTTTTGCAAGGTAATCGTTAACTGTGATTACGTGAACACCCTTACCAGTAAGCGCATTCAAATATGCAGGAAGTGTCGCTACAAGAGTTTTACCTTCACCAGTTCTCATCTCTGCAATGTGACCATTGTGTAAGAAATATCCACCAATCAATTGCACATCAAAATGGCGCATATTTAAGACTCTTTTACCTGCTTCTCTTACTGTAGCAAAAGCGTCTGGCAAAATTTTATCCAATGCTTCTTTTTCTAAAATTCTATCTTGTTTTACATTATCAGATTTTGGTCTTTTTGCTAAAATTTCTTTAAATTCTTGAGTTTTTGCTCTCAATTCTTCATCTGATAATTTTGAATATTCTTCTTCCAATTTATTAATATGTTCAATAATAGGCATTATTTGTTTGATTTTCTTTTCATGAGGATCGCCCATTAATTTAACTAAAAAATTTATCATTTAATACTCCAATTCATGTGTTTATTTAACCTAATTTTATCACGGACAAAATCTTTGAGCAATAGCCCAAAACCCCTTAATTTATTATGATTTTTAGCCAATTGTCTAATTTTTATTTAAATTTGTAATGATATAATATTTGTATTTTGTGGTATATTCTATTTAGTAATTATGACTCCAGAATCAGAATTTAAAAAATTTTTAATAGTAATCCTTTTATTAATTGGTGGTTACGTGTTGATTTCAACTAGTGACTGCTCAAAGTATGTTCAAAAACTTCAAACAAACCTTGTTTCTAAAATTTTTCTTGAAGATAAAGAAATCACTTCTGAAAATTCTGAGTCAGAACAAGTAAGCGAAGACTGGTTTACTAAAAATTTTAAGAAGAAAAACCCTTACGAATATTGGATTTCGGGTAATGTTAAAATTAATTCCTTATCAAATTATAATAATGTATCTAAAGAACAAATTTATACATTTAGAAAATATTACGTAAACAAAACCATATTTAAAAACAAAGACTATGTTCCAAATGAAGAAGTTTTCGGAAAAATCTCAGAAAATAACAAATGGCTAGGTGTAAAATCATTAGCATGTATGGGTTCATATTCTTATGCAGATAAAAGTATGGCTAACGATAGTAAATTTATCAATAATCCTGCAATTCTTGTAGGAATAGATTATGCGACATATCCTGAATATACACTTAGATGTTCTGAAGATGAATATTTAATGCCTAAAAAATTAAGTTTTTCGAAAGATGATAATACATTCTATCTTACTTATGATGTATCGGAGAAGCAAAAGAACAGAAGATTTAAACTAGTAGGCTTAAACGCACGAGATTTGGGTTACAATTATGCCTTTTGTCGTAAAACAAACAATGTGAATTTTGCAAATTCCTTTGATAATATTTCTAAAAACATTTATAAATTCAAAGATGCAATAAGAGTTGATTCCTCTTGCAGAATAAAAGGTGGTTGTAACAATAACATTGCTTTTCAAGAAGAACTTTTTTTTGATATATCCTCATTCCCTGCAACTTTTGAATTAAAACTTTGGACTCAAGAACCTGAAAATGAAAACTCAAAAGGTGATATTAATTTTACTATTATTTTAGAGTAAATTCAATAATGAAATTATCTGGACGATTTGTTTCACTAAGAGCATAGTCGTTATCATTTAAGATATAAAGTTTTTTCTTGCCCAAAGCAATACCTTCAATTTTTGTATTACTATCTATGTTGTTTAAGCCTGTAAGAGGATAAACTTCTTGGCTTTTAATCTTTGAACCACTTAATTTTAATTTTCTAATTTGATGAATACCATTTCTAAATTCTACAGTAAGTATGGTATTTCTCTTAAACATTACTGCGCCTGAAACCTTTGATTCAGCGTCAATTTCGTATTTATAAACTTTATCAACTTTTTCAGAACGAGTATTAAATCTTACAATTCTAGCGTAAGTTTCACCTTTTAGTGCGCTTTGAGTAAAGACATAAATATGATTTTTACCGTCATAAGCCATTGCTTCAAACCCACGATTTTTTTGAATACCGTTTAATTCTTCTGGAAGATTGTATGTTATTTTAGAATTTAAAACACTTGAACCCTTTGGAGCGAAACGTTTTTCAACTTTTAGTGATTTATCAGCTTTTATAATAGATGGATAATATTCTTCTGCAATCCAATACGTACCTTTTTTATCGATAATAAAGGCTTCTGTATCTGCACCACTAAGCTGTGGGGATAAAAGACTTCCGTTTGGTCCAATAGGAAAACAGTCATTATTTTCGTCAATTGGCAATCCTGAAACACCCGTAAGTTTAATTTTTCCAGTAACTTTTATGCCACCGTTTTCTTTGAACTCTGTTTCATAAACAGTAGGAACTAAATTTGGGCAGTAGAAAATTCTAACTTCTTTTTCTCCAATAAATTTTACATCGCTATTAGGTCCTCTATCAGTTAGAATATATAGTTTACCATCTTTGTAAAATAAATCTGAAAATCCACCAGCTTTTACGTTTTCACAAACATTTGGTAAGGTATTTATTTCGTAAACTTTTTCTGGCGTAAGATTTATTCTATCAGAAACGATAGAGTTAGTTTTAAATAAAACAAATAAAATCACCAAGATTAGAATTATTTGTTTTTTGTATGTATTCCAATATTCTTTGATTTTTTCTTCCATAGTACAAACTATCATAACACAATTTTTGACTTATAAAAATAAATCCTTAAAAACATACTATGACTATACGAAATTTATTGGCTATATTATACGTAGCAATGTTCTTAAATTTAAACTGTGCATTGGCAGACGATATTTTTTATGGTTCTGCTGAATATAACGTTGATTCTGCAAGAGAAAAAGTTGTAGATGGAATTGCATACCGAATAAACAAAGATTCTTTTAAAGATAGATATTATGATTTAGAAAATCAATCAAATTTACAAAACATAATTAATGGAAATTTAGAGTTAAAAGATAGAACATTAGCTTTTTTCTCTGATTCAACTTATGGAATTTTGTACAAAGACGATCCGTATTGCGTTTATTATTATGATGCAAATGGATTTTTAATAAATGTTGATAAAAAAGATGGATTAAATTATCCATACAATTTTTATAAATATTCTCCAACAGGAGAACTTATAAATATGGGAGTTAGAGTTTCTAAAGGGGAAACATATATTTATTCGCCAGACGAAAAACTTATTGCTCACTGGGTTGGTGCAAATGCCTACAATGAACAAAACAAGTTGATTATGAAACGTCGTTATGTTGAGTAATTATTTAACCAAAAACAGGTTATAAACTATACTTTCAGGTTCAACTTTAATTTCATTACCTCTAAAAATCACACCAACATATTTAGCAATTTTATCGCCTAATCCTTTACATACAGAATTTTTGCGACTTATTGTTAATGAATAATTGATTTTCACAAGAATATTTTCCATATTTCTTACGTAAAAAGTTTTGAAAGATATTTCTGCATTATCAGCAACTAATCCGTTTTCATGCAAGCTATCAACAACGCCTATAACAGGAGTGTCTTTTTTTATAAATAATCTATCTTTATAATAAATATCTTCTGTTATTTTAAATTTTATCCAATCTCCAACTTCAACTTCATTATTATGTGTTGAAATAATTTGAGTCGGAGCAATTTTAATAGCCAATTTTTCTGCATTAGCAATTGGCGCAAATATTAGTAAACAAATTAATGATATAAATAATTTTTTCATTTTTAATCCTTTAAATACAATGTATATATGTCTTTGTTTGGTCTTAAAAAGGCTTCGCCACCTCTAAATGGAGAGAACCCTAAACTTTGACCATCAACACCACTGAAATATTCAAAAAATATTGGATGATTATTTCCTTTTTGATAAATAATTCCATCTAACTTCTTACCTTGCAAAGTAAATTGCTCAATATAAACAGTTGCAAATTTTCCACCAAAGCCATTGTTTACAACCTCTGTAACAAGTCCTGTAACCTCAGTCCCTTTTTTAAAAGTTTTAACATCATTTACAAGAACAAATTTTAAAGTGTCACCTTCTTTAATACTGTTATTAGTTGTTTTGTACTCTTTTACAGGCGTAATCTGCACTGGTATTTCTTGCGCAAAAGAAACTTGAGTAAAAAGGAGTAATATCAATAAGGCAAATAGTTTTTTCATTAGATTGAACCTCTTTTTGATGCTCTTTCTTTTTCACGTTGTTGGAATTTTTGAATATCCTTTTGAGCTGTGTGAGTCCAATTTACGTAATAAATATTTTTAGCCATTGGACTAGTCAAATAACTAGGATATTTTTTGTAAATATATTCGTAGTCTTTCATTAATCGTGAAGATGTTTTAGGGTGAGAAGTGAAAGTTCCCCAATCAAAAATACTTTCTCCACCTATTTTATTCATAATGGTAATCATTGCAAGTGGATTATATCCAGCTTTCACCATATAATCAATACCGATTTCGTCAGCCTTGTATTCATAAGCTTTGCTATTAAATTTCATTACAATCAATTTTCCAAAACCGTCGTAAAAATCCATATCGTGTGCAATTTCATGTGACAAAATAGCTGCTAATTCATCATCATTATCAATATAATTAAAAAGTCCTGTATAAATTTTTACTGTCTTTGTAGAATAATATGTTGCTGCATTCAAAGTGTAATTTCCTCTTGCAAGTACAAAATTGACTCTATTAGGAATTTTATTGGCATTTAAAATTTTTGAACCAACAAGATTTATTTTTTCTTCTCTTTTACCAAGCTTCTTCCAGATATTTTCCATTGTTACAGAACCTTCATTGATTATCATATCCGAAAAGTCCATTGGAACATCTACTGCATTGGCTGATAGTCCTAATAAAAATACACCGACTAGTGCTAAAATCTTTTTCATAATTCTCCTTTATTTATCTTTATATAATCTTAATTTACAACCAATAAAAACCCATTGCAACCAGAGTTTTTATGGTAGAATATTGAGAGAATAGAAAAGGAAATTAAGAAAGGTTATTAATATATTATGTGTGGAATTGTAGGATATGTAGGCGAAAAAAATGTAGCTGAAGTTTTAACAAAAGGTTTAAGCTCTCTTGAATATAGAGGATATGATTCATCAGGGGTTGCGCTTTTAGCTGACGGTAAAACAAAAATTTATAAAGCAGAAGGTAAATTGCAAAATTTAAAAGACCTTTTAGCAACTAAAGAAGATGAAATCAAAACAGCAAACGTAGGTATTGGTCATATTCGTTGGGCAACACACGGTGTTCCAAGTGTGGAAAATGCACATCCACATACTTGTAATTGTGGTAAATTAGCAGTTGTTCATAATGGTATTATTGAAAATTTCAAAGAGTTAAGAGCAAAGCTTGAAGCGAAAGGTTGTGTTTTTAAGTCAGAAACTGATACTGAAACAGTTGCTCACTTAGTAGCTCAAAAATACAATGAAGTTAAAGATTTAAAAGAAGCTGTAAGACTTGCAACAAAAGAACTTGAAGGAGCTTACGCATTATGCATTATACATCAAGATGTGCCAAATACCATTGTTGCGACTAGAAGAAATGCACCTCTATTAATTGGTGTTGGTGATGGTGAAAACTTTGCAGCATCTGATGTTCCTGCAATTATTGAATACACTAAAAAAGCTATTTATTTAGATGATAATCAAGTGGCAATTTTAAAAGCTGATTCTATCCAAATTTTTGATGCTGATAACAATGAAGTTAAACAAAAAGTTGAACTTCTACCTTGGGAACCAATCGCATTAAGCAAAATGGGTTACAAACACTTTATGCTTAAAGAAATTCACGAACAACCAGACGTTATCAGAAACTTTTTATCAGGTAAATTGCACTCAGCAACTGAACCTATCAAACTTGATGAAGTAAAACTAGATAAATCAAAACTTAAAAATTTAAACCGTATCCAAGTTGTTGCTTGTGGTACTTCACTTCACGCAGCTTTAGTTGGTAAATATATCATTGAAGAACTTTGCGAAATTCCAGTTGATGTTGAAGCATCAAGTGAATACATCTACAGAAAAACAGTTACAGATGAACACACTCTTGTAATTGGGGTTTCTCAATCAGGTGAAACAGCAGACACTCTAACTGCCGTAAAACAGTCAAAAGCTAGAGGTTCTCACATCTTAATTATTACAAATAGACCTGACAGTGCTATGGCTCGTGAAGCTGATAGCTTAGTTCCAGTAAACGCTGGGATTGAAGTTTCTGTAGCTGCAACAAAATCTTATGTAGCACAATTGATGGCATTTTATGCATTAGCTCTTCATTTAGCTGAAATCAAAGAATCAGCTGACAAAGAAGAAATTAAAACTATTAAAAACGAACTTCTTCTTTTACCACAAAAAATCGAATTATTATTAACAAAAACTGATAAAATTCAAAAATGCGCTAGAATGTACTCAAGCTCTAAAAACTTCATCTTTATTGCAAGAGGTATAAACTACGCTACTGCATTAGAAGGGGCTTTAAAATTAAAAGAAATCAGTTATATCAACGCAACAGGTTATCCTGCAGGCGAATTGAAACACGGACCAATCGCAATGTTGGACGAAACTTTACCAGTATTATCAATTATGATGAGTGGCAAAGTTTATGAAAAAATTCTTTCAAATGCACAAGAATCAAAAGCAAGAAATGCTAGAATGATTGCTTTAACTGACTCTACAGATGAAAAACTTGATGAATTATTCGATTACGTATTGAATGTTCCTCACGTTCACGAATTAATTTCACCAATTATGGCAATCGTTCCTCTACAATTATTGGCATACCATATTGCAGAATTCTTAGGTAAAGACGTTGACCAACCTAGAAACTTGGCAAAATCTGTTACAGTTGAGTAGGATTTTGGAATGATTTTATCTGATTGTATTAAAATAAAAAATGTAGAAAACATTTCTACTAACCATGTAGAAGCAGAACTGCACAAATTAGGAATTAACCCACTAAGATGGGCCATTACAAACATAGAGAACACGACATTAACGGTAAGTTTAGCTTATGAAAGGAAATAAAATGGTAGAAACTATGATAAAATGTGATATTAAAGATATTGCACTTGCTGAACAAGGCAAAAACAATATTGAATGGGCACTTAGAGATATGCCTGTTTTGAGAAGTATTCAAGAAAGATTTATTAAAGAACAACCATTTAAAGGTTTGAGATTGTCTGCTTGTGTGCACGTTACAAAAGATACAGCAGCATTATGTACAGTAATGAAAGCTGGTGGTGCTGATGCAGTTTTAGTTGCATCAAATCCATTATCAACACAAGATGACGTCGCAGCAGGATTGGTTAAATATTGGGGCATTCCTGTTTATGGTTATGCAGGTGAATCTGTTGAAACATACAGAGAACACGTAAGAGTTGCTCTTGAACACAATCCAAACATCATTATTGATGATGGTTGTGATATTATGGCAACTATTTATGAAGAAAAACCAGAACTTGCTGAACATATTATTGGTTCTACAGAAGAAACAACTACTGGTATTATCAGATTAAAAGCTTTGGAAGAACAAGGCAAATTAAAAGCTCCAGCAGTCGGAGTTAATGAAAGCCTAACAAAACACTTGTACGATAATAGATACGGCACAGGTCAAAGTTTATTTGACGGCATTTTTAGAGCAGCTAACATTCTAATTGCAGGTAAAACAGTTGTAATTTCAGGTTATGGCTGGTGTGGTAAGGGTTGCGCACTAAGAGCAAAAGGATTAGGTGCAAACGTTATCGTATGCGAAGTTGATCCATTAAAAGCCTTAGAGGCCGTAATGGAAGGTTATAGAGTTATGCCAATTGCAGAAGCTGCTAAAGAAGGCGATATCTTTATTGCTGTTACTGGTGATAAACATGTCGTTGATGTTGAACATTTGTTGAATATGAAAGACGGCTCTTTTGTTGGTAACTGTGGACACTTTGACCACGAGATTAATGTTAAAGGATTGAGAGAACACGCTGTTGAAATTAAACAAATCAGACCAAATCTTGAAGAATATAAATTAGATAATGGTAAATCAATTTACGTTATTGCAGAAGGTAGATTGGTTAACTTAGTTGCAGCAGAAGGACACCCTGCAAGCGTAATGGATATGTCTTTTGCAAACCAAGCTTTAGGTATTGAATATCTTGTTAAAAACCAAGGCAAATTACCAAATAAATTATTAACTCTACCTGAAGAAGTTGATATGATGATTGCAAAGATTAAACTTGAGTCTATGGGCGTTAAAATTGATACTTTAACACCTGAACAAGAAGAATATTTACATTCTTGGAAAATATAAGATTTTATAAAAGAAGAGGGCGAAGCCAACGGCTTCGCCCTCTTCTTTTTGCAGTTTTTCTTATTCCTATTGTATATATCCCATTTACAAATTATAATATGAGTATGAATATTAATTTTAAGTATTTATTTTTTAGCATAATATTTGCCCTATCGATTATAGGGATATTATTTTTCGGCTATATTTTTATCACTAATTTACCTAAAATTAATTTTACAACACCAACTGAAAATATTAACACAGCACAAGCTATTCCAAGTTCTAATAAAATAAAAACCGAATTAAATCAAGCATTTGCAGTTTTTAATAAAAATTTTAATTCAAACTCTGAAAACATCAATCAAATAAATAATATGCTTTCTTATGGCGTGCTTACTTCAGAAGAAGTCGCAACCAGATTTTTGGATGTTACTTATTCAGAACGTTTTGGAATAGAAAAGACTACAAAACAAAAGCTTGCTTACAAACTAGGTTTCGTAAATAGATGCAAAGATGCAAGTTGTTTTTCTAAAAACAGCATCGATGCTTACGACCAACCTTTAATGCCACAACTAAAAAATAAAAATTATTCTTACGTAAAACTAAAAGATGGAACAAGTTATGCCTTCACATACATTATGTCATCTTGTAAAACCATCAATGGGGGGTATGATAATGGCTGTGGGTATGGATATGTAGATATAAACGGTAAAAAAAAGCCAAATATACTTAATGTGGACATTTTCCAATTTCGACTTATTCGTAACCCAAAGTCAGGATATATAACAATGAAACCTTTTTTTAATGGAAAAACTTATAAAAATCTTTATGAAGAATGTTTTATAAATGGTGGAAGCTGCACTAATTATGCTCTTAATGGTGATACTACATATATTACAAATCGACGTTTTTCAGCTTGCCAAAAAAAATCTAAAAAAGATGTTTGGCTAGATGATAATAATAATTGCTGTATTTCTGATAACACAAAAGCTTGCTGTGAATCACGTTCTCCATTAAAAATTAGAAAAAACGGAAAATTTATTGAAAAAGATTATATGGGTGCAACAAAAGATTTATGTTGCTATGATAAAAATGATTCTGAAGTCTGCTGTAAAGCTTTAACTGGAGCAGACGGATATATGCTAAAAGGAAAATGCATTTCAGGAACAATTAAAACACCACTAGAAGAAGGTAAATTTAATTTTGTCCTACGATCAAATTCAAATCAAGGTTCAGCATATTTAATAACAAAAAAAGTTTCTTATAAAATCTTTAACATAAGTGGAAAGAAAACGGTTAGTGCGCTTAATCTTAATCCAAAAGAAGATTATATCTTATATTCAAATTACGAGAACTACGGCGCAAAACTTAAGATAGTTAGAGGTTCTTGCAAACTTAAAAACTTTGGTAGTAATTATTATATTATTTCAAACAAAAAAGCAGGAGATACTTGTGTTGTAAGTTTTGGAACATCTAAAAATAAAACAACAATAAACTCTAACTCTCAAAAAATGCAAGAATGTACTGACTGTTCAAAAGAAATTTCAAAAGGAACATACTTGCCTTGCTGTAAATAAGGATAACAACCTATGAATTCAAAAATAAAATTAATATTAGCTTTTATAACTGCACTTATCTTTTTAGGGTTGATGTGGAGTGCATTGTCAATTTATAAATACCTAACTCCTAAAAGAGATGCATTTTTTCAAAGTGTAGAAAAATCGGCTCAATTTTATAATGAAGAAACATTAAAATCCAAGCTTGATAAGGCTTTAGATAATTTTTATATAGTTGCCAATAAAGATAAAACCAAAAACAAAAAAGACAGAGAAAGTTTTAAAATAAATAATAAATACTTTGAAAACCTTTTAAAATCTTCTGTTGAAACTTGTAATGACAATTGTTTTGGAAAAGAATACAAAAATCTTGCAGACGAAAAAATACCTAATATTTATGACAAAAAGAATTTTTCTTTCAAAATAAAAGATGCTTCATACACCTTTAACATAAGTAATTCAGCCTGTATGTTAGAAAATAGCACAACTTCTCACATCTGTGGCTTTGGATACATTGATATAAATTCATCAACTGAACCAAATAAATTAGGCTATGATGTATTTAACGTATCACTTTTTGCAGATAACAAAGGTTCATTTTTCTTTGCGCCAACTAATACCATAGAAATAGCTAAAATAAGATGCACTGTAGATAACGGTTATGATTGCATTTCTTTTGCATTAAACAAGGATTTATCTTATATGAAAAAACTTGATGCATCTAAGAGCGCTTATAAAATTTCAGAAAAACCATATTTTGACATCTATAAAATTCCAAATAAAAATGAATTCGTATTCTATAATTATTCAGGATACAAAGGCAAAGTTACACTTATAAGTTTTGTTGAAAATTTGTTTAAAATAATTAAATATAAAATGTTATCATTATAAAATTAAGCAAAAAAAAACTCCTTGAAAGGAGTTAAAAATTTCTATAGGAAGGGAAGGTAATTAGGGTAGGTTTGTAGAATTTCTCTCTCTTATAAAATACGTACTAATTGCTCTCGTGTCTCAATTAATGTCTCTCGTATCTTACATATATATAAAGTATTTCTTTTACACCCAATTTCAGCATGTCTAAATTTCGTTACAAAGCTTAATAATTACTTTGGGTGATGAAATCAATTAAAAAATCGTTTAAAATACAAGTATGCTAATGACGATTTGGTATCATTCTTTAATAAAAACCCCATATACACCACCGGAATGGGTATTTTCAACTGTTTGGTGCGTACTATATTTATTTATGGCAATATCATTTATCATTATTTTTAGAAACTTTGAATTTAAAAATAAAAAGAAAGCACTTATGCTATTTTTGATTCAACTTACACTGAATTTATCTTGGTCGCCAGTATTCTTTATTTTGAATAACTTAATACTATCTTTTATAATTTGCGCACTACTTTTAATCTTTGTATTGTTTACGACAATAGAATTTTTTAAGTACTCAAAAATTGCAGGGTACTTATTTGTACCATACTTTTTATGGGTAATGTTTGCCCTATGGCTAAATTTTCAATTCTTAATTTTGAATTAAAAAGTTAGCTCTTGAAACAGCTTGATTAACTGAGAATTTAATATCTTCTTTCGCAATAATACCTTCTAAACCCATCTTTAAAATTTTAGCTGCTAAGCGTTTATTTTTAAGCACTAGTAAGATTTTAATATCTTTGTCTTGCAATTTTAAAATTGTATCTTCTAACGCAAATACTGCAGATATATCAAAAGAATTTAATTCAGAACAATCAAGAACAATTGCTTTGCTATCAAAAGATTCTTCAACTTTAGATACAAGTTGAGCAGTTGAACCAAAGAAGAAAATACCATTAACTTTTAGAACAGTAACTTCGCCATTTTTGCAATCAAGAGTACAATCACTTAATTCTCCTGCATCTTCAAGATTAACCTCAAAGTGTTTTGATACTTTTACAGCGAATAACAATGCTGAAAGAACAATACCAACACCGACAGCAAAGATTAAATCATATAAAACAGTTAATAAGAACACTGCAATCATAACGATTAAGTCTGATTTTGGGGAAAATTTTATAACTTTTAAATACTTGTAATCAACGATATCAATACCAACTTTTATTAATATAGCTGAAAGAATTGCCATAGGAATTTGAGATGCCAATGGGGCAAAGAATAAAATAATACTTATTAAAAATAGTGAATGAACAACACCTGAAAGATTTCCAGTAGCACCTGCCTTGATATTTACAACTGTTCTCATTGTAGCGCCTGCACCTGCAAGACCACCGAAGATACCAGAAATTGCATTACCAAGACCTTGTCCAAAAACTTCTTTTCTTGAATTATGTTTTGTTTTAGTAATGGAATCAGCAACAAGAGATGTTAGAAGTGAATCGATACAACCCAAAATTGCAAGTGAAAAAGCTGCAGGAAGAATTGCTTTTAATTCTGCAAACCCAATCATACCAATTTTTACTGATGGAAAAGTTCTAGGAATTTCGCCAATTGTAGCAACATCAAACTTCATCATCACACTGAATATTGTACAAAGCACCAATGCTATTAAACTTGAGGGTACTTTTTCATTTATTTTTTTAGGAGTAAAAAATACTATCAATAGAGTTAAAATACTCAAAATCAAAGCTTGATAATTAATAGCATCTAAATGTTTTACAAAATAAACAATATGTTCAATAGGAGCACCTGTGTAATCCATACCAAAGAAAGGAGTTAGTTGAAGTAAAATAATAATAACCCCGATACCTGTCATAAAGCCTGAAATTACAGGATAAGGAACATATTTAATCAAATTAGCAAGTTGAGTAAAAGATATAGCAATCTGAATTAAACCTGCTAAAAATATTGCCATAAAAATAGTAGAAGGATTGTCAGGAAACAAAAGTACAAGACCAGCGACAACGACAGTCATAGGACCAGTTGGACCAGAAACCTGAGTAGGAGTTCCACCAAAAAGTGCTGCGAAGAAACCTACAAAGATTGCACCATACAAACCTGCAGTTGCACCAAGCCCACTTGCGACACCGAATGCTAAAGCCAAAGGTAAAGCAATAATGCCTGCTGTTATACCACCGAAGAGATTTCCCTTAATATTAGAGAAAAATTTTGTATTTTCCATTTTCAATCCTTTACTAATTTTGATTATTTAACTAATCCAAATTAAACATTTTCTTAATTTCTCTACGTTTAATTTTAGATGTTGCAGTTCTTGGCATTGGTTCGTTCATCAAGAAGATATTGTTAGGTCTTTTGAAGTGAGAAAGTTGTTTAGACATTTCTTTAACTTCATATTTCACGAATTTTTCAACATCTTCGAGATTTCCACCACGTTCATCATAGATATGTTGTTTTGGTCTTACAAATACGTAAATATCTTCACAACCGTCTTTTTGACCGTTTTTACGTTTAGCACCAAGAGCGCAAACTTCTTGGAAGTTTGGATTTTTTTCAAAAAGTGCTTCGATTTCTTCTGGGAATACTTTTTTACCACCAGAAAGTACAATCATATTTTTGATACGACCAGTAATCCAAATGAAACCGTCTTTATCAATTTTAGCAATGTCACCAGTATGTAACCAACCATCAGGAGTGATAACTTCATCTGTCATATCAGGTTTGTTGTAATAACCTTTCATAACGTTATCACCTTTAACAAGTAATTCACCTGTTTCTGGGTCAATTTTTGCTGTTACATTAGAAAGAGGTTTACCAACAGAACCAAGTTTACGAGCTTCGTCTGTATTTAGAGAAACAACAGGGCTTGCTTCTGATAAACCATAACCTTCATAAATAGTCATGCCGATATTTTCAAAGAATTTAGCAGCTTTAACATCTAATGGAGCACCACCAGATAAGAAACCTTTGAATTTACCACCGAATTTTTTATGAATATCTTTAAACATTAATTTTTTAATCTTTTTGAATTTGATAAATTTAGCCAATTGATATTTGATATCAAACATTCTTCTTGCGAACATTGATTTTGAACGTATTTCATTATGAATACTTGATTCAAGAAGTTTCATAAATGCAGGAACTACAATCATGAAAGTAATTTGTTTTTCTTGCATCAATTCGAAGATATCTTTAGGTTTCAAACTCTTTGAGTAATAGATTGAAGTACCCAAACTCAAGAAAGTTAAGAAACCAACTGTCAATTCAAATAAGTGATTCATCGGCAAGATAGATAATAATCTATCATTTGGCCCCATGTTGAAACAAGGGCCCATAGCTTTAACTTGCGCTAAGATATTTCTGAAAGAAATTTCAACACCTTTAGGATTACCAGTTGTACCAGATGTATAGATAATCAAGGCTGTTGAATTGATATTTCTGTGACGCCATTTTCTATTTGGCTTGTCGTCAAGCGTGTAAATACTTGGATAATCTTTTATTGAACCTGCATCATTAATGATGATAATATGTTCAATTGATTTTATTGTTTCTTTTAATTTAATAGCCATTTGCAAGTATGTTGAAGAAACAAGCATAACTTTAGGTTGGCAATCAGAAAGAATAGAATTCAATTCATATTCAGTTAATTTAATATCAAGAGGGATAGTGATAGAACCAGCCATTGTAGATGCGAATAATGCTGCACCCCACTCAGGCATAGATTCAGAAAGGATAGATAATTTGTCCCCTTTGTCGATACCGATTTCGATTAGGTAATTTGCTAATCTTTTTGATAATATATCTAAACCTTTGAAAGTTAATTCTCTCCAACCAAGGTGAGATTTCATACCTAAGGCAATGCCACCTTCAAGCTTTTTAAGTTTTTTTTCTATAAACAATAATGTATTTTCCATAGTCATTATCTCCTATAATTTTTGCCCATACGACTATACCATAAACATTACAAAATTCCTAATTTTTTGATACAATCTTTAATATGATTTTTACTTATATAACATTGTTTTTACGAATAATCTCAAACCCAGTAGCGAATGCATTTCAAAAAAAAATCGTACAGAAAAATTCAGCTATTGTGAGCAATTTTTATACGTATGCGTTTATGAGTTTGTGCTGTATTCCGTTTGCATTAAAGACTGATTGGTCGAATGTCGGGGCAAATGTTTATTATAATGCCTTTTTTGCAGGAATGCTTTGTTCTACAGGAACAGCTTGCTTGATTAAAGCCTTGCAAAGTGGAGATTTGTCGGTACTTGGGCCAATAAATTCTTATAAATGTATTGTTGGATTAGTTACGGCATTTTTATTGCTTGGCGAAATTCCGACACTGCTAGGTTTTTTAGGAATGATATTTATTATATGGGGAAGTTGGTTTGTTTTTGACGCAACAGAGGAAGGCTTTTCACTTGCACTGTTTAAGAGAAGAGACATCCAGTTGAGATTTTTGGCACTGCTTTTGACAGGGATAGAAGCAGGATTTTTGAAAAAAGTTATTGTACTTTCTTCGCCTGTAATCTCTTTTTACTTGTGGTGTTTTTCGGGAGCATTGTTCTCGTTTGTACTATTGATATTATTTAGAAAAGGATTTGAAAAAGTTAAAACAAATTACTTGAAAGATTATATAATTGTAGCCACTTGCCTAGGTATAATGCAACTGTCTACAAATTACGTATTTGATAATATGAATGTTGGTTTTGCACTTGCATTGTTCCAGTTGTCGACATTGGTATCATTGTTTTTGGGATTTAAGATGTTTCACGAAAAAGATATGACAAAAAAAATAATTGGTACGATTGTAATGATAGTTGGCTCAATTTTGGTTTTGACAACATAAGGGCAAGGGTGATGGCAAAGCAAGTTTTTCTTCGTTAAAAAAGGCGAAGTGCATAAAACAAATTATTTACATTTTTTATTTACAGCATCATAAACAGCACTTGAGCCTTTTATAGCCTTACAACAAATTTGAGATTGCTCTGCAGAAGTACAACATTCCCTGTTTATGTACGAACCTTGAGTATGAGAGATACTAGAAGAAGATTGACTTGGAGCTTCGCAACAAGATTTAGAATTATCAGAGTAGCAACATCCACCGGCATTTCCGACCCAGCCTGCTGCGCATGATTCAGCACTTAAAAGGCAATCAGAATTAGAACCCCAACTTGTATTGCAAGTAACAGTAGTTGAACCAACAGAACAATTAGTTAGAGAACAACAAGCACCAGAGATAGTCGGAACATAAGCTCCTCTAGAGCAAGTCATAGTAAGTGTTCCAGAAGGAATAGTTATCGCTGAAGAAGATATCGTAGAACCGCCTACAGAGAATGAACAACTACTAGGAGCAGAGCTAGATAACTGAACACTTGCAGAGCCTGATACAGTACAGCCACTGCCGTTCCATTCATCTTCAGTAACAGCTAAACAGTCAATTTTAGCTTCATAAACATTTTGACAAGATCTTACAAAATACAAGTTACCTTCAGAAGTTTCTTCTTCAGGAGAAAATAATTCATAATCTGCAGAGCCAGAAGGGACTGTAATAGCTGGTACAGTACCTGATTTACATCCTATATCAAATGAAGACGCACCACCTGAAGCAATACATTTATTACCAGATCCAGTCTTACATTCGTCAAAGAATGAATTACCTGAAGCATCTTCAAAGTATTCAAAATTATCTGCAGTATCAGTAGAAACTGTAAAGTAAGCATTTTGACATTCTAGACAATCCATTGTTATATTAACAACCATACTTGAAGAAGTAGAATAATTAGGATCAGAACTATCAGTTATTGGACTAATAGAAATATAGTTAGTAGTTACACCATCAGCATAAACAGTATCATCAAAATAAGTTTTAAAATCATTTCTATCTATACTAATTACTGGAGATGTGGTATTTTTACAAGCAGCAACAATTTTAGGTATGTTTGTATCCAAAGCACATGAACCAGATGCCGGAGAAGAACTTGCAGAGCATCCACCGTCTGCACTGTAATCGGTAACATACTTTGTACTTATAATAAATTTTTTAAAATTTGAAGTATCCTTAATAGTCCAATTAAAGAACCAATTGCCGGTAGTGTTACCTTTTTTACAATTGCCACCTGATAAAGAGTAATCAGAGCCACTGATAGCTTTACAACAAACATCAGATGATGTTGCAGATTGACAACAAATTGAAGATGAAGGTACCCAAATGCCGGAATCAGCTTCGCAACAAAGTTTAGTGCTATCATCTGTACAATCTGCAATCGGATCACCTACTGTAACCGTAATATTACATGAAGTGCTACCTGATTTAGGTAAAGTCAATTTCCATTTTTTGCCAACATCTGATTCAGAATTGTTACTAGCAGATGCAGAACCCAATGTACAATTTCCACTTACAGATGCTTCTGTATTTGAATGATTTACATAAGCATTACCGTCAGTACCAAGTCCGAATGTACCTATACGTAATGTATATTCACCAGATGGAACAGAACTTGCTGAAACAGTAGCATTATTCAAGTTAAGAATTTCGTTATTAGAAGAATCATATAACACGATGTTATACTTATTTGATACAAAAGTAGGGCTAACAAGAGCAACAGAGAACTCTTGTGATTCAGGTTTAATTGCTAAAGGACTGATTACACAATATTTAGAGCCTGAAGTAGCAGCTGAAATTGTAGTGCTTGCTGATGTAGCTGATTTAATTGTACATCCGCCCTCAACAACTTCCCATTGACTGAAAGCATAACCGCTAGAAGGAGAAGCAACGATAGTTGCACCAGATGCAGAAGAAACGTTTTTAACGCCTTTAGGCTGAACAGAAGTACCTGCAACAGTAACAGTTGAAATCTTAGTATAATCATACTCAACTCTAACATCAAAGCCAGAATTTACAGTAGAACAAGAACCGTCATACCAATAGTTATTACTACTCATAGCAAGACAGCATTTATCAGAGGCATTTTTACTATGACAACAAGTTCCAGAAGTAGGAGGAGTACCAGGCATACATTTCATAATAACATTACATTGTGTATTTGAGCAAGAACTTGCAGAACAAGAATTAAAGCTAATTTGTCCTCCATTAGAAACATTTCCAGTATGACACCAACCAGAAGTTTCAATAACTGGATAACCAGAGCTACATCCTAAATTAGCTGTCATAGGGTATGTACCATCGCATGGGAAATTAGTATAATAACCTGCAGAAAGGTCGCCTACAGAAACAGAGCTAACAGCTCCATAAGTATTAATTTGAATAGAACAACCCTCTCTATTAGGTTCGCAGTCACCAATAATCTTACAAGAATTGCCAGCACCGTTTCTAGATACAGTCATTTCAGTACGAGTACCAGATTCAGAGTTGTAAGAACTTTTACTAATACATCCAGAAGAGTCTGTACCGACACGAAGTTTTGAAGTATATCCTGATTTACAGATAAGAGTAACTACGTATTCATCTTTACTAGCTAAAGAACACATAGAGAAATTTCCACTACTTTGTACAGAAAAAGTACAATTATTATCAACATTCGCTGATTTAAAGTTTTGCGTTGTATCCATAGCAAGCGAGAAACTAACATTAGATGTTCCATCGGCATAAGCTGGTTGAGCAAACATAGGTGCTGGAGTATAGTTCAATACTTTGCCGTTCATTTTAACTGCATCAGGGATATTAAGTGCTATTAATGTATTTTGTGGGTCATAATATGCTGATGTTGTAACATTTACCCATGTACCCTTACCACTAGGGTTTGTAGTAGCTTCACAACAAGCTTGAGTATTATCTGATGTACAACAAGTTGAGCCTGCTAGCCAGCCTGCGCAATCAGAGCCTTTTAGTATACATTTTCCACCACTATATTCATAGCCAGAACCCATCATTGCTGTACAACATGTTGCTGATGCATTAGCATTGTGACAACAAGTATTTGTTGCCCAAGTACCTGCACCGTCAGGATTGTCAGTTGTTTCACAACAAGTTTTTGTATTTTCTAATGTACAACAAGTTGAGCCAACTTTCCAACCTGAACAAGGTTCTTCTGATAAACATTGACCATTATATATGTCATAAGTTGAACCCATCATAGCTTTACAACAAGTTGCTGATGCATTAGCATCGTGACAACAAGTATTTGTTGCCCAAGTACCTGCACCGTTAGTGTTGTTGCTTGCTTCACAACAAGCTTTTGTATTTTCTAATGTACAACAAGTTGAGCCAACTTCCCATCCATCACAAGAATCTTTAGCGTATGCATTAAGAATACATGGCATATAACTTGATGCAGATTTTTCGTTAACATTTGCAAAAGTAAGTTTTGTCGGAGTAGAAATGCTTGAACCACTAGAGAAATTACAACCTTGAGATACGCTCCATTTATCAAAGCTGTATCCACCTTTAACTTCAGCTGAAATATTTACAGTTGGAGATGAACTTTTAATAGTAAGTGAAGTACCACCAGTAGTAACTTTATTACCATCAACAGTAATACTTGTAATTCCATTATTTGGAGTTACGACAATACCGTATGATAAAATAGGGTTTGATCCACCACCAGAAGAGCCACCTGAACAGCTTGAGCCATTCCAAGTAGCGCTTTCACCCATTATGGCTTTACAACAAATATAAGAAACGTTAGCATCGTGACAGCAAGTGCTAGAGCTTGATGCCCAAGTACCTTTTCTATGGGTACAACTGTATGCAGGAATTACACGGCTTGCACCCTCGCAACATTCTTTAGAATTTTCAGAAGCGCAACATGTACCATTTGTTCCAACCCATGAGCATATAGAACCACAGTTCTTTGGTGTGAATGTACAAGTAACATCACCAGCATTTGGGCTAGTTACTTCAACTTGACCAGCAAAACTTGTAGAAGATGACCCAACAGCTACAAACTTGCATGGACCTGAAATTTCTAAATAGTTTTGTGCACTAGTAGAAGTATCTGGATATGTATAATTAAATTCAACAGAAGTAGTAGCAGTACCACAACCGATACCAGTACGTTTACCCTCATAGATTTCATTTTTAGTATCAATCAAAGTAGACGCACCTGAATACTTAGCATACAATTTATATTGAGATGTGCCTGAATATCCGTAAGGTATGAATGTATACTTGTCAGGTGTTTTGACTGTCATAGTGTAAGTACCAGTACAGCCACTACTTCCACCTCCACCTGAAGGTGGTTCAGAAACATTTACAGTAATATTACAAGATTTATCTCCTGAGTTTGGTAAAGTAACAATCCATTTTGAACCAATATCAGAAGAAGAATTTGAACCATATTGTTTATCACCAATAGTACAGTTACCTGAAACAGTTGCTGATAAATCATTGTTCATAGTATAAGGAGCACCTGCAGTACCGAATGAGAAAGTACCTATACGTAATGTATATTCACCAGATGGAACAGAGGTTACTGAAACAGTACCATTATTCAAGTTAAGAATTTCGTTATTAGAAGAATTATATAACACGATGTTATACAAAGTTGATGCAGTAGTAGGGCTAACAAGAGCCACAGAGAACTCTTGAGTTTCTTGAGCAGTAGCAGTTGGTTTGATTACACAATATTTAGAGCCCGAAGTCGCACCAGAAATTGTAGTGCTTGCTGATGTAGCTGAAGTAATTGTACATCCACCATCAACGACTTCCCATTGTGTAAATGTATTTCCACTAGCTGGAGTCGCTACGATAGCTGTACCAGCTGCTGAAGATACATTTTTTACACCTTTGTTTGCAACAAAAGTACCTGCAACAGTAACTTCTGAAATGCTTGAATTATATTCAACTCTAACATCAAAACCTGATGCTACTGTTTTACAAGAACCGTCATACCAATAGTTATTGTTACTCATACCTAGACAACATTTATCAGAGGCATTTTTATCATGACAACAAGTTCCAGCTGTAGATCCACCATCGTCATCTCCGCCGTTATCGCCACCAGAGCCACCAAAAGATATATCGCCAAAATTAAGAGTTTTTGAAGTACAAGTCATAGTAACAGTACAACCAGTAGTAACATTAGTTGCAGAAAGTGTACCTAGAACAGCGGTATCACCAGTAGTCGAAGTACCTGTTTGAGTAAATGTACATTGCCCAGAAGTAGTAACAGAAGCTTTACCAGTAGTACATTCAAGAGTAACATCTTTATCTGGCCATGTACCACAAATTATACCACTATGGGTACCAGGAGTGAATGCACCTACTGTAGCTGTTTTATAGTCACCAGAAGCTTTAATTTCAAGTGAACAACCCACAGCAGCATAAGCTGGTTGAGCAAACAATGGAGCAGGAGTATAATTTAATACTCTGCCGTTTACTCTAACAGCTTTAGGTATATTTAATGCAATTAAAGTAACTTGAGGATCATAATATGCTGTAGATGCATCGTTAACCCAAGTACCTGCACCATCAGGATTATTACTTGCTTCACAACAAGTTTTTGTACTATCAGAAGTACAACATGTTGAGCCAACTTTCCAACCTGAGCAAGGGTCTTCTGTAGAACAAGTAGAACCATATAAAGAATAAGATGAACCTTTTATAGCTTTACAACAAGCATCTGAATCTGATTCAGAATAACAGCAGATAGAACCTGATGATATGTATTTTTTACCTGCACCTTTAGGGTTTGATGTTGATGTACAACAAGCTGAACTTGAATTACCTGATGCACAACAAGTACTACCTTCTAAGTAGTAGTTAGAATTGTTCATTGCTTTACAACAAGCATCACTAATCGTTGCATCATAACAACAAACTGAACCAGAACTTACCCAAGTACCTGCACCTGATGGGTTCAAGTTAGATGTACAACAAGATGATGTGTTATCTTCTTTACAACAAGTTGTACCTACAAACCAGCCTGCACAACTATCTGTCTTTGGAGCTAATATACAAATATTACCTGTTGAATCAGCATTACTAAAGTTATAAGATAATGTACCTGAGTATGTATTAGCTGTTGTGTCTGAACCACTATCATTATATGAACAAGCTTTATTACCAGATACTGTCGTTCCACCGTATTTTACTGATGTACTTTCAAATTCTGCAGAAGTCTTAATTGTGGCAGCATTTCCAATCCAAATGATACCACAGTCTCCTGAACCTAAATTAAGTTCGCTACCAGTATATGGTTTAACATTGACATTTTTGAAATGATCTCTTGAGAAGTTTGCGCATACAACAATCTCTGTACCTGAACTTGGATAATAACAGTTGCCATTATAATATGTAGGCTTTTTGCCTGTGTATATGTCTTTTGTAGCTTCACAACATTCTGCTGATGTGTTGCCCGATGCACAACACATTGTTGTTGCATAGAAATTATTACCAGAACCATTTCCTGGAGCATTCGCTGCTGTACAACAAGTTTCGTCATCATTTTTTGATGTACAACATTTTGCAGCTAGAACATTACCAGATGAGTCTTCTGGAATGTATTCGCCGTCTTCACAAGTTACGCAAGTACAAGAATTGTTCTTATAACTATATGCATCTCCACAGAAGCCTTGGCAACAACTTGCTGATTGGTCTTTTGATGCACAACATTTGCCACCTGCCATGTATGCATCAGAACCTTTTATAGCTTTACAACAAGCTTCTGATACGTCTGCATCAAAACAGCAAGTTTTTGCACTTTCTGACCATGTACCTGCTGTGTGTCCGTTTTGACTTGATTCACAACAAGCTTTGCTTCCGTTATCGTTTGTACAACAAGTACCACCTGTTTCACTTGATGTTGAATACCAAGTTGTACCTGTCTTATTATGACAACATGTTTTTGTTGAGTTTTCGTTCTTAATATATAAAGTAGATGATGAGCTTGCTGATGAGCCACCATAAGTTGTTACTGATGATTCTGAGCCAGATGCAACACAACAATTTGAGCCGTATTGGTAGTATCCACCTGCGCCACCTGATGATGATGAAGTTGTACAATAACCATTCAAGTTATTCCAACATCTATTATTAATATATGTCTTAGCTCCAGAAGTTGCGTTTACACAACATTCTTTTGTTGTTTGTGCTCCTGCTGAGTTTCCTTTATAAGTAACACTATAGCTTGAGCCATTATTCTTACCTGACAATGAGCCTGACTTATTATTTGTACAACAATAGTTTGTGCCACTTGAAGTGTATGAGTAATATCCTCTTGCGCCACTTGAATTTGTTGATTTACAGTATTCATCCAAAGTGCTCCAACAATATGAATTTAACCAGTAAGCTCTTGTGTTTGAGCCTCTCTTACGGCAACATTCTGCTGTTGAATTATCTGAATTGTTCTTATATGTGATTGTAGATGTTGTTCCACCTTTGCCTTTAACTGTTTCTGTACCAGTCTTAGAATTTGTACAACAATTTGAGCCGTCTTGGTACCATCCGTTTGCACCTTTATTAGCTATCGTATCTGTACAGAATCCACTGTTTGAATTCCAACATTTACCATTAATCCAGTTAAAGTTTGTGTGACCATTGCTTGTGCTTGTACTTGTACAACAATATTCTGTTGAATAACTGCCTTGGTCTTTCTTTGTCATTGCTGAATAATAATGAGTATTCCAGTATGATGAATTTGTTGTTGTATCATTTGTACAGCATTGATTGTTTGTAGAGTCATAATCCCAGCCTTTTAAGCCTGCTGAAAGTGTTGATTTACAGAAGTCTGCTTTAGAATTCCAACAATAACCTGCGTTATCTTTGCTTGTTGTTGATGACCAGAATGTATTTATGTGTCCACCTTTTGTTTGTGTACTTGTACAACATTGACGTGTAGAATCGTTTGATTGGTTCTTAACATTTACTCTTGCAGATGAACCACCTTTAACATATTTTGTTTGTGCACTTGTTGTCTTAACTGTACAGCATACGTTGTTTGTGCTATCCCATAGCCATCCACCCATACCATGGTCTACCAATCCTGTTTGACTTTGGCATAACTCTGCATCGTCTAACCAACAATATCCACCTTTTCCTGCGTAGTTATTGTCTGTCCAGTTAAATCTTGTGTGTCCACCCTTTGTTTGTGTGCTTGTACAACAAGCTTTGTTTGATGAACTTGATTGGTTCTTAACATTTACGCTTGCTGATGAGCCACCTTTTGTATATTTTGTTTGCGAACTTGTTGTCTTGATTGTACAGCAAACATTAGCTGAGCTATCCCATAGCCAGCCACCCATACCATGGTCGTTGCTAGAATCTGTTTGATCTTGGCATAATTCAGCATCATTCAACCAACAATATCCACCCTTGCTTGCGTAGTTATTGTCTATCCAGTTAAATCTTGTATGACCACCTTTTGTATTGCTGTTTGTACAACAGAATTTGCTTGATGATGCTTGTTGGTTCTTAACTGCAACTGTCGCTGATGAACCACCTTTTACATATTTTGTTTGGGCACGTGTTGTCTTGATTGTACAACAAGTATTGGCAGAGCTGTCCCAAGCCCAACCACCCATACCGTGGTCTTTGCCATAAGTACTTGCTTTGTCTGTTTGTGTTTGACAAAGTTCTGAATCATCATTCCAACAATATCCTCCTGAACCTGCATAGTTATTATCTGTCCAGTTGAATCTTGTGTGTCCACCTGCTGTACCTGAATTTGTACAACACGCTTTATTTGATGCATTTTGTTGGTTATAAATTGTTACTGTAGCGCTTGATGCACCTTTTCTATATACTGTTTGTGATTTTGGCGCTGTAGTAATGCTTGTATCATATTTTATTGTACAACAACGGCTTGCTGAGCTATCCCAGAACCATCCACCCATACCATTTGTTTGGTCTGTACAAAGTTCGCTATCATTTAACCAACAATAGCCTTTGCTTCCTGATACGTTTGTACTATCAGTCCAGTTAAATCTTGTATGACCACCTTTTGTATTGCTGTTTGTACAACAGTTTTTATTTGAGTTGCCTGATTCGTTCTTAACTACTACAGATGCTGATGAGCCACCTTTTCTAAATACAGGTTGGTTTGATGTTGTCTTAATTGTACAGCACGAATTGCTTGCATTATCCCATAGCCATCCGCCCATACCGTAATCTTTACCGTATATTCTTGATGCATCTGTTTGTGATTGACAAAGTTCTTCGTCATTCAACCAACAGTATCCTCCTGAACTTGCATAGTTATTTGCAGTCCAGTTAAATCTTGTGTGTCCACCTTTTGTATTGCTGTTTGTACAACAGAATTTGTTTGAATCGTTTTGTTGGTTATATGCGCTTACTGTTGCTGATGAACCACCTTTTGTATATTTTTTTTGTGTACTATTTGATGATTTAATATTTGTATCATACTTACTTGTACAACAACGGTTGCTTGAGCTGTCCCAAGCCCAGCCTCCCATACCGAAGTCTTTGCCATAAGTACTTGCTTTGTCTGTTTGTGTTTGACAAAGTTCTGAATCGTCTAGCCAACAATAACCACCGTTTCCTGCGTAGTTTTTGTCAGTCCAGTTAAATCTTGTGTGTCCACCTTTTGCATTACTGTTTGTACAACAAGCTTTGTTTGATGCGTTTTGTTGGTTATATACCTTAACTTGTGCACTTGTTGCACCTTTACGGAATACTTCTTGTGATTTTGGAGCAGTAGTGATACTTGTATCATACTTACTTGTACAACACATTGATGTTGCACTATCCCAGTACCAACCACCCATACCGTGGTCGTTCAAGCCTGTTTGTGATTGACAAAGTTCTGCATCATTCAACCAACAGTATCCACCATTGTTTGCATAAGTCTTATCCGTCCAATTAAATCTTGTGTGATCACCTTTTGTATTTGTGTTTGTACAACAATTTTTATTTGAATTGTTTGATTGGTTATTTACATTAACTTTTGATGCAGAACCACCTTTTACGTTAATGTCTTGTGCAGCTGTCGTACGGATAGTACAGCAAACATTGTTTGCACTATCCCAGAACCATCCACCCATACCAGCATCGTGGTTATAAGTATTATTATCTGTTTGGTCTTGACATAATTCATTATTGTCTAGCCAACAATAGCCTCTTGTATCTGCATAAGCTTTTGCTGTCCAGATAAATCTTGTGTGTTTACCTTTTGTATTACTGTTTGTACAACAAGCTTTGTTTGAATCGTTTCTTTGGTTATATGCCAATACTTGAGCACTTGTAGCACCTTTTCTAAATACTGTTTGTGATTTATTATTAGTGTTTACGTTTACGTCATATTCACTTGTACAGCAGTGGTTACTTGCTTTGTCCCAGTACCAACCACCCATACCGTTGTCGTTACCAGAATCTGTTTGTTTTTGACAAAGTTCTTCATCATCAAACCAACAATATCCACCTTTGCCTGCATAGTTCTTGTCTGTCCAGTTATATCTTGTGTGTTTACCTTTGCTATTAACATTTGTACAGCAACTCTTTGTTGATCTGTCAGATTCATTCTTAACAGATACGTTAACTGTAGATTCTAATGTTGGTGGGTTAGCCTTGATATTACCTTTTGTCCAATATTTGATTGTATCAGCAGTTGTATTGATTGAACAGCAATCTGTTCCATCCCAATACCAACCACCTAAACCGTGGTCGTCTGATGTGTCTGTTTGTTGTTGACATAAGTTATTAATTGTATCCCAACAATAACCACTATTGCCTTTATAGTTGTTTGTGTACCATATAAATCTTGAGTGACCATTCAATGTTGATTCATTAATACAACAACGTTTTGAATAATCATCTGTTAATAATCTATCAAATTGACCTTGATGTTGAATGTTACCATTGCCACTATCATTTGAACGTGTAGTCTTTGATGTGTCAGTACAACAAACACCTGATTTAGCATCGCCAATCCAGTTCCATCCACCTAAGCCATTGCTTGATGTAGCTGTAATACAGAATTGTGAAGCTGATGTCCAACATTGTGAAGGAGTTGAAGTCCAGTATTTGCTTTCGTGACCATTCTCTGCACTTTCACAACAAGATTTTGTAGCTTCAATTGGACCTTGACAACAAGATTTTGTACTTTCAGCCCACCAATGGTTTTTGTCTAAACCATTACAGCAAACTTGTGTACCTTCTGATGTACAACATCCTGAATATGTGTTATAACCAGTTGTAGCTTCTGGTACCCACCATCCACCAATACCAGCATTGGCTGTTGGAGCTACGCAGACAGCTTTTTCGTTTTCATAACAATAATTATTACCGTTGTAAGTTCTCCAGATACCTTTACAACAAACTTGGGCGTCAGTTTCTGAAGTACAACATTTATCAGCAGATGCTACGTACCATCCACCTTTACCACCTTTATCAGATGGCGCATTACATTTATCTTTTTCACTCGCAAAACAGTATTTTGGATTGCTTGTGTTATCTACAATCTTTGTTGTACAACAAGAATTTGTACTTGAAATCCAAATACCACCTAAGCCCTCTGGCGCAGGCTTTTCACATTGTGTTTTTGGATCTTTCCAACATTTACCGTTTGCCCAGAATCCTGCTTCATGGCCGTCTTCTGTACTCTTACAGCAAGCTTCTGTAGTATTGCTTGTACAACAAGCTGATGTACCATCCCACCAAGAGTGAGAGCCACCTTTTACATCTGAATAAGCATTACAACATGTAGCATTAACATTTGCTGCTACTGATGTTGCTGTACAACATACATTATTTTTCCATAGCCAGCCTCCAAGACCACCTGTTCCGTCTTTTCTTACTTCACGTTTACAGTATTCTTCTTGTGAAATACATTCAAAGTTTGGAGTTTGGTTTGGTTTCGGAATGTACACTTGTTGTTTTGTTGTACACATGTGTTCTGGCGAATCCCAACAAATTTCTTTGCCAGCTTCCCAATATCCACCATTCTTTTCACAGTTTTCTTTTGGTGACAAACATTTCTTGGTAACTGGATCCCACTTGTATTCAGGATTTAATTTTATTTGCTCATAACAATTCTTTTGGTCTTCAGGAATACATTGAATATTTCCATCAACATAGTATGAAATTGTTCCACTTGGACAAGTTTCCGGTGCACAACCACCTGCTTTTTGCAATGCAGAACAAGCTTTTTCGTCTGCTACGCAAACAATTTTACCATCACAATTGTGACATTTATATGGTTTATCTTTAGGACAAGTAGTTACATTGAAATCTTCATAACAAGTTTCGCCTGTAGTTAAAACTACATTCGCACTGTTTAAAGGATCTCCACATCCACCTGTAAAAGGTCTGATACCATTATGGAAAATACCTAAACGATATGTATCCATACCTTCTTTGTTTGGCCCTTTATTACCGTTAATATCGATAATAATTTCACCACAAACGCCTTTATCTCTGCCATTTACACCAGTTCCACGGCACATGTGGTCAGAAATTTTAATAGCAATTGATGCGCCATCACCTGTTCTCATTTTGTAATAATCAGATTTTGCATTGTAATTTACAGAACTTTGACCAGAAACAGTTGATTTTGGGAAACAAGTATCTGTTGTACCTGCACCACAAACTTTTGTTGATGGGAAATAAGATTCCCAAACTTTTGCAAACATTTCATTTTGCTTAGCTTGTGTTACAGAACGCATTTTTTCAACAGAATTGTCTTTTGGATTTTTGTAAACCCATCTATCCAAATCATCATTTTCTGCTAATGCAATTTTGTAAGAACGATTTAATTTGATTACCTGACTTTGTAATGTGGCTACTAAATCTTTATGGTTAATATCTTTTCTTGAAAAATAAACAACGCCAGTAAGAGTAGATGCTATAACACCTAATACAACAAGTGCAATCACAACTTCAGCAAGAGTAAATGCCGATTGCTTATCGGTAAATATATTGCTCTTTAGTTTTTTGATTACATTCGTAAGCATCAAATACGAAATCCTTCTTACTCTTTTACTAGATTAACAAATTCCTGTTCTACAAAATGAATTAAATTCAAACTGTCGCCATCAAAAAATTGCTGTAACATATCTTGGATAGCCATTTTAGCCATTTCTTCCTTGTCCATGACGGACTTGTAATAAAATTTCTTTCCAGAACGATATCTTACCAGTAATTCCTTCGTGCTCAGCCTGTCCATAACCGTTTTTACGGTAGTGTAAGCTCTTTCGATATTCTTTTGGCTTAAATAATCGACTATATCTTTTACTGAAATATTTCTATCTTCGTCTTCTTTTTGTATTTGCCATACTATATTTAAAATTTCAATTTCAAGAGTTCCTAAACTCATCAAAACCTCTTCTTTCAATGATTTACACAAATTTAACTAATAAAGTTAATTAAGGCTACTATTAAATTATGAATGATATTCTAAGAATTATTGTTATCTAGTTCTTGAACGTAGCTTAACTAAACCTGAATTTTGTGGGTTATTGTCGCCCAAATATATAATATTAGGCGCGTAACTTTGGTGAGTTTGAACAGTTCGGCGTTCAGTAACTGATTTATAATTTATGAATCCTTGTGATTTTTTAGCCGAACTTTGGGTATTTGTACTCTGTGCGATACTGAATAACAAAATACCTAAAAATGCAGCTACACAAAGCATTCTAAGTAGATTAGAAATCATTCTTCACCGTATTCGATTATAGTAAGCCATGTATATTATACCACTATATCACATGTTTGCCTACCCCTAATCAGCATGAATTTAATATAAATTTAAATTTCCTTTGAAATTGGTTTAAAAATATAATTCAATATGTTATACTAAAAAAAAATAATAAAAGGAGTTTCCCATGCGCATAACTTTTAAGACAAACACTTCTACTAAAATCGTTATATATGTAGTCATACTTATTATTATAGGTATTTTTGGATTTGGATTTATAAAAGATAAATATATTATCTACAAGACAAAATCTACTTTTAATATTTTAAGTGAAGCTTATCAAAAAACTCTTAAAACAACAGACTTCAAATGGAATGAAAAAGATATGAGCACAACTGTATTTGCTCAGAAATTCGTTAAAAATTTACCAACAAAAACAGTTTGTGAATATTCAAATCAGGAAAATTGTTTTCCTAAATACATAAACTTCAAAAATCCACCTGAAGGACTTACTATTAATCGTACGCAAATTGGTGACTACTACAAGGTAAAATTAAAAAATAACGTATGTGTTGCTTTTAACATACTTAGCCCAACTTGTTCTCACACTAGAGAAAGATGCGGTACAATATTTATTGACATAAATTGTGCCCAAAAAGGACCAAATAAGTTTGGTGAAGATTTGTATGATTTTGGCATCTACAAAAATGGTATTCGTACTTATATTATTGAAGCAAACCATAACCAACGTTGTTTAAATGGAACTGGTCAAGGCTGTGCAGCATATATGTTTAAATATAAAAACAGAAATTACAAAAAATATGATAAATATGTAACTAAAGAACTTAACGAAAAAGTCAAAAAACAAGCTAAAGAAGAAAAGCGCTACCGTAGAGCCTTAACTAGATAAGATAGGAGTTATTATGGATTCACTAAAAATAAAAATATCTAAAGGGTTACTACTAATTATTTCAGTAATTATTGTAGTGGTCGTAGCTACTTTTATTATATGTAAAGTGAGAAATCAAATTATCATAAATAAAGCAAAGACTGGCTTTGAAATCATTCAAATAGCTTACAAAAACTCGCTAAAAAAAGAAAAATATGTTTGGGATAAAAAAACAACAAAAACATCTCAGTTTGGAAATAAGTTAGCAAAATATTTACCTACTGAAAAAAATTGCGAATACGACAACGATGGCATTTGCTACCCTAGATATATAAATTTTAGAAATAGATATAAAGATAAAACAAATTTGTACATTTATAACTTTTATAAAATCAAGTTAAATAATGGAATGGTTGTTTTAACAAAAGTAGTAAGCCCAGATTGTACAATGGAAAGAGGCAGATGTGCAACAGTAATGATTGATATTAATGGAGCAAAAGGCCCAAATACTTTTGGTGAAGATATCTATGATTTCATTCTAACAAAAGACCATGTTGGACTATATCCAATGCAAGCTGACCATATAAAACGTTGCGTTGAAGGTCCTGGTCTAGGATGTGCTGATTATATGTTTAAATATAATACAAGAAACTATAAAAAACATATAAAAAAATTAGGTAAATAAAAATATTATACATATATGATAAGCATATAAAGAGTCGAAATTTTATTTCATAAAATTTCGACTCTTTCAAATATAATAGGAATTATTTTACTAACCTTCAACTACTGAAACGTTTTTTACACCTGCATTTCTAGCCTTGTCCATTAACTTAACTACTGTACCATGAACAGAATCGGGTTCTGATTGAATAACCAATCCATCTGGATTTTCAGTAATCATACTTTTAATAGTGTTTTCCAAATCAGCTTCAGGGACTTCTTCATCATTGATAACGTATTTATTATCATTAGTAACTAGCACCGTTATCAACTTAGCATCTTTTAAATCCTCTTGTTTCACAATATCTGGAACTGTAAGATTTAAGCCTTGTTGATCCAACAATGGTGCAATCACCATCATAATGATTAACAATACTAAGAAAATATCCGTTAATGGAGTAATATTAATTTCGTTAAAAGAATCTCTCATTGCCATATTAATACCTCCTACTCAGCCCATTCATCTACATTATTGTCTATAGAAGAAGGATCTAAAGTTCCATCTTGTACTTCATCAATAGTTTCTGCAAGTTCTTTTTGTTCTTTTTTACTCAAAGGTTCACCTGCAACTATTAATTTTTCGAAATCTGCTGCCTTTGCTGCGTTCATAACTTTCATAATTTCTGAACTTTTTGCTTGTGCATCAGCTTTAACAACAACTTCTGGTTTTTCCAATTTTGGTTTTAAAGCTATTAAGCCATCTGCTAAACCACCTTCAGAAATTGGAGCACCATTTAAAAACATTTCACCATTTTTAGTAATTGATACTGTTGCGTTCTTTTGTTCAATAGTAAGACCACTATTGATTTCAGGAACATTGATAGAGTTGTCCATTGATTGGAATGTTGGAGCAACAACCATCATAATGATTAACAATACCAAGAAAATATCTGTTAATGGAGTGATGTTTATTTCTGTAAAAAGTTTTCCTTTTTTACGTGTAGATACTGCCATTTTTTACTTCCTTACATAGATACATTTTGTGGTTGATTAGCTTCTTCACCGTCAACAAAGCTTAAGAATAACAACTTAATAAGTTGGAAATCGTCTTCGTAACGTTTAACAATAGCTTGGAAAGAGTTGTAGCAAATAACTGCAACAATCGCAACACCAAGACCGAATGCAGTAGCAATCAATGCTGAACCGATACCCATAGCAACTGCTGCTGATTGGTTACCTTGAACTGCTAAATCTTGGAATGTATAAAGAATTCTAACAACTGTACCAAACAAACCTAGGAATGGAGCAACACCACCGATTGTACCTAAGATTGTTAAATGATGTTCTAATTTTCTAGTAGCTAGATTAGCTGCGATATCGAACGAACGAGAGAAACCTGATTTTTGTTCTGCAAAAATTCTAACAGCTTCTTCTGTAACTTCACCAACTACGCCACCAACTGATACTGCTAAGTTTTGAGCACCATTCAAATTGTTTTTCAACAATTCTTTTTGTAATTTTGGAATAAACTCAACAACGTCACGTTTATTCTTTTGGTAATAAGCCCATCTGTTAATTGCAACTGCAACAACTAAAACTGAACAAATCAGAATTGGTAATAATACTGGCCAATCTAATTGAATTGAATGTAATAATAATTCCATAATTTTTTCCTCTTTTTTTTATGTTGTACTTAATTATTTATCTACTAATAACCTGTTGCGCCGAAAACGTTGTAGTCAAATGTAAATTGAATATCAATATACTGACCTTTGAATTCAGCAGGTAATGGTCTAAATGGAGCTGTAACCTCAACTGCATTTAGTGCTGCTCTATCTGCTGCAGCTAAACCAGATGATTTTGAAACTCTGTTTGAAAGCAATTGACCATTTTTAGCAATTCTGAATAAAAGAACTACTCTCTTGCTTTCGTTACCTTTTGGAGGATCCCAATTGTATTTAATTCTACTTTGCAATTCTCTCATATAAGGTGCGAAGTTTGGCTCTCTTAAAGCGTCAACACCCCAAGGCCCATTTGGATTACCCCCTGGTCCACCGTTACCAACAGAACCTGAGCCACCTCTGCTACCTGTTGAACCTGCAGAAGCTAAAGTTCTACCACTTGAAGAACCTGTTCTTGAACCAGTACCAGAGTAAGAACCTGATCTTGAGCTCTTACCACCAACAGGACCTGTAGAATATGATCTACCAGTAGTGTTGATAGATGGTGGTGCAGGTAAACCAATCGGTGCTTTTTGAGTTGTATTAATTTTTGGAGCACTTGGTGGAGCATAAGAAGGTCTTGTTGATGGCATCTTTGGTTTTGGTGCTGTTTGACTAGCCTTCTTAGGCGCTGGCGATTGAGTTTGTTTTACCACATGTTTTGTTTTAACTGCGTGTTGAGCTTGTTGTTTTGCAACTTTTTTAATCAACTTTTGAGTTGAACTTGCTACTGTCGGCGATTTTTTAGTCGCCTTTGATGGCATAGATACTTTCTTTTTAGGATCGTGTTTGCCACCAGCTCTTGAATTTCTATCAGCTCTGTATTTTGTGTTTTTATTAATTGGCATTTGTTCCTTATCCACCAAAACAAACTCAATATCTTGAGTTTTTGTTTGTGGAGCTTTAAACATAAATAAATTTATGCCTAATAGCATTAGTAAAAAGCTTAGTGCAATTATGAAAAACGCAACTAATGGGTGTAATGCTGATGAAATTGCAACACATTTTTTAAATGTTAGTCCCTTTTCGTCGTCAAGATTTGCAACTTTTGGAACTTTAAAACCACCATTATTTTGTGGTTCGTCGTCTATTAAATTGTTTAAATTTCCTAATATTGACATCTTCTACCTTTTATTTCTTATGTATATTATTTACATTTAAATCAGAAATCAAATTACCTTGGTTTCTAATATTTTTTACTTAAATTGAATAGGTGTAATTGTGATTGGTTGTGCCAAAACAATATTCAAAGTTGTATTTGCAGGAACCACAACATTTTCACCAAAATTCCAAATAGTTTTTAACAACATCTCATCCACATCCACAGAATTTGATTTTGTAAGTTTTGCGATTTTTTCGCTTTTTTCCTTTTCATTGCTACCAACCAAAACACCTGACAAATCTTTTGTTTTAATCATTGCAACGATAGGTATTTGCAATCCGTACGGAGTAGTAATTAGAGAAAATCTCATATTTAATTTACCATCTGTACCGTTTTGTCTTGCTTTTTTTGCTTCAATAACATTACCTGTTAGAACACTTCCCTTAGGCGCAATCATAACTCCGTTATACGTAAAGTTTTCTGGTAAAGCCACTGTAACAGTTTGACCTGTTAATAAAGCGTTTGAATTTAACTCATAAGTTGTCATTACTGAAAAAGTTGTCATTGCAGGAACAGTAATAACTTTTTGTCTTGTAGTCAATTCGTTTGGTTTTAGAGGAACTCTATCCCCAACTGTAGAAGAAGGCATTGCAAATGCTTGCCCGATAACCATTGATAATGCACATATTAGCCCTACCAACTTATATTTCATCATTCCTCCACAAAATATTACAAACACCATTGTAAATTTTATTTTAAATCGTGTCAATTTGTTAAGGTATGTGTTATGTATGCAGGCTTATCAAAAACCATAATAAGTTGCGCTCCTGCAGCAATAGTAAGGTGTTCGCCCATTTTTAAAGTTGGGCCAGGAATCCATCTTAACGTTCCTTTATATAAACCTTCTTGATAATGTGGCAACTTTTTATATTTTTCAGGTTCAGTAACCCCTCCACCAATGATATATTCAGGGTTTCCAGAATATATATATCCTTTTATAGGAATTTCAAATCCATCTGGAAGTTGCATTTTTGTTAACTTTACAATCATCGAAGCGTGAGTTCCAACAATTGGTTCATTAACTTTTTCAATTTCACCTTGAATTATTGTACCTTTTGGAACAACAACTGTATCGTACATATATGTGTCATCTGTCGCAGCAAATTTTAGGTACTTTGTAGTGTCGTCATTATATTCAGTAGAAAATTCTTGCAAATTTATAACTTGCACAAAAGTTCCCTTTGGAACGACAATTGGAGTGTAATCTCTCAATTGTAAATCATCTACTGCAAAAGATACTAATGCATTAAGAAGAAACACAACAACAAATATGTATATTAATCTACGTCCTTTTTGCATATATTAATTATAATAATCGTTCTAAATTTTTCAAGCATTCTTCGTGTTTTTTGTTGTAAAATAGTATAAATTCATGAGAAAAATATCATTTTTTATAATTTTAATATTATTTGTCATATTTTCAATTTTTATAACCAATTTTGAAGATAAATTTGAAGTACTTGAAGTTTATAATCCAAGTCAGATAGGCGTAGACTTTAATAAAAACGGACAAATTGATAATGAAGAAGTTCTTAATTTAAAATTAAACCTGAAAAAATTTGGCAAAGATGAAGAACAATTTGCATACGATTATTTTGCAAAAGAATATTCTATAAATTTATTGAAGAATAAAAAAGTTAAATATAATTCCAATAAAAATGACATTGAAATAAATGGTCAAAGCTATGTTGATACATTTAATAATCACGAAATTATTTTAAAAAACCTAGACAATTTAAGAATATTAAATCTTAAATCGAAAAAGTACCATAGATTAAGCTGTAAATATGGAAGAATGGCACACGACTACATTATTGTTAAAAAGTCTGACCTTCCAAAAGACGCAAAGGAATGCAAAGTTTGTAAAATTACAAAACCCGAAAAAGCAAAACCGACAGAAATAGACAACACTATGGCAACACTTGATACAGGTAGTGTAAAAGTTGCTTTTACAGATTTAACAAAAACTCTAAAGCCAGATGACTCTTGTGGCACAGACATTTGTAAACTATTAAAATATAATATCGACAAGTCAAAATATTCTATTGATATGGCGATTTATGGTTATAACAATATTCCAAAAATAAAACAAGCTTTAATTAATGCACAAAACAGAGGCGTAAAAATAAGAATGGTCTACGACCTTGACTCTAACAATAAAAATTATTATCCAGATACTCTGCCTCTACTAAATATTATAAAAGATACAGCTTGCGATAATAAAAATCCTGCGTCAAAACCTTTTATTATGCACAATAAATTTATTATTTTTGACGATAGAACAATTTTTACAGGTTCTGCAAATATAAGCCCTTCTGATTTATCAAACTATAATTCAAATTCATTTATAATTATAAAATCAGAAAAGGTAGCTCAAGTTTACAAAAACGAATTTAATCAAATGCTTTCAGGAAAATTCCATAATGAAAAAACAAAAACACCTAAAAATAAATTTGTAATAGGCGCAACCGAGTTATCAGTTTATTTTTCACCTCAAGACAAAACTATAACAAATCAAATCATCCCATTGGTAAACAACAGCAAGCATAGTATCTATATGCCAACCTTCTTAATAACACACAAAGGCCTTACAAATGCGTTGATTTCTGCTAAAAATAGAGGGGTTAAAATAAAAATTATTGTTGATGCTGGAAACGCAAATAACAAATATTCTCAACATAAACTTTTAAGAAGCGCAGGAATTGATGTAAAAGTAGAAAATTACGCAGGCAAAATGCACGCTAAAACAATAATTGTAGATAATGAAACTGTAGTAATTGGCTCTATGAATTTTTCCAAAAGTGGAGAAATTAAAAATGACGAAAATACAATCATTTTACACAATCCTAAAATTGCAGAATTTTTTATAAATCAATTCAATATAATTTGGAATAAAATTCCTGATAAATATTTAAAAATAAACATTTCAGCAGAAGGCAAAGACTCTATCAGTTCTTGTTTTGACGGAGTTGATAACAATTTTGATGGAAAAATTGATAAACAAGATGAAGGTTGCAAATACTTAAAACACTAATCCATAGTGCTATTATGTCTTTCTCTTCTTACAGTAGAAACCAAATTCATATACAATTCTTTATTTTTAGCACTTGGCTCAATATTTGTTGCTTCATCTAAATACATTAACGCTTCTTCGTTTCTTCCAATTGATTGATAGAACTGACTCATAAGAACATATAATGATGCGTCATTTACGTTTAGAGAAATTGCTTTCTTCAAACTTTCAATTGCAAACAAAACATCCTCAGAAACATAAAGTGCTAAAGCATTGAAATAATAACCTTCATATCTGTTTGAATCCATTTCAATAAGTTTTTGAGCTGTATCAAATAGAGCAACACAATTTTCTGTAGCGTCATAAATCCTAGCTTGTAAAACCCAGTTGTCGAAATAGTTTTCGCTAACTTCTTTTACTTTATCAACAAGTTTTTGTGCAAATTCATAATTGCCTTCTTGAATAACAATATTAATATATTCACACATATATTCTAAACTATCATATTTAAGTTCAAGAGCACGTTCCATATATGTTTTAGCTTTTTCATACAAGCCTAATTCAAGATAAATCTTAGCTAATGAAAAGATAGCAAAATCATCTTCAGATTCTAAATCTACTAACTGCTCTAATTCAAAACGTGCACCTAAAACATCTTTCGTTTCAAGTTTTACAAGAGCACTCAAAATCTTTGCAGGTAAGTAATTTTCATCTATTTTGAAAATCTTGAATACAGCGCCACGAGTTTTTTCATAATCTCCGTTTCTGTAATACAAGTAAGCTAATGCATACAAGAATTCTTTGTTATCTGGTTCTTTAATAATAGCCTCGTTAAAGAATTTTACAGCTTCATCAATCCAACCATTCAAATAATATGCATTTGCCAAATCAAAAGCATATTGAGCATTTGTAGGATTTAATATTAAAGCTTTTTGAAGATAATTTATACCATCCATAAATTTACCTTCATCTAAAGCAAATAACCCTAAATAATGCATACAAACGTGATTGTCTTCTTTATTTTCAAGCATTTGGAAAACAGCTTTTGAACGATATAAATCAAATACGTTATAGTATAAAATACCTAAAAGAGTAAGAATTTCAGAATCTTCACAACCACCTGCAACCAAAGGTTCTATCATTGAAATAGCATCTTGATATTTTGATTTATCTGCATACGCAGAAGCTATTTCATATATAACTTTTTTGTCAGTGATTTCATGAGAATCTTTATATTCTTTTATTGCATCAAAATCACCTAATCTTCTCAAAATGCTTATATATTCAGCAACATACTCGCTTGATGATGAAATTTCTAAAATTTTCTCTGCAATTTCTTTAGCTTTTTCTAAGTTGTTATTTTTTATCTCTAATTTTGCTAAAAGCTTTAAACACTCTAAATGTTGAGGATTTATATCCAAAGTTTTTTCTGAATATTGACGAACTCTTTCATCATTACCCAACAAAAAGTATAAATCTGCCAATTGAGAAAGAATTTCCACATTATTTCCTTCAATTGCAAGAGCTTTGTACAACATTTCTATAGCTTGCTTGTAATAACCTTGTCTTTTTAAATCGAAAGATTGTGTTATGTAAGTTAAAATTTCGTTATTGTTTGTCATGTTTACCTAATTTATTTAATATACTGATTTTCTTTTTGTCTTGTTCTTCTTCTGTTTTTTGTTTCTTAATTTCGTTAATAATGATTAAAACCTCGTCATTACCTGCCATTTTAAGATTATTTCTTGCAATAGCTTCTAAACTTTCTGCAGAAGAAAAATATTTTAATTCCTTCTTTAAAGATTTATTTTTATTTTCTGCATCCAATTTGGATTTTTTAATTGTAGCAATTTTATTTTGATACGCAATGTTTTTAGTTATATTCAAAATTGCACTGAAAGCTACTTGAGCCAAGAAAATTAATAATACAATAGTTAAAAATGAATAATAAAAACTTTGAGTCTTCTGAGATTTTTTATTTTTTTGACTTGCTTTATCTTTTAATGATGCAACTTTTTTGAACATTTTTGGAGATTTTGACGAAAATCTTTTTGAATGTTTTCTTGAGCTGAATCTTTTATTATCAATTTCTTTTTTCATTTTGTACCATATAAGAATTCTTACAAAAAATTATAATATAATTTAACTATAAACGCAAAGTTGTTTCAAATTTAAAAACATTTTTTGTTCTACCATCTTGATAATAAGCTTGACCAACTCCAACCCCAACATCAAATGGATTATCTTTTATAAATTGTGGAGTATATCTAAGCATAACAGTATTATCATTTCTTGTACCCAAAGTATTTGCTTTAAAAGTATCACTCAATACAACCCCTTTACCCAATTTTATTTCTGGAGTTATGTATATGTGATTTGCTTGAATACCCGTAGACATATATGTATCCATACCATACGCAGCTTGAATACCAAAACGTTTTGTATCATATCTAGCAAAAAACTTTGTTGTATATTCATATTCACCAGTATCTATATCAGCACCATACATTGTTCCGTAAGATACTTTTCCGACTTTTTCTGTGTATGTTTTAAAAAAGTTATCAACATGATGTTCATTTGCAATGTGTTTTTGTACACCAACTTGTCTATTCTTTATGTCTTCATAATTAATACCTTTTACATCCTTAACCGAATATTGGTTGTACGTTGTAGGATTTTTTATATTTAAGAATACACCCTCGGCATCTTTTATTTGATCAAAAAATACTGTTCCATCAGGATAATACTCAACATACCCATTTAAAACTTCTACTTCTTCCTCTTGATTTTGAACTTGTTCTTCATTCTCAGAAGTTGCATCATCATTAAGACTTACCTCTTTTGCAAAAGAAACAAGAGGTATAAACAAAATTATAAAAAATATAATCGCAAGTCTTTTCATAGTAGTATTCTAAAATAATTTAAACATTCTTTCAACACATGAAGTTTTATTGCAAGAAAATTTTTATTGACTATAATAAATAAACAACGGAAGAGTAAAGTGAGGTAAGAAAAATGACAGAATTAAAGATTTACTTAGACAAAGACATTGACCAAAATTTAATCAAATCTAAAAAAATTGCTGTAATCGGATTTGGTTCTCAAGGATACGGTCAATCAATGAACTTAAAAGATTCAGGTTGCGACGTTGTTTTAGGTTTAAGACAAGGTGGCAAAAGTGATGAAAAAGCTAAAAATTATGGTTTCAAAACAATGGCTATCAAAGATGCTGTTCAATGGGCTGATATCATCCAAATCTTAATTCCAGATGAAATTCAAGCAAAAGTTTACGAAACTGAAATTGCTCCATATATGACAGCAGGCAAATATTTAATGTTCTCTCATGGGTTCAACATTCACTTCAAAAAAATCGTTGCTCCAGAAGGTGTTAGCGTAATTATGGTTGCCCCAAAAGGTCCTGGACACACTGTAAGAAGTGAATACGAAGCAGGCAAAGGTGTACCTTCATTAATCGCTGTATATCAAGATGCAACAGGAGACTCAAGAGAAGTTGCTCTATCTTACGCAAGTGCTATTGGCGCTGGCAGAGCAGGTATTATTGAAACAACATTCAAAGAAGAAACTGAAACAGACTTATTCGGTGAACAAGCAGTTCTTTGTGGTGGTTGCACAGCATTAATCAAAGCGGGTTTTGAAACTCTTGTTGAAGCTGGTTATTCACCATATATGGCTTACTTCGAAGTTTGTCACGAAATGAAATTAATCGTTGACTTAATCAACCAAGGTGGTTTTGCTGATATGAGATATTCAATTTCTAATACAGCTGAATACGGTGACTTAACTAGAGGTCCTCGTGTAATCACTGAAGAATCTAAAAAAGCTATGAAAGAAATTCTTTCTGAAATTCAATCAGGTGAATTTGCTGATGAATTCTTAAATGAAGTAAATTCAGGCAACAAAAAATTCAATGAACTAAGAGAAGAAGGTAGAAACCACCAAATCGAAAAAGTTGGTGAAGAAATTCGTTCTTCATTCTCTTGGAGCAAATCAAAAATTATTGATAGAAATAAAAACTAACAATAATTGAACTTATTTGAAAGGGTTCTTCAAAAAGAACCCTTTTTTTAACGGTAGACAAAGAGAAGAGGTAAAAATGTTTAATACTGAAACAATATACGAAGTAGTAATATTTTCAATAGGAGATACAAAATCTGGGACAAAAATGGGCAAATTGCAATTAAAAGACCCAGAGGACGATAGTCTATTGAATTGTATTCTTTGGGAAGAAACACTTAATAGACTTGATAGCAAATTATTCCGTACAGGAAACAAACTACGCATTGTTTCAGGCTCTTTTAATGAAAAATACAACAATTGTTTAGTTTCAGCATTAGAACTTATTGAAGAAGCAAAAACAGGTTTAGAAAAAGACGAACAAGAAAAAGTATATTCAGAACTTGTTGAATATATTGAAAAAATTACAGATGAAAAACTTAAAAATTTCTTAAAAGAATATTTTGAAAAACACGAACACGAAATTAAAGTAGCGCCTGCAGCTAAATTGATGCACCATAATTATATGGGAGGATTAATGATTCACACGCTTGAATGCTTAAAATATGCAGATACAATCCTTGAAACATCTTTCCAAAAAATTTCAAGAGATAGAATTTATGCAGCATGTATTCTTCACGATATTGGAAAAATCTTTGAATACACAATTGATGAAGAATCAGGCTTGATTGACTATAACGAAGAATTTAAAAAAGATTGGTTAACTCACTCACAATATGGTTATTCGCTATGTATGGAGCATGGCTTCAAAAGAGTTGCTAGAATGATTGCAGCACATCACGGGAGAGCAGATTGGGGAGCAATAATTGATTTAAATGATAAAGATGTCGAATCTGATTGCTACCTAATTCACCATATAGACGACCTTTCAGCCAAATTTGGCAAAATTAGTATAAGTATGCTATAATGCAAAGAGTTGTAAAAGGTATATAGATGAAAGTAAGTGTAAAAGTTCCAGCTACATCAGCAAATTTAGGACCAGGATTTGATTGCCTAGGTTTAGCTTTACCTATATATAATGTTATTACTATTGAGGAAAAAGTTCTCCCTGGTAGTGGAACAGAAATAAATATTATTACAAATAAAGCTTCAGATGAAGCATCTGCAAGCCAAATTCCTACAGATGAAAACTGTATTGTTTATAAAGCTGTAGAAATGTTATATAGTCTTACAGGACAAGTTCCAAACGATTTAAAAATCACAATTGAAACACAAATTCCAATTGCAAGAGGTTTAGGTAGTTCAGCCTCTGTAATCGTTGGGGGCTTAATGGCTGCAAACTCATTACTAGGAAATCCTGCAGACGAAGCAGCAATTTTATCAATAGCAACAGAAGTTGAAAAACACCCTGATAACATTGTACCTGCCGTAGTTGGTGGATTAGTTGCAAGCTCAATTGAAGATGATGGCAGTGTGTTCTACCACAAACTTGAATGGCCAGAAGAATGGCATGTAACACTTTGCATTCCCGACTATGAATTGCAAACAGAAATTGCACGTTCTGTACTTCCTAAAGAAGTTCCAATGCAAGATGCTACATTTAATGCAATGAGATGTGCAATGTTTATGGAAGCAATCAGAACAAAAGATACAGAATTAATGAAATTTGCGCTTAAAGACAAACTTCATCAACCATATAGAATGAAATTACTTCCTGCTTTTGCAGAAATACAACAAGCAATGAAAGAAGAAGAAAACGTTATGGGTTGTGTTCTTTCAGGTGCAGGACCTACAATTCTTATAATCTCTCACGGTAACAATATTGATAGCATCAAACAAAAAGTAAGAGATTGCTGGAATCAGTTCAATATTAATGGTGAAATCATTTCTACAAAAGTTTCTCAAGAAGGCGCTAAAATAGTAGATGACCATAGCGAGAGAGCAAACTTTCACCAAACAATATAGCCCCGATAATAGTGCTAATGAAAGTTGCGAACATTACAGCTCCAGCTGCAATATCTTTTGCCATACCAACAAGTTTTGAATACTTGTTATGAAAAACTGCATCTAAACCGTATTCTAAACCTGAATTAACCATTTCAGCAACAATTACCATTGCTATTGTTAATAATAAAATACAAAATTTAACAGCAGTAAAATTAAGATAATAGGCGGCAAATAAAACCAAAAGTGCAACGACAAAATGTATTCTGATATTACCCTCAGACTTTAGGGCTAAACGAATACCACGACTCGCATTTCTAAATGCACCAAAAATACCTTTTGCTTTATATTTTGACATAATTTATAATCCTTTTACTAACGCTAATGCATCTTCTTGAGATTTAACAATAAAATTATATTCATCTTCTGTTTGATGGTCAAATCCCAACAAATGCATCATTCCGTGAGCCACCAAAAAATTTAATTCTCTTTCACGAGAACAACCTTTTTCAACTGCATTTTTTTCAACTTTATCAAGTGCAATAATGATTTCACCAAGGTTTATTTCACCATCAAAAATAAATTTTTCATCATCTGCACTGTCTGCAAAAATTGCAAAAGTAATAATATCAGCAGGATAATCCTTGTTACGATATTCTCTATTCATTGTGTGAGTTTTTTCACTATCACAGAAAAGAATATCAAACACAAGCGTGTCGTATTCCTGATTTTTTAAACAAGAATTTTCATAAATTTCAGGAGTAGACAAAAAATATTTTAGATACACGTTAGCATTATCAATCAATTGTTTTTGATCAATATCCCATTTTTCATAAATATTTTCGGTAAAAATATTAATGGTTGGTATCGTCATTTTTGTCATTCTTATCACTTTCTAATGATTTTATTTTGTCTTCAAACTCTTTATCCATAACATCTGGAAGAATCATCTTAGCTTTTTCAACTTCTTTATCAATATCATTTTGATATTTAATTCTTTCGTGTTGCATACCACGAATAATTCGGCTGAAAGTTGTTGCAATTGTTTTTAAATCTCTCAAAGTTAATGGAGAATCTGATAATTGACCATCATTAACTCTTTCTGCAATGATTTTATCAATAACGATATCAACTTCTTCTGGAGTAGGAGTTTTCAAAGAACGAACGGCCGATTCTGTAGCATCAGCTATCATAAGAATAGCAGCCTCTTTAGATTTTGGTTTTGGACCAGGGTATCTAAATTGTTCTTCTTTAATATTTTCAGCACCTTCTTCTTGTACGGCTCTATTATAAAAATAACTTGCCAAGCTTGTACCATGGTGTTGCAAAATAAAATCATTAATTATTGGTGGTAAATTGTTTTCTTTAGCAATTTCAAGACCGTCTTTGGTGTGTGAAATAATAACAGTCTTACTGATTTTTGGATTTAATTTAGTATGAGGATTTTCAATACCAAAAGAAGACTGATTTTCAACGAAAAATAATGGACGTTTTAATTTACCAATATCATGATATAAAGCTCCTGCACGAGCTACGATAGGATCAGCTCCAATAGCTTCGGCTGCAGCTTCGCAAAGGTTAGAAACCAATAATGAATGGTGATAAGTCCCAGGAGCTTCCATTTGTAAACGCTTTAATAGAGGTTGGTTATGGTCAACAAGTTCTGCTAATCCATAAGGTGTTGTAACTCTAAATGCGCTTTCAAGCATTGGCATAACACCAAGAGCAATAACTGCACTTATAATACCGTTTACAAAAGCCATAGATGAATCACAAATGATTAAAACATTGTCTATGTCGATTAAGAATTTTTCTAATAAATAGATACTCATTACAACAAATAGACCTGTCATTGCGACGTAGAAACCTACTTTGATAAGGTCAGAACGTCTTGAAAACTTAACTTTTGAAACAGAAATTTCGGCAATTAATAAAATCAAAACGAATGAGATTAAAAATTCTATATCAAAATGCATACCCAATGTTAGATTGCATAGTAATAACAAAGTTGATAAAAATGCTAAACGAGAGTTAGCAAAAATTGATAAGATAATTATATACGCAGGGAACGGTAAAATATATGGAGAGAACCCTGTTGGTAATAATACGGAAATCAATGCCATAACTAAAGATAGCACTGCAAAAATTGATAAATTGGATTTTGCAGGGTGTCTTTTTTCGTAATCTTCTTTAAACATAATGAAAACGAAGGTTGAGAAGGCAACGAAAAGATAAATTCCAAATAAACCTAAGAAATTAATATCAACAAGATTGTAACCTGCTTCACGTAATGCATCACGTTTTAATTTTGTAACAGGTTCACCTTCAAATAAGATTTTATCGCCTTTTTCAAATACAACTTCATAAGGTTTTACAGAATTTCGAGCATTTTTCTTGGCAATATCTGTTGCGATTTCATCCACAACCATATTTGGAACAATGACTTGCTCTAAAAGAGCATTAGCAATTGTATTTTGATGCTTTGTTAAATTTAAAGCATAATGTCTTTGAAAAATTTTGTTTAAATTTTCTTTTTCTAAATCTTTTTCAGAAACACCTGCAGCAAGCACATTTGCAAGTGTAAGTTTTGCTTGTTCAAAAACTTTATTTAAACCACCGTCGCTAGAATTTAAAAGATAGCTTACGATATAATTACGTTGATTATCATCTGAAATATCGAATAGAGCTGCTAATTCATCTCTCTTTGTATATCTTGTAGTACCTTTACTTCTAATTGTATGAATAGAATTTTCTAAAGAAGAAAGGTTAGTTTTAATAAAATCGTCTTCTGCTGTAGTTAAAACAGGTTCAACTTTAGCCTCAACCTTTTTTCTTTGACGTTCAGTTTTTTTAGTATCAACAACAGTAATTGTTTTTTCTGCAACAACATCTTTTTTAGAAATACCATTTTCTACAATCTTTTGAAAAAAGAAATTTTGAGAACTTATAATAAAAGTCATAGCTACAGTAAACAGTATAAAAGATACTGTAAAACGGAAATTAGAAGATGCAATTATTTCTGCAAATTTTTCCTTATAATTCAATTTTATCATATATAAAAATCCTATTTATTTCAGCTTAATACATATATTTTAATACATACTTAAAATTTTGCAAGAATCAAGCGCCAAAACTGTTAAAAACAGTAAAATTTTATACTATTTTAAAAGCTCTAAATATTTTTCTGTAAAAACATCTGATTTAAAAGAATTTGAAGCTTCTAAACTGTTTTTAGACATTTGCAAATACTTTTCACTATCAATATTTAACATTTCTTGCATAGCATTCGCTAAAGTCTTAGCAGGATTTTTACCTGCCTCATAAACAATTCCGTCATAACCTGTTTTTATAGCATCACAAGCACCACAATGAGTAGGAACAATCGCAGGAACAGCACAAGCTAGAGCTTCTGTAGTAACCATTCCGAATGGCTCTAACACAGATGGCATAATTAGACAATCAATAGTGTTGTAGAATTTTGACATATCGCTGAATGTTCCTAAAAATTCACAGTATTTTGTAAGTCCATATAATTTTACTAAAAGACTTACGAAGAAATTGTTTTTTGGATAAATTATTTTTAATTTAAAGTTTTTATTTTTACGTTTCAATTTTCTTATAGCATCAAGAGCTATATAACCACCTTTTCTAGCAAACCCAACTGCACAAAGACCAAATGTGAAAATACTTTCAGGTTTTGTTTTTACAGTTTGTTCTGGATAATCCTCTATAGGAGGTGGGATAACGACAATTCTTGATTCGGGAACTTCATAATTATCAATCATATCTTGCTTAAGAACATTTGAAGATACAACAACAACCTTTGTACTAGCTAAGTTTTCCTTTATTTGATAAAAATCGTATAATCTACCGTTATGACGTTTCTTTTTAAAGATTTTGTATAGAGCAAATCTAAATTTTGAAAACATTTTTTCTATTCTAAACGGATAACTATGATCGTGAATATAAGTTATATCAGATTTTATACTAGCCTTGTCAGAGAGGATAAAATCGTACATATCACGATTTTTATCTAAATCACCAAAATCGCAAATGTTGTCACAAATATTATGAACATTGCTTTCAATTTGACCTGCATACAAATCAATTTGAAACCCTGCCTTTTTTAACCCATCAAGTAATATGTAATTAAGCTTTACACCACCTGAACTAAAGTTTGAGTCAGAATATAAATATGTAACAAATGCAATCTTTTTCATAAAGCTCCAAGATAATTGTAATAACTTACGCAAAATATACCACGATAACAAGCACAAATCAAATAAAATCTCCAAAAAGCAGTAATAACTTAAAAGGCAATAAATTTAGATAGAAATACTTTATATAAGTAAGGAAAATTATATCAAATTATACGAGCATTTTTTAGCGTTCAGTGAAAAGCTGATTGCCATTGAATTATGGTCACATTGTTAAGAAATGTGTAGATTTATGCAATAAAAAAGGCAATTTCTTAAACTTAGTTTACTTTATATAAGAGTAAGAGAGATTTAAGAGAGGCAAGTAAATGGCAAACCAATTATTTTCACAAGTTGTAGCTGATTATTACAAAGCTTCTTCAGAATCAATCAACACAGTAGCAAAAAGAGACATCAGAAGAAAATCATTAAAAGGTATCATGCAAGAATCATTCTTTCACGGCGCAAGCTACCTTGGAGCAAATTTTATCGCTTAATTAAATAAGCACGGATTGGGAAATAGGTAAAACTAAACACTACACACTACACGAGGAAAAGGAAAAGGTATTTGATTACAACAGGGCTCGAAAGAGCCCTTTTTTATTGCTCTTTTTATTGCAAATATACAAAGGCACATTTTTAACTGTAATTAAAAATGTGCCTTACAAAATTATTTATAAATATTTTTTAATTATATTAAACTCCAGAACCTTTAATTTCAATATGTTTTAGTCTTTGTTCAATTTTTCTATACCATTGTAGAGGTTCTTGATACAATGTTTCATATTCTTGAAGTTTACCCTCTGAGATTTCTTTAAATTGATTATCGCAAGCTTTTGATAAAATATCTGCCAAATATTGTGTATATTCTTTTCTATCAACTTTTGCATTATCAAGAAGAATTGGTTCTTGGAAATCAACCAAAACTTCAGGTTTATTTGCTCTTAAGAACATATAATTTACAGCAATTGGAACTAAATTAACTTTTCCGAATTTTTTTACAGCATTTTGCGCAATATAAGTTATACCTGTTTGAAATTCAATAGGTCTATAATTAGGAGGCATAATAATACCTTGTGGAAAAATATACAAGAAATTATTTAAATCGCCAATTGTTTCAGATGCAAATTTTAGTGCAGGCATTGAAGATTGAGCTGATTTTTTGTTTACAGAAAAAGCACCACATCTTCTAAGTAATGGAAAACGGTTAAGTTCTTCTACCATAATACGAATTTCTTTTTTGAAAATTCGTCTGCAAATATTGTAACCAACAAGACCATCCCACCAGTTTGTATGAGGCGCAAACATAATAGTAGGAATGTCCTTATCCCTATTATGCACCTTATCAGCATTCTTATATCTAAGAGCAAAAAATCGATTTTCAATCATGTGAAAGAAAACATAATCTGCCACCCAAAGCCAGAATGCATCTGTTTTTGGAGGCGTGAATTTTTCATCCTTATTTCTTAGTTTTGTAGGTGGTACGTGTTCGTATAAATTTTCCATATTAAATTCATAATACACTATTTTAAATTTTCGGGCAGGTACTTTACATTATTTTTAAAAAATGTTAACAATACATTAAATATATATTGTTTATAGAACATGTTTAAAATACGATTAAATCATAGGAAATGAAGTGAATATCTTCAGCTGTGCCGCAGCCGTAAAAGCCGGAATGCTATATAAAATAAGCCAATCTTCGAGCAAAGTAAGGCATTAATACTTTTTACCCTGAATTTGAGTATGAGTTTTTACCCTAATTGTCGAATTTGGCACCTATCGTTAGTCTTAATGGAAGTGTAAATATTTTATGGGTACACCACTAGCAGTACAAACAAATAAAGCCTCAGGAGGTTTATGTCCTCACGGTTTGCCACCAGGAGCATGTCCAATTTGCTCAGGAGGTATGGGAACTAGTTCTGCCAAAAAAGCAGATTTCAGTGCCAAGCCAGGTGAAATGAGTTGGAACGAGTGCGCTGCAATAGGAGCAATGTTAAGAGCTCAAAAACTCCGTACGCAACAAAATGAACAAGCCTATCAAAATAGATTATTAGCCTTAGCAAAATTCGAATCAAATATGATGGCTGTAACACAAAGACTTTCTGCAATGGCTTCAAAATTAGCACAAATGCAATCTGCTTTTGCAAAACCAGCAGTCGTTTTATTTAACAAGGTTTTAATTCCTGCTACTAATTTTATAAAAAATATGCCTGCAAATGTGATGAATTTTACTGGCAAATTCTTTAACAAAGTTTTTGATATCCAAGACAAGCTAACAGCTATGTTTGGAGAACTTAAGGCCTCAATAGAAAAGAAGGTTTCTGATAAACTCCAAGAGGCTAAAAAGAAGATTATTTCACTTTTTGGAATATATGAACCTAAGGAAGTTGAAGAAGAAAAGAAAGTGGAAACTTCTAAGCGAACCTTTGAGGCAAGGACATTTTTACATGATGTCTACAACAAGATAACAAGAGTATTTCAAAGTTATGACGATATGAAACAGGAAAAAGAAATTGATACAATCGACTAGATACACAGCAGAAAGAATAGTAAAAGAATTTATGCCGAAGACATACAAGCCTTGCGAATTGCCTACGGCAACACGTCCTTTTGCTCTTTTTGACAACAATAAAATCGATTGTTTTGTACGTAACAAAGAAATGGCAATTCCAAGATTAGCAAGCTTAATTAGCAATGCTAAGACAGAAGCCGAAAAAACAGAATGCATTTTTATCGCAGACCAAATGGCTGAAAATGGAACAAAAAATATGGGAGCTTTGTACCGTAGAATGTCAAAATTTAACAATGACAAATCTCCAAATGTTCAAACGTTCCTATCAGGATTTTACAGAAAAACACTTAACCCTGATGCCTTTGGACCGTTGGTAAAAACAATGATGGATAACGTAAAAACACCTCACAAAAATATTTCTTATGATCCAAACGAAGAAGTTGGTGGAGCTGTAATTGAATATTTAAGAGATGCATTCCAAAAACAATTTAAAAATAATAAAAAGGTAGATTAAATATAAAGGAAGAAAAAAAATGAAAGTAAACGCAATCAAAAACACAATGCTTTTAAATTCAAAGCAAAACTTGATGTTCAAAGGCAATATGCCTAAAATTACTTTTTCTAGTGGTGCAAATTTAAACCAACCAGAAAAAGACGTTTTTCAAAAATCTGAAAAACCTGCTGTAGTTGAAAAAACTGTTAAAAAAGAGAATGATGACAAATTTGAATTACCAAAAGACAGAGTATTCAAAAAACCTATTATGTCTACAAAAGAAAAACCATATTGCCAGTTCGACAATGACAAAGTAAACTTATTTGTAAATGCTAGAGAAAAAGCAATTCCAGCTTTGGCAGAAATGCTAAACAATGCAAAAAATGAAGCTGAAATCTGCGAAGGTTTATACATTGCAAACTCAATGGCAATGGAAAACGTTAAAGGTGTTGATAAAATGTACTACGGCACTTTCTCAAAATTTAATGAAAACCGTTCTCCAAATGTTCAATCATTATTATCAGGTGTTTACAGAAGAATTTTAGTTCCTGATACATTTGGACCTTTGGTAAAAATGTTAGCAGATAACATTAAAGAACCTCCTGTAAACCCACCATTTGATCCGAATGAATCTATCGGTGGTGCAATTTTAGAACTTATCAAAGCACCTAAAATTAATCCTCTGTAAGATAAAATAAATATGTACTAAAAAAGAGCTACTTTATAAGGTAGCTCTTTTTTTATAAATAAAATCTTTTAGTTTTCTTCTTTCAACATTTCAAGGTTTTCTTTAGCTGTTTCGTTTTCTGGATCTAGTTTTAGAATTGATTCATACATTTCAATAGCATCAGAAATTTGACCTTGTCCTTCGTAAATAAGCGCTAATTGATGTCTGGCACCAATATGATTTGGATCTAATTGAAGGACTTTCTTAAGAGACGTGATTTCATTTTCTATATCTCTTTGTCTTGCGTATAATCTTGCTAATCTGTAGTGAGCATACGCATTTTCGCTATCATATTTAATAGCCTTAAGTAATGCAATTTTTTCTTCGTAAATATTTTCTATAACTTCATAACATTCAGATAAGTAAATATAACATTCTGATTGTTCAGGATTTAATTCTAATGATTTTTTCAATTGAGTAATTGCTTCGTTATAGCTCTTGATATGCATATTTACTTTACCAAGTTGTAAGTAAATTGTAGGATTTGATTCATCATACTGAATAGCAAGAGGGAATAATTTAAAACATTCTGTATATTCGCCTTGGTCAAATAAATCCATTGCCCATTCAACATACAAATTACTCATATCAGTATGTACAAGTGCAACTTCTCTCGGTGGAACTAAGTCCAAAATTTCTTTATAAGTTGTAACTGCATTTGTGTATTGTTTTTCATCTCTGTAGGCTTGAGCAAGAATTTTTCTGATTTCAACATTTTCAGGATTACTTTCTGCAAGAACTAATAAATAATCTAAACCTTTATTAAATTCTCCTTTTAAAATATATATTTTAGCAATTAAAGCCCTTGTTGAAACTTTATCTGCAAATGGATGCTCAAATAGTTGTTCGGCATAAGTTAATGCTTCATCATATCTTTTTAGAGCATAATTAATATTTACAAGATTTTGTAATAACCACAATGAAAAGTTATCGTCTTGCGCACTCGCTAAAAGTTCATCACATAAATTTATTGCATCATCGAATTTTTTTGTTTTTATATACAATTCAATAATTTTTTTATTTATATCAATATCTTCTGGATAAATTTCTTTTATTGCAAATAATTCTTCAAAAGCTTCTTCATATTCTTCTAAGTCAATGTGCAAATTTGCTAGAATTGTTTTAACTTTTAAAAGTTCTGCATTACTATCTACATATTGTTCATATTTTTTGAACATTTTCATAGCAGAAATTTTTTGATTTTGAGAAAGATAAATATCTGCCAATTCTCTTATTGCAATGTTATTTTCTTGATCCATTTCAAGAATAAGTTTGTATTCATTGATAGCTTTTGAAATTTGATTAATTTTTTTATAGCATTTTGCAAGTAAAACGTGCATAGGTACATTATCTTTTTCTCTTTCAAGAATTACTAAGATTGTACTAATTGCATCATAGATTTTATCTCTTGAAAAGAAAGCTTTTGCTAAATATTCTCTAATAGGAACAGCATCTGGCTGACTCTTCAAGTATTCAATAGAAACATTTTCAACAATTTCATATTTCTTTTGTCTATATAACATTTCAATTTGTTTAAGCATATCAGGTAAACTAATTTGAAGTTCTTTTTTGTATCCTGGTTGGGTAAAAGAAACCAATAGGTATGAAAGATATACTATAAAGCCAATTGAAATGGCAATAATTATGAAAACGAGAGTATTAGTCATAAAAAATCCTTTTTCGTCGACTGTTTTAGTTCTTTAAAAATAGTAAAGAATTTTACTTTTTTCCTAAAAACATTATAGTATATTATATGCGAAAAATTTTGTTATGTCTACTAATACTTACAATTTTTGTATCTACAGGTCTTGCTTATGCAGAGGAGGTCGACTGGAGTTCTATAGGTAATCCTGACAACGCTTGGGATGGTCAAAAACCTATTACAAATAAAGAATTTGAAGAAATAATGACCGAATTAGAAAAAAGGAAAAACAAATCTAAAAGAGCTCCTAAACCAATGAAAGGGACTGAATTAAACCAATCTTCTAGTGATGTAGAACTTCTTACAAACATAAATACTGCCATTCCTCTTTTAAATCTGCCTGTACCAATTGTTGTCGGGGGAGAACTACTTATCCCTGGGCATTACAAGGTTATTGGCGAAAAGATTAAAGGTAAGGTTTATTTAAAATTTTATCAAGGTTATAGAATGATTGCTCAAACAGAAGCTTATGAAACAGAGGATGACTTTGGTTCTGATGAAATTTATTTTCTTAAATACGAAGAAGCTCCAAACAATCATTTAAAAATAATGTTTGGCTCAATGGAGTTTAATGCATTTACTTTTGTTACTTATTTGAACAATTAACTTTTAAAATATACTTTAAGTGCTATTATTGATTTATGGACTACAGTTTGTTGCTAAATCCAATATTGATATCAGTGATAGTTCTTTGTGTATTATGTTTATGCAAGGTTAATGTAATTTTGTCGATTATTTTATCGACAATTGTAGCAGGAACTCTTTCACACTTTACATTTACAAAGACAATGAACTTGTTCATAAGTGGTATGGGCGCAAATTCTGAAACAGCTTTGTCTTACATTTTATTAGGAACTTTTGCTGCTACAATTACTACAACAGGATTAGCAACAATACTTTCAAGATTTTTAGAAAAAATTATCAACGGTAAAAAACGTTATTTGGTATCAGTAATTATTTTAATGGCTATTGCCTCTCAAAACTTGATACCTATTCATATTGCGTTTATTCCTATTTTAATTCCACCACTTTTATCATTAATGAACAAATTAAAAATTGATAGAAGAATGATTTCTTCTTCTTTAGCGTTTGGTTTAAAAATGCCATATATTGTAATTCCTGCAGGTTTCGGCCTTATTTTTCAAGGCTTGATTGCTGATTATATGACAAAAAGTGGCATACCCGTTACAATGAAAGATGTTTGGCACGTTAATTGGTTCTTAGGTTTAGCAATGCTAGTAGGTTTGCTAATTGCAATTTTCGTAAGCTACAGAAAACCAAGAGAATACAAAGATTTAGCTATTATCCAAACAGATGAAGATGCTTTTGCTGAAGAAAATATTACTTTTAATAAAAAACATTTAATGGTTATAATTGCAGCTGTCGCAACACTACTAATCCAGTTGATCACTAAATCTTTGCCATTAGGTGCTGTAATTGGCTTGACCATTATTTTTGCAACAGGTGTTGTTGACCATAAAAAGTCAGATGATTTATTCAATCAAGGCATTTTATTGATGGGTAATATTGCATTTGTAATGCTTATTGCAGCAGGATTTGCGCTAGTTTTACAAGAAGGTGGAGGTATTGACTCTTTACTTAATACTGTAGCGCCTCATTTAGAAGGTAACAAATTTATTTCTGCCTTCTCAATGTTACTTATTGGATTATTTATTTCAATGGGAATAGGTACTTCTTTTGGTACAATCCCAATTTTAACAGTTTTATTTGTTCCAATCTGTGTAAAATTAGGACTTTCTGCTCCTGCATCAATTATTTTAATGTCTGCAACTGCAGCGTTGGGTGATGCTGGTTCACCTGTTTCTGATACGACTTTAGGACCAACGTCTGGACTTAATGCAGACGGACAGCACGACCATATCAAGGATACTTGCGTGCCAACGTTTTTACACTTTAATATACCTCTTATAATCTTTGCTCTTGTTGCAATTTATATTTTCTAAGGATTTCCAAGATTTATAGAGTTTTCGTGTTTGCTTACAAGGTGGATGAATTCTTTTACAAGTGCTTCATTCCACTTTTTACCAGCTTCTTCTTTAATAATTTCAAGAGCTTTTTCTTTTGATAATTCTTCTCGATAACTTCTTTTTTCAATCATTGCAAAATATGCATCTGTGATAAGAATAATTTGGGATACAAGAGGAATTTCTGGACCTTTCATTTGGTTTGGATATCCTGTACCATCCCAATTTTCGTGATGTTTTTCAATAATTGGAATAACATCTTGTATGTTTGAAATTGGTTTCAAAATCTCTCTAGCTGCAATAACTGGATGTTCTTTGATATGTTCTTTTTCTTCTTCTGAAAGTGGCTCTTTCTTTTGAAGAAGTTCTTTTGGAAGCATTAAGTTTCCGATATCGTATAATAACATTGCAACTTTTAAATTGTCTAATTCTTCTGGAGCTAATTCAAAATGTTTTGCTAGCATTGTTGCAATAAGTAATTTTGATTTTGTAGAACCATCATGATGAGTTGGATTATACGTTTTAGCTAACATATCAGCAACCGTGTAAACCATTTCTTTTGGTGAGTTGCTATCTACTGTTGTTGTTTTTAATTTGTCGCACAATTCTTTTGAAATGTTTTCATCAACTGGAACTCTTTGTTTTGATAAGATATCAATAAATGCATCAATAGCACGTTCTTGCCAAGAAGATTGGTTATTAGTTTTGGCTAAAGTAACTTGATTTCTGCCATTACGTTTTGATTGATACATTGCTTGGTCAGTCAATTCTAACAACTCTTCAACGTCATCAGATTGTTCTAAGAATGTTGCAACACCTAAGCTTGCAGTAATTTTACCGACAATTTCGATAGGTGAATCTTCAATAGCTTTTCTAATTCTTTCTGCAGCCTTCATCCCACCTGTAGAATCAATACCTGGAAGAAGTACATTAAATTCTTCCCCACCCATTCTAACTGGAACATCAATAGAACGAGCATTTTGCTTTAAAACTTTTGAAATTTGTTGAATAGCTAAATCACCCAATGAGTGGCCAAATTTATCGTTAATATGTTTTAGGTGGTCTAAGTCAATACCAATAATTGTAAATGGTTGATGTTGACGCTTTGCACGAGTAACCTCTTTATCCAAACATTCTTGGAAATATCTTCTGTTGTACAAACCTGTTAATGCGTCTGTTACAGCTTGGTCTTTTACAACTTGGAATAGATTTACGATAGTTAAAGCTAATTCGATTTGTCTTGCAAACAATTTCAAGAAATCAAGCTCACCTTCCGTAAGTTCTTCTCTGTATGACATTACGCAAAGTACACCAAAATCCTTGTTAATTGTTTTTAGAGGAAGGACGATGAATGAACGACATTTTGCATTAGATAAAATACATTCAACTGTTTCTTCATCTAAATCAACAAATAACGAATCCAATCCTGCTCTTAAATCTTTGCTATGGGTAATTTCATTTTTTGATAAAGCTTTCCATATCAATTTGTTTTTATCATAAAGTAATCTATTTGAATTCAAATGACCTTTAAAAAGCTTTGAAAACTTGTCTGCAGTATCATCTTCCGACATAGCAATAATTGACGAAAATTCACCATTTTCGTCATTCTCTTTTTGTAAAATTACGCAACTTAAATAGTTTAATTCAGTTTGAAGCGTTTCTACAGTAGTTTTTAAAACACTAGAAATAGGCTTTGCAGAGTTCATCATATCCCAGATGTGTTGCAAAGTTAACATACGTTGATTTGCAACTTTTAACTCATACGTTCTTTCTTCAATTTCTTGTTCTAACTCGGCGTTACGTTCATAAATTTCTAAAAAATCTTTCTTACCAGTGTATAAATTATTTTCAACTTCTGTTATTTGTTTTGTGAAGTGCTTGATTTTGCCGAGAAAATTTTTCATTCAATTAAATCCTTTAGGGTTTTTCGTAATATTATACTACATCTTTTTATTGTAGTAAATATGGACTTTTAAAAATTTATCATTAAATAAAAAAAGTACACTAAATGAATGGTCTAATTTATTTAGTAAAATGAGATAATGTGAATAGAGATATGTTTAAATTGGGGAGAAATTTAACGTATGATACCAAAGATTGGGCCTAGACAGTATCCAATAAGCAAACCTCAAGTTAATAATGAGGAAGAGGCAAAAAAAGCTTCTACGGAAACTGAGCAGGAAGGTGATAACCTTCAGCAAAGTAAGGGCTTAGCATATACACAGGATAGTCAAACTCAATTACCGAGTGCAGAAGCTACTCGTTCTAATTTGGTGCAAACTCCTCAGCAACATTCAGAAATTTCGAACGAGAACGGTTTGTGCAAATCTCATACTCCGTTAAGTCAACGTAGTACAAAGATTAACATTGCTCAAATTTTAAAAGATTTTAAAAATACAGCTATCGCCATTGCAACTCCAGATGATTTGATGGAAGAAGTGGATGATTATATTGGCTTAATCAAAAAACAAGTTACAAAAGAATCACCAAATATTAAACTAATCCAAGCAAATTTAAAAAATGCAGGTGGATTACTTGATAAATATATTTCTGATACTTTGAACAAAGATTCAAAAGTTGTACAAAATTGGGTTGACGCTGTATTCTTGCAAGACGTTAACTACAAATATGATGATGAAGAAGTTAATGTAGACTTTTTAGTAAACTTCCCTGAAAAGAAAGAAGATGAAACTAAAAAAGCTACCAATGAAGGTGCGAAACCTGAACAAGTACAACCTCAAAAAGTTGAAGATAAAGACAAAGATTTAAAATCTAAATTTATTAAAGCTAAAAAAGAAGCTTCTATTGAACAATTTAGAGAAGCTTTGGCTTTGACTGATACAGCAGAAGATAAAGAAATCAAGCCAAAAATCACTTTTGAAATGGGTAAAATTTACGATAAACAAGATAAATTACCTGAAGCTTTGATTTGTTATCAACAAACCCTTGAAAATTCAAATGATAAAAATTTAAAATTTCAAACACATTACTCAATGGCAAAAATCTATGATGATGTGAATGAATTTGAACCTGCAATTGACCACTATTTTATAGCAATTGGTTATGCTGGCGAAGCTGAAAATGACGAAGCTCAAACAACATTCTTAACAAAAATGGCAAACATGTTTGCAGATAAATACGATAAGAAAGCCTTTGATTTCTACGGCGAAGCTGAAAATATTGCAGGCAGAGTTAATAAACCAAAAGTTAAAGGGTTTGTTTCTAGCAATACAGCAACAGCTTATGACAAATTTAACATGCCAAAGAGTGCATTAAAATATTATTCTGATGCAATTCAAAACTACTCTCAAACAGACTTGAACGATAAAATTGCAATAAATTACAAGCGTGCAGGTCAATTGATGACTGATTATAATAAAAAAGATAAAGCAAAATCTTTGTTACAAAAAGCGATGAGTTATGCTATAAAACTTGACGACAAAGAAATGATGAAAGAAATTAATAAAGATTTGATTAAGAATTTGTAGATGGTTTTACAAAAAGCTTAAGACGGCGCAAGCAAATGCTTGCGCCGTCTTAAAGTATAATTTTAATAAGAACTAACCTCTGATTTTTAGTTTTTTAACTAATTCTCTGTAACCATCTAAGTTAGTATCTTTTAAGTATGATAAAAGTCTTTTTCTTTTACCAACTAACATTAAAAGACCTCTTTTCGTAGCGAAATCTTTTTTGTTAGCTTTCATGTGTTCTGTTAATTCAATAATTTTTTGGCTCATCATAGCGATTTGAACGCTTGCAGAACCTGTATCATTAGCGTCTTTACCATATTTTTTAACGATTGATGCTTTGTTTTTTAAGTTGATTGTCATTTCAAAACTTCCTTTTTTATTTATATCTCTGTAATAATGATATAAAAAAAAAGAAAAAAATCAACACATGAGATTAAAAATACTTAACAAAATTAGAATTAATCTGCAAAAATGCTAACTTGAGTTGCAAATCTTTGAGCAGAGCAATAATTATCTGTGTATCTTTGCAATCTGATTAATTCAGCATCTCTTGTTGCGTAAGCTTCTTTCATTGTAATTGTAGAAGCATCATATTTTTCTTGATTCTTTTCACGAATGAAAGCGTTTCTTTGATATAACTTATTTTGTTTTTTTAATTTTGCGTTATCAGATTTTGCGTGATAGTAAGAATCTCTAGCGTTAGCGTAAACTTCACGTTGTTCTTCTAATTGATCGAATAAAGATTTAGCTTTTGCATTTTGCTCAGCCTTCATCTTAGCAATTTTAACTTCTTTTTCTTTCTTTTGCGCTTCAACAGGGTCTGTTAGATAACCAAATGATTTTTTAATATCGTTGTTGATTTCTGCCATGCTAAAATGTCCTCTTTAATCTCTCGTACTTATATAAAGTATTTTTTCTTAAAAAAATTGCCTTTTTGTAGTATGATATTTGTATGATAGAACGTTATTCAAGAGAAGAAATGAAGAAAATTTGGGATATTCAAACAAGATTTGAATACTACCTAAAGGTCGAAATTGCCGTCTGCAAGGCTTATTCAGAACTCGGTATTATTTCTGTGAACGATTATGAACAAATTTCTAAGTTGGCTAAATTCGACTTAACAAAAATTAACATGATTGAAAACGAGATAAAACATGACTTTTTGGCGTTTTTGACTAATGTTAATGAAAGCCTTGGAGATTATGCAAAATATATGCATGTGGGACTTACAAGTTCTGATGTTATAGATACTGCTTTTGCACTTCAAATCAAGGAAAGTAGCGATATTTTGTTTAAAGATTTTGACAAATTAATTAAACTTTTAAAGGAAAAAGCGTTTGTTTATAAAAACACTCTATGTATAGGAAGAACTCATGGCGTTCAAGCAGAACCAATGACATTTGGATTAAAACTTTTAAATTGGGTTGATATTCTTGAAAGAGCAAAATCTAATTTGGAAAAAGCTACTGAAAATGCCAGAGTTGGTCAAATTTCTGGCCCAGTTGGTACATATAGCAATGTTGACCCAAGAATTGAAGAAATCACTTGTAGAGAACTTGGTTTAAAACCAGCAAGAATTTCTACACAAATTATCCAAAGAGATATCCACGCTTTTTATATCCAAAATTTAGCTTTGATAGCAAGCGTGATAGAACAATTTGCGACAGAAATTAGACATCTGCAAAGAACCGAAATCAGAGAATTGGAAGAGGGTTTTTCAGCTCTTCAAAAAGGTTCATCTGCAATGCCTCACAAGAAAAACCCTATTACTTGTGAAAATTTATGTGGACTTGCAAGAGTCGTTAGAAGCAATGCTGTTGCAGGGTTAGAAAATATTGTACTTTGGAACGAAAGAGATATTTCTCATAGTTCTGCCGAAAGAATTATTTTTCCAGATAGCTTAATTCTTATAGATTTTATGTTGAATAGATTTATTGGCTTGATTGAAAACTTAAAAGTAAATGAAAAAAATATGAAAAAGAATGCAAATTCTTTTGGTGGAATTGTTTTTTCTCAAAAAGTTATGTTAACACTTGTAGAAAAAGGCATAACAAGAGAAGACGCTTATAGATTGGTACAACGAAATGCTCTTGATGCTTTCGATAATGATGGTAATTTTAGAGAAAACTTGTTAGAAGATTCTGATGTGTTGAAATATTTGACCGAAGACGAAATAAATAAATGCTTTGATTATAAAGAATATTTGAATCACGTTGATGACATCTTTAAGAGATTTGAATAGTTTAAAACAGAGGCGAAACCGTTGGCTTCGCCTCTGTTTTACGCAATAAAAAACGGAACTAAAATTGTCCCGTTGAGTATAACCAAAAACTTTACCTATTTCCCAATCCGTTGCTTATTTAATTAAGCGATAAAATTTGCTCCAAGGTAGCTTGCACCGTGAAAGA
>CAKUUX010000006.1 GCA_934693165.1 uncultured Candidatus Melainabacteria bacterium
TCTAATATATCCATGATTATTTAGTGTAACAATAGGAGATTTTGTACCATTAGTACTACCTAAAAAGATTGATTTCGTAATCAGTGTAAAATTTTCTCTAATATTCGTTGTTCCAGATTGTAAATGAACTCTACCATCAGAATAAATAACACCTTCTATAAAATCATTATATCCAGAAAAATTAATAAATGATGAGGAATTACTATTTGCATAAGTGTTATTTAACACAACTGAAGTAAGATTAATAGTTCCTTCGTTATTAAAAAGAGTATAACTATTTTTTAATGTAACATTATTGAAACTTAATGTTTGATCATTAGCTACTTTTACACCATTATTAAAGTTTAAATCTAAAGTATGACCATTTCCGTATATTGTTACATCTCTACCATTTCCAGTAAGAGTGCCTAAATCCTCTGTTAAAGTCATATCTTCTGTAATTGCAACATCATTACCTAACAAGGAGTATTCGTCTTGAATATATCTTGGCAAGTTGGTAATATTGCTTGCTTTTGAAACTTTATAAGCACCTCTTTCTGATATATCAGTTTTTGGTTTAAAAAGGTAAGTTACATTATCTTTTACAGCAGAAATAACGTCAGTTGAAACATTAATAACAGTTCTACCCAAGCCATTTAAAAATTCGGTATCTGTTGCATCTCCATCGACAAGAATATTAATTGCATCAACAATAATACTCGGAGTGCTTGCACCTACTGCACTATCACTTACGACAATCAAGTCCATTTTGCCTGTTTGTGCGTTATAATCCAATTTTAAGTGTAATGGAGCTTCTTCTGAACCTGAAAATTTACTCATTGTAAGGTTATCAACATTATTGTTTTGCATATCTAATGTCGATTCACCGCCTACTGACAATCTAAAATCATTTGAATTTGCTGGTTTTACGCCAAGTTTTAATGTACCATTTTTATATGATGATTTTGCACCTAAATAAATCATTCCATTTGAACTTGCAAAATCAACATTTTTATTCAAAATAACAGTACCATTTAAGTCAGTACCCGCTTTATACGAGTTATTGATAACCAAATTACCGTCAAAATTATTATCAATACTAATAGCATCATCAAAAGTTATAGTTTTATCGTTAGAAGCATTCAAATAAATACTGCTATTTGATTTTATACCGTAATCTGTATTATTTTTGAATGTAACATCACTATTTTTAGCATTAATAACTAAACCATTATAGCCCTCATTATTAATTGCAGTACCATTATTATTAACAAAAGACACGTCAGTCAATTCAATACGGGGATTTGTTCCATTTATAATACCATTTTCTGTATTAAAACCTGTGAATGTCGCTTTTATAATCTCAAGTTTTGTTTCAGAAGCACCAGCCCCTGAAAAAACTAATGGCGATTCATTTAAATATGAACCACCATTTATGTTATTATTGCCAAAATCTAATTTTAAAACTTTTTGCAAAAAGCCAATCGACGAACCATCTGCAGTAATGTTGTTAATGATATTTACTGTTGCACCTTCCGATGCATTATCCGAGGCATCTTTCAAATCGCTCCACGTCGAAACACTTGCCAACGCAGGCATTTGCGACAGAACAGCAATAGCAATTATTATCCTTAATCGTTTAAAATCTATCATATTTATCTTCCTATTTTTAATATCTGCATTTTATTATTATAAAGTAAAGATTTAAAACTCAAACTCAAATTAAAATCATCTTTACGTTTAGAAACATTCAGGTAAAAATATTCAATTTACTAAAGAATAACTAAATGCCTTTTAGGGTAAAACCTATGTTTTTGCAACTATAATTTAACTTATAAAACAAGATATAATTAATTATGAGATTAGGATTGAACTTGTTGATAGTTATTTATACTATAAAAAAGTTTACACAATCACTTAATTCGGCAATTTTTTATGTTTATATCCGTTAAATAACATGTGTAGATAAAGGTGTTTTTATGAAAATTAGCGAAATAAAGATTGGAATTCCAACTTTCAGAGCAAAAATAGATAATAAGAATAAATCTCTAGCAAACTTGAATGAACCTATTCAAGATACTTTTGAGTCGTCTACGGATAAAAAATATAACGCATTAATTTATAGTGATATTTACGAAATGGGTAGTGATATTGGAGATAAAAAATTCTCCAATAAAGTAAAAATGGCTATCTCAAAACTTCCAAGCAATGCATACCCAACAAAATTTGCACAAAATAAATTTGAACCACTTAAAGAATTTTCTTTAATCTGTGCAAAAAGAGGTATGGAAAACCCTGAAATGGTCGTAAATCTTGTAAAACCTGTTGGCGATATTTATTCTTTTGATGCTAAAACTACGGATATGATTTCTAAAACACATCGTGAAGTCAAAGAAACAAAAGATAACAAAACTGCTACTGTAATTACTCAGACAGAAGATTTTAGAACAAATACAGTTATAACTAAAAAGGAATCATTTGATTATAAAAAAAGTGAATTTATTTTAGAAGAACAAACTATTGTAAAAAATGATAAAAACGGCAAAATGCTTAGAAAAGAAACGATGAAACCTTCTCAGGTTAAAGGTATGTATGATATTACATACACTTATTCAAATGGCACAACCAAAGAAGTTGCAAAATCAACAGTTGACGAAAAAACAGGCATTAAAACAATTAAAAAAGATATGAAGTCTGAAGACGGTACAAGAACTCAATTCTTGTATGAAGATGACCCACAAGGTAACAGAATTATTGACTATAAAGTTACAGACAAAGACGGTAAAGTTTTGATGAAAAACTCTCAATCATTTGAAGTTTTAGATGATAATCATTTTATATCATCTAAGAATCATCGAAAATATGAAATTAAAACAGAAGGTATAACTTTATCTGTAAAAGATTTATATACGCAAAAAGAAGCTTCAATTGATTTTAATAAAAAATGTTTATGGAGAAAAAATACAGTTATGGATGCATTAAAAAAAGTTCCAGGAGATGAACTTTTTGAAACTGTATACAGCATAAGCCATTTTCAAGGTATTAAAGACTCAATGAATTCAAGCTTTAGCCCAATGTCAAAAGGGGTTAAAGTTGGTGATGACATGTTTGTATTTTTACATGAATTAGGTCATGCAAAAGACCACCAAACACAAAAGGGTTTCTTCGGGCTACTTAAAGATAATAAATACTCTGATAATAAAGATATTCAAATGACATATTTAAAAGAACGTGAAGCCTTTAATAAATATCACTCTGATGAAGAACGTGAACATGTTTCATATTTTACACGAGCAAAAGGTCACTACAATGGAGCTTTAGGTGGCTTGATGGAAATTGTTGCAGAGGCAAACGCTTTGACAAAAACATATACAGATGAAAAAATTCAAAGTTTAAGTCCAAGAACTCAATATCTACAACAATATTTTCCAAAAACGATTTCAGCAATTTGCAACGAAATGAATTTAAGGGATGAAATTGACGCAATAGAATACTATGGAACATAGTTGAAGATAAATTTCTAGAGTAAAACCTCTGTTTTTACGACTAACAAGAGCAAAAACTTAGATAAAAGTTCTCCATTCCTTACACTAAAAAATAACTCCCGATTGCTCGAGAGTTATTTTAAATCTGGGATGGAAGGACTCGCTTTAGCCGTTGGCAAGTATCACGAGCCTTACGGATAAGGATGCCCTTTAGGGTAGAACCTCTGTTTTTGCGACCGACAAGAGCAAAAACTTTGGTGAGAGTTCTCCATTCCTTACACAAAAAAATAACTCCCGATTGCTCGAGAGTTATTTTAAATCTGGGATGGAAGGACTCGCTTTAGCCGTTGGCAAGTATCACGAGCCTTACGGATAAGGATGCCCTTTAGGGTAGAACCTCTGTTTTTGCGACCGACAAGAGCAAAAACTTTGGTGAGAGTTCTCCATTCCTTACAAAAAAAATAACTCCCGATTGCTCGAGAGTTATTTTAAAACTGGGATGGAAGGACTCGAACCTCCGAAATGCCTGGACCAAAACCAGGTGCCTTACCACTTGGCGACATCCCATTGGCTATACATCTATATTACCAGTTCAATTTGATTTGTCAATATTTTTAAGAAATTTTTACTTTTTCTTTTATTTTTAACCCTCATTTACTTTTTTATCTCGTTCGGGATATCTACATATCCTTGCAGGGTCAAAAAACGCAGTCGAATATATCAGCAAATCGTTCTCTGGTGCGAAGTACTGACGTAAAAATTCTCTATTAGTTATCTCCTCGATACAAGTGTAAGAATCTGCGTGATCTTTTAAATAACTGGCAAAAATCCTTTGCTTATGGCTCAACTTGTAATCCTTCAAGTTCTTTATGATGTCCATACATGCATGTTAACTCATGTCACGACTGGTTTCTAGCCATGCTTTAATAAAAATTTACATGTTTTTTTCGTATTTTTCTACCAATTCTAACTCTTCGTCTTTTGTAAGTGCTGGATTTTTTAATTTTTCAGACAAAACATAATCAAATATTTTTGCATATTTTTCACTTGGAGGTAATCCCATATTTTTTAAATCATTTCCCGAAATTTCAGGTTTTATATCTGATAATTTATCCAAATATTCTATAGCTTTTCTATCTTTTTTAATAATTTCATACATTAACAAAGATTCAATTTCGCAATTTTCAAAAGCTTTTACAATCTTATAATCATCACTCAAATCCATCTCTAACAATTTATAAAAATCATCAACTATTTTCTTTTCAACTTTTGTAAGTTCAAACCTATTCATATCAATCAGACCAACGTAAACAAGCCAAACATTTTTAACCTGTTTAAAATATTTATTAACAAGATTTTCGATGTCATAATCAGGTAACTCAAAATCTGTCTCAGTCATAAGTTTATACATTTTTTGGTCAACAAATTTTTTGAAAGCCGTATTAGAATTAAGATTAAAAGTCGACACAAGTTCGTCTTTTAACCTTTTATAGCTCATATCATAATTAACATTTTTCAAATACTCATCTTGCAAAGCCTTTGTATGTTTATCAAGGTCAAATCCAAATCTTGTTGCAAATTTAAGTCCACGAATAATTCTTGTCGGATCATCAATAAAGCTACCGTCGTGCATAACTCGAAGAATTTTATTATTTATATCCTCTCTGCCACCAACATAATCAACAATTTCACCTGTTTTAGTATTTCTTGCCAATGCGTTAATTGTAAAATCTCTTCTTATAACATCCTCTTTTAAATCACAGCCAATTTTTTCCACCACAGGTAAATGACCTTTTCGAGGATATGATTCTTTTCTTGTAGAAGCTATATCAAAAGGTTTCTTTTTTTCGCCAACCAAAATTCTTACTGTTCCAAAATCAGGATTTGTTTGAACAATTTCACAGTCAGAAATGTTTTCACAAAATTCTATAGCATTTCCTACATAAGTAATATCAACATCATTACTTGGCATTTTTAGTAAAATATCTCTAACAACGCCACCAACATAATACAAATTATCGTATTTTTCGTACAAATCTATGATGTTCATATACCCTATTCTAGCGTAAAATAGTAATTAATCAATTAAGATAAGAGGGAATTATGTTACAAGAAGCAACAAAGGCACTTAATTCAGCCTTTAACAATAGTTTTATAAAAAAATTAAGCCAATACTTACACGATTGTGTTCGTGAAGAAGTAAAAAGTTCAACTTTTAGAAACCTTAAAGCTGACAAAGCTAACAAATGGATATTTTTAAAAGATGAAGAAACTCTATATACAAAGAATTTAGAATACTTAAAGCTTTCAGCTTATGATTCAAAAATTACCGAACTTCTACTACAAAGTTCGAATGAGCAAAAAGATAAATACCTAATTTATGGATATTTATTTTTAGTCGGCAAATCTTCAAAAAAACGTAGTAATGAGTTTTTGACGCCATTACTATACACTCCTTGTCGTCTAGAAAAAAATGGTGTAAACATTAATCTATTTTTAACAGAAGAAATGATTTCTCTAAACACTGGAGCGATTACAGCCTTGATGAAAAAAGCTGATGACGACGATGAAGTTGAACAAGTTTTAAAATTTTTACTTGATGCTGTTCCTACAATGCCAATCACTCAAGAAAAATTAGACATCTTTTTAACAACGTTAAAATCAATTATTCCAGATGTAGATGTATCTCTAAATCCTGAATTAGTTGAAGATGACAACGTAACGAAGGAAAAAGAATTCTACAAAGAAAAAGAAACAATTGATGCAGATAATATTGATGCATTTATTGATGAAGAAGAACAAGAACAAAAGAAACAGGTTAACATTGATAAATTATGTTTAACTCGTCAAGCTGCAATAATTTTGACAAAACGACCTTCTATAACAGCAGGTGTTTTACACGAATTGACACAAATTGCAGAACGTCCAAGTGGTATCTACAGAGAAACGGCTTTAAATGTAATCAACGAAGAATATTTACAAAGCAAAGGTAAACAAGTGGAAATTCCAAAACCTGATGCATTAGAAGATTTCTTACCACTAACGCCATTGTCATTAAGTGATTCACAAGAAGATGTAATAAGACAAATTGAGATGAACAAACTTGTTTCAGTTTTCGGACCTCCAGGAACGGGTAAATCTCAAACAATCGTAAACCTTGTAGCACACCTTATTGCAGAAGGTAAAACGGTTCTTGTAGCATCAAAAATGGATAAGGCAGTTGACGTTGTTGCAGATAGATTAAACAATTTAGGCGCACCATTTTTAGCACTTAGAGCAGGTAGACTTGATTATCAACGTAAATTAAGATTTCAACTAGAAGACCTTGCATCAGGAAAATTTGACCTGAATGAAGACCTTGAAGATATTATTTTTAGTGATGTTGATGATATAAAAAAACTTCTAACAGACATAAAAGAACTTGAAGATAATTGCGAAAAAATCATCAATTTTGAAAACGAATGGCAAAAAGCAGACGAAGAACGTAAAAATCGTGAAAGACTTCTTGGAGAAAGAATTTATATCGACAAAGTTCTAAAAAAACAAGAATTAGAGGATTTAAATTCTTCTATAAAAATAATAGAAAACAATTATGATAAAAGTGGATTTTTTGTAAATCTTCAAAATTATTCTGCAAAAGAAAAAATAAAAAAAGTATTAGAAATAAAAGATTTTGAGCCAACACAAGAAAATACATCTCGCCTAAAAGATGAACTTTCTTACGCAAAAATTGAACGCCGTCTAAAACTTTATGAAACAGAAATACAAAAGATAGGAAACCTTCATCTTTTAATAGACGAAATTCATAACCTAAAAGCAAAACAGCACAATTTAGTTGTAAACGTACTAAAATCTATAAGGGTTGAATCTTTAAAAGGTTTAAGAACAGATAGTCAAAAACGTGGACGACTTTTAACACACGCAAAATCACTTGTTTCAAGACAACAAAACTTACAAAACAGACTTCTTGAAACAGAAGATTTTAGACCCCTTTTGGAAGCATTCCCTTGTTGGTGTGTAACAACTTATGCTATTTCAAGTTCTTTACCAATGAAACCAGGGTTATTTGATGTAGCAATCATAGATGAAGCATCTCAATGCGACATAGCAAGTTGTTTTCCAATTCTTTTCCGTGCTAAAAGAGCTGTAATTGTTGGAGATGACAAGCAACTTCCACATCTATCTTTCTTAGAAAAAGCTAAAGAACAATCCTTCTTAAGTCAATATGGAATTCCTGATAGATATCAATTAATGTGGAAATATCGTGCAAACTCAATGTTTGATATAGCAAACTTCTATTGCATGAATCCAGTATTGTTAGATGAACATTTTAGAAGTTTACCACCAATCATAAACTTCTCTAACAAAGAATTCTACGGAAATAGAATAAAAGTAATGCACCAAAATTCATCTAAAGAAAAAGTATTAGAAATAGTACAAGTACCTGATGGAAAAATGGATGCAGATGCTAACGTAACTAAAAATACTCCTGAAATAGAAGCAGTTGTAAGAAGAGTTCACGAAATAATTTTAGAAGACGAACGTAAAAACTCTGAAAAACCAGTTACAATCGGTATTATTTCACCATTCAGAGCGCAAGTTGACCAACTTAAAATTTCAGTAAGAAAAGTTATTTCTGAACGAATGATGGAAAAACATCAAGTTGAAATTGGTACAGCGCATGCTTTTCAAGGTGATGAGCGTGACATAATCCTTATGTCTTGGGCTTTTGCAAACGATAGCCATCCTCAAAGTTTGACTTTCTTGCAAAAACCTAACTTATTCAATGTAGCAATCACTCGTGCAAAATACAAGGTTATAAACTTTGTATCAAAAGATATTGGCGAACTACCAGAAGGATTATTCCGTAGCTATCTTGAATACATTCGTGAATATGATGACCATTTCAACGCAGTAATGAACAATGAAATTGATGAAAATTTCTACAAAAATTCTTTCGAAAAAGAAGTTGCAGAAAAATTAAGAGAATTAGGCTACACTGTAAGAGCAGGTGCAGAAGTTGCAGGTTTAACAGCTGACCTTTTAATTGGTAATGACCTTGTAATTGAAATTGATGGGGTTGAAGATAATAAAAAATCTCACACAACAAATATGAAAAAACAATCAATCTTAGAACGTTCAGGCTTTAAAGTAGAAAGAATAACTTACCGTGAATGGCAATATTCGCCTAAAGCTTGTATTGAACGAATATTTCTTAAGTAAATATAAATAGCAAAATAGAGCAATGCTCTAAAAAGAGGCGAAGCCAAAGGCTTCGCCTCTTAAATAATGTGGCGTTTTGCAAAAGCAAAACGCCACACATAATTATTCAAAAAAATTCCCATTATTCAGAATATTTTTTCAATACGATTGAAGCATCGTGTCCACCAAAACCAAATGAGTTTGACATAGTATAAGTCAAATCGGCTTCAACAGGTTTGTTTGGAATATAGTTCAAATTAGCAACTTCTGGATCTTGGTTTTCAAGATTGATTGTTGCAGGAACAAAACCTTTTCTCATAGCTTCAACGCAAACAATTGCTTCAACAGCACCAGCAGCACCTAAAAGGTGACCATGCATACTTTTTGTTGAACTTACTTTCAAATCAGGATTTTTGTCTAAATCACCGAATACATTAGCGATAGCTAATGATTCACCGATATCGCCTACGTGGGTACTTGTACCGTGAGTATTAATATAATCAATATCATCAGTTGTAATACCAGCATCTTTTACAGCGAATTCCATAGCTTTAGCTGCTGCAGAACCAGTTGGATCTGGAGCAACCATATCATAAGCATCACAAGTTTGACCGTAACCAACAATTTCTGCATAGATTTTAGCTCCACGAGCTTTAGCATGTTCAAGTTCTTCTAACACAAGAACACCTGCACCTTCACTCATAACAAAGCCATCTCTATCTACATCATAAGGTCTTGAAGCTTTTGTAGGTTCGTCATTACGTTTAGATAATGTTCTTGCAGAAGAGAATCCACCTACACCTAAGTTGCATACAACAGATTCTGTACCACCTGCTAACATAGCATCTGCTTCGCCATATTGAATTGTTCTAAATGCATCACCAATTGAGTGCGTACCTGACGCACAAGCAGAAACAATTGCTTTGTTAATACCTTTTAAGCCAAATCTAATAGCAACTTTACCAGCAGCCATATTAGCAATCATTGCAGGAATTGTGAATGGCGAACATTTTGTATAACCCATTTTTAACATTTTTTCATGGTTAACTTCGATTGTTCTGAAACCACCTGCAGCAGAAGATACCAAACAACCAACTCTGTATGGGTCTTCTTTTGACATATCTAAACCAGAATCTTTGAATGCTTCATCACTTGCTACAAGAGCAAATTTAATAAAGTTATCAAGTCTTTTTGATTCTTTTGCATCCATATATTGAGTTTCATCGTATTTAGGAACTGTGCCAAAAATATGTGTTGTTTGAGAATCCAAATCTAATTCTGTGCCATCATTTAATGTAATACAGCTTTCGCAATTTTTAATACCATTCCAAAATTTTTCTACACCGATACCATAACCAGTTATAGCACCCATGCCTGTAATTACTACTCTTTTTTTATCCATAATTTTTTCCTCATAATTAAAAAGAGGTCAATAATAACAACATTACTTCTAACGTTATCTATTAACCTCTTTCATAATACTAATTAATAACTATAACCTCAATTAAGAGTGAGCTTCAATATAGTTTACAGCGTCTTGAACTGTTTGAATTTTTTCAGCTTCTTCATCAGGAATTTCACAACCGAATTCTTCTTCGAAAGCCATAACTAATTCAACTGTATCTAATGAATCAGCACCTAAGTCACCTGTGAAGCTAGCTTCTGGTGTTACTAAGCTTTCATCAACGCTTAATTGATCTACTACTACTTTTTTTACTTTTTCTAATGTACTCATTTTTTTTCCTCTTTTTTGTAATTCATATACCTTACTTTTAAATTATACTATCTAAATTTTATTTGGCAAATTTGATTAATATATTGTAAAAATTCTTTATACAGTCAAACCACCGTCAACTTGAATAACTTGACCTGTGATGTATGAACCTTCTTCACATAAGAATTTTACAGTCTTTGCAATATCTTCTGGTTGACCAAGACGTTTTAGTGGAATGTGATCAGCGATAGCTTCTGAATCCAAGCCTTTTGTCATGTCAGTTGCAATAAATCCTGGAGCAATTGCATTTACTCTGATGTTTCTTGAAGCTAATTCTTTTGCTAATGATTTTGTAAAGCCGATAATACCTGCTTTTGCAGCTGCATAATTTGCTTGACCAGCATTACCATAAACACCTACGATACTTGCCATATTAACAATTACACCTTGACGTTGTTTCATCATAATTTTAACAATTGGTTGTGTAACATTGTACGCACCTGTTAAGTTTGTATTGATTACAGCATCCCAATTGTCTTTATTCATTCTCATGAACAAACCATCTCTTGTAATACCTGCATTGTTTACAAGAACATCAATTCTTCCGCGTTTTTCTATAATTTCTGAAACAGCTTTTGCAGTTTCTTCATTATTAGAAATATCAAATTTCATTGCTTCAGCTTCTACACCCAAAGCTTTTAATTCTTCTACTGTAGCATTTGCAGCATCAACGTTGCCTGCATAATTAATTACTACATCATATTTTGCTTTTGCTAGTTCAAGTGCAATAGCTTTACCAATACCTCTTGAACCACCTGTTACTAATGCTAATTTTTCACTCATTATAACACCTCTTTTAATTTTTCTGCGACTTCTTCGCATGTCGCTTTGTCATATACATTGTATGTAGTGATTTCAGAACTAATTTTTCTGTTTAAACCACTTAAAACTTTTCCGTTACCCAATTCAACAAAGATTTCAACACCGTTTTCAATCATTCTTTGAATAGTTTGAGTCCAATAAACTGATGAACAAATTTGTTTGCTCATTTTTGGTTTGAAATTTTCTGTTGTAATTTCTGCATCAACATTTGTTATCACAGGAATTTGAGCATTTTTTATGTCCATATCAGCAATGAATTCTGCAAATTTTTCACTTGCATCTTTCATCAACATAGAATGGAAAGCTCCTGATACAGCCAATGGAATAACTCTTTTTACTCCCATTTCTTGAAGATATTCACCTGCTTTTTTTACAGCATCAGCTTCACCTGTTATAACAAGTTGTGAAGGAGAATTGTAATTTGCAACATCAACATAACCATCTTTATTAGCTTTTTCTAAAGCTTCTTTAATTTGGTCATCAGTTGCATTTAAAACTGCTGTCATAGCGCCTGCTGGAGCATCACTCATTAAATCTGCTCTTTTTTGAATAAGAGTTAGTGCATGCTCTAAATCCACAACACCTGCTGTATAATATGCAGCATATTCACCTAAACTATGACCTGCAACGTATGCAGGAGTTACATCAACTAATGATTTCAAAGCCTCTAAACAAGCAATAGATGTTGTTAAGATAGCAGGTTGAGTATTAACAGTTTGTTTTAAAACTTCTTCATCACCTTCAAAACAAATTTTCTTAATGTCTTTACCTAAAACTTCGTTAGCTTTATCAAAAACATGTTTTGAAGCTTCAAAATTATCATATAAATCTTTTCCCATGCCCACGGCTTGTGAACCTTGCCCTGGGAAGATAAATGCAATTTTCTTCATATCCTTTAACCTCATTTTCCCATAAAATAACAGTTACAAGTTTGTCCCATAACTGTTATTTTTAATAAATTAAATTTTCAAATATTATTTTTCGATTAATTCAGCGATTTTCTTGTTTACGCCTGTTTCAACGGCTTCTTTTGCAACTCTTACAGCATTTTTAATTGCGTAAGCCTTACTTCTACCGTGAGAAATAATCGTAATACCTTTAACGCCCAATAATAAAGCTCCACCAAATTCTTCATAATTGATTTTTTTGTAAAGCCCCATCATGATTGGTAAAGCCATTGCTCCGACTAACTTAGTAAAGATGTTTTTCGTAAATTGTTCTTTAATCATCTTGAACAACATAGAACTTGCACCTTCTGTAATCTTTAATGCAACGTTACCTACGAAACCGTCACAAACAACAACATCGCAAATGTTTGAGAAAATTTCTTTACCTTCAACATTACCGATAAAGTTAAATCTTGTTTGGCTTTCTAGTAATTTATAAGTCTTTTGAGCTAAATCGTTACCTTTGCCTGCTTCTTCACCAATATTTAAAACACCGATTTTAGGATTTTTAACGCCTAAAACGTTTTTAGAGAAGATTGTACCCATAACAGCGAATTGATATAACATCTCAGGAGTACAACTACTATTTGCGCCACCGTCAATTAAAACGATAGGATGTTTCATAGTTGGTAAAGTTACTGCAATAGCAGGTCTATCAATACCGTGAAGACGACCTAAACCGAATAAGCTTGATGCCATAGCTGCACCAGTAGAACCAGCAGCAACAACTGCATCAGAGCTACCATTTGCAACAGCGTCAACTGTCATAACAATTGATGATTTTTTCTTTTTACGGATTGCTTGAGCTGGAGCTTCACCCATTTCAATAACTTCTGAAGCATGAGAAATTTTGATGTCTAATTTATCAACATCAACTTTTATTCTCTTATTTTTAAAACCACCACATTTAGAAATAACACCGTTTTTTCTAATACGTTCGATTTCTTGCTCAATTTGATCTTGTTTTCCAACAAGCTCAAGTGCAACACCATATTCTTGAGCAGCCCACAATGCACCTGCTACGATTTCGTGAGGAGCATGATCGCCACCCATTGCATCTACTGCGATTCTTGTCATCTTTTCCTCTGATTACTATTCTTCTGTTTTTTCTTCAACTGTTTCTTCAGCTTTTGCTTCAGTTTCAGCTGGTTTTTCTTCTACAACTTCAGCTTTTTTTGTTGCTTTTTTAGCTGTTTTTTTAGGAGCTTTTTTTGCTTCTTTAACTTCGCCTTCGGCTACATAATCTGCTGATTTAATGCTTACAGCTTTTCCTTTATAATAACCACATTCTGTACATACTGTGTGTGTTAATACTGTTGCGCCACAGTGTGAACATGTAGTTGTTGTTGGTTTAATTGCTTTCCAATTTGCTCTTCTTTTTGCTTGTGCTGATGCACCTGTTCTTTTCTTTGGTACTGCCATTTTTAAATACCTTTCTATTTTCTATCTACTTTTATATTTTTAAAAACTTCCATTCTTGTATCTGGAACTTGATAAGTTTCATCTGTTTCGAAAAAACCCTCTTTACAATTTATACCACAAACTTTTTTATCTGGGAAATTAATTATTACAGATTGATACAATAAATCTGTAATATCAATTTCATTTTCACCATTTAAGTCTGTTACAAACTGTCCATCTTTAAGTTCTAATTCTTGTCCGTATTCCTCTAATAATGAGCTTTTTGCAAACATCTCTTCTATATCAAAATCCATATTTTCTTCATATTCGTTAAGGCAAATATCACATTCTAATTTTGCAATTAGCTTAACATTTCCTGTTACTTTTATGAAATCGCCTAAAGATTCTAATTTTAAATTTGCTTTTATATTACCCTCTGTCGGAATATCTTCAATTATATCATCAAACTCGTAATCAAGTTTTTTGTTAGGAGCTTGTTCGATTTCTTCTATTGAAACAATCTTATGCGTATTGTTCATCTTGTAATAAAACTCCTAAAATGTTATTTGTTACAACGCAAACTTTTTTAATTGGACCTGTAAAATCTTTTTCATAAACAACATTTGGTGTTTTCATAGCATTTTTTAATTCTTCATAATCTTTTAGTGGATTTGCAGAATAAAGTACTAATGGTTGTGGAGCTGATTTTAAGAATAATAAAATCGCTGTTCTGATTTTAACCTGTGGGTTTGCGAATTGTTGTGCCATAATTTTTATTTCTCCATTATTTTAAAGTTAAAAAGACCTCTGATTAGAATTTAACCAGAGGTCAAAATATTTAAACTACATAGTTTTCATAGTATTGTCAATAATTTCATTAAAGCTATCTGCTTTTAATGAAGCACCACCAACTAAAGCACCATCGATATCTGATTGACGCATTTGTTCTTCAATAGTTGAAGGTTTTACTGAACCACCATATAAAATTCTGATTGCATCACCTGCTTCAGCGCCTGCAACTTCTTTAACTACGTTTCTAATCATAGCGATAACTCTGTTTGCTTCTGCTGAATCACAAGTTTTACCAGTACCGATAGCCCAAATTGGTTCATAAGCGATAACTGATTTAGCTACATCTTCTGATGAAATACCTTCTAAAGCTGCTTTAATTTGTGAAGCAATATGAGCATCTGTTTGACCAGCTTCTCTTTGTTCTAATGTTTCACCACAGCAAATGATTGGTAATAAACCACCTGCTAAGATAGCTTTTGCTTTTTTGTTAATCATTTCATCTGTTTCTGAGAAATATTGTCTTCTTTCTGAGTGACCAATGATTACATAATCGCAACCTGCATCTTTAGCCATTTCAACAGAAATTTCACCAGTGTAAGCACCTGATTTTTCCCAGTGACAGTTTTGAGCTGCAGTTTTTACTAATGGTCTGCATTTGTCGCATCTCATACCTTCAACTGCTGCGATTGAAGTGAATGTAGGTGCAATAATAATAGTAGGTAATTCTTCTACTGTATGTTCTTCAGCGTGTTTTGCTACGCCCATAAATAAATCTCTTGCATCTGCTTGTAACATGTTCATTTTCCAGTTACCTGCAATAATAGGTTTTCTTGACATATTTAATCTCCTCTTTGTTTGTTTTTTACACAACTATATTAAAATAAACATATTCAACAAGCAATATTTTTGATAAAATAATTATATGAAAAGAAAATTTGATTTTTACATTGTTCCGACTCCCATCGGAAATATATCTGATATAACACTTAGAGCAATTGAAGTTTTAAAAGAAGTTGATTTAATTGCGTGCGAAGATTCACGAGTTACTCAAAAACTTTTAAACCACTATGACATAAAAACAAAATGTATTTCTTATCATAAATACAATGAAAAAGAACGTGTAGATTTTATGTTGAAAACACTTAAAGAAGGTCAGACAATTGCGCTAGTATCTGATGCTGGAACACCAATGATTTGTGACCCAGGATCTGTCCTTTTAACAGAATTAAAGAAAAATAACATAAAAGTATCAGCTCTATCAGGTTCTTGCGCAGTGACAACTTTTCTTTCACAAGTTCCTCGTGATACAGAAGAATTTAAGTTTGTAGGTTTTTTACCAAAAGGTGAAAAACAAATTCAAGATTTATACCTAGAAAATAAATTTACAAATATGATATTTTACGAATCACCAAATCGTATCCTAAAAACACTAAAATCAATTCAACAAGTTGCACCAAATATAAAAGTTGCAATTGGTCGTGAATTAACAAAAATGTTTGAAGAAATTGTAATTGATGATATTGAAAAAGTTATTGAACATTTTTCTGGTGAAATCAAAGGAGAATTTGTTGCAATGACTTACGCTCAAGAAAAAACTGAACTATCAGAAATGAAGGACAAAATTGAAGCTCTAAGAGAACAAGGGTTTAAATCAAAAGAAATTTCAATAATCCTTTCAACACTTTATAATCTAAACAAAAATGATATCAAGAGTTTGTTATATTAATACGGTGGGAAAGTTCAAAGATAAAATAAAAAATCCAAAGTTTAATACAAATTTCCACCCTACAAGAAATGATATATATGAAGTAGGGTAGGAATTTGCGTTTATTGTAAAAAGTAAAAAATAAGACGATATTCTTTCCCACCAAAACTAAATCAAGCTCAGTTGTTTTGGTTCAGTGTTAAGAAGTTTTTTCAAAAAACTTTTTCTATGATATTTTGTAACACCATATTTTAAAATTGCGTTTTGGTGTTCTTTTGTCAAATATCCTGCGTTTTTCTTCCAATTATAATGAGGAAATTCTTCATCAAGTTTATCCATATATCTATCACGAGTAACTTTAGCCAAAATACTTGCACTTGCAATAGATGCTGATTTGCCATCACCTTTGATTATAAATTGTTGAGGGTAATTATAGTTTTTAATAAGTTTATTCCCATCAACAATGGTCAATAAATTTTTATCAATTAATTTTTCATTTTCAAGCTGGCAAGATTCTGAAACAAGTTCAGAATGACATGAAATTAATTGATTAATAACTTCTTCACATGCCATCTTCATAGCTTTCAATGAACAATTCAAAATATTATATTTTTCAATTTCATCAACTTCAACACAAATTGTAGAATTAATTGTATTATTCAAAATAATATCGTACAATTCTTCTCTTACTTTTTTAGAAAGTTTTTTTGAATCATTAAGTTTTGCCAAATCTTTTTCTATAGAAACATCATTGATAAAAACAGCACTTGCAAAAACACCACCTGCAGCAGGTCCTCTACCTGCTTCATCAGTTCCAACAATAACCTTATTAAAAGATTTATCAAACTCAAACAAGTTCATCTAAAATAAATTTTCCTAATTTTCCATCTCTAAAATATTTTAAAATAGAATTTGACGTTCTATCAATATCAGCTCTTGTTTCAGAAATAATCCAATTTCTGCTAAAAGCAATCTTTTCCAAATTTAATTCATCAACGTTATAATACTCTTTCAATTGTTCATCATATTTTTTAGCTAAAATATCCAACAATTTTTGTGCAACAATTTCGTTATCATAGGCATGCTCTGAAACCGAATTAACAAAAGCCAATTTTGTAGCAGCTTCTTGATCATCTTGTCGCATTGGAATAATCCCTGGAGTATCAAGTAAATCAATATCTTTATTAATTCTAACCCATTGTTGTTGTCTTGTAACGCCTGCTTTAGCGCCAATTTTTGTTTTAGAAGATTTAGTCAATTTATTGATAACACTTGATTTTCCAACATTTGGCATACCGACAACCATAACCCTTGCAGGACGTCTTAACAGACCTTTTGCCATAATAGCTTGAATTCTAGGTTCTGCAAGCTCAAGTACTTTTTTCACAATTGGTTGCAAGTCTTTAGAATTTTTTGCATCAGTAATCATGACAGGCATTTTAGATTTTTCCTTAATCTTATCGACGAATAATTTCAATTCTTGTCTGTCAACTAAATCGGCTTTATTTAACAAAACTAGGCGAGGTTTCCCGCCTAGTAATGATTCAATATTGTTATAAATACTGCTAAACGGGATTCTTGCATCTAAAACCTCGATAACGACATCGCAAAGATTAAGTTTTTCTTTTAACTGTCTTTCGGCTTTTGCAATATGCCCAGGATACCAGTGAATATGACTATCTTTTTTCAATTTTTTCCTTAATACGAGTAGCTTTACCAGCTCTTTCTCTTAAGTAGTATAATTTAGAACGTCTAACATCACCACGTCTTAGTACGTTGATTTTTTCAATTCTTGGAGAGTTTACTAAGAATACACGTTCTACACCAACACCTTGGAATACTTTTCTAACAGTAATAGTTTTGTTTAAACCAGAACCGTGTTCTTTAATTAAAGTACCTTCAAATGCTTGTGTTCTTTCTTTGTTTCCTTCAATAATTCTAACGAATACTTTTACAGTATCGCCAGGATTCATTTGTGGTAATTCTTTACCAGCGATTATTTCTTTTTCCATTTCGTCGATAATAGGATTCATTGTTTTTTCCTCTTTTTCTGTCTTCGTAATTTTTATATTATTTTAAAAAAAATCTAAATTCAAGTACTTTCTTCACAATTGTTATAAAAGCATTACATGAAACGCTTCATTTGTTCCATCATTTTACCCATACCAAGTTTGCCGAATTTGCCCATCATACCCTTCATATCAGACATTCCTTTCATCATTTGGCGCATTTGGTCAAATTGTTTGATAAAGATATTTATATCATGTAAAGGTATTCCTGAACCTGCAGCAATTCTTTTTTTACGTGAAGAATTTATCAATTGAGGATTTGCTCTTTCTTCAGGTGTCATACTTGAAATAAAAACTTCAATTCTCTTCATTTGTTTTTCACCTTCGTGAGAAATCAAATCTCTGTCGTCTTTTTTGATATTCAACCCTGGCAACATGCCTAAAATATTACCCATTGAGCCAAAAGCTTTCATTTGTTTTTGCATTTTTAAGAAATCATCAAAAGTAAATTCAGCTTTTTTCATTTTCTTTTGAAGTTCTAAAGCTTCTTTTTCGTCAAAAACTTCTTGAGCTTTTTCTACAAGAGAAACGATATCGCCCATACCGAGAATTCTTGTTGCAATTCTTTCAGGGTGGAAATCTTCAAGTGCAGTCATTTTTTCACCTGTACCAGTCAATTTAATTGGTTTTCCTGTACAGTGAACGATACTTAATGCAGCACCCCCTCTTGAGTCACCATCTAATTTTGTCAAAACCAAACCTGTCAAATTAAGTTGTGCATCAAAGTTTTCTGCAACATTTACAGCTTCTTGACCTGTCATAGAATCAATTACCAAAAGTTTTTCTTGTGGATTAAATATTCTATCGATTAATAATAATTCTGCCATCATATCAGTATCAATTTGCAAACGCCCTGCTGTATCTAAAATCAATACATTATAGCCATTTTCTTTTGCATGATTTAAAGCTTTTTGTACAATATTTTGAACATTTTTTTCTTCGTCAATAGTGAATACTTCAACTCCGATTTGTTGACCTAAAGTCTTTAACTGGCTAATCGCAGCTGGTCTATAAACGTCACACGCAACAAGTAATGGATTTTTACCTTCTTTTTTAAGTTTTACAGCAAGTTTTGCTGAAGATGTTGTTTTACCAGAACCTTGCAAACCTAATAACATAATCAATGAAGGATGACCTGTCAAATCAAGAGGTTTGTTTTCTTTACCCAAAATCTCTACCAACTCATCGTGAACGATTTTGATAAGTTGTTCTGACGGATTTACACCCTCTAAAACTTTTTCACCTTCTGCTTTATCTTTGACTGCTGAGATAAAAGATTTTACAACTCTCAAGTTTACATCAGCTTCTAAAAGAGCTCTTCTAATTTCTCTCAAAGCCTCTTGCATATTATCTTGAGTAAGTTCTTTTCCTCTTGCATTTGAAATTATATTTTGTAGTTTTTCACTTAGATTATCAAACATGTTTTTTATTCCCTTTTAAAATGTTATTAAAATTTTAACATAAAATAGTACGGCTTGGTATTGTTTTTTTGAAAAATTTAAGGTATCTTACTTTTAGAAAATTTAGGAGAACTTATGCAATTAGATATCGTAACAAATGAAATCGGACTAGTACTAGAAGAATTAATGAATTTTATTCAAAACGATGAAGAGGTTAAACAAGATTTTAACGAATACGCAAGTACAATGGGTGGATTAAAACACAACACACTTATGGAACTTGCTGTTCCTTATATTTTTGAAAGAAATATTCCAGAAAAAAATTGCTCTATTATAGAATTATATCTTCAAAAACACAAAACTCTTCCAGAAGAAGCTAGAAACTTGTTGATTGCATTACAATCTCCTATTTCATCAATCTTTGAAATCAAAAAAAATCTTAAGAACGGTTTTGAACTTTTGAATTTGGTAAATGAAAAAACTTATGACGCAATCTACCCATTCAAAATGACAAACCTAAGAGGTTTAGGTGTAGGTCAATTCTTGGTGGCAAGATTGTTCAACTTTGAAGATGCAACATATATTATTGATATTTCTGGAGCATTATCTTCAACAAAAAAACCTGATGCCATGAGATTTGCAGTAGCAAAAATTATTCAAGAACCTCATCTTGTTTATATGGATAACCCTCTTAAAGAAAAAGAGATTGAAGAAAATGTAAAAATGATGAATAAAAAATTCATTGAAGCTTTTGGTTCAGATATGATTTTTACAACAAGTAATCATTCCGATGAAATTGTATCTATGTTCAACGAATATACAGAAGACGGAACGCCAGTAAATCTTGAAGGTAAAATTGAAGAACCTAAAGAATATAAATATTTTGAAGTAAAAGACTATAATACTAATTACAATAATTTTATAGAAAATTCTGTAACAGGTTACTACAATAAACAACAAATCTATGATATTGCAGTAACTTTCCAACCAGAAGAAGGTCTTTATATAGTACCTTTCTACAAAAGTTTAGAAAGAATTTTAACTTCTGATAACTATGAAGAAATTGAAAATTACGATAAATGCATAAAATATTTCGTAGAAGCACCAACAATTTCTGCAAGAATTTTAACAGATATAAATAATAAATATCCAAAATTCACAGAAATAGCAAATAAAGTTTTGGGTGAAAACCTAAGTTTTGACGAAATCTTAAATAAATACAAAGATGTAAAACATAGAGTTTTCTCACATACAACAATTTTATACAACTCAAATGTTTTTTCATCAACATTAACAGATATTGTTGACACAAAGAAAAAAGAAGGTGTTGATTATTCTAACGTAAAAAGAAATGATCCTTGTCCTTGTGGAAGTGGTAAAAAATACAAAAACTGTTGTTTGAATAAATAATTCATATCAAAATAATTTTTAAAAGAGGAGATTGCAAAGTGCAATCTCCTCTTTTAACTTACATTTGGAAAACATAAACCACAAAATATCCGTCCTTTTTCTGGTTTATTAATTTAAAATTTTGATTACAAAAATCTTTGATATTCAAAATTGCATAAATTGTTAACAAAGAATTATAAGGCATTTCTTTTAGTTTTTGTTCATCATTTACCAAATCTATAAATGAATTTCTATCAAAATCATCAAAATTTTGTGTTGTAGTTAATATAAATTTTTTACCCTTAAAATGATGCTGTATAGTGTTTAATAATAAAATATTATTACTTGGAATTTCTTTACTTATAAGAGCTTCACGTAAAAACTCTTTTCTCTCATCAAGCTTCATTTTATTAAGCTTATCTTCGTTGTACAAAATTTCGTCAGAGGTATATGCAAAATTCTTCAATAAAACCAATTTTTGAAGGTCATTTTCTAAATACTTATCAATAATATTAGGATTATTCCAAACCACTAACACATCACCGTTTGAGGCAAATTCATTAACATAATTTGCAAGAGGTTTGTAACCACATCTTGAGATTTTGTAAACTGAATTATTTGAAAATACTAAATATAATAGATTTATCAAGATAAACGCTACAAATAAAACTCTTGAGAAGTTTGATTTTGCAATACAACTTTCTATACCGAAAGATAAACAAACCAATAGCAACGGCAAAATAAAAGATAAATATCTTGATAATAATGGGAAGTTAGAGAACTTAAACGCCAAAACAGCTGATATCAAAAAAAGACTAATCAAACTTGCCAAAACAGTAATTGATTTATCTTTTAGCTTTAACCCTCTATACAAAAAATATGCAGAAATCATTAATGGCAAGATTACAAATACAACATTTATTAATGATAAATTTGATATCAAAGTCTGAAAATAATGAGGAGGGTTTGTTGCTTGCGCAAAAAATACGGGCGTTAAATAATTCTGAAATGCAACTAACAATGAAGAATAATCAGAATATACGCTTGTATGAAAACTTTTAAATTTATCAATATTATATAGATAAATGAAAAATGTAGGGATGTTCAATATAAATAAGGTTAACAAAGATAAATTGAAATTTTTAATAGCTTTTTTGGAATAAAAATAAAAATATAAACTTAATAAAAAATATTCAACAAAAATAAAAACCAATGCAGATGTATAAGTTATTAAGACCAAATATGAAAAAATAGAAAAAACAATAAAATATTTTAGTTTTTCAGAATTTTTTATAATCTTAACAAGATACAAGAAGTTTAAACACAATAACAAATATAGCAAAGAATACATTTTAACTTCTTGCGAATAATATATTTGATAAGAATTTATCGCAAAAATAAACATTGTAATAATGCCTAAAAAACTATTTTTGATATTCTTACCGATAAAAAATGAAACGACAACAGTCGCCATACTAAAAACTACTGATAAAAATTTTAAAGCAACGTCAGAAGTCGAAAAGATTTTAGACCATAAATAAAGTAATGAATTGTATAACGGAAAATGAATATCAATTTTGATAGTATCAACAATAACAGCCCATAAAGATGGTTTTGAAATCTCATTATAAATAACCAATTCATCATACCAAAGCCCGTCAGGTCTGTTGATAAAAAGAATTCTCAAAATAAACGCTAAAATAAAAATTAAAGCAAAGCTAATAAAAACAGCATTCTTTTTAAAATAAGTCAAAATTTTCATATAAACATTTTATATCAAAAAGAAACCTACTTGTCTAAGATATCTTTGGCTTTATCAACTTCGCCCATATTAATATAACACGCCCCTGCAAACATTTTGAAGGGGAATTTTAGAATTGCTATTAATATTTTTAATAGAATTTTTAGTATTTTTTTAGCTAGCATAAGTTTACCCTTACATAATTTATACATTGTTAATGTATAACAAACATAAATGGTTAACCATAATATTGTTAAGAACAATGTAAGGGTAATATTATGGAAAGAAAATTATTCAGAAGTGGTAACGGTTGGGCATTATTTATGCCACAAACAATTTTACAACTTTTAAAAGTTAACCCCGAAACAGACAAAGTTGAATGCATCATGGAAAATGACGTTCTAAAAATTAAGAAAGCCCCAAAAGAAGATTAAACAAATGTAACGAAAAAATTTTGTAAATAGCAAAATTTATTTTTTCAGTTTTTAAAGCATTTGTGAAAGTTTCTGCAATCCAAAATTATTATATGCCTTTGGCAAAAAAAGCGTTTGACAAAAACATGTCAAATCCTATTGTTACGCAGAAAAAAACGCAAGCCTCTGCAATGGAGCTTTCATCAAATTACAACAAACCATTAGTAAATTTTAAAGGATATTACGGAGATAAACAACCTGCAAAAAAACTATTTTGGATATTAAAAGGAAACAATCACGTTTACGAGGATAACGAAACCCACAAAACTCTATATAGAAATGGAAATACAGGTTGGAAAAAATGGGTTGCAGAAAAACCAGAAAACCTTTTAAAACGTACCCCTTTAGATGCAATTCAATCTATTTGCACTCTTACAAAAAAACAACAACATTATCCTGAAATTCCTGATTATATACCAACACCAAACTATGGTGATAAATGGGGAAGAAGAGCAAACTACATAGAAATAAACCCTAGAACAGTAGCTCTTACCGAGGGTTCTAAAAAAAGTGAAGGATTGCTCAATGTAATGAAGCTTTTACCAGCAATTCCACCTTCACCAAAAAGTTTTGCAAATTGCATAATACTTTCACAACTTTATCCTGCAATGTATAAGGAAAATGATGGTCAACTTGGTCGCTCATCTTTATACACAGTAGATTTACACTCAGGCATTTCCAAAAATTTAACTTCTGATAAATTATCAAGAAATGGTCAAAAAATGGGCGATGATGAACAAGTTAAAGCCTTTAACGATATGGCTCATTTACGAGGATTAAAAACTGGTATCAGAATGCCTCTATCATCAGGTCAAATGACAGTAAAAGGTGAACCTTTCGACTGGAATAAACATGAAGACGCATTTATTAGCGCATGTTGTTGGGCTGTTGATTTAGGATTTGACGCTATATTCTTTGATAGCGCAAAACACGTAGAAAACTGGGATATGGGTAATTATTGTGGAACAGGTTCTGTTCCTAATTTTGGTCAAATGCAATATATTACAGAAGAAATCCGAAGCAGAACAGGCAGAAACGATATTGCACTAATTGGCGAAAAATGTGATGATAACCCAAGAAATAACAAAATGGGATTAACAGCAGGCAATGACTGGAGTAGAGCTGATAATTTTAATAGCGTTTTACACGAATACGACAAACAACGTTGGAATGACGAATACGCAGCAGGACCAGTTATTTCAGATGATAATGACAATGGCTCAATGTCACTTGAACAAAGATTAAACAGAATTAAAAATGCTTTCCACGGCTACAGAGAATCAGGATGGCGACTTCCAACATACATGCAAATGCACGATATTTTCCCAACCTCACCTTATGCAAAAAATACTCACGAACTAATGGAAAGTGGCGAAAACAAATCAACTTATGGTGACGTTGCGAGTCATTACAACAATATTTTTGATACCTCTGACCACGCAAATTGGTATAGAGATAAAGTTTATAATGAATTTTTACACGTAATGTATAAATAAAATAATAAAAAAAAAAGAGGGCGAATTTCAAAGAAATTCGCCCTCTTTTAAAATCTTCAAATTTATTTATTTTTATCAGTAAACATTTTTGAAATAATATCTTTGTAAGTATCAAATACGTTATTACGTTTGATTTTTGCTGTATTATTCATCATACCGTTATCAACAGTGAATGCATCTTTTAACACTTCAAAATGTTTAATAGCTTCAAATGATTTTAAGTTTGGTTTATTTTTAATATATTTATTTAATTCGTGCTTAATCAAATCTCTCAAATTTGGATTATTGATAGTCAAATTTTTACCAGATTTAATATTTTTTGCAGCAATTTCGCATTTTTCAAGAGCTTCTTGAGAAGGAACAACCAAAGCGCCGATACTATTTTCGTCTTGACCAACTAAAACAATTTGGTCAATATAAGGGCTTCCTAAACAAGCCTCTTCAATAGGTACAGGTTCTACGTTTTCACCGTTTGAAAGAACAATTGTTTCTTTCATTCTACCTACAAGTACAAGGTTGTTATCGCCTGTTAACCAACCCAAATCACCTGTATTAAACCAACCATCTTCAAGCATTACTTTTTTAGTTGCTTCTTCGTCTTTGTAATAACCTGCCATAACTTGAGGGCCTTTAACTAAAACAAGACCTTTATTAAAGATACCTAAAGGTTCAAAAGTTTTAGGGTCAACAATTTTCATATCAGTTGCTAAAATTGGTTTACCTGCAGAACCTAGGTAGTTTTTATCATTAACCCCTCTCAATGTAAGTACTGGAGAAGTTTCTGTTAAGCCATAACCAACTCTCAAGTTAACACCAATTGCATCATAGAAAAGCTCATCTTTCATAGTAATAGCACCACCACCTGAAATTGTAGCTCTGAAATTTAAACCAGCTGCATCTTTAAGTTTTTTATAAACAGTTTTTGTAAATAAAACGTGCAAAGGTTTAATGAATGAACGAACAATTTTATGATAAAGTCTGCTACGCTTTTTATAACGAGTTTTTTTGTTTGTAAGTCGTCTTTCTGCATACATTTTGTGAATTTTGTACGAAATACTAGTTCTAACTGCAAAATCAAAAATAAAATAACCAAGTTTTGAATTTTGTTTTAATTTTTGATAAACGCCAAGTCTAATTGCTTCCCAAATACGAGGAACAGACATAAACGTATCAATTGGATATTTTACCAAATCATCTTTTAATTTTGGAATAGTTGTAAAATGAAGATGACAACCACACAAATAATAATACATTTGAGCAGTTCTTTCATACGCATGCCAGATAGGAAGAATTTGAAGAGTATTTTCACCAGGTTTTGATTGAAAACCTTCTTCAACAGATGGAAATTGAGAAAGAACATTTTTATGAGTTAATAAAACGCCTTTTGGATTGCCTGTTGTACCTGATGAATAAAGAATTGTAGAATAGTCTGAATATGACATTTCTGGTTCATAGAACTGGTGATTTTTACCCATTTCACGGACTTCGTCATAAGTATAAACAGGACAATTCAATCCACTTCTGTCAAAATCATCGTCTGCAAACATTACCACAACAATTTTAATGTTGCATTGAGATAAGAAACCTTTTGCTTTATCAAATAAATTTTTATCTCTCAAGATAACTGCGCAACTATCAGAATGATGAGTGATAAATTCAAGTTCTTCAATAGGAGCATTAGAACCTCTAAGAACAGAAACGGCACCACATCTCATAACAGCCTGATCACAAACAACAAATCTTCCTGTATTTTCTGTAAATATTGCTACGTGATTACCTTTTTCAATACCCAAACTTTGTAAACCTGATGCTAAATTTGAAATATGGTCTTCTAATTCTGCATAAGTCATTGAAATTTTTGAATGAGTATCTGTAATAGCCATCAAATCTTTATGTGGAGCAATTCTTGCTTTAAAATAATTTGAAACTGTTTGATATTTATCAACAAGTTCATCAATCATTTTTGTTTCTGCAATAATATCTTGTGCCCTTTTGTCACGTTTCTCTTCTAATTCTAATAAATTATATATATCCATGCTTCCCTCTATATCTTTATTTTCATTATAACATTAGGATAAAATTATTCTATCTAGTATTTAATACTAAGTCAAGCAATCTTAAAAATACTTAAACATAGATTTCAATTTTAGATAAAAGGTGTATAATAAGTATATGAAAAAGAATCAATTGTTTATCGAAACAGAATATGCAAAAGAACTTGGAGAATACAAAATTCCAAGATACAATGAGTTGCCTGATTTTGATTTGTATATGGAACAATTGATTGAACTTTTAGACAAATATTTGAATATCTTTAGAATCCCTGGGGAAGAAAAGATGATAACAGCGACAATGGTTAACAATTATGTTAAACAAAAAGTTATTCCACCTCCAAGAAACAAAAAATATTCAAAGAGTCAATTAATGTATTTGATAGTTATCGGAATACTTAAACAAGTTTGGAGTATTTCTGAAACTGCACAAGTTTTAAGATTATATAGTGAACAATATTCAGAAGAAATCGCATACAACTATATGTGTACTGAATTAGAATCTGCCCTACAAGCAACTTTTATCACAAGAAACTTTTCTGCCGAAAGTTGCGCATCTAAAAGCACACCTCTATCCGAGGCAGTACGTTCTGCGTTGATGGCATTTACAAATAGAATTTATTCTAAAAAAGTGCTTCATCACTTAGGAACTTTTAACAATTAATGTTAAATCTTTTACAAACAGCCAAAAATATAGTATTATAAACAAAAGTATTAGAAAAAGGTTAGGGGAATTTAATGGATAAACTTTGGGAAAACTGGGTAATATCAGATGATGTAAGAGATACTATTGACAATTGTCAAAACGTTATCGTACCAAAAACAAGGGAAGAAATATTTGATTTAGCCATTGGAAACAAAGATAATAAGATTTTTCACGTTACATATAATGTAGAAGGCAGAGGTGAAGTTGAAGAAGCTAATGTTGTAAAATGCAAAAATGGTCTTTGCATAAATTATACAGAAGCATATATGCGCCGTCGTGATCCAAATTGTATGGTCGTTAATAATATTGAAAAAACTGATAAAGTTAAATATACAGATAGATTTCACACAGAATTTGATGGAGTTAGAACAGAAACTCTTAATTGGTTAAAACAACAAGATTTAATTGTCTTACCATTTATGGCAGGAGGTAAAGATTATGGTTACGAAGCACTTTTAGTTGCTCCTAAAAACTCTGCTTTCTTTGCTGCAAGTATTTATGATATGCAAGAAGTAATTCCACTTGAAGACTTGGATATAAAATTTAAACCAAAAGCTATTATATATGTAGCTCCACCATTTAGACATACACATTTTGACGGAAAACAAGTTGTTGTACACAATAACCAAGACGGCGTACACGAGGTATTTTCATACAACTTATACCCAGGACCAAGTGCTAAAAAAGGTGTTTATGGTATCCTTTTAGCTTTGGGTTTAAAGGAAGAATACTTAACAATGCACGCATCAACAGTTGATGTTGTAACACCTTATGACAACGACACAACAATTTTACACGAAGGTGCATCTGGTAGTGGCAAGAGCGAAATGCTAGAATATGTTCACCGTGAAGAAGACGGACGTTTAAAACTAGGGGAAAATATTCTAACTGGCGAAAGAAGATATTTAGAATTGGGTCATTCTTGTAAATTACATCCAATCACTGACGATATGGCTTTATCAAATCCAGAATTCCAAAAAAATGGTAAGTTGGCAGTAACAGATGCTGAAAATGCTTGGTTTATTAGAATTGACCATATCAACAAATATGGAACTGACCCACATTTAGAAAAAATTACTATTCACCCAGAAAAACCATTGTTATTCTTTAACCTTCAAGGTCACCCTGATGCAACTTGTTTAATTTGGGAACATATTCAAGACGAAGATGGAAAACCTTGCTCAAACCCAAGAATTATTATTCCAAGAGAATTGAACGAAGATATTCAAGATGGACCTGTAGATATTGATTACAGAAGTTTTGGTTTGAGAACTCCACCTTGTACTAAAGAAAACCCTTCTTACGGTATCTTTGGTATGATGCACGTTCTTCCACCTGCATTAGCTTGGTTGTGGAGATTGGTTGCTCCTAGAGGATTTAACAACCCTAGTATTGATTCATCAGCTGATGAAAACCAATTTGATATAAAAAGTGAAGGTGTAGGTTCTTTCTGGCCGTTTGCTACTGGTAAAAGAGTTGACTTTGCAAACATTCTACTTGAACAATTTATGCAAACAACTAAAACTAAAAATATTTTAATTCCTAACCAACATATTGGATGCTGGGAAGTTGGATTTATGGCTCAATGGGTAATCAGAGAATACCTTGCAAGACGTGGTCAAGCTTCTATGAAGAAAATAAATCTTCACCCTGCAAGACATCCATTAGCTGGTTATATTCCTGAACAAATTCACGTTGAAGGTGTTGCTATTTCTAAAAAATTCTTAGACGTAACTGTTCAACCGGAAATCGGGTTAGAGGGTTATGATGAGGGTGCAAAGCAATTAGAAGCATTCTTCAAAAGAGAAACTCAGTTGTATCTTCAAAGTTCACTTCACCCATTGGGTAAAGCTATCATCAGTTGTTGTTTAGATAACGGTACTCTTGATGATTACGAAAAAATCATTCCAGGAACTTATTAATAAATAAAAGTGAGATTAAAATGACAAATAAATATATATATTTTGTTGATGTTACAAACAGAGATGGTGTTCAAACATCACGATTGGGTTTAGCTAAATTACAAAAAACAATTATCAACTTAATGTTAAATGAATTAGGAATTACTCAATCAGAATTTGGGTTTCCTACAACAAAACACGAACTAAATTATTTAAACGGTAATTTAGATTTAGTCGATATGGGCGTTATTAATAAAACAAAACTTTCTGGTTGGATGAGAGGTATTGCAAAAGACGTTGAAGAATCCTTCACAAATTGTCCAAGACTAAAATATGTAAACCTTTCTGTATCAACTTCTGATCAAATGATTCAAGGTAAATACAAAGGTAAAAAGACAAAAGAAGATATTATCCAATCAACAAATGAAGCTGTAAAAAGAGCAAAAGAACTTGGAGCAATTTCTGTTGGTGTAAATGCTGAAGATGCCTCAAGAAGTGATATTGATTATTTAATCAAATGGGGACTTAATGCAAAAGAAAATGGAGCAAATAGATTCAGATATTGCGATACATTGGGCTTCGAAGATCCTCAAACAGCTTATGACAGAATTTCTAAAATTGCACAAGCAACACAAATGGATATTGAATTACATTTCCATAACGACTTAGGTATGGCAGTTGCAAATTCCGTAATGGGTGCAAAAGCAGCGATTGATAACGGAGTTAATGCATATATTAATACAGCTATCAACGGTATGGGTGAAAGAGCTGGTAATGCAGATTTGATTTCTTGCTTGCTTGCAATCCTTAAATCTAGTGGTTTTAAAGATAAATACCAAATTGACAAACAAATAGATTTATCAAAATCTTGGCAATTAGCTAAATATACAGCTTACGCCTTTGGTTTACCAATTCCAATGAATCAACCTGCAGTTGGTAGCAATGCATTTGCGCACGAATCAGGCATTCACGCAGACGGAGCTTTGAAAGATAGAAGAAATTATGAACTTTATGATTATGAAGAACTTGGTCGTGGTGAACCTGAAATAGTTGAAACAGGTAGAATGATTACAACTGGTGAATACGGTGGTATTAAAGGTTTCAGAAACGTATATGACAATATGGAATTAGAGTTTGAAAGTGAAGAAGATGCAAGAAACATTCTTGAACTTGCACGTTACGCAAATGTTCACACTCAACAACCTTTAACTAATGATGAATTAAAATTCATTTATTATTATCCAGAAATTGCGTATAAGATTATGACTGTAACTCCGTATTACGAACCAAAACACGCACCAAAAAATAGAAAAAAACATAACATGTTTGCAAAAGTATAGAGGATACAAATTATGGGACAAACAATAGCAGAAAAAATTATATCAAAACACGTAGGTCACGACGTTAAAGTCGGAGAACTTGTAATTGCAAAGGTTGACGTTGCAGCAGTTCAAGACGGGACAGGGCCTTTAATGTGTAATGAGTTTAAAAAATTAGGCAAAGATAAATTAGCAAATCCAGAACGTTCAATATTATTTATTGACCACGCAGCACCAAGCCCAAGAAAAGAACTTTCAAACACTCATACAGTATTGAGAGATTTTGCAAAAGAATACGGTGCAGTGCTTTCAGAAGTTGGTGATGGCGTTTGCCACCAAAGACTTGTAGAAACCTTTGTAAATCCATTCGAAATTTTAGTTGGTGCTGATTCACATACTTGTACATCAGGGGCTTTAGGTGCATTTGCAACTGGTATGGGCTCAACTGATATTGCAGTTGCAATGGCATTAGGTAAAACTTGGTTAAAAGTTCCAGCAACCTTTAAAGTTGAAGTTAATGGAAACTTTCCAAAAGGGGTTTACGCAAAAGACTTGATTTTGCACTTAATCGGTGAAATCGGTGCAGACGGAGCAACATATAAAGCATTAGAATTTTCTGGTTCAACTATTGATAATATGGAAATGGCTGATAGATTTACTATTGCAAATATGGCAGTTGAAGCAGGCGCAAAAGCAGGTTTGTTCCCAACAGATGAAAAAACAAAAGCATTCTTAGATGAAAAAGGCAGAGGTGACAAGTTTGTAGAAGTTAAGGCAGATGAAGATGCTGAATACGAAAGAGTTATCAAAATTGATGCTTCTCAACTTAAACCAACCGTTTCTTGCCCACATACAGTTGACAATACAAAAACAGTTGATGAATTAAAAGATGTAAAAGTTAATCAAGTATTCATTGGAACTTGTACAAACGGTCGAATTGAAGATTTGAGAGTAGCAGCAGAAATTCTAAAAGGTAAAAAAGTTAACCCTGATGTAAGATTACTTGTTGCACCTGCTTCAAGAGATGTTTTTAAAGAAGCTCTAAAAGAAGGTTTAATAGAAATCTTTGTAGACAGTGGCGCTGCAATCGTTACAAGTGGCTGTGGACCTTGCGTAGGTGTTCATGCAGGTATCTTGGGTGACGGCGAAGTTTGTTTAGCAACTCAAAACAGAAACTTCCAAGGTAGAATGGGCAACACAAAAGGATTTATTTACTTATCGAGCCCAGCAGTTGCCGCATACAGCGCAATCAAAGGTTATATAGCAGATGTAAGAGAGGTGTTATAATGGGAAAAGTTTTTAAATTTGGTGATAATATTTCAACAGACCACATCGCACCAGGAAGATTGTTTCACTTGCGCTCTGACTTAAAAGAATTTTCAAAACACGTTCTTGAAGATGCTGATCCAGAATTTGCATCAAAAATGAAAGAAGGCGACTTTGTTGTTGCAGGTAACAACTTTGGTTTAGGTTCTTCAAGAGAACACGCTCCACAAATCATTAAAATAGCAGGAGTTAGAGCTGTTTTAGCAAAAAGTTTTGCAAGAATTTTCTATAGAAACTCTATAAATATCGGCTTACTTTTAATCGAATGTGACACTGATAAAATTAATGCAGGCGATGAATTAGATATCGATATTAAAAATGGTGTTGTAAAAGATTTAACGCAAAATATTGAAATCAAGTTCCACCCTCTTCCAGACGTTATGATTAAACTTTTGAACGAAGGTGGATTAATTGAACACATCAAAAAACATGGAGATTTAGAATTATAATGAAAAAAGTAACTCTTATAAACGGTGACGGAATTGGACCTGAAATAACTGATGCTGTAGTGAAAATTATCGAAGCATCAGGATTAAAAATTGACTGGGAATTACAAACAGCTGGAGCTGACGTAATTGAACAAGAGGGAACTCCTTTACCTGAAAGAGTTATTGACTCAATAAAAAGAAACAAGGTTGCACTAAAAGCTCCTGTTACAACTCCAATTGGAAAAGGTTTTAGAAGTGTAAATGTTCAACTTAGAAAGGCCTTGGATTTGTACTCAAATCTTAGACCTTGCAAAAATATTGACGGAATTAAAACTCGTTTTGATAATGTTGACTTAGTTATCGTAAGAGAAAATACAGAAGATTTGTACGCAGGGATTGAAAGACAAGTTGACGAAGACCACGCAGAAAGCATTAAAACTATTTCAAGAGAAGCTTCTTTAAGAATTGCAAAATTTGCATTTGATTATGCCGTAAAATACGGAAGAAAAAAAGTTACAGCAGTGACAAAAGCGAATATCTGCAAACTTACAGATGGTTTATTCCTAAACTGTTGTAGAGAAATTAAAGAACAGTATCCAAACATTGAATACAACGAAATCCTAGTTGATAATGCTTGTATGCAACTAGTTCAAAAACCTGAACAGTTTGATGTTATGGTTCTACCAAATCTTTATGGCGATATCGTTTCAGACCTTTGCGCAGGTTTAATTGGTGGTCTTGGAGTTGCTCAAGGCGCAAATATTGGAAAAGATTATGCTGTATTTGAACCTGTTCATGGTTCTGCTCCTGATATTAAAGGACAAAATAAGGCAAATCCGACAGCACTTTTACTTTCTGCAATTGAAATGCTTAAATATATTGATGAAAATGAATACGCAGAAAAAATAGACAATGCTTTAAGAAAAACATTAAAAGAAGGAAAAATTGTAACTGCAGATCTTAGAGGTACAGCTTCTACTACTGAATTTAGAGATGAAATAATTAAAAATCTATGAACAAAAAATGTATAGCTCTAACATTATTAGTATTTATTTTTGCAATCTGCGTAAGATGTTATTGGTTTAGCCAAAAGACTAGTTTTCACGCAGACGAAGGTTTTGCCATACAAATTTCACATAACAATAAAGAAATTTCAAAAACTTTACCTGAAAAAAGTTATTTGGCAAAATATTTAAAATCAAAAATATTTTTCACCTCTAATTCTGCTATAAATTCTGTTTTAAAAGATGTAAAAGAATTAAGATATGGTTCTTTTGATAAATTAAATACAACTTTTTATTATTCACTTTTTAGAACAGCACAATTAAACCAAGATAGTCAAAATTTGATGCAATATATTCAAAGAGGATTTTATCTTAACTTACTGATATTCTCTTTATCATTTTTTGTAATGTTCAAATTGCTGAACCTATTTGATTTTAATAAAAATTATATTCCTTTTATCTTGCTAGTTTGCTTTCTAAATACAGGAAGCATTTCAAATACATTACTTATAAAATCGTACATATTGCAAGAATTTGCCTATATTTTACTTGCCTATGTTTTTGCATATAATATAAAATTACTAAAAAATAATTCAAATATTTTGAACATAAAAAATGTTCTACTATTACCTTTAGGCATTTGTATAAGCTTATTTTCAGGATATTTTTCATTATTCTATTTAGCAATGTTATTTATTGCATATACAGTTTATGCTATAAAAAAGAAATCTTACAAAAATATTGGAATCATTTTTGGATTTGGAATAATTTCATTACTGATAACATTTTTAATTTATCCTAGCTTCTTTTCAATATTTTCAGTTGATAACCCAACAACCTCAAATAGTTATAACTATTTTGGATATTCTCCAATAACAATGATTAAAGATATTTTTTATATAACTTGCAAATACCTTTTCTACATACCTGTATTATTTATTTTAGCATATAGCATTTTTTATATTATAAAAAATAAAATCAGATTAACAAATTCACTAATACTCATTTTAGTTGGCATAAATATATTTGTAGCAATATTATCTTTGTACTTTGGTATCTATAAAGTTCTAAGATATGTTGTTCCAACCTTTGCAATTATAAGTTTAATTTTACCATTTTTATTATTTGAACTTAATAAAAAAATAAGAAATATTTTAGTATCAATAACAATTATAATCTATATTTTCTCAAGCGTTTTTGCAAAAACAATTGAAAGTCCTGATTCGGCAATAATTTCAAAAGAAAACAAATATTTTCCAAATATAGAAAATACATTTATAAACACTCAATGTGAACCAATAAAAAATGCTGAAGTACCAATTTTGGTACTAACGAAAGAAGATTGGCAGATTTACAATATTTTGCCTTATATGAAAGATAATCAAATTGTAATTCTAAATCATTACAACAAAAAAATAAAAGCCCTAGACCATTTTATAGTCTTAATCGGTGATAATGAAGTAGCTTCACCAAAAGATTATAAACTTCTTTCGCAGTTTAATTGCCAAAGATTTGAAGGGTATGAATTAAAAAAGATTAAAGAATAAAAAAGAGGGCGATTTTGATGAAATCAAAATCGCCCTCTTTAAAAACGTTTTAACAAATTATAAATTTGCAATTTGTTTATAAAAATCGTGACATTGTTCAAACTTGTAAGCAAAGTTAAATAATCTTTGTTCAGTCATTTGTGGAGTCATAATTTGTAAACCAATTGGCATATTAGATGAATCAAATCCAGCAGGAACACTTACCCCTGGGATACCTGCAAGGTTTGCACTAATAGTTGCAATATCAGTTAAGTACATTGATAATGGATCTTCTGTTTTTGAACCAATATCAAATGCTGTGTTTGGACAAGTTGGAGAGATTAAGATATCAACTTTTTCAAATGCTTTATCAAAATCTTCTTTAACTAATCTTCTTAATTGTTGAGCTTTTTTATAATAAGCATCATAATAACCAGAAGATAGAGCATAAGTACCTAACATAATTCTACGTTTAACTTCATCACCAAAGCCTTCAGCTCTAGTTTTGTTATACATTTCAATTAATGATTCAGCGTTATCTGTTCTATGACCATATCTAACACCATCAAATCTCGCCAAGTTTGAACTACATTCAGCAGTTGCTAGGATGTAGTAAATACCGATTGAATATTTTAAGTATGGAAGAGAAATTTCAACAATTTCACAACCCATAGATTTATAATCTTCAATAGCAGTTTCGATTGCTTTTCTAACATCAGCGTCAACACCTTCTGCCATTAATTCTTTAATAACACCAACTTTTTTACCTTTGATATCATCGTTTAAGTGTTTAGAATATTGTTCAACTGGCGCATCAATAGAGGTAGAATCTTTTACATCGTGACCAGAAATAACTTCCAATAATGTAGCTGCATCAGTAACTGTTCTTGCGAATGGACCAATTTGGTCAAGAGATGATGCAAATGCGATTAAACCATATCTTGAAACACGTCCGTAAGTTGGTTTCATACCAACTAAGCCACAAAAACTTGCAGGAAGACGGATACTTCCACCTGTGTCAGAGCCCAATGATAAAGATGATTCTAATGCTGCAACTGATGCTGCAGAACCACCAGAAGAACCACCAGGAACTTTATTTAAATTCCAAGGGTTGTAAACATTGTTGAAAGCAGAGTTTTCGTTAGAAGAACCCATTGCAAATTCATCTAAGTTAGCTTTACCCACGATTGGAATTAAGTTGTTTAATAATTTGTCTGTAACTGTTGCATTATACGGTGAAACAAAGTTTTCCAAGATTTTACTTGAAGCTGTTGTTTTTGTACCAATATAGTTCATATTATCTTTTAAAGTTAGAGGAACACCTGCTAAAAGAGGTAATTCTTCGCCTTTTGCAACTTTTTCATCAACTTTTTTAGCAACTTCCATTGCTTTATCTTTGCATAAAGAGTTGTAAGCTCTAACTTTTGATTCAACTTCATCTATTCTATCAAAAGTAGCGTTCAACAATTCAACTGCTGAAACTTCTTTATCAGCAATCATTTTAGCTTGTTCAACTGCACTTTTCTTTAAAAGTTCATTCATACTTTTCTCCTTAACTATTATTTAAGTTAATTATAAATAAAAAACATCAAAATAACAAATGTAAAGCTTTTTTAATAACTTAAAAAATTTTGGCAATTTTAAATCTTTAAGAGAATTTATAAAAATATGATTAGTGTGCAAAATTCTGGATTTAAACCAGTTTCCATAAAAAACATACAACCTCAAAGCAAGCCTATGTTTAGATTTGCGACTAATCCTGTTGACAAATTTAAAAAGAAATCTGCAACAACAGAAGAAACTTTAAAAGAACTTTCGAAAATAAAAAAAGATAATAAAAATCGTTTTACAGATAACGATATAAAAAGTTTTTCAAAAATGGCACCTGAAAACCTTGGTAATGTTAAATATTTTGCACAAACAAATCTTAGCGTTTTTAATATTAAGTGGATTATAGAAAAAAATGATGTTAACTTTGAAAAATTAGGGAAAATTATTCAAAATGAAGAAAAAGAAGATAAAAACGCATCAATCTCTTTTTCCAAAGATTCTGCTGAAAATTCAAATTTTATCCTTACTGTAAAAGGTAAAAATTACGAAAAAGTACAGGTTTTAGACAAAAATTTAAACACATTAACAAAAGAAATCACGAAAGAAAAAGGGGATTTCAAATATACAGAAGTTAAAGATTTTAAAAACAACACGATATTAAAAGCAAAAACTGATAAAGATAATATCCTTATCAGTTCTGTAAAAACATTTAATGATAAAGATGGAAACACACTAAAAACAGAATATACAAAGCAATCAGATATCGAAGGAATTTATGATATCAAGGTTAAGAATGCAAAAGGTAAAGAAGAAATTTTGAGCGAAGGCAAAGTTAACAAAGCAACAGGTATTTCGACTATAACTAAAAATTTAACTTCTCCTGACGGTACAAAAACTGAATACAATTGCACATTTGATAAAAACGGAAACAAAGAATTTGCATACAAAATTACAGATAAAAAAGGAAAAATCCTTTTAGATAACAAAGAAAATTTCAAAGTTATTTCTGAAAACAAAGCTATCTCTACAAAAAACAATAAAAAATATGAGATAGATTATTTCATGGATAAAATTTCTATAAAAAATGATAAAAAAACAACTGAAATAAACCTTTTTGATTTTGCAAAAGGAGATACTTCACCATTAAAGAAAATCTCTGGAAACGAACTTATCCAAATGAAAAACAACGTAACAAAATACGGTGGTAGTCAGGGTTGTTTTGCAGCTTATGACGTATTTTCAAAAGCTGTAAACACAAGCGACAACAAGGTTTCTACACTCTTACACGAACTAGGTCACGCAAAAGATTACAGAAACAAAGACATGGAAATCTCTAGTGACGAAAAATTTGTAAAAACTTTTGAAACAGAAAAGAAAGCTTTTACAGAAAATTCCTCAAACTTTGAACGAACATTAATAGAGTATTTTATCCGACCAAGAAGTCACCACGCAGGTGAAAATGGAGGAAAAGTTGAAGCTGTAGCAGAAGCGAACGCAATACTTAATGCGCCTGCAGATGACAAAGTTACAGGAATGAGAAAGCAAATTTTCCAACAATATTTTCCAAAAACAATTGCAATATTGAACGATAAATTAGAACAATTTTCTAATTCACCATTGCAAACAAATAATACTGGCTTTTTCGGACACTAATTAGATATTACCAGTTGAACTATTTTTATCATCTTCAAGAGAAGAGATATCAATATTATTGTCATCATCCTCTTGATAATTATTGATATTTGGAACATCAATATCAACGTTAATATCAGCATCAATCATTTCAATATCATCTTTTTGGTAATCTTTAATTTTACCATCTTCAAGTTTTACTTGAACAGCATTGTTCAAGAAATGAAGAGCACAAACTTTACCAAGTCCGTCTGGAGTCATAACACCAGAACCGATAGGTGGCATATCTTTTGCTGCTTCAATATAGTTTGAATATTCATAAGAAAGACAACATAAAAGTCTACCACAAGTACCAGAAATTTTACCTGGAGCAATAGGCATACCTTGGTCTTTTGCTAATTTAACATTTGTAGCTGTGAATTTTCTCATACAAGAACTACAGCAGAATTCTTTACCACAAATACCACAACCATCTAAAAGAGCTGTTTCATCACGTACACCAATATGTCTTAAATCAATTCTTATACGTTTGAAAGTTTGTGTTAAATCTTTCAACAAATTTCTAAAATCGACTCTTTCAGGCGCTGTATAATAAAAAGAAATTTTCTTTCTATCAAAAGTTAAACGACATTGAACTAAATTCATATTCAATTTATGAGATTTAATCAACTCTTTGCATTTAAAATAACCTTGAATTTCCTCTTCTTTAATTTGTGATAAAGTTTCGTTATCCTTTTCGGTCAAAACTCTAATAACATGGAAAGGTTCAGGTTTAAGTTTGCTTTTGTTCCAAATTTCAACAATTTGGTCATTTAAGCAAATAGCTTTCAATGCTTCTTCGCCTTTTTCTGTTCTGCAAAGTAACATATCACCACATTTAATAGTAATATTTTCAGGAACTTCCAAAGGATAATATGAATTTTTTAAATATCTTACTGCAAATTTTGTCATACGTATTTTTCTTCTTCTTTTAATTTTCTATTCATTAAGTTCATAAAGACTTCTTTTGCAGGTGTATCAGTATAAACAGCTTGATAGATAGCGTTTGAAACAGGAACTTCAACATCAAACTTTTTAGCTAATTCGCAAAGAGCTTTTGAAGTTTGAACACCTTCTGCAACAGAGCCTAAATCTCTTAAAATATCATCAATTTTTTTACCTTGAGCAATCATAGCTCCAACCGTATGGTTTCTTGATAATGGGCTTGAGCAAGTTGCAATCAAATCACCCATACCTGAAAGTCCATACAATGTTGAAGGATTTGCACCAAGTTTTGTACTAATTCTGATAATTTCTGCCATACCACGAGTAAGCAAAGCACCCATTGTATTGTCACCTAACTTTAATTCTGCTGCAAAGCCTGCTGCAATAGCAATAACGTTTTTCAAGCTACCACCAAGTTCTACACCAATCACATCAGAATTTGTATAAAGTCTAAATCTGTCTTTTACAGATAATTTTTCTTGAATAAACTTAGCAACTTCCATATCATCAGAAGCAACACAAGCTGCTGTAGGACAACCCATTAGGACTTCTTTTGCTAAAGTCGGACCTGATAAAATTACTAATTTTTGTTCAGGAAGAACATCTTTAATAACTTCACTCATTCTCATTAATGAAGGTAATTCAATACCTTTTGAGGCATTAACAAGAATTTGGTTTTTATCAATACCTGCAGATTTTAATTGTTCACATACAGGTCTAACACCACTTGTCGCAATAACTGAAAGAATTACATCAGCACCCTTAATAGCCGATTTCATATCAGAAGTAATTTCAACCTTATCCTGAAGTTGAACTTCAAGAGGTTTAGTTGATTTTTTATACAATTTTAATTCTTCTGTTAAATCTTGTTCTCTTGACCAAACTGTAACTTCGTCAAAGTTATCTGTTAATAACCATGCAAGTGTTAACCCCCAACATCCTGCACCAAGTACTGTTAATTTCATTTTTATACTTTTTCTCCACTATTCAATAATTTTCTTAAAACACCACCGTGTTTTTTTAATTCTTTTTTTGCATCTTCAATACTCAAATTCATTACAATTGAAGCAACAGAAGTTTTAATATCCCAATTAGATTCTAATAAAGCTTCCAAAGCACGAGCATTAGTTGTTTCGGCAATTTGGCTAACAATTCTTATAGCTCTATCTTTTAATTTATCATTTGTAGCTTTCAAATCAATCATAAAATTCTTATAAGTTTTACCGATTTTTATCATTGAACCTGTTGAAAGCATATTCAAAATCATTTTTTGAGCAGTACCAGCTTTTAAACGGCTAGAACCAGCAATAACTTCTGCGCCGACTTCAGCACAGATACAAACAGTAACTTCTTCACCAATTTTAGCCATGTTGTTACAAGTAACAGCAATTGTTTTAACACCAATTTCGTTAGCTGTTTCTAAAACGCCTAAAAGATATTTTGGATTTCCACTAGCAGAAATCACAACGCAAACATCATCTTTTGTAAGAATTTTTGCATCTTCTTTTCCTTGTTCAAAATTATCTTCTGCACCTTCAACGGCAGTAGTGAAAGCTTTTTCACCACCAGCAATAATACCTTGAACCATAGATGGTTCTGTACTAAAAGTTGGTGGACATTCACTTGCATCTAAAATGCCTAAACGTCCTGAAGTTCCGCAACCAAAATAAATTAGACGACCACCATTACTAAGCTTATTTGCAATAATATCAATGGCTTCAGCAATATGCTCTACTTCGCTTTCAACAGCTAAAGCAACTAATTTATCTTCTTCATTCATTTTTCTAACCATATCAACGGTAGAAATAATATCAATATCCTTGGTATTTTCGTTTAAATATTCTGTTATAATTTCGCTCATTTACTAAATCTCTTTCAATAAGTTTGCCATTTCAATAGCAGCTTTAGCTGCGTCAGAACCTTTGTTTCCAGCTTTTGTGCCAGCTCTTTCAATAGCTTGTTCAATATTTTCAGTTGTTAATACGCCGAACAATACTGGAACTTCTGTTTCTAATCCGACTTGTGCAATACCTTTTGATAATTCTGCACACACATAATCATAATGTGATGTAGAACCTTTAATAATTGCTCCTAAAGTAATAATTGCATTATATTTGCCTGATTTTGCACATCTTTTTGCAACAAGAGGAATTTCAAATGCCCCTGGAGTCCAAACTACGTCAATATTTTCTTCATTAACGCCATGACGTTTAAGCTCGTCAATAGCACCTGACAATAGTTTTGAACCTATAAATTCATTAAATCTTGATATAACTATACAAAAATGTTCATTATTTGTGGTTAATTGTCCTTCAATAACTTTCATAATATACTCCAATTCTCTATATTGTTAATTTTATAACATATATAGTTAATTTACAATATATGGAGCAAAAATCTTATAGAAAATATAAATAGATGCTAAAATAAGCAATACACCACTTAATTTTAGTAGCATTTCAGAAAAGTTATTTAAAGCTTTCATAGATTTAACTTTTGATAATCCTACTCCAACAAGCACGATAATTAAGCTTTGACCAACTGCAAATAAAAATAACATTAAAACTGCTAAAAAGATTTTATTAGCAAGAGCAGCAAAACTCATTATTGCCATTAAAATTGGTGTAGAACAAGGAGTTCCAGCAAGAGCAAAAAACGCACCAACAATAAATGGGTACAACAACAAATTATTGCCTTCATTTTTTGGAATTTGTTTTATAAAAACTGGAAATTCAAAATCCAAAACATTTAACAACTTTAACCCCATTACCATTACAAAAGATGCAATAAATAGCATAAAGTAAGCACCACCAATTGAGATAAATACTTTACCTGTTAATGCACAAATTATACCAATTATTGAAAATACAACTGATGAACCTAATACAAAGGACAAAAGTTGTAAAAAGGTTTTACCAACACCTTGATTTGAAAAACCAAGAACATATCCCATTATCAATGGGATAATCGCAATTGAGCAAGGCGAAAGTGATGCTACAACGCCACCTAAAAAAGATATTAAAAGTAATATCGGGCTACTTGCCCCATTTGAAAATAAATTAACGTAATGTTCCATCAATCAAAGCCTTCATATTTTTTTCTAACTGTTCACAACTTAAAGAACCTTCTGTTCTTTTCAAAACGCTACCATTATCACTTATATAAATAAGAGTTGGAACTAATTTTACATGATATTTTTTAATCATATTTTGAGTATCAGCGTCAGTTTGTTCTACAGAAACATTTTGCATAACAATTTTATCCTTATATTTTGGATAAACTGTTTCCAAATTTTTTGCCAAAATCTTACAATCTCGACATAGTGGAGATGAAAATTTCACAATAACTGGAGTATCAACAGGAACAGAAACCTTTTGTTCAGCTTTTGTACCTTCACTTGAAAGCATAAAATAAGCTACCATTGGTAAAATAAAAATAACTGCAATTATTAATAGATTTTTTTTCATAAACATTTCTCCTTAAATTTAATAACCCCAGTTTACAACAATTTTTACTAAAAACTAAACCCCAGTCGGATAATTTTTAGGATTATATTAAAAGAGCGAAAGTAAAACTTTCGCTCTAAAAAAAATTTTAAACTTTTTGCATTTCTGTAGCTCTTTGTTTTCTGAATAACATATCAACGAAAGCTTCCAGACGAGTAACAAAACCAGCCTCACCTGTATGTTCATCAATTGTTAAATTCAACAAAGGCATTGCATATTCTTTAGCTTTTCTTGTAATTCTTTCAAGCATCAAAGAATCAGGTCCACAACCAAAAGCAGTAAGTGTAATCATACCATCAACCTTACTATCTTTCATATAATGACCTGCACAACCTGTCATTTCAGTTTCGTTTGCCCAGTAATAACTTTGACCTAATGCTGAAATACCATCAACTAAATGTTCTTGAGAAAGTTGCAATGCAGTGCAAACTCTAACATTCATCTTATCAAGTTTTTCAAAGATTTTCATAGATGTACGTTCGTCATAAATGTTATACGCATGAGAAACTAAAGCTATTGTGATTGGATAATCTTTTTTATCCTCTTCTGCAACGCAAACCTTACCTTGAATTGCATAATCTAATGCTTTTGCATATTGAATGCCTGATTTAAGCATAACGTTGAAATTGTTCCAAACCTTCCAACCAGCTTTTTCAGCCTCTTTAATTAAATTCATATCTGTAATATTAAAATAGCTTGCACATTCAACTAAAAATTCTTTCAAACCTTGGTTTTTAGCCGATTTATCAAGAGTTGGTTCTACAAGAGTGAACTTTTCTTTTACAACATTTCTAATCAAATCAGGAAGTCCTCTGATTTTAGAACAGTTATAAATTTTTGGTGCAATTGATTGATAAGAAGGAACAAAAATCTTATCAACACCTTTTTCTATTAAATTTAAAACATGACCAACAAATACTTTTACAGGCAAACAAGTTTCTGTAACAACTCTGCTCGCACCCTCTGCTAAAGTTTTTTTAGTCGTGTTATCTGATAAAATAATTTCTACTCCTAATGCCTTAAAAAATCCATATAAGAATGGATAATAGTAATAATAAGACATTGCTTTCGGCATACCTAATTTCATACATTTCCTCTTTTCTATATAAATTTTACTACAAAATAACGTAATGAATAAAAAATTTTTAAAAAGATATAAAAAATTTTAATATACTCTTTTCGGTTAATGAGAAATCACCTAGTTGAATAGTTAATTTAGTCAATGTTTATAAATCATAAAAGAATAATAATCATAAAGAGTTCAAAAAAGAGAACTTTTAGTAAGAGATTGAAACTCACAAATAAGGAGGTTAAAAATGAAGATAAAAAAACTAACAGTAGCAGCAGCTATTGCATTAGGAGTTGCAACTTGCACATTTAGTAGTGCAATGGCAGACTGTGGATGCAATAAAACTGCCCCAGAAGAGGTAACAGGTGGAGCATGCCCATGTCAAATGGAACAACAAGTTGACCCATGCGAACCTTGTGAAGCAAAAGAAAGTAAATGTGATTTACCAGCACAACCAACTTGCGCAAGCTGTAATCAACCTGCAACAGCAACAAGACAAGAAATGCATCAAGCATACGCTTACCCTAATGCTGTTTATGGTACAAACAACTACGTAGGCGAATTAGGTAACGGTATTACCCTAACAGAAGGTAGTGTACTTTCAAACAACGCTTTAGACAAAACAGCAGGAACTACAATTAACAATACAAGCATGACAGGTGCAGCTTGCGACATTCCTGTAATTGGAGATACTTGCTTAAAGCAAGAGAAGAAACAAAACTGTGGTTGCCCAATTGATATTAATACTGAAAATTCAATGGACGTAATGAAGAAAAGTTATCTTCCATTTGAAATAAATTCTAAAACATCAGGTTTAACTGGTGCAGCAGCAGATTTAGTAAAAATGTTCCCAGACGTATCAGACAACTACTGGGCAGCATGTGATATCAATAAATTAGCAAGAAACGATGTTGTCGTAGGCTACCCTGACGGTATGTTTAAACCATCAAGAAACGTATCAAGAGCAGAGTTTGCAACAATGTTAGTTAAAGGTATGAATATGAACACTTGTGGTTTACCTACAAAATGTTTATTCTCTGATGTTCCTGCAGGAAACTGGGCTAATCCTTTAATTGCAAAAGCTGTTGACGAAGACTTGATGTCAGGCTATCCAAATGGCACATTTAAACCACATAACTCTGTAACAAGAGCAGAAGCTTTAGTTGCATTATCAAAAGCTTCAAAAGATTGCAACATGGACAAATGTAAAGCAGACGAAATTTTATCAAAATACTCAGATGCTAACACAATTCCTGAATGGGCACAAATTCCAATTGCTCAAGCAATCCAAATGGGTGCATTAGAAAATTCACCTAACCAATCAAAAATTAACCCTGATAAAAAAGCATCGAGAGCAGAAGTTGCTTCAATGTTACAACCAGTACGTGTAGCAGCAGGTTACGACAAAAATCCTCAAACAGCTAACGCAAGTTGTCCACTAGATGACAACCGTCAAGCTTATGTTGAAGACTCAGAAATGATTCAAGTTCCAACATTAAAAATGGAATTTAGAGATCAAGTTAACGCTAAAAATGCTAATGTAGGTCAGCACTTTACAGCGAAATCTCTTGAAAGCATTACTATCAATGGTACAACTTTCCCTGCAGGTTCTTACGTAAGTGGTAAAGTTATCGAAGTAATTAGACCATCAGGTTCACAAAAAGGTGCATTAAAATTAGCATTTACAGAAATTCAAAACGGTGATTGCAAAGCAGAATTACCACAACAAATTCTAACAGCACAAATCACTAAACAAAATACACCTAACCCTGTATCAAGATTAATAACAATGCCATTCACATGGACAGGTTCATTAGTTGGTATCGCAGGTAGAACAGTAGGTGGCGCAATCGCTAACTTGGGTAACGCTGTTGAAAACGTAACTGGTGGTGTTGGTACAGCCTTCGGTGAAACTCTACAAGCACAACTTCCTGCAGCAGGTAGAAGTTTAGCAGATTCTGTTGTTGAAACAGTTAAAGCTCCGATAGATATTACAAGAACAGCCGTTTCTGGTACTATGGGCTTATTCCAATCAACAGGTGATGAATTTGCTTACCTAGTTGACCCTAACGGTTACAAAATCTCTTCTGTAAATCCAAAAGAACATATCACAGTTGCTTTTGGTTGCGAAGAGTAATCTAAATAATTCATTCTTTTTGCAATAAAAGAGGGGCGACATCTAAGATGTCGCCCCTCTTAAATATTTGTAACTTCAAAATATGAAGTTTTCTAGCCTCTGCTCGCTGTCTTGCTCGCTCGCGTTAAACGGCAATTCCGAGTTTTGCTATCGTGATTTCATCACTTTCGCAAAAGCTCTCCAGCCTCTGCTCGCTTCGCGCTACCAAGTAGTTAAAGTTTTTAAAGCATCTTTCTTTTGTTGAATTTTCTTTTGGGCTGCTTTTTTTCTTTCTTGGTCTTTTTTCTTTTGAGCTTCAACTTTTGCTTTAGCTTTTGCTTTTTCAGCTTTGATTTTATCTTCTCGAGCTTGTTGTTCTTTTTTTAGTCTTGCTTTTTCAGCTTCAACTTTTGCTTTTGCTTCTGCTTGTTTTTTTGCTTGTGCTTCTCTTGCTGCTTTTGCTTTCTTTTCATTTTCTGCTTGTTGTGCTCTTGCTTTCTTTTCAGCATCTACAATTTTTTGAGTTTTGCTTTGAACAAATTTTTCTGTATAAGTTTCTGCTGCGATAGCTGTTGTAGCAAATACCATAGAAACTAAACATACTGCTACTAATAATTTTCTCATAATTTTATCTCCTTATTTCGACGAAATTATATTATCTTAAAATTTCCTTTATTTCAAGTTTTTTTAATATATAATATATTATATGGAACGTAAAACAGTAAATTTATTGAACTTTCCAATAGATACCTTTAGTACAGAAGATGCTTTTAAATACGCAAAAACTTTACTTGACGGTTCAAAAAGTTCACACATTGTAACAATAAATCCAGAAATCATTGAATCAGCTAAAAAGAATTCTCATCTTGAAAGAATTCTAAAAGAGGCTGAACTTGTTGTTGCAGACGGAATAGGTATCAAAATTGGATTATTAATAAAAGGTCAAAAAGTAGATAGAATTGCAGGAATAGATTTTGCAAAAAGACTTGTTGAAGAAGCAGCAAAATCAGGTATTCCTACAGCTTTAGTTGGTGCAAAACAAGAGGTTCTTGAAAAAGCTACTGAAACTCTTTTAAAGAATAATTCGGGCTTAAATCTTGTTTATACACACAACGGATATTTTGAAAATAATTCTGAAATCATAAATGAATTGAAAGAAAAATCTCCAAAATTATTGCTTGTAGCAATGGGAGCTCCAAAACAAGAAGAATTTATTTATGAAGCAAAAAATGTACTTCCTTCAACACTTATGATTGGTATTGGTGGAAGTTTTGATGTTTGGGCAGGTAACGTAAAACGTGCTCCAAAAATTTGGCAAAAATTAGGACTAGAATGGTTGTACAGAACAATTAAACAACCAGAAAGATTTAAAAGAATCTTTCCAACTTTGCCTATATTTATTTGTAGTATAATTGAAGAACAATATTTGAAAAAAGGGGTTTAATATGTTAGAACAAAAAGAAATCGATGAATTAAAAGATTTATGTAAACAAAATAGAAGAAATGTTTTAAAAATGGTAAATCATGCTAAATCAGGTCACTGTGGTGGTGCTTTATCAGCAGTAGAAATTTTAACTACTTTATACCAAAAAGTTATGAATGTTTCTCCAGAATGGAAAGAAGATAGAGATAGATTCATCCTTTCAAAAGGTCATGCATCAGCAATTCTATACTCTGTATTATCACAAAAAGGTTTCTTCCCTGCAGAAGAATTAATGACATTTAGAATTTTTGGTTCAAGATTACAAGGTCACCCAAACAATCACTTACCTGGTGTTGAAGTTGCAACAGGTTCTCTAGGTCAAGGTTTATCAATGGGCTGTGGTATGGCTATCGGTCTTAAATTAGACAAAAAACCATCTCACGTATTTGTATATCTTGGTGATGGCGAATTACAAGAAGGTTCTTGTTGGGAAGCATTTATGCAAGCTCCTCACAGAGGTTTAAATAACTTAACAGCTATCATTGATAGAAATATGCTACAAATCGACGGCGATGTTGAAAAAGTAAAAGCTTTAGAACCTTTAGCAGACAAATTAAGAGCTTTCAATTGGAACGTTGTAGAAATCGACGGTCACAATATTGAAGAAGTTTACGAAGCATTAATGGCTTCTAAAACAGCTGACAAACCAACTGCAATTATTGCTCACACTACAAAAGGTAAAGGTGTTTCATTTATGGAAAACCAAGCAGGATGGCACGGTAAAGCTCCTAATGATGAAGAATTAGAAAAAGCTTTAGCAGAATTAGCATAAAATAGGAAAAGGAATATAAGTATGAAAAAGACATTATTAATTTTAACAGCAATGTTGTTCGTTGGATTTACAGCTCCAGCTTTTTCAGCTGAAACAGTAAACACAATGACAATGTCTGCTGATGAAAAATTACAAGCAGAAAAAATTATTATGGAATTACACAACTATAATAATGAAAAAATGAAAGAAGGCTATGGACCATTTGTTGCAGCGATTTACGATAAAAACGGTAACTTAGTTGCAAAAACTGCAAACACAGTTGTAAAAGACAAATGTCCTTTACATCACGCAGAAATGAACTGTATTAAAGCAGCATGCGAAAAACTTGGCACTTACGACTTATCAAACAAAGGTTTAAAAATGTATGTTACAGCTGAACCTTGTGTAATGTGTGCAGGTGGTATTATGTGGTCTGGTATCGACACAGTTTATTACAGTGTAAATTCTAAAGACGTTCAAAAATTAACTGGTTTTGATGAAGGCTACAAACCATTATTATGGAAAGCTCAATTCAAAAAACGTGGTATCAACTTATATGGTGGTATTGAAGAATCAGCTGGTAGAGCATCTTTAGATAAATACGTTTTAGATGGTCACAAAGTTTACAAACCAGAAAGACAAGATAACAACGACTAATTATTGTTGGGGTAAAACCCCAACCTACAAAACAAAAAGAGGTGTCGAAAGACATCTCTTTTTTGCTATATAAATAAAATTTTGCCCATAAAATGGGCAATAAAAAAGGTTGTCGTTTAAACACACACAACCTTGAAAATTAATAGGGAAAGGGAAAATTATATTGTTAAAATTTTATGCAGCTTTGATAAATAAGTAACCTGTTTTTTTATCAGTAGCTGAGAATTTGTTAGCGAAAGGATTTTCGCCATTAATTTCTTCCATTACTTGAGAAGCAACACCAGCGATTGCAGTTGAAGTTTCTTGTAATGTTACTGTAGCTGCTTGAGTATTTAAGTATCTTAATTTTGCAGCTAAGTTATTATTTATTTGAATTTGTAAACCTGAGTTATTAAGTGCGATTTGACGAGCTGTGTCAGAATCAACTTTACCTTTGTATAAATCAATACCAGTTATATCTCTAACTTTTGCTTGAGATGCAGTTGTTTGAATAGAAGCATTGTTGTAAATATCTTTTGTTACAGATTTTAATGCTTTTACATCAACATCACTATGAGATTTTAAGCCAACGTTATAAGTCATCTTGTCCCTAACTGATTTTGTTTATCCCTTACATATTATGTATCGGTTCAAAACCATGATTTCTTTAGGGTTTTGACTTATTCTGTTAATATTTTGTTACAATTAAAATATATTCGTATCTTTTATTATTTAAAATAAATAATGGAAGTAAAAAACTCTTCTATAAAGAAAAGACACTTTTAAAAAGTGTCTTTTCTGTCATAATTCACATTCGTCTAATAAAACTTTTGTTTGAGCCTCTGCTCACTCGCGTTTACGCACGAGCACTATAAGCAGAAATTGCAGCTTGTGTTTGCATAAAGTTTAATTTTTGCATTAACCCTGCGCTTCCACCGATTTGTTTACGAGCTTGCAACATAATATTTTCTTGAATTGATTGAGTTTGCAATTCATTTTCAAGATCAATCCTATGTTTCAAAGAAATCTTTTTGACATCTTCTTTTTGTTTTGAATCTTGTTTATTGCTTGAATAATCAAGACCAGAAGAAGATGATGAAGAAGCATCTTGGTTTGCACCAGCGATATTTAATGATGAAAATGGATTAGAATTTTGTCTGAAAGATGCACGGGCTTCATTCATAACATCATTTTTCGCTACCAAAGCTGCTTTTTGTTGAGCGTTGTTAAAGATTTGATCTCTAACAGAATCAATAGCTGCTCTGTCAACTGTTCTAATGATATTTACGCTTGTTAAGCCTAATGACATATAATTCTATAATCCTCTTAAATATCTCTTACTTTAATAAAGTAATATTTGTTAAAATAATTGCCTATTTTTGAGGAGTTTTGTAAAGAATGTTACGAAAAGGGCGAGCCAAAAGCTCGCCCTTTAACATAAATTAATAAAATTATTTATTACATTTGCAAGGTTTGCAACAATATTTAGCGCCCTTTTTCACTCTATAGTTCATTTCGCGCTTAATTTTTCTATATTCTGATTTTTGGTCAGATTTTAAGATTTGTTTAAATTCTTTATCAACACATCTCATAGTTTTCTTAAGTTGTTTAAATTCTTGTTTTAAGACTTTTTCTTGAGAACGAACGTCTTTTTTATCTAAACATGAAGCTTGAATTTTTTCACATAAACATTTGTGAGCAGATTTAGCCGCTTCTTTTTCATTATCAATAGCAGTTTTATAAGCATTTTCGATATTTTTGGCTTGCTGTCTTTGGCAAGTATCGAGATTTAAACGGCAATAAAGTTCGTCACGTTTCTTTTCCCAACAAGTTGTGTTGCAAGGATTTGCTTCAGCTTGGTCATGACAAGTTTGACACTTGTTGCAGTCATCAAATTTGTTTTCGCAACCACAATTAGAATTGGCTAAGGGCTCAAAGTTTGGACAACATTCAGCAAAAGCAGAAGTTGCCGATAAAGACATTAGTGATGTTAAACCTAACATTAAAAACAATTTTTTCATAATTTTCCTCCTTATTGATATACATTAATTGTACGTATAGAGCGAGAAAAACCTATATACATGTGGGTATAAATTTTAATAGACATGTGGATAAAAAAAATAAAAAAGTTTTAAGAAAAATAAAAAAGGGTATTTACAAAAAAAATTTTTCTTTATATAATAGACATACGAACGAACCGTTCACCACAAATGTGGGGGATTAGCTCAGCTGGTAGAGCACCTGCTTTGCACGCAGGGGGTCAGGAGTTCGAATCTCCTATCCTCCACCAATTAAAAAAAGAGGCGAAAGCCTCTTTTTTATTGCAAATTTTTAGAATTAAATTTTTAAATTTGTGTAAAAAATAATCCCAAAAGGGACTATTTTGGGACTATTATAAAATTTTAAAACTTAAAAAGCTTCCTTGTCTCCATATTCCCGTTCATATAACCATTCTTTATCTAACAAATGAGCACTCCTAAACGCACCAATAACCACAGATTTACTTTTTACCGTAGAATTTTTAGGAAACTTTAATATAGATGAACCCTCATAACTTTTTAAAATTTGATTTGAATAATATTTTAAATTGTATAATAAGTCTGCATCTGATTCTTCTAGTTCGAATGTACATATCTTTTTGGTTTCAGAAGTATAACAATCCCCTCTTTCTCCCTTTATTTTAATATTAGAAACTTTTCTGTCATCACTCACATCAAATGTTATTTCAAAAGCATAAAATTGAGGCATCTCTGTCCATTTTTTGAACACCAAATCGCTTACAAACTTATCGTAAAGATTTTCTTCCCATTGTTTCCAAGAAAGATTTTTATTATTGGATATGATTTTTGAAACATTACCATTTTTATTAGCTACAACTTTATATTTACTTTGGGCAATAGCCGTAGGTATTGTCAATAAAAAGGCTAAACAAACACATAGATATTTATTCTTCATTAAATTTTCTCCATTGTTTTTATTTTTCTACTTTTCCATTTGGTTTAATTCCTGAAATTTTAGTAAAGGTTCTAGCTTTAATATCTTGTTTATTTTGCTCTAAAATAAATTCATTTATCTTTTTAGAATTATAAGGGCTTGCGTGTCTAGGAAAATCTTTTTTAGTAATGCTATAAACAAATTTATTTTTTAATGACTTATTAATAATTTCTAGGTCTGCTATTTTAGATTTTGTACCCCAAGCACATAAAATATCTTTATCAGAATTTTTATTAATAAATTCTTTAATAAATTTCTTATTTAACTTTTCAAAATTATTATCTTCAAAATTCTTTTCTGCTAAATCCCCATTGCTTTGAATCAAGGCAAAAGAATTTAGAATTACAACTTTAGAATACCCTACAATATATGCCATTTTTATAACATTTTGAATTGTTCCATCAATATTTTTGTTAGGCTTAGTTTTATTAGAAGGATTCATTAAAATTGAAATCAATGTTCCTTTTTTAGATAAAGGTTTATCAATATTAAATTCTAAATAATATCTATAACTATTTTCAGAATAATCATTATTTTCACAAACACCAAAACCAGTTACACCAACTATATCAACTGTTGGGAGGTTAATATCATTTTTACATATTTCTACTTTTGCGTTTTTTATTTTTTCAAAAATATTATTTAAGTCCATCATTTTATAGCTCCTTATTTTTCAGATTGTATAACTTCGTAATCGTCAGCAAAATCTTCTGGTCGAATATCTCCTTTATGCTTTCTGTATTTGAAAATTCTATTTTTACAGGTTTGTTTTTTAATTTTGTATTTTGAGGAAATTTTAATATTGAAGTATTTTCATAACTTTTTAAAATTTGTTTTGTGTAAAGTCCTAAAATTTTTCTGTAACTATTTGGCTTACCCTCTACTTTTAAATTTGTAATCTTGCTATCATTTGTAACTTCAAAATTAATTAAAAAATGATAATTATCAGGAATTGCACTGTTGGTTTTTAATGCTAAATCTCTGTAGAATTTATTATGTAAATTACTTTTCCATTGATTCCACCACAGAATTTCCGTCGTTGAAAGGTTCACATTTAAACTATCTGTTTCCTTATCAGTTTTTGTTATATCAGTTTTATCACTAGTTATCACAAGTGGTTTATGTAACTTTGGTGATAAAATTGAAATACAAATCGTACTCCCCATAAGAATTAAAATAATAGTAATTATAAAAATTTTATAATTCATAGTTTTTGTAAACCTCTTCTTTCTCTCTTTTTAGCTAATTCTATTTGTTTTTTCTCTATTCTTTCCAAATCTTTTTTTGTTCTTGAATTTAATTCTTCATTAATCAAATCCAATGCTTCCTGATAGGCAGGATTATCCCATCCATGCTTAATTTCATTTGGATAATTGTATTCTATATAGTCATAACAATTTAAAATTCTTTTTGCTCCTGTAGGGTGGTCATAGAAAAACTCTATATAATTTTCATCGCTAATTTTATAAAGAAGGGTTATCATAGCAAGTGGGTTATACCCTGCATTTGCTAAAATATCAACACCTGTTAAATCTGCTTCATATTCATCTTTTCTACTTATTTTATTAAATATACTTGCATTTACAATATTAACGGTATTTTCAGCCGAAATTTTTGCTTCAGAGTTACCTGTAGCATCAATTAGAGTATTATTTACTTTTCTTAAAGCTTCTTCTGTAAATAAAGTATCTACAACAGCTCCTGCTACTTGAGTTATTGCTGAAAAAATTAGAAAAGGAACATGTTTATCTAAATGAGCATTTGCAATGTGCCCCAATTCATGACTTAAAACGGCTGCGAGTTCTTCTGTATCATCTTCCCCGTCAATAACCTCTAATAAACCCTTAAAAACAAATATTGTTTTTGTAGTATCCACATAAGCATTTACAACATCCTCATCAGATAACTCAAATTTAATATTTGGGGGTAAACCGTTATATCTTATTAATCGTTTACCTATTGCGTTTATTCTTTCTATAGAAAAAGAAGGATTATAGTTAAACGTTCTTTTCTGTGTTGTTTTATTTTTATTATTCTCTTTGTATCGGTAATCAAATGTGTATGTAATTCTTATCATATTTTCTGAAAACTCTTTTGGTAAAGGTGGAAAAGGTGATGATTTTTTAATGGCATAAAGAGCTTCTTCATCTGCAAGTTGAATACCTGAAGAATTAATTATTTTGCAGTCTAATAAAGTTCCGTTTTTGCCAATATCAAAACTTGTAACAATAACATATTTTTTATTTACATCTGTCGGTTGCCAATTACTCTTAATCTTATTGTTAATTTTTGGGAGATATTTATCAAAAGGAGGAGCATATTTTGAGTTACTAGAGCTATTTTCTAATGCATTTGCCGAACCAGCAAAAATAAATAAAATATATATTATGACTAGTAATTTTTTCAAGACAACTCCTTTATTACACCTTATATGTAGAAATTAAACAAAAAATTCAACTGCGTAGGTTGATATTACATCAAATAATGTAGAAAATCAATATGAATTTAGCCAAATTATGTCCTTAATTTTATGCTTATAAGTTATATCATTTTTATAGGCAGGGAGGGGAAATGGACGATACTAAACTTAAACAATACTTTGGTGCAAGAATTAAAGAAATTCGTGAAAGTAGAAATTTAAACCAAGAACAACTTGCCGAACTTGTTAATATGGAATCAAGACATATTAGCCGAATTGAAACAGGAAAAAGTTTTACTACCCTAGAAAATATTTCAAAAATTGCTACTGCCTTAGGTGTTAGTATTGATTCATTATTTAGTTTCCAACACAAAGTGGAAAGAGAAAATTTAAAAGAAGAAATTAAAAAATATTTAAACCATGCAGATAAAAATAAATTAGAATTGGTTTTAAAGTTATTAAAAGCTGTATTCGATTAGACAAAATTTGACTAAATCTGCATATCTATTCTACATATTTAACCCAATGCTTTTTGTATTTGAAAAACATTTCTTAATAAATTTTTACAAAGTACTTAGGAGGCAAATAGGTCATTGTGCTATAGTGCAAATTCTTTTATAGCAAGGCTTTAGGGTTGAGATATGAAGAAAAATAGTTTATCCTGTAAGGGCAGTTAGCACTAAGAAGGATAAACTTATGATTCATAATTTACCACAAATGGAAACAATTAATAAAACGGCTAAAATTACTAATTTGCCAAAATATTTTGTTAGACAATTAGTGTTACAACGTAAAATAAAATATGTAAAAGCTGGTAAGAAATATTTAGTTAATGTAGATAATTTAATTGAATATTTAAATAAAGGTGATACAGAATTAAGTGTTAAAAATATTGATAACAATAAAATAAAAAGAGTTAGTATCTAGGTAATAAAATGACGTTGGAAATTATTACAACATTGTAAAAAAATAGACAGTTACTACCTCTGAAAAAAGAACGGAGCAAAAAAAAGAAGAAAAGGAAAAAAAGTAAAAGAAACAAAAAAAGTAGAAAAAACAGTAGAACTAAATAATATAATAAGAATAGAACTACATATAAATAAACTACAAAAGAAACAACATACTAAATACCTTAAAAAAGGGGGTAATAATATTATAATAAATAATATCTATTACCTCCTATCTTCTACCTATAAAGGTAAAAAAGGATTAGCCTTTCCTGAGTAAAAATGTAAAAATTATAATAAAAGGAGATTTTAATGGCTTTTATTGAAAAAATGACAAAAAACACATATAGAATAATCGTTTGTTTGGGATATGATAACAACGGTAAAAAACTTCGTAAAAGAAAAACAATTAAGTTAAAGGATACTCTTTCACCTAAACAAATAGAAAAAGAATTAAATAAACAAAAATATCTTTTTGAACGAGAAGTTTTGCAGGGTGAATTTTTAGACGGAGAAGAAATAACTTTTTCTGAATTTACAGAAAGATGGTTTAGAGATTATGCTCAAATAAATTTAACTCCTGCAACTATTACCTCTTATAAACAAAAGTTAGAGGAAAGAATTATTCCTGCAATAGGACATATAAAGTTAAGCAAATTACAACCTACTCACCTTTTGAGATTTTATCAAAATTTGCACGAGGCTGATATTAGGTTAGACGAAAAATTTATACCTAATAATAGATTAATAAAATCTCTCAATCCTGTTTTATCATCTAAACTTGAAAAACATACAGGGTTATCATTTAAAACCTGTAAAAGGTTAAAAAATGGATTTTCTGTTGATTTAAAAACAGCAGAAAAATTTTGTGAATCCTGTAAAATAGATATTAAAAAAGCTTTTTACACAGAAAAAGGAAAGAAACTATCAGAAAAAACTATTCGTAACCACATTGGGATAATAGGATCTATTTTATCAACTGCAGTTAAATGGAATATTATAAAAGATAATCCTGTAAAAAGGATTGATTTAAAAAAGGTTTCAAAATCTAAGGCAAAATATTACGATGATACACAGGTATCAAAAATGCTTAACGCATTAAATACTGAACCTTTAATGTATAAGGCTATGTTATACCTGTCAATTGATATTGGATTAAGAAAAAGCGAATTAACAGGGTTAAAATGGACAGATGTTGATTTTAAAAACTCAGAGGTTAGCATAAATAAACAAAGACATTATGTAACAGGTTATGGAACAATAGAAAGTAAACCAAAAACTGAAGCAGGAACAAGAGTGGTTACGGTATCTAAAACTGTTTTAAATTTACTAAAACAATATAGACAGGAACAAATTGAACAAAGATTAAAATTAGGGACAGCGTGGAAAAATTCACCCTACATATTCCTGAATGAAGAAGGAAGTGAAATAAGTCCAAACCAACCTTATAAATGGTTTATTAAGTTTTTGAAAAGACATAACTTACCTAGAATAACATTTCATCAACTTAGACATACAAATGCAAGCCTGTTAATTTCAGCAGGAGAAGATATTGTAACTGTAAGCACTAGATTAGGACACGCAGATAAAAATATTACCCTGAATACGTACTCTCACATAATAAAGAATAGAGATATTCAAATAGCAAATAGAATGGATGAATTTTTTACAAATTTAAAACAACCTTATTGAGACTCGAATAAGTTAGAATTTATTTTCAAAAAAGGTTATTTAATTTGTGAAGGTTTGCTGTTCATGTACTTTTAAAATTTTATAACAGTAAGTATCGTTTACTGCAATAACTTCCACATCGACCACATAGTACAATTCTTGCCAAGGTTTATTTAGATGACTTTCTTCTGTCATAAATTTTCTATCTGTATCACTTTCCCATATAACCTGTAAAGCTTTATTTGATATCTTGTCAATTTTACCTTTATAATAAGAGGATGTTGAATTAGAAAACTTTGCATTATCCCAATAAAAAGGCATTGATATATAGCTTTGTGTTAATAATTTTTCTCTATTTTGCAATTCCTTTTCAATATTCTCTTTAATGGCAATTGCCTGCTTTCCACATGGTTGTTCTATTTTTTGAGGTTCATTGTTAACGTATCCATTATAAGTTATATTGTTAACATTCAAGCCTAAAAAATTGAGCTGTAAATTATTTAATACTCTATTGTTATTAAAGTTAAGGCTAATATTATCTGGCATATTAAAACTTCTTAAATTCTTTACAATGGTTTTAAAATAATCAAATAAAACTGAATTTACTCCAAGCTCTGGTAAAAATGGGATTGTAGCACCTGCCAACATTTGCAAAACTGGGAGAATTTCTATGCAACCACTTTTAATTTCTTTAATATAAAGAGAGTCTGAATAAGTTTCTTCTAAGTGATTTTCTTTCAAATAATATTTAAATTCCTTATTTAGTGCTTTTAAATAATTTGAAAGCACTTCCACGTCAAGTTGTTTTCCATATTCGATTTTTATGTAAGTTGCTTCATTAGTAGAATTAGACAAAATTTTTCCTCATTTCTATTATAGTATTCCTTATTTTATTATAACATTCTAAAAATTATAACATTTTTTTTAATTGTAAATATTTATAAATAATCTTGCGTGTATTAAAAAATAAATTTAGAATAGAGAGTGTAGTCGAGTAAATAGGAATTTTTTATGAGTAAAAATTTAAAGAATTATCGTTTGAACATTATTGACGGTAAGATAACATTAGAAGGTATTGACGAAGGATTAGTTGTTGCTATTTCTGTATTTGGAATAATATCAGCATTTGCTCCAGCCACATGGCCTAAAATAATTTTAGTACCTTGTATTCTAGGTATTTTAGCCATTCTAATTGTAATAAGATTTTTTGTTCGACAAGTTAGAAAAAAAATAGAAGCAGACAATAATTATCTAGACGAAGAAGTCCTATTATTAAAAGAATATGCTCATGAAATGGAAAATCAGGAAAAATTTTCTCGTTCAAATTTTAGACTATTAACTCAGATACAAGGTTTTGTAGCCGCTTTAGATTATATGTTAGAGTGCGAGAAAAATATAATTGATGCAAACAATTTAGAATTTGAACAAATAAAAAAGTTTTTAGATAATGCGTTTGGTTCTGTATACAATAGCTTACACAATGGATTTGAAGACTATCAAGAAAAAATAACTTTGGCTTTATATGTCTATTCTCAAGAAACAGGCAAGTTTTTAGATTTTATCAGTAAAAAACCATTTATATCAAATCAAAAAAAAGGCAGAATTTGGGACGAAAAAGATGATGCTCATATTTGCTATGTAGCTAGACATCCTGAACACACCGAATTCATTTTCAATAATATTAATGAAGACTTACCTGAACCTAAAAAAGCACACATTGAAGATAAAGTTAATTATGTATCATCAATTTCAATACCAATTTATTTTCCAAATGGTAAAAATATAAGAGGGGTTCTTTCAATAACAAGCAATTATGAATCAAGATTTGATAGAAAATCAGGAAATGGTTTTAAAGACTATTGCAATACAATTCTTATAAGTTATTTTAGTGCTATCGCAAAAATTTTAGAAATAATTTTCAATGCAAAATTTCCAAAAAGTAACAAACCACTTCTAGAAGATGCTATAAAAGAATATGAAATTAAAAGACCTAAAGAAATAACAGAAGATTTAAAGGCTCTTAAATCAGCTTTTACATAGAAGCTTGAATTTGTTTTATATATTTTGCAGTATTAAAATACTCATACATAGCTCTTGCAGCCTGACGCTCTTGTCCTTTTTCGTAATATTTTACATATTCTTTTGAACAAGAATCAAAATTTATAGATTTGCTTTTCTTTTCTGTCATTTTCTATTTTTGATTGAACAATACATCTATTAACTATAATATATTAACATTATAACACATATATTTATATATAACAATACCCTTTACAAAAAGGGACTATTATGGGACTAAAGATACAAAATATCCCTAAAAATTACTAAAAATCAGTAAAAGTACAGAGGGGAGAAATTTGATAACATAAACGATTACTAAAATAAATTTTAAATTACAAAAAGTATTCCTAAGTTTTCGAATCTCCTATCCTCCACCAATTAAAAAAAGAGGCGAAAGCCTCTTTTTTATTGCAATATTATTTTTGTTAAATTTTAGACACATTCCTTAAAAACATGTCAATTTATTCTAGGGAAATTTCTTTATTTTATTAGGCTAGTTTTTATTAAGGTGTACTGTGATTAATTTTTTAGGTTTAAAAAGCGTAGTTAAACCTGCAAAGACAATTCCATACAATTCAATTCAATGTTTTAGATATCAAAATTTATCTCAAAAACCTGACACTTTCGAGCGTTCAAATTTATCAACTTGCCCAATCAATTTCACAGGAAAATCTAACCGATTAAAAGAATATAAAAAGCTCACAGAGGATTTAAACAAAACAGCCCAAAACGCACAAGAATCATTAAACAATCAACTTGCAACAGAAGGTTGGTCAGGTAAAACTGCAGATGCAATAAGTATTCTTTGGAATTCAAAAAACAGAGCTACGCTTGTTCAATCTGACATCGACAATTACAAAGAACAAGTCACAGAGCTTGATAAATCAATAAAACTAGATACCTTTAAAGATAAGTTTAAAGAAATGTTTAACGCTGAATACAATCACTCCAACATTGCTAGATACAACAAAAAAGCAAAACAGTATGAATCAGCCTTAATTTCTGACAGCATTGCAAAATTTACAGAAGAAAAATTGTCTAAAAATCTTGAAATCTTCAATAAAAACTCTGGCAAATTAAAAGATTATAACGAAACAAAAATAAATACCTTTGCGCAAACAGGTAGTGTTCCGACTTATAATCATCACACATCTAAAGATGAAATCTTTAGCAATATGGAAAAATCTTTAGTCGAAATTTTTGGTGACAAGAAAGTTTTAGACACACTACTATTTGCTAACGGTGAAGATAGCGAAAAAGATAGTAAAGAAACCAAATACGAAATGTATGGAAAGCTATCTAATTTTATCCTAGAATCTTCTAAAAACTCAGCTCAAAAAAGCTTAAAAAATCAAACATTATCACAAATAAAAGAGGATTGTGACAAATCATACCAAAAAGCCTTTGGAACAAAAAATGATATCATTGAAAGAGTTGATAAATATAACTCATCTCAAAAAATAGGAGGCGCTTGCATTAATTTCGTGGCAAATGTAGTCTTAAATACTCTTGGTCCAGGTTCAGTACTTGCAAGCTGTGCCTATAGTGCTGGAAAATCTGTAGCTATGGATATTGTTAATACAAAAACTAAAAAAATTGATAGAGATTTAGACATAAAATCAATAACAATTAATGCAGGTTTAAGTGGAGTTAACGGGATTATTAATAGAATTATCGTAAATGAATACGCAAGTTCCGTAGCTGCAAAGATTTTGGCAGGAAAAACTTCTTCTGATAATTTAGGTTCAAAATTTGTTGATTTTGTTGTTAAAGAAATTATCAGCAAAGAGGGTGTAAAACTTCCTGCTTATACAGTTGAAGAAATTACAAGCGCTGTTGTAAAAAAACTTACAGGAATTAAAAAAGCTCAAAGCAATGGAAAAACATTAACTCCAGAAGAAATAAATACATATCTAAAAGATTTATCAAATAATTTTACAAAAACACAACAACAAACCAAGGCATAAAAAAAGAGGAAAAAATTTTCCCCTCTTTTTTTTTATTCAAATTTTTATTTTAAAGGATATTTTTCCAAAACGAATGCAATATCTTTATCGCCTCTGCCTGAAAGATTAACTAAAATCTTTTCATTAGGTTTCATTTGAGCAAGTTTAATTGCATAAGCTACAGCGTGAGAACTTTCTAATGCAGGAATAATACCTTCTAATCTTGAAAGTTCATAGAATGCTGAAACAGCTTCTTTATCGTTTACAGTTACGTAATTAACTCTTCCAGTATCGTTCAAATAACAGTGTTTTGGACCAACACCAGGGTAATCTAAACCACTTGCAACTGAATATGCATTTGCAGGATTTCCTTCTTCATCTTGCAATAACAAGCATTTAAAACCGTGTAAAATACCTTCTTTTCCGTAAGTAATACTTGCAGCATTTTCACCAATTTTTTCACCTTTACCCATTGGTTCTACACCGTAAATATTCACGTTTTCGTCATTTAAAAATCCATTAAAAATTCCGATTGCATTTGAACCACCACCAACGCAAGCAACAACGTGGTTAGGAAGGTCACCTGTCATTTCAAGAATTTGTCTATGAGCTTCTTTACCAACTATTGTTTGGAAGTGTTCTACAATCATTGGGAATGGATGAGGTCCAACAACTGAACCGATAGCATATAAAGCTGTTTCGTATTCTTTTGAATATGCGATAAATGCTTCATCTACAGCTTCTTTCAATGTCATTGTTCCACTTTTTACAGAAACAACATTTGCACCCAAAATTCTCATTCTTTCAACATTTGGCATAGCTTTTTGTATATCAACTTCGCCCATATAGATATCACATTCAAGACCTAAAAGAGCTGCTGCTGTTGCAGTTGCAACACCGTGTTGACCTGCACCAGTTTCTGCAATAATTTTTTTCTTACCCATTTTCTTTGCAAGTAATGCTTCACCTAAACAATGGTTAATTTTATGTGCGCCTGTATGATTTAAATCTTCTCTTTTTAGATAAATTTCTGCGCCATATTTTTCAGACAAGTTTTTTGCGAAATATACTGGGCTTGGACGTCCAACGTAATATTGCAATAAATCATTCAATTCTTTATTAAAAATTACATCATCTTTCAATTTATTAAAACATTCAGTAATTTTTTTAAACTCAGCTTTTAAACCTTCTGGTAAAAATTGACCACCATAGTTTCCAAAAAAGCCTTCTTCTGTTGGTAATGTAATATTATTATTGTTAATTGTGTTTGTTTCCATTTTTATAATTCTCCATAAAATACTTTGCTATAACTGAATTTTCACCTTTTAGAATTTTAGAACCTCTTGTGACTTTACAAAGACTAACATTTAACTCTTTTACAATATCACGTTGTGTTCTTCCTTCTGCTAACATAGACAAGATACGCCATCGTTTAGACAAGGTTTGCATTTCGGATTCAGAAAGTAGTTCTTTTAAAAGAGTAACAACTTCATCTTTCGAATTTTGTTTTTTTATAATTTTTGCAATTTCATCAATGTTACTGTTCATAGTAACAAGATAAAATAAAAATTTGTTTCTGTCAATAGTAACAAATAACTATATTTAATATTTATTTACAATACGATTTTAATAATTCTGCTAAAGCCTGTAACAATAAAGGGTTTAGCTTATATAAATTTTCTGTTACAAGCCTAGCAATTTACATAAAAATGATGTATAATAGCTATTAGATTAATGTGTAGAAGATTATAATTAATATATAGGGGGAAATTATGACAGCAACTTTAGAAAAAAAGAAATTATACCCTACTACAGAATTTGTTGGTGGAAAATGGCAACAAGAAATTAATGTTAGGGATTTTATTCAAAGAAATTATACTCCTTATGAAGGAGATTCAAGCTTTTTAGCTAACGCAACTGATGCAACTAAAAAATTATGGCAAGAATGTTGTGATTTACTAAAACAAGAACGTGAAAACGGTGGTGTTCTTGATATGGATACAAAAGTTGTATCAACAATTACATCTCACGGAGCAGGTTACATTGATAAAGATTTAGAAACAATCGTCGGCTTACAAACAGATGCACCTCTTAAACGTTCTATGCAACCATTTGGTGGCATAAGAATGGCAGAAGGAGCTTGCAAATCTTATGGATACCAAGTTGATTCTGAAGTTTCTGAAATTTTTACTAAATACAGAAAAACTCACAACCAAGGGGTATTTGATGTTTACACACCAGAAATGAAAGCAGCAAGACACGCTGCAATTATTACAGGTCTTCCTGATGCTTACGGCAGGGGCAGAATTATTGGTGATTACAGAAGAATTGCGCTTTATGGTATTAATAGACTTATCGAAGATAAGCAAGAACAATTTAAATCTCTTGAAGGCGAAATGCGTCCAGAACGTATTCAATTAAGAGAAGAAATTACTGAACAAATAAGAGCTTTAGGTGAAATGATTGAGCTTGGTAAGATTTATGGTTTTGATATTTCTCAACCAGCTCGTAACGCTAAAGAAGCTATTCAATGGCTATACTTCGGTTACTTATCAGCTGTAAAAGAACAAAACGGCGCAGCAATGAGTATCGGTAGAACTTCTACATTCTTAGATATTTATATCGAAAGAGATTTGAAAGAAGGAGTTATAACAGAAGCCGAAGCACAAGAAATGATTGACCATTTTATTATGAAATTACGTCTTGTAAAATTTGCAAGAACACCTGAATACAACGAACTATTCTCTGGTGACCCAACTTGGGTAACTGAATCAATCGGTGGTGTTGGTATAGACGGAAGACCTTTAGTTACTAAAAACTCTTTCAGATACCTACACACATTAGAAAACTTAGGTACAGCACCAGAACCAAATTTAACAGTACTTTGGTCAAAGAGATTACCACACAACTTTAAACAATATTGTGCACATATCTCAATTACAACTTCATCAATTCAATACGAAAATGATGACCTAATGAGAGTTACTCACGGTGATGATTATGCAATTGCTTGTTGTGTATCATCAATGGTTGTAGGTAAAGAAATGCAATTCTTTGGCGCACGTGCAAACCTTGCAAAATGTTTGCTTTATGCAATTAATGGTGGTATTGATGAAAGATTAAAAGTTCAAGTTGGTCCAAAATACCGTCCAATCACTTCTGAATACTTAAACTATGACGAAGTTATGGAAAGATATGACGATATGATGGAATGGCTTGCAGGTTTATACGTGAATACATTAAACGTAATTCACTACATGCACGATAAATACTGCTACGAAAGAGCACAAATGGCGTTACACGATAGAGATGTAAAACGTTACTTTGCAACAGGTATTGCAGGTTTATCAGTTGTAGCCGATTCTTTATCAGCAATTAAATATGCAAAAGTAAAAGCTATTAGAGATGAAGACGGAATTGTTGTTGATTACGAAATTGAAGGCGATTTCCCTAAATATGGTAATAACGATGATAGAGTTGATCAAATCGCAGTTGATTTAGTTAAAAACTTTATGTCAAAAATCAGAAAACATTACACATATAGAGATTCAATCCCTACAATGTCAATTCTTACAATCACATCAAACGTTGTTTACGGTAAGAAAACAGGCAACACTCCTGACGGTAGAAAAGCTGGTATTCCATTAGCTCCTGGGGCTAACCCAATGCACGGAAGAGATTCAAACGGTGCTGTAGCATCACTCGCATCAGTTGCAAAACTTCCGTTCAATGATGCTCAAGACGGTATTTCAAATACTTTCTCAATTATTCCAAATGCGTTAGGTAAAGATGAAATCTTTATGGGAGATTTGAATATTTGCCTTGACGGTGGATGTTGTGAAACAAATTTAAATTAATAATCTGAAAGGAAAATAAATTATGACAACAATGCAAGAAGAAAATTTAATAAATTTATTAGATGGATACGTTGAAAAAGGTGGCCACCACTTGAACGTAAACGTATTCAATAGAGAAACATTGCTTGATGCTCAAGCACATCCTGAAAAATATCCACAATTAACAGTAAGAGTTTCAGGTTATGCTGTAAATTTCATCAAATTGACTAAAGAACAACAAGATGATGTTATTTCAAGAACTTTCCATAGCGCAATGTAATTAAAACAATTAAGGGGCGTGAGGCATAGCCTCACGCCCCTTTTACATAAAGGTTAAAATATGACAGAACAAATTTATGGAAATATTCATTCTTTGGAATCCTGTGGAACAGTTGATGGCCCAGGGATTAGATTTGTTGTATTTACGCAAGGTTGCCCTATGAGATGCCAATATTGTCACAATCCTGATAGTTGGACAACTACAGAAAATAAAAAAATGTCCGTTGATGAAATATTAGAAAAATACGAAGGTGTAAAAGAGTTTCTTCGTAACGGTGGACTTACAGTAACTGGGGGTGAACCTCTTTTACAGATTGATTTTGTAACAGAATTATTTAAAAAAGCTAAAGAAAAACAAATTCATACTGCGCTCGATACATCAGGGATTTTATTTAACAGAAAAAATACAGAAAAAATCGACAAACTTTTGAACTATACAGATTTAGTTTTGTTAGATATAAAACATATTGATAATGTCGAACACAAAAAATTAACAGGTATGCCAAACCTTAATATTCTTGATTTTGCAAAATATTTATCAGAAAAAAATATTCCTGTTTGGATTAGACATGTTGTTGTACCTGAAATAACTTATAACGAAAAATATCTATCAGAGCTGGGTGAATTTTTATCAACACTAAATAATATTAAGGCTTTAGACGTTTTGCCATATCACAATATGGCTATTCCTAAATATAAAAATTTAGGAATAAATTACTCGCTAAAAGATCTTCAGCCTTTAACCAAAGAAGAAGCCATAAAAGCTAGAGATATAATTTTAAATTCAATGAAAAAATCGAATAAATAATATTATCTTCCTAAATTGCAAGCAATTTTTCTGTACAAATCTCTAACAACATTTTTATTTCCTTCAAGAATTAAAGAACCTTCTCCATCAGGAGTTTTTACCATAAATTCAATACAATAAAGCTCTTTTTGGCAAGTTCCACCAATTACTCCACCAAGGATAAAACCTATTGCACCAAAAGCAAGCCCACCGACTAAACAAGTAGCCAGCCCCTTGAGGTAAGAAGTTTTAAATTCTGTTTCTGTATAAATTTTTATATTATCTATTTCTGAATAGCCTAAACTTAAAAATGGTTGTTTAGCATTTTTATAGAGTAAAATTTCATTGCTATTAATATCGATAAAAATATTTTTTAAATCATTATCAAACTTTAGTCCGTCAACATATTCAAGCTTAATCATAATTTTTCTCCGTATTTAACTTTCGACAAAATCATTATAAAATTTCTACCTGACAAAAATGGACGTATGTTTTCAAAGAAAAATAAAACAAAAAAAAAGACTCTATAATAGAGTCGGGATGATAAAATCATATTGTGTTAAATAGCGTATTATTTTTCAGTACATATATATTGTAAAATTTATCCCTGTCAAAAACGGACGTAGGGGTAAATAAGAAGTTTTAAGAATAAATTTTGAATAAAAATAAAGCCTTATCTTTTGATAAGGCTCTCGGTTTCATTCTATTTAAGAAAAATCCGGAGGAGTTTGTTGTAAAAGTTTTTATAAGGTTGGTATCTCATTGGTAAATCCAACCAAAGTTTTTTATCTAAAGTGCTTTTTCTGTGTGAAAAAGTTTCAAATCCAAACTTGCCGTGGTATGAACCCATTCCACTTTCGCCAACACCACCAAATGGCATTTCAGGAGTAGCCAAATGAACTACCACATCATTAATACAGCCTCCACCATATCTGCAGTGTTCTGTAATATGTTTAATATTGTTTTTATCTGTAGAAAACACGTACAGGGCAAGTGGATGAGGATGATTTTCAACTGTTTCTACAACCTCATTAATTGTTTTAAAAGTCAAAATCGGTAATACTGGACCAAAAATTTCTTCCTTCATAACGTTATCAGCCCAAGTTATGTTATCTAAAACGGTTGGTTCAATTTTTAAAGTTTCAGGATTTGTTTTTCCACCAATAATAGTTTTATCAAAATCTATCAAATTTCTTACACGGTTAAAATGTTTTTCGTTTATTATTTTTCCGTAATTTGGATTTTCAATAGGATTTTCACCAAATTGTTTAATAATTTCTTTTTTTATGGCTTTAATAAGTTCTTGTTTTATGCTTTCTTCACAAAGAATGTAATCAGGGGCAACACAAGTTTGACCACAATTTAAGAATTTACCAAATACAATTCTCTTTGCACTTAAATCGATGTTTGCAGTTTTATCAATTATACAAGGGCTTTTTCCACCTAGTTCTAAAGCTACAGGAGTTAAGTGTTCTGATGCTGAACGCAAAACCTCTTTACCAACAGATTGGCTACCTGTAAAGAAAATATAGTCATATTTGTATGATAAAAGTTGTTTATTTTCTTCTCGTCCACCTTTTACAACGGCAACATATTCTTCTGGGAAAACATCTTTTATTATTTTAGACACAATATCACTAGTGAATTTTGAATATGCGCTAGGTTTTAAAATTACAGTATTTCCTGCAGAAATTGCATCAACTAGAGGTTCCATAGTTAGTAAAAATGGATAATTCCATGGACTCATAATTAAAACATTTCCTCTTGGAACAAGTTTTATAATACTTTTAGAATGGAAGTTTGTTAACGGAGTTGGAACTATTTTTTCTTTTGCAAACTTCTTTATGTTTTTAATCATATAAGAAATTTCATCAAGAGTTAGTCCAACTTCGCACATATAAGCTTCTGTTTCACTTTTTCCAAGGTCTTTGTTTAAAACTTCAAATATAGCAATTTCATTATCTTTTATTACTTTTTTTAATTTTTTAAGATATTCAATTCTTAAATTAATATCTAAAGTTTTACCTGATTTAAAAAACTTTTTTTGTTTTTCTAAAATATTATGCATGAACCAATTCACCTTTCTGAGTTAAATTTGTTTCGTTTTCTTCTAATACATCATAGAAAAATTGTTCAAGTTCTTCAACACCCATTAGGACAGGAACAGGATATACTGGATTACTTTCCTTTTCTGCCATATAAGCAAGTTCTCGTATATCTTCTTTTTTAACATCAGGGAGTTTTGCACCAATATTCATTTGTTTATTCAAATCCTTAATAGCTTGGATGAAAATTTCTGAAGCTTTATCTTTTGGAGTATTTTCACTCACAAGTCCTGCAGAAATAGCTAATTCTTTCAATTGCTTATGAATTTTATCACCGTAAGCTTCTAAAACATACGGGATAAGAACAGCATTTGCAAGTCCATGATGAGTATTATATTTACCACCAAGAGAATGTGCTACAGCATGACAATATCCAACATAAGATACTGTAAAGGCACATCCTGCAAGATATGAAGCCCACATCATATTTTCTCTAGCCTTCATATTATTACCATCTTCATAAGCATTTTTAAGATTTTCAAAAACTAATCTTGTTGCTTCAAGTGCTTGGTGGCGTGTTTTTGGAGTTGTAGAATTTCCAATATAAGCTTCTACAGCGTGCACTAAAACATCAACGCCACTATAAGCTGTTATACTTTTTGGTAAAGTTCTAGTTGTTTCTGGGTCTAAAACTGCATATTTAGGGATTAGTGGAAAATCACTTATCATATATTTTCTTTTTGTAAGTGAATCAGTAATTAAAGTTGCAACCGTTGTTTCTGTACCAGTTCCAGCAGTTGTTGGAATAGCAAATAGTAATGGAATTTTTTTGAAAACTTTTAAAATTCCTGCCATATCAATAATACTACGCTTAGGATTTGCAATACGCGCACCTGTTGCCTTTGCGCAATCAATTGCAGAACCCCCACCAAACCCGATAAGGGCTTGGCAGTTGTTAGTTAGATATAAATCTTTTGCATCTTCTACATTTTCAACAGTAGGATTTGAAACTACTCCATCAAATACAGTAACTTCAATGCCATTTTCTGATAATAAAGTTTCTAACTTTTGAGTTAATCCAATCTTTCGAACACCTCTATCAGTTACCATTAATAATCTACTAATCTTTTTCTCTTTTAAAACTGCTGGAATATCATCAAACTTTTTTAAGATTACAGGATTGTAGTAAGGAAGCAAAGGAATGCTTACTTTAAAACAAAACTGAAAAATTCTGCAATAAATCTTTTTCAAAATATTCATAAACTTACCTCTTATCCTTGCTTGAGGGATAGTTTTCTTAGGGTAATAAGTATTGCTCTAAAATAACTAGCTCTTTCTAGTATTGAATACTAGCAAAACTAGAAATGAATATCAATAGTTTTTCTAAAATTTTAATTTTTGTGAAGAAATTATCACTTAAAAATATCCCTCAGACGTAACAATAACGGCTATATATAGAATTATATATAGCCGTTAAAATATTAGATTTAAATATAAATTTTAATTAAACTAAATATGACATTGTAGAATTTTCCATATTTGAAGTATCTTCTACAGTGTATGAATATGATTGTGAAAGAGCTAAATTTACCTCAACAGTTTGCGCTGTATTGTCAGTATTAACACTTAAATTATCATTTGAAGAATCGTCATTTAATTGATCTAAAATTGATTGAGCTTTAACTAGAGTTATTCCGTATTCTTCTGCTATTTGTTGAGCTGTTTTTGTTTTAGAAGATACGTTACTTTTAAGCTCATTTAAAATCTCAAATTCAGATTTTGTACGAGTAGAATTATTACTATTTTGCAATTCTGACAACATATCAGAAGATGACAATGATAACGATACAGAACTTATATCTGACACAATTATGACTCCTTAAAATCTATATATACATTATAACGCTGGTTATAACAGTCGTCAATCCAAGTTTAGTCTGGAAAATCAAATTTTATACGGTCACCATCTAAAAGTAAAATATCTTCTTTATCAGAAGGAAGAGCAGCTCTATAATCCGTTTCTATATCTGCAGTGTCAGCTCGATATTCTTCTGGCAAAAAACTATTTACAATAGACATTGGTTTGATATTCACATTTTTATAATCACGTGTTGAAGAATTTGTAAGGCTGTTATCAACTTGAATAGGCATATTTGGAGTAAGAGATAAATCGGCATCTTTGAAAAATCCCTTATCTAAAAATGATTTTGGACTATATGTTGTTTTTAATTCTTCTGAAGCCTTGTGGTTTGTCCCATCATTATCAGTATAATCAGTTATTGTAAATACAAAACTTGCTTCATTTTGTCCTTTATCAGGACTTTTTACGTCTGTCATTGTACCTGTTACTACATAACCCTTTTTAAATTCTGTATTCTTTATCATTACTGATTTGGTAACTTCAATTTTTATTGTTTCTTTTGGATAGTATGTAGAAATTTCTCCAATAACCTTTCCTTTTAAAGTCTTGGCATTAGCCGAAAGACTAGTAAAAATACACGCAAATACAACTATAACAAATTTTTTCATAAAATATTTTCCTTTAACTATTAAATTTTAACATGGTTTATTGTAAACTATTGTTATATTTTGACTTTTAAATAACAATTTTAATATTTAGAGTCGTTTATAAAAATAAATAATAAAGGAAAAATAATGTTCAACGATATTTCAATCTCAAAAATAGGTGTTTCTAAACAAAATAATTCAACAACTTCAGTTCAGCAAAAAGCTGAAGATACAAGTATTTTTGGAAACAATATAGTAGATGATAAAAAGCCTGTAAAATTAACAAAGGAAGAAAAACAAGCTAAAAAAGAAGCCGAAAAAGCTGAAGAAAAAAGAATTAAAAACACTCCAGATGGAGTTATTCAAGGTGGAGCTCAAGGTCGTACAGCAGGGGATTGTTGGTTATTAGCTCAGATGAATTCTATGGCGCAAACAGAATGGGGCAAAAAAGCTTTTAAAGAGGCTATTACAAAAGAAGATGACGGAAGTTTTACCGTACATTTTAAAGGTATAAATAAAGATATAAAAATTTCTCAAAAAGAATTTGAAAAAGCACAAAAAGATAGCTATTATTCAAACGGTGACGCTGATGCACTATTATTAGAATTAGCTACAGAAAAGCATTTTGAAGAAACAGGCTTAAATAACGGAACAATCAAAGGCAATAGTTTAGCAGGTGAAGACTCATTACAATTTCTTATGACAGGTGCAAAAGGAAGAGAATTTACTAAAAAGCAAAACAACTATGAACAACAAGTTGAAATGGTTCTAATGGCTATGGCAGAAGATCCAGAAGGTAACAATGGATTTTCTACAACATATATTTCAAAAGACAATAGTCCAAGTTCGACAGGTGATACTAGCCATGCCGTTTCTGTTAAAGGCATCATTAAAAATGATAAAGGCAAAATAAAAGAAGTCGTTATTTTAGACCCTTATAAACCAAATAAACCTTTCACAAAACCTTATGGTCAGTTTTTAAACGAAATGGAAGCATTTGGATTTATAAGAGTAACTAAAAAAGATTAATAGTTAGGCTTTTTGTCATCTTTTAAAACAATAAGCATTACACCAATTAGGATTAAGATAATTCCTATCGCAATTTTTAGTGTAAAGATTTCGTGGAAGAATATTAAGCCGAAAACAATTGCTGTTAATGGTTCTAAAGCACCAAATATCGCTGTAATTGTTGGACCAACTAATTTTATACCAATTGTTGTTGCTTCAAGCGAAATTATTGTCGGAATTATTGCTAATCCAAACGCAAATGCCCATAAGATTGGGGTATTTAACATTTGTAATTCTGTACAAAAGTTTAGGTTATAAATATATACAGATAGTCCGAAAAACATTACATAAAAAGTAAGAACAGGTTTTTTAATATGTTGGATAACTTTTACATTTTTTATTCCAATCATATACAAAGCGTACATAAGAGCTGATACTAAAACGTATACAAGCCCTTTAAAATTAATATTTACTTCGCTATTATTATTTAAAAAGATTATTCCACTTAGAGTTAGCGCAATTGCACTAATCATCGTGAAAGTTATTTTTTCTTTAAAAAATACTGTTGAAATCACTGCAACTATAATCGGGTATACAAATAAAATAGTACACGCAATACCAGATGGGATGTGGTTAAAAGCAGTAAATAACGTCAAAGATGATAGTGAAAACAGTATTGCCAAAACAAATAAAGCAAGCCCTTGATTAAAAGATATTTTGAAGGATAGATGTTTAACAAATCTAATATATGCACCGTAAATTAGCGTTGCTAAACAATATCTATAAAATAAAACAGAATTTACACCAATACCATGTGCAAATAAAGGTAATGCAAATAATGGGTTTGTCCCATAACTTGAAGAACCTATAAATGCATTTAATATACCTATTGAACGTCTTTTCATAGCAATATTCTATTCAGTAAAAAATAAAAGAAAAGAGGTAATTAAAAATTACCTCTTTTAAATCTTATCGCTATTAATTAAGCTTGTTTTTTGAATTTATCAGGAACTTTAACTGGTTTTTTACCATTCTTGTACCAGATAACTTCTCCATCATTTTTGTTATCACCAACTACGGCACCGTCTTTATCGTATTTGTATGGTTGTTTTTCTAATGGTAATTTTTTACCATAAGAATTTACATCAACGATTGAAACTGAGTCGTAATATTTTAAGAAATCTTTGTAAGGAACATCTGCATCAAATGATGTGTTCCAAGGGTTTGTACATCTCATTTTGATGTCGCCTTTTTCATCTTTGTGAGGTTCAAGAGTATATGCGTGGAATCCATAGATACCAGCTTTTTCTGCAACAGGGTTTTCCACTCTACTACCACCTGCTCTTGTACCACCAGTCATGATGTAGTTTTCATTAAAATTATCTTTCTTAATCATTTTATTAACTGTTGGTTCTTCTAAATCCAAGTTATATTGTCTGAAGCCACCGAAGCCCATTCTTTCCATAACTTCAAAGTTGTAACCACCTAAAGAACCTCTGTAGAAGTCTGCTGGACTTTCGAATTTGTCGTTTTTATTGTCAGGATTGTTCTTCAAGTCTGTGAACATCAAACCATTTTCATCTTCTTTGTAGTAGATGTTGTAGTAGTTATCACCACGTGATACAACGATTGTTTTGTTTGGATCTTTTTTAGCTTCGATGTAATCATTCAATCTTTTTTCATGACCTTCTAATGATTTTTTAGCTTGAATTCTTGCTTCACCTTTAGAGTGTTTATATTCTTCTCTTTTAGCAGCAATCTTATCATTCATGATTTCTTTGAATTTTACATCAGCTTTGTTTACAGAATCTAAGCCATAAGCATCTTCTAAAATTCTGATACCTGTTGAACCTTTAAGAGAGTATTTTTGAACTCTGTCTTTTGGAAGTTCAGCATTTTCGTATTTGTATTCGCCATAACCATTTTGGAATTTAACTTTTACATCTTTTCCTTCTTGGTGGAATGCATCATAGATAGCAACTCTTGCTTTTGGATTTTGCATAACTGTGTTTAATGTTGAAACAAGGTAGCAATCACCAATTTTTTGTTGTTGAGTTGTAAATCTTTTTGCAGGTGGGAACAATTTAACGAACATGTCTTTATCCATGTCTAATTGTTTAGATTCTTTTTCGTTTGTTTTTACATAAATTTTATCTTGGTCTGCAACTTTGAATACATCACCAACTTTTACGTTTTTAGTACCTTCTTTTTGAGATTTAACTTCTGGAACATATACGTCCATTGGATTTTTACCTGCTTTACGTGCTTCGTAAATCATATCCAAATCATTAGCTAGGTTATCATTCATCTTACCAGTTGCCCAATAATGGCTAACTGTAGATGCTTCAATATCTCCACTCTTAATCATTTGCAATTGCATCATAACGTTACTTGTTTGTTCGTCGCCTTTTGCAAGAACTTTTTTAACGTTTTTGTAATCTTCTTTAGATAAACCCATTACGCCAGCATCTTTAATTGCTTGAGCTGCTTGAGTATTATCGTGAGCTACTGGTGTTGGTTTTGCGATTGTTCTTGGTTTAACACCACTCATAACTTGTATTAATTCTAAACTTGGTTTAGCTTTTATTGCAGGAGCTGTTTGAACTTTTGCATTTGCAATTTTATTTTCTGGTTTGTCAACTTTGTTCATACCTCTGAATGGCATTGCTACTTGAATTGGATTTACTTTCATAGTCTTACCTTCCTACACGTCTTTATGTTTTTATTAAATACCCTAAAAATAAAATTTGCTAGTAATAAGTGTATTTTTTACAAAAATTTAACATTGTATAAAATAACCATTATGACTAATATCCTGTTAAGTCTTTATTCTAATGTTTTTTAGACAAAATATTTTATACTTAAAATGGTAGTAAAAAGGGTGGTTAAAAATGCTTTATCTTCTAATTCAATGGTTAATTCTAACACTAATCGTATTATTTACAGCATGGATTCTTCCAGGAATCACGGTTAGTAGTATTCCAACAGCAATGGTGGCAGCACTTGTAATTGGGATGATTAATGTTTCTATAAAACCTGTACTAAACTGGATTACATTACCATTCAATGTTGTAACTTTTGGTATATTAGCATTGGTTATAAATGCTTTATTATTGATGTTTACTGCATATTTAGTTCCAGGGTTAAGTATAAATGGTTTTTGGAGCGCATTCTTCGGCTCAATTATTATTTCTCTCTTGGGTCTTGGCGTAAGTTATATCAAGTACTAATTAGCGATGAAAGAAAAAGGGCAAAGTTAAAAATTTTAACTTTGCCCTTTTTCTTTTAAATATATTTTTAAGAGTCTTTTAAATGTTTAAAGTGTTTGTAAACGTATAAAACGCCTAAGATGCCAAAGACTACAACAATTGCAACGTCAAATTTATGCCAAATGTGTTTGAAAGCGTCCATGTTTTCGCCCATTTTTACACCAACATAAACTAGCAAATAACTCCATACAAGTGAACCTAAAAATGTTAATGTGAAGAAAATTCTTTTTCTTGCTCTCAAAATACCTGCTGGAAGAGAAATAAATGTTCTTACCACAGGTAACATTCTGCAAAAGAAGAACGCCCAATCACCATATTTATCAACCCATTCATCTGCTTCTTGTAAATCTTTATGAGAAACCAAGAAGTATTTACCGTATTTTTCAACAAATGTTCTTCCACCAAAATATCCAAGGTAGTAAGAAGGAATTGAACCAAGCACACAACCAAATGCTCCTGCAAATGCTGCTACGTGAAAATTCATTTCACCTTTGCTCACAATATATCCTGCAAATGGTAAAATAGCTTCACTTGGTAGAGGAATATTGCAAGATTCAATTGCCATAAGCAAGCTAATTCCCCAAGGTCCCATGATAGTAATTATATGCTGTATAAAATTGATTACAGCTGTTATTATCAAATTTATATATTCCATTTTTATCTCCTATAAAATTATCCTTAACCATTTTACAAGAAACATAAATTTAAACCTATAAAGAATTTTCAAGTTTTAACAATTTTTCTTTTATTTTTAATCCATAAGCAAAACCTGTCAGCGCACCAGATTTTGAAATAACCCTATGACACGGAATTATGAACAAAATAGGATTTTTGTTACATGCAGAACCAACAGCCCTTTGAGCTTTTGGATTACCTATTGCCTCTGCTATTTCTTGGTAAGATTTTGTTTCGCCATAAGGTATTTTTTGTAATTCTTTCCAAACTCTTTTTTGAAAAATCGTTCCAGAAGGATTAACTTTCAGATTAAAAGTTTTTAACTCACCTGAAAAATACCTAGCCAATTGACTAGTGATATTATTATCGGGATATTTAAATCCTTTTTCTTCCTTCTCGAGGATTTTTATTTCGGTAATTTTTTCATTATCTGTATTAATTTCTAAAATGCCAACAGGAGATTTATAATAAATTTTATCCTTCATTTTTCCTCTAAATAGCTATAAATATGCTTTTATAGATTTTTCTATCCAGTATTCAAACTCTATATTTGGATAAAGTTTTTCATATTCTTTTATTTTTAAATACATCTCAGTACCGTCCGATACATCATGCCATAAATCTGCAAACAGGTAGTCAAATGGATAGGTCTTTAGTTCTTTTTCTAAAAATTCAAAAGCATCCATTTTTATTATTTTTATTTTATTACTATTCTCAAATTGAGGAAGTATGTATTTTGAAAATAAATTTATAATCGTTTCATTGCTATCTACGACATAAACTTCTTCTACTTCCATTTTATTTGAAACCATATATTGAAAATATCCCAAACCAAGCCCTAGAGTTAAAACCTTACCATGAGCTTTTTCTATAGGTTCTTTCATGGTTTCAATTTCATTTGGAGTTATTGTCATCCAAATTCTGTTATTTTCTAATATCGCAGGATATCTAAATTCTTCCTTAAAAAACCCTATTTGAGGATACATTCTGCCCTCTGTAGATTTTTCAATGTCGTTATAAACAAAACCTTCATAAGGTTTGTAACAATCATATTTAAATTCAATATTACCAGATTTAATTTTAGGATTTCTTATCTTTTTAAAATAAGGATTTTCTTTGTAACTTTCAGAATTTAAACATTTTACCATTTTTGGAAAATATTCGTTAAAAATATCTTTATCAACGTTTTTATCCAAAATATCAAGTCCCATACCGTTAGCCAAAATGATAGCAAAGGCTTTTTCTTCATCAATATCTTTTGAAACAATCTCTTCAATATCAGATTTTGAAATATAGTCAGAGTAATTATTCAAATAATTACTCATCAAAGAAAAAATTCTAAAATTATCGTCTTCAATATTTTTATTTGTCATTTTTATTTTTATCCAAATTCATAGAAATCTTGAAGATATTTCTACCGTGTGCGTATTCATATTCAACATTATCCATAGAATTTTTAACCATGTGAATACCTAGACCACCAATAGGTCTATCTTCAACGCTCAATGTAATATCAGGTTCTGGATGAGCTAGAGGGTTAAAATGTTTACCAGAATCAATAAAGATTATTTCTATAGCATTTTCGTCATAAGAAATACTAATTTCTACATTACCTACCTCGTCATCTGGATAGGCATAATTAGAAATATTTGCAAAAATTTCTTCAGCAGAAACAAGCATTCTTGAACGTTTTGACTCATCCAAACCAAGAGTATCACAAATATGTTCAACCCTATGTAACAATTCATTTAAGGATGTAACTGATGCTGGAAGTTTAAAGTTTTTAACACCAAAATATTCTATCGCCAACATAGTAATATCGTCAGGCTGTTCATTTGGTGCATCTTTTGTGTATTCATTAATATCTTCACCAATATTGTTCAATATATCAAAAATTGATTTATCTTTATTTTTATTCAAACATTCTTTTAAATTTTTATCTCCAAACATTTCACCTTGAGCGTTTGTAGATTCTGTAATACCGTCTGTGTATAAAAAGATTTTTTCATTTGCTTGCAAGTGAAGTTCTTCTTCTTCATATTTAATATCAGGAAGTCCACCAACAACGAAGTTTTGTTTACAATTAATCATTTCAAAACTACCGTCAACTCTTTTTATATAAGGATGGTTATGACCAGCGTTTACGAATTTAATCTTACCAGTAGAAAGTTCCATAACACAAAGGAACACTGTTACGAACAAGCCTTGGTCATTATCCTGACAAAGTTCTTTGTTTACCTTATCGAATAATTCAGGAAGTGGCACATCTGTTTTGGCAATGTTTTTGATAATAGTTTTTGCCTTCATCATAAATAATGCAGCTGGAATACCTTTACCTGATACATCGGCAATTAAAAATGCTAACTTATCTTCATTAATTAAATAGAAGTCGTAAAAATCACCACCGACTTTTTTGGCAGCATCCATAGTTGCATAGATATCAAATTCTTTATGATACGGAAATGCTGGAAATCTATTAGGCATTGTTGTTGTTTGAATTGCTTTTGCAACCTTTAGTTCAAACTCTGCTTGTTTTCTTTCTTTTTCATATCCATCAAGCGCCTGAATATATTTTTTAATATCTTCAACTGCTCTATTTAATGTATCTGACAAAATTGCAAATTCTAAAGGCTTTCTCAAGTCGCAGACAATATCAAGGTTTCCACGTCCAACTTTTTTTGCGATATCTACAAGATAATCAATTGGTTTGTTAATATTTCTTTGTAAGAATGTATAAAAAATTACATAAACGCCAATATACAAACTTAATAAGAATAGAATAATCATTGCGACTTTTATTCTCAAAATCTTGAATAACTCAGCTGTTGGAACATTTACGATTAAAACCATTCCGTTTTCAAAGTTTTTTATAAAAGTAATGTACTTGCGATGATTATATACAAGTTCTGTTTTTTCTTTTAAATCATCACTATACCAAGAAATTTTTTCCAAAGATTGACCAATTAACTCTTTTTTTTCTATATTAGAATCTTGATAATACAAAATAAAATCGTCTTTTTTATCTGCAAAAAGAATAATAGAATTTTTTGGAGTTTTACGAGATTGTAATTTATTAACAATTGATTCTAAATCCCAGTCAATTGTTGCAACACCAATAATTTTTCCTTTTTCATCGTAAATAGCTTTACCAATAGTCGTCATTAATCTATCGGTAAGATTTGAATCAATGTACGGAACGACCCAAGCTAAATCATCTTTTACAGATATATTTTTCAATAAAATTTTATACCAGCTCTCATTCTGGTAATCATAATTCAACTCATCTAGAGCTTTATTTGAGTATATTTCACCATTTTTATAAAAAACACCTAAGCGAGAATCCAACGGATTTATTTTATATGGTTCAAACCAAATACCACCTGAAAAAATTTCATATTTTTTCAAAATAGATTTATTATTTTGAAAAACGGACTCAACATAAGAATTTAATCTGGCACTATCACCCTTGTATTCTGCATATACACTACCACCAGAAGCAAGCTCTGAAACAATAACTTTTAAATCATATATAACAGTATCAATATTGTACGTAAATTTGTCAACTCTTAAATCATAAGCCTCTATCTTAACTTGCTTTCCATTTTCATACGCAGATAATGCTACTGCAAAGGTTACAATAGACAATATAGACAAAAGTAATGAGATTATAAAAATTATTTTAGATTTAAGAGTTTTAAACATTTTCGATAGTAAGTATTTTGCTAAAACCTGTCATGTTAAATACGTCCATAACAGAAGAGTTTGGATTAAGTACTTTCATTGTACCTTGAGATGCCATTCTTTTTTGGAGTTCTAATATTGCTCTTAAACCTAAACTAGAAATGTATTCAACATTAGAAAAATCAAGGATTAGGTTTTCAATATTATCTAGTGCGTCGTTAACTTGTTCACCAAATTCCATTGCTGTATTTGTATCAATTCGTCCATCAATACTTATGATAACAGTTGTGCCCTTTTTTGTCTTTGTAAGGTTCATTAAATCATACTCCAATTTTTTATTTATTATAACATATTGCAAATATTAAAACAACCTTAAGAAAGAGTTCGCATGATAAAAGTTTATTGTATAATTAGCTTGATAAAAAGATAGTACTATAGGGAGAAGAAAAATGATTAACGAAAAAATGGAAAAAGCTTTTAACGATCAAATCAACAAAGAATTGTATTCAGAATATTTATACTTAGCAATGAAAGCAAAATTTGCTGAAATGAATTTACAAGGTTTTGTAACATGGTTTGATGTTCAAGTTCAAGAAGAACACGCTCATGCTATGGGCATGTATGATTACCTAAACGAAAGAGGTGGAAACATTGAATTATTAGCGATTGATAAACCTGAAATCAAAGGTTCTACACCTTTAGAAATCTTTGAACAAGTTCTTGAACACGAAGAATTCGTAACATCAAGAATTAACGCTTTAATGGATGTAGCAGAAGAAGTTAAAGATAGAGCAGCATTATCATTCTTAGATTGGTACTTAAAAGAACAAGTTGAAGAAGAATCAAATGTTAGTGGAGTTTTAGCTACATTAAAATTAATCGGTGAAGATAAAAAAGCTTTATTGTTACTAGATAAAGACCTTGGCGCAAGAACTTTTGTTGCTCCAGTTATTGGTTAATAAATCAAATGTCGTCGGCTTTACTAAGCCAACAACAAAAGAGTGAAACTAAAGTTTCACTCTTTTTTATTTTCTAATATTTTCTACTGCAACATTAATTGCATCTTTTTCATCTCTAAATAATGAGCTTTCCCCTATTTGCTCAGTTATACTGCGCATTTCAACTATTTTTTGATGAACGTTTTCATTTGTTATTACCAAGAATAATTTTATGTGTTGAGATTGTAGTCTTACGATAATATCTTCTAGCGCAAAAATTGCAGACATATCAAGTTCAATATTTGAATTATATGTAAGAATTATATATTTTGTCTCTAATAATTCATCAAAATGCGATACAATTTGGCTTATTGAACCAAAGAAGAATTGCCCATCAAGGTGTAAAATTCTAATTTTATAATGTGATTTTTGTTCAACACTAATTTCGTAATCAGAATATATTTCAGAATCTTGTTTTTCTTTGATAGCTGTATTATCAGCACTACGTTTTGCAAAAAGCAATGACGATAGGACAATACCGACTCCTATTGCAAAAATTAAATTATAAAATACAGTTAAAAATAAAACTATCAATAAAACTGTTAAATCATCTTTTGGTGCAAATTTTAAGATTTTTACAACTTTGAAATCAATAATATCAATACCAATTTTTATTAAAATTGCTGCAAGTACACAAATCGGAATTTGCACAATAAACCAACTAAATTTTAACAATATAATTAGTAAAAATATTGAACTAATTATCCCAGTAAGATTTGTTTTTGCATCGTTTTTAACGGCAGCAACACTTCTCATTGTAGCAGCCGAACCAGCCATTGAACCTGTTAAAGAACAAATTAGATTACCTAAACCGTGTACAAAAATAAATCTTTTAAAATTTGATTTTTGTTTAGTTAAAGAGTCTATAATTACACCTGTCAAAAGACTTTCACTTGTTGTAACAAAGGCTAGAGTTAGTGCAAGTGGAAAATATTTTGATATCAAATCAATTGAAATTTCAGGTAATTGTAATTGTGGAAAAGTTACGCTCATTGTTGAAATTTTTTCAACATTCCAACCTAAATAATAAGTTATGATTGTCATTAAAACTAATATTAACAATTGCGCAGGTATAATTCTTGAAACACATTTTGGAGTAAAAAATAACAACAATAATGTTGAAACCCCTAAAATTGCAGAAGGAACACTGATTGAATTAATTAGTTGTGGAAGATTTATCAAGGCCTGAATGGTAGAAGAACTAGTTATACCTCCCAATAGAACTGGTGTTTGTAGAATTATAATAATTAATCCAATGCCACTTAAAAATCCTGAAATAACTGGATATGGTACATATTTTATAAGTTTTGGAGCAGAAGTTAAAGAAATTAAAATCTGCAAAATTGATGCCATTACCAAAATCAATACAACATCAGAAATTTTACCTGATGTAAAAGCAAACGCAGACGCCAAAATAATTGCTATAGGAGCTGTTGGCCCTGATACAACAGGATGTTTGCACCCAATAATTCCAACAATAAATGACAAAATTATTGCACCCCAAATACCTGCAGAAGCTCCAAATCCTGATGCAACACCAAAAGCTAAAGCTTGTGGTAATGCAATAATCCCTGCAATTATAGCTCCAAAAGTATCACCTTTTATAAAACTAAATTTTTTCAATATATTTTCCATAATTTCTCCATGAATTGTTAAATAAAATATTACCATGAGGCAATTTTCTTTTCTATAAATTGTTTATATACATGTGTAGTTTGGTATTGACAAAATGTTAGTCTTACCTTACAATCATGTTAGTCGCAACTAACAAAGGTATAGGAAAATATGTGTAACGCTGTATCAGAAGCAGTATCTCTATATAATGACGGTAGAGAAGTCTTAAAGGGTAATTTAACAAAAATCCCAGAGGCTTTAATTGAGACTACCCGTATTTTGAAAGCTGTAAAACCTGTTTCGGACAAATATAATCCTAAACAAGATTCTTATGTAAAAAAGGCTTGGGATTTTGCCGATAGAAATAGCGATAACATTGAACTTGCAATGGGGCTTGTAAATCTTAGAAAAGATAAAGACAAAGTTAGAAACGGTTCCTCGTTTTTAGCTGGTTTTGCTGTTTCAAAGGGTTTAGAAAAATGTATGGAAACAGAAAAAGGTGAAAAGATTTTAGGCAAAATTTCTGAAGCTGTTCCAAAAGGCATTTCTAAAATTTTCAACTTGAATAGTGAAAAAGCCAAAAAAGTTGTAGATGTATCAAAAATGCTTATTTCAGGTGTTTTATATCAAGTTGCGTCAGATAAAGTTGGTGAACTTGCTTCTGGCTTAACTGAAAAAGCAATTGATAAAATGCGAAAAATAAAATAGATTAACATATAAGAGAAAGAGAGTATTATAATGAAGATAGCAATTTTAGGCGCAGGTCATGGTGGACTTGCCATGTCTGCTGATTTAAAACTAATGGGACATGAAGTTAAATTATCAGCAGTAGAAGAACATTCTCTAAATTTAAAATTACTAAAATCAATTGGTTATATTACAGTTAATGGCGTAACAACGTTAGCGAAAGGCCCTGTTACTACTTCATCAGATTTTGTTTGCGACAGTATAAGGGAAGCCATTGAATTTGCAGAAATCATTTTTGTAAACGTACCTGCATTTGCACAAGAATATTATAATGAATGTATTTGCAAATACGGTTTAAAAAATCAATTAGTTGTTTATCCTTGTGGTGGTTTTTCTGCGCTAAATTTTTATAATTATCTAAAAAATAACAATAGAGAAAAGGATTTTATCGTAGCAGAAACTGCATCTTTTATATACACAACAAAAATTACAGCACCTGCTACAGTATTGATAAAAAGTATTAAAGATTCTGTCCTATTTTCTTCAATAGCAAAAGAAGATACAAAGAAAGCTTTATCTATTTTAAACAAAATTTATCCACAATTTAAACCTGCACAAAATGTATGGCAAACAAGTTTTAACAATCCAAGTTCTGTATTGCACACAATCACAACTCTTTTAAATACTAGCCGAATAGAGCAATTTGGTTCATATAAAAACTCACACTTTGATATAACTCCATCTGTTGCAAGAGTTATGGAAAAAGTTGATAAAGAAAGAGTTGAGGTTGCAAAACATTTTTATAATAATCCTATGACAGTAACTGAAATTATGAATTCTTTATATAGTCTAAATTATGACAACGTTTATGATGTGATTATGGGAATTGATGCTTATAAGGTTCAACATTCACCTGCAAATATGCAACACAGATACGTTTCAGAAGATATTCCATATAGCTTAGTTCCGATTGCAACACTTGGCAAAAAATTGGGACTTAAGACTACAAATATGGAGTCTATAATAAATCTAGCCTGTATGTGCAACGATGTTGACTATTGGAACACAGGTAGAAATGCAGATAAAATTGGATTTGAGGTAGAGAATTTGGTTAAGGAAGTTGCATAATGGCAAATATTATTGAGGATAAAACTAAATATTTATTTTTGATGTACACAATTTCGATAGCATCTTTTATGGTAAATCTTGATACATACATAGTAAATGTATCTTTGCCTGCTATTACAGAAAATTTTCAAAGTAATACAAGCAATACGTCTTGGATAGTTTTATCTTACAATTTAATGGTTGTGTCATTGCTGTTAGTGTTTGGAAAGCTAGGTGACAAAGTTGGGTTAAAGAAAATGTTTACTTTTGGATTTTTAATATTTACAGTTAGCTCTTTTCTTTGTGGATTATCAAATTCGCTTTCAATGTTAATAGCTTCAAGATTTGTACAAGGCATTGGAGCAAGCATACTTTACGCTTTACCACAAGCTATGATAACAAAATATATTCCTCAGGAAAAAAGAGGTATGGCATTTGGAATATTAGCTTCTGCTGCAGCTCTTGGAATAACACTGGGTGCTCCTGTCGGAGGTTTGATTACAGGCGCAATAAATTGGCGTTGGATATTTTTTATAAACCTTCCTGTTGGAATTTTAGCCATTTTTCATCTAATAAAAATTTTACCAAATGATTTTTGCAATTTTACTAGCAAAAAACCATTTGATTTTGTAGGCGCAATTTTTAGTTTCTTTTCAGCCTTATTTTTAACTTTTTATATAAATAAATTACATACAGTATCAACAGATTCAAAATTAATGTTATTAATTTTAGTTTTAGCTATTGGTTTTACTACTTTATTTTGGGTAAGAATGAGTAACTATAAATTTGCATTATTAGATATAAATGTCTTTAAAAATTTATCTTTTGATTTTGCAAATATAGCTATGTTTTTACTTTCAGCATTTTTAGCAGGAACAAATTTTCTAATGCCGTTTTATTTGTACGAAATAAAACATTTAACAGTTACACAAGTCGGATTTGTATTTATCTTATATTCTATCAGTTATTTAATTACAAGTTTAATATCTGGCAAATTGTCATCTAAAATTGAACCTTACAAACTTTGCATCTTTTCAATGTTTGTTTCTGTCTTGAATATTTTGTTATTCATTTATACCTCTTCTACTGCAAGCCTTTTACCTACAGAAATATTCCTAATTGTTTGTGGAATAAGTTTTTCTTTCTTTATTACATCAAATAACAACTATGTTATGTCAATGGCAAAAACGACAAATGCGGGAATGATTGCAGGCATTCATAGAATGACAGGTAGATTAGGAATGCTTTTTGGTGTAGTTGGATTTGAAGCTATTTTTTCAATGTTTTCTTATAACAATCTTTTAGCTTTTAAAATGACTTATGCTTTTGGAGCACTTATTTGTTTATTAACACTAATTTTTTCAATTCCATTTACAGCAAATAAAAACTAAACTTGACTTTAAAATTTTGGCTTTGTAAAATAGTCTTTAAAGGATTTTATAATGGAAGAACAGAAAATTAGCGCAAGTCTTGAGGACTATATAGAAGCTATTCATCAAATTTCAAAAGAAAAACAGGTCGTTAAAGCAATTGATTTGTCTAAAAGATTGGACGTTAAGCGTTCTTCTGTAGCAGAAGCTATCAAGAATTTGACAAAAAGAGAACTTGTTACTTACGAAAACAATAACTTAAAGCTAACAGATAAAGGTTTAGAAATAGCAAAAGAAGTAATAAATAGACATAACACTTTGTACAACTTTTTTGCTAAAGTTTTAAAGGTAGAACCAGAAGAAGCACAATTGAATGCTTGTAGAGTTGAACACGTTATAACAGAGAATGCTTTTAAAAATCTTACAAAATATATAAAAGAAAAGACTGATATGTAATCAGTCTTTTTCTTTTAATAAATTATGGGATTTTACTTACAGATTATAATCCGAATTGATTTCTATAGAAACTATTTGAAGCTATCGCATTAGCTATTGTATTGTTGTTAGGTGTTGATAATCTGTAGTTATCAGCTAATTTCATTTCTCTTTGAACTAATTTATCATTTGAATTTGCAACTTTATCGCAAACTTTTAACCAAGTTTGAACCTCTACTGTTGTAGCTCTAACTTCCTCTTCAAGAGTAGCTTTTGGTAAAACATGAACACTTTCGTGTGCTATTAAACAAGCTATGGCTTCTTTTGGAGAATTTTTGAATTTTTCATTTATCAAAATGTAATTTTCACCATTTTCGTCAGTTGAAGCAACTGCATAATGATTAGAATATGAATAATCAATATTTGATAAATCATAGAACATGATTTTCATTTTGTTTTTGTCTAATCTTGTAAAAACATCATTAGAACCAATATTTTCTAAAACCTCCAAAGCAGCTTTAACTTTGTAGTCATTGGAATATTTAGAAAAATCAGCTGCTTGAGCTTGATTAACTCCTAAACATAATATGAACATTAATACTAATAATAATTTTTTCATTAATTTACGATACCCTGTCATCCTAATCTTTATAGTTTTTTATTCGGCAGAGCAGTTTTCAAACTTGAGTAAATCTAGCCAATTGTAAACAAAGTGTTACAAAAGATAAAAAAAGACTTAGAGAAAATCTCTAAGTCTTTTTAACATTTACAATATATTTTTATAGTCTTTCTTTTGGTTTCAATAATATTTTATCTATATCTGTATTAATTGAAAAATAGAAGCGTTGATCGTGTTCTCCGTAGTATTTATGACCAAGAGGTAAACCCCAACCAAGTTGAATATAAATATCTCTTGTAATATTTATGTTCGTACCAACACCTACGCTGTGCAAAAAGTTTGATGGATAGCCATATAATTGTTTGTGCTCTTTAACATAACCCCAATCATAAAATACAGCTAACTTAACATTATCTGACCAATGTTTAATTTTTTCTGGCAAAATCTTTTCTAAGCCTGGAATTGGAGTTCTCAATTCTAAAGAACCTGCCACACCATAATCACCTAACAATTCACTAGGTTGGTAACCTCTAACTGAATATGTACCACCTAAGAACATTTGTTCTGCTGAATATAAAGATTGTGGAGAATATTGCCCATTGATTCTAAAGATTGCTAAACATTTTTTAGGTAATCTTTGAACCCTTGCCAAACTTGCTACAACTTTATAAAAAGAACTTCTCTGAGCACCTTGAATATTTGGACTTGCACCTAATCCATTTGTACCCAAATCAACACCCACGTTTGCAATTGTTCTACCTTTAGAATCATCAAACATGCTATTAATACCAGTTCTTAAAACTCTTAATCTATAATCTGATAAATTTTCTCTAAACAAATTACTTTTTGATTTTGAATTAATTGCATCAAATGATACGAAAGCTGCAATATCTTGAGTCGCCGTGCTTTTAAGAGGTTGAATAAGTTTTATAGAATATGTTTCAGCTTCACCTTTAATTCCTAAACTTTGATAAGGACCACCTAATCTAACATTTGAAAAGGAATAATCAAAGCCCAATCTTGTACCATATTTACCAATTGGAATTTGATAACCTGCAAGAGCGCCATTTGAACGTTCTGATAAAATAGCACCACCATAAAGTTTATCACCAAAGCCTAAAAAGTTTTCAAAGCCTAAAACACTTGTAAATCTTTGACGACCGGTATAATTACGGCCGTAATCATCCCACGCAAGATTTAAACTTATTGGAAATCTGTCTTGAACATGTAATTTAATTTCTGTATCATGATCTTCGTTTTTTGTAAGAGATGCAGCAGCTTTCATATATGCTGTATCATTAATATTTTTCATAGCTCCTTGCAAATCTCTTGCATTAAAGACATTACCCTCTCTAAGTCCTGATGCATACATGGCAACATTTTTAAAAAACCAGTCGCGTTCCCATTTATTACCCTCAACCTCTTTAGAAACAACTTTACTTTCTTTAATAACAATAACTATAACACCGTCTTCAATTTCTTGAGCTGGTAAATATGCGTACGAAGTTAGATAGCCATTTTTTTGATAATAACGGCTAACTTTTACCGTCAAATCCATAACATCTTCAAGATAAATATCTTTTCCAATTAAATCTTCTGCTAATTTTTCTAACTTTGCACTAGAAATTTTTGTATTACCCCTAAAATACACTTTATTTAATCTAAATTGGGGATTATGAATTAAGTTTGGGTCTTGATGAAATTCATCTTCTTTTTGTTGTTTTTGTTGTTTATCCAAAAGATCTTTTAAACGAGTTTCATCCTCAACCGGTTGAATAATTTTTTCTTCAACAAAAGAGTCCTTCAATTGAATTTTATTTTCTCTATTTATAACCGCAGGGTCAGATGGTCTTAGTATTGGGTCTGCATTAGCCGACATAAACGACATAGCTAATAATGCACACACTAGCCCATTTACGGCAAATTTCAATTTCATCTTCGCTATTCCTCTCCAAAGAAAAGTCTAGCATAAATAGTATTAAATTTTTATACAACTGTTAAAAATTGTAAATGTCACAATTTTTAGTAGCAATAAAAAAAATTTTAGACTTTTTATAATTTTGTAGTATAGTTAAATATATAGACAGATTTGGAATAAAATATCAAATTTATATATACATTTAAAGTTGGACAGTAAAAAGAAGAATAAGGATAGCGTTTTATGAAAAAAAACAAACTTAAAACCCATAAGGCTATTGCTGTGTTAATTTTAGCTCTTGCAGCTGCAGATTTCACAGTTCCAGTTATGGCAATGGATACAGTTACATCAGGCAAAGTTTTAGATACAGTAAACGGTAACTACGGTGCAGACTTACGTGACGTAACAGGCGCTACTGTTAGAACAGATTATTCTAACGCATATATCGAAAATACTCAAACAAACAGTATTTTGAATTGGGATAGATTAAATACAGCACCATCACAAAGCTTAAATTACATTATGAAAGATGGTCAAACATCTTTAAATAATGTTGTTGGAGTTGGCCTTTCTCAATTTGCTGGTGGAATAAATGCAGAACACGGTAGAGTTATCATTTCTAACCCAAATGGTATTCTTTTTGAAAAAGGTTCATACGTTAACGCTAATGCTTTGACTTTAACAACACATCAAGCAACTATTGATGCAAACAATCAATTACACTTATACGATAACAATAATAACGCATCAATTATTTTTGAAGGTCGCAACTATGCAACTGGTAAAGTAAGATTAAACATTGCTAACGATTTAAATATCGTATCAAACAATATTGATATTGATAATGCAGTAATTATGGCAAAAGATACAAGACTTGTAACAGCTGATGGTGTTACTTTCTTTGCTATCAACGACACTAAAAATTCTTCAAATTATAATGTAGCAATTAATAAAAATAATTATATTGATAATGGCAACATCAACCTTGCTAACTCAACGTTCGCTATTAAAGATAAAACAACAGGTAAAATTTCTATCGTATCAAGAGGCGATGTTTTAGTGAAAGATACTGAATTAGATGGTAAAACAGCTATCAATGCTATGAATAGAAATGTTATTAAAAATAGCAAGACAGAAGTAATTGCTTCAAATTCAACATCAGAAGAAATTTTTAATTATGATGACATTTCAAACTGGGAAAACTTCTGGGACAGAATAAAATGTTTCTTTACAGGTGGTATTCCTCAAAGAGTAGCTAATGGAGAAGTTTTTGCTAAAACTGAAACAACTACAACTACAACAAAAAATAATTACGATATGTTAGCTGGTAGAGGTAATGTAACATTATCAAATGTTAAAGCTTATGATGATGTTGATGTAAAAGGTTCTAACATCAACACTTCAAATTCAACATTCAATAACGCTTTAAATTTAACTTCAGAAGCTTCAACATTAACTTCTTATTTAAGAAAAGACGTTAAAACAGATGTTGTTACAAGAGAAGCTGATAAGTTTATCGTTGACGAAAGAAGTTGGGCTGGTGTTCCAACAAAAGGACACTTCAACGTAGATGAAGTAACTCCAACAACATCAACTTCAACAGTACTTGGCGAAGCTCTTGCAACTGCAACAACAAGTGATGCAGGTTCAATTACATTAGATAAAGTTACAACTTCAAACACAGTTAAAGCAACTGGTAACACTATTGCAATGTACAACTCAACAGTTGATAACTTTGACTTTAATGCTAACAATGTAAAAGTTCAAAATGTAATTGCAACAGGCAATAAAGTTTCTGAAATCAAAGCTACAAACAAAGCTGAAGTAAAAAACAGCCAATTCAAAACAATTAGAGCTGCAGCTGCCGATATTACATTCACAGATACAGATTTAAATAATGGTAATTTACAAGCTACAAATAACATTAAATTCAATAGAACTGATTCTCGTAAATCATTCTCAATTAAAAATTCTACAGTTTCAGCAAAAGATATTGAAGCAAATAATATGAATATTACTGATTCATTAATAGTAGCTGATAATAATATTTCTTCTAACAATTCAAAAATTTCTAATACAGAAATAAATGCAGGCAGAAATGTTTACGCAGGAAAAGCAAATATTGAAAATTCTGATTTAATTGCAACAAACGATATTGTAGTATCAGGTTCAACAATTGCGAAATCTAGAATTAAGGCAACAAAAGACGTAAAATTACAAGATACAAAATTAAATAATACTAAAGTTACAGGCAGAAATGGTTTCTTAAGAAACGCAACTTTAGAAAATGGTTCTGATGTAACATTAGACAATGTAACTAATAATTCATATGCAACAAACGAAACAGTTGAAAATTTAGTAATCAAAAATTCAAAACTAAAATCAAATAAAAATAATATCAACTTAAAAGATACCTTAATTGAAAATGGTTCTTTAGAAACAACAAATGGCAAAGACGTAAACATTGAAACCAAAAATGACGTTAAGCTTGCAGGAACAAATATCGGAGGCAACCTGAATATAACAAGAGCAGAAAACGTAATTATTTCAAACTCAAAAGAAACAGGTAATCAGTACATTCCAAATATAGCAACTAAAGACTCCATAACAGATTATGACAAGACAAAATATAATGAAAGTTACTTTACAGATATAATTAATAACTACGGTAACGATTACGGAAAAGGAACAAAACTTTCGGTCATAAAAGGAAATGTAAACATATCGAACTCAAAAAATTCATTAATTATAAATACAATAGTAGGTGGTAATTTAACAACAGAAAATATTTACGTAGGTTCAGATTTAATCAATTCAATGGTAGTAGGTGATTATAATCCAAACAGAATTGCAACAACAGAAACAAAGGTTTATGAATCATTTATTGGTGGTAATTTTGATAAGAAATTTGAAGATAAAGCGACAATCTTACCAATAACACCTAACAACACAAGCTCATCAAATGCAAGCAACAATGAAAATCCTAACAAAATTTCTTTAAGCCAAGTTGATGACCACAATAAAAGAAGATTTGGTAACGATGTTAACACAAGATTCCAAAAAAGATTTTCACCAAGAGGTTTTGCAGCAGCAGATGATCAAATAAACGAAATGAAATCTCAAACAAAATCAAGTATCGTTAAAACAGAAGGTAATAAGGTTAAATTTACAAAAAGCTTCCACGCTTATTAATCGGTAGGACAAACGGTAGGAAAACAAAAATAACAAGGTAGGAAATACTAAAAGGTAGTAGTTAAATATACCAAAGTTTAAATGATAAAATAAAGAGGGTTAGAATAGTTTCTAGCCCTCTTTATTTCAATATATTTTATTTTTCTCTATTAACAATGAAAATTCTTGAGGTTTTATTTTTACAAAAAAAAAAGAGAACTTGTCGGTCTCTTTTTAAATGGTGGGCGTTGATGCTTTAGTCGTTTGCGAGTTTACGAGCATTACGAATAAAGTATGCAAAGCAAACATAGTAAAATCCGAACATCGTGAGAGATTTTCAAGTTTGCGTGCTGAGGCGTAGCCGAACAACGCAAAAAAAAGAACCACCGAAGTGGTTCTTTTTAAATGGTGGGCGTTGAGAGGCTCGAACTCCCGACATCTTCCTTGTAAGGGAAGCGCTCTACCAACTGAGCTAAACGCCCTCACCATATTTAATTGTTTTGTTTCTCAGTTGGTAGAGCCTTAATTAAACTCTGTGAGTAACCTCACTTAGCAACTGAGCTAAACGCCCAAAGCGCTTGTATAATTAATATACCCAAAAATATTTTCCTTGTCAACTATATTTTTTCTAATCATTAAAATTCCTTTATGTTATGATTAACCTATGAGCAAATTTTTCTTAAAATCTATGGGTTGCAAATCCAATCAATACGAGGGTTCTATTATTGAAGAATCCTTAATAAATGCTGGCTTTGAAAAAGTTAACAACCTTGATGAAGCTGACTATTTTATTCTCAATTCTTGCACAGTAACTCACAAAGCAGATAACGAAACTTTTTATATTTTAAGAAATGCAAAACACGTTAATAACAATATAAAAACTGTTCTTACTGGTTGTGTTGCACAAGTTGAAAAAAAACAGCTTTTAGAAAAAGATTACATCGATTTTGTAATCGGTAATGACGAAAAACTTAAACTTGCAGAATACTTACTTTCTGACACAAAATTTGCTGTTCAAAATATTATGGAACAGGTAAAATTCAATGATACATTACTTTTAGATACATCTAAAACAAGAGCTTGCGTTAAAATTCAAGACGGGTGCGATAATAGATGTTCTTATTGTATAATTCCTTTCGCTCGTGGCAAAAGCCGTAGTGCATCAGAAGATTTTATCATCAAACAAATAAACACCCTTGCAGAACACGATTTTAAAGAAATTGTATTAACAGGTATCCACATTGGTCAATGGGGTAAAGATATTGATAAGTCTTTTTTAGATTTGCTAAAATTCTTAGAAGAAAATTCACCTATTGAAAGAATCAGAATGGGTTCATTAAATCCACTTGAAATAACAGAGGATGTCCTAGAATTTTTATCAACCTCTAAAAAATTCTGTCCTCATTTTCATTTATCTTTGCAATCTGCAAACAACGACACTCTTCGCCGTATGAACAGATTTTATACAGTAGAAAAATATCTTGAACAAATAGAAAACATTAACGCAAAATTTAACCTTCCATTTTTAGGTAGCGATATTATTGCAGGTTTTGTTGGCGAAACTGATGAAGAATTCTCAAACACAGTAGAAAATCTTAAAAAATCAGGTTTAACTCAAATACATACTTTTCCATATTCAATTAGAAAAGGTACAATTGCAGAAAAACTTGAGGGTCATTTACCTGATAATATCAAAGAATATAGAACAAGCGTTATAAAACAAATTTCAAACATTAAATTTAAAGAATTTATGAAAAAAAATATTGGCACAACGCACCAAATCCTTGTTGAAAAACATTTAGACAAACACACTGGATTTTTGAAAGGTGTTAGCGAAAATTACCTAAAAGTTATTGTAAAAGATAATTTTGATGAAACCTTGCTAAATAGTCTTCAAAACGTGAAAATATTAGAAGTTAAAGACAATACGCTTCTAGGTGAATTAGTTTAAAATTATCTTCTTGAAATATAGTCATGTCCTTGGTAAAATATGCTAGTTAAAACTAGCAAAACATATATTTTATAAATAGAGGAGATAATCATGAACAAACGAGTTTTATTGTGCATTATGGACGGTTGGGGAATCGACAATGTTGATGACAACACTAATGCAGTTAAATTATCAAAAGAAAAAAATGTTAGCAAATTAGAAAAAGAATTTCCATCAACTTTAATTCACGCTGACGGTGAATACGTTGGTCTTCCAGCAGGACAAATGGGTAACAGTGAAGTTGGTCACTTAAACTTAGGCGCAGGTAGAATTGTTTACCAAGACTTAAGCAAAATCAACAATGCAATAAAAGACGGATCTTTCTTCACAAACGAAAAATTTATGAACGCAATTGAACACGTTAAAAAAAATAATTCAGCATTACACCTATATGGTTTAGTTTCAACAGGTGGTGTTCACTCATCTCTTGACCATTTATTAGCATTAATCAAAATGGCTGCTGACAACGGACTTACAAAAGTTTATGTACACGCATTTTTAGACGGTCGTGATACTCCTCCTGCAAGTGCTTGCACATATTTACAAACAGTTGAAGATGAATTAAAGAAATATAATCTTCCTCAAATCGCATCAGTTATCGGTCGTTACTGGATTATGGATAGAGATAATCGTTGGGAACGTGTTGAAGAAGGTTACAACTGCCTACTTTTAGGTGAAGGTGTTAAAGCAAATTCTGCAATCGAAGGCGTTAAAGCATCTTATGCTCAAGAAGTCACAGACGAATTTGTTAAACCTATTGTTTGTGGTGGTGAAGACTCAAGAATTCACGATAACGATGCAATTATTTTCTTCAACTACAGACCTGATAGAGCTAGAGAAATAACTAAAGCTATCAACTTTGAAAACTTCGACGGATTCAAGAGAAAAGCAGTTAGAAAAAATCTTTATTACGTAACTTTCACTCAATACGATGAAACATTTACATATCCAATAGCTTTTGAAAAAACAAAAATGAAAAATATCTTGGGTGATGTATTAGAATCAAAAGGGATTAACCAATATCGTACAGCAGAAACAGAAAAATATGCTCACGTAACATTCTTCTTTAATGGTGGTATTGAACATGCAAATGAACACGAAACAAGAGTTCTTGTACCATCACCAAAAGTTGCAACTTATGATATGCAACCTGAAATGAGTGCAGCACAAGTTTGCGAAAATGTTTTAAGCGCTATTGAAGATGACAAATACGGTTTTATCTTAGTAAACTTTGCTAACCCTGATATGGTTGGTCATACAGGTGTTGTTGAAGCTGCTACAAAAGCTTGTGAAGTTGTTGATGAATGCGTAGGTAAAATTGCAGAGAAATGTGAAAAATATGGTGTTACAATGTTGTTGACAGCTGATCACGGTAATGCTGAAACAATGGTTAACCACGAAACTCACAAACCTCACACAGCTCACACAACAAATCCTGTTCCATTTGTTATAATTAATGCAGGACACGATATTAAACTAAGAAACGATGGTGCTTTATGTAACGTAGCACCAACTGTATTAGAATTATTAGGCATTAAAATTCCAGAAGAAATGTCTTGTGGTTCAATGATTGTAAAATAGAATTTAAAAGGAAGTAAGGAAAAAGAAAAAATGTCAGTATTAGAATCGCCACAGTTAGATATAGAATTATCTTTCAAAAAAAACAACGTTGACGAACTATTTTATAACTTGAGCGAAAATCCAGAAGGTTTTAAAAACAAAGATTTTCGTTATACATTGAGTATGATTTATCAACTTGTAGAAGACGAATTCAAAGATGTATTTGTTTCACCAAATCAACCTGTTAGAAATACTGACTTTTATCTTATGAACGAAAATGGCAACCTTCAATTTTTCGTAACGCCTACAAACAACTTCCAATTCTATTTAAAATCAAAAGGTTCAATGTTTAGATTTTCTTCAAAAGTTGTTGGAGATAAGGTTGGATACATTATGCCACTTGATTTAGTTTTAGACTATTTCGGTGGATTTGGTTCAGTAATTGATTTTGATGCTGTTTCAAGAACCTTCATTTACTTTAACAGATTAACTCAATTTGTTATGAAAATGATTGAACGTTGTTACTTTATTCCAACAGTTAAAGTGAACAAAGTTAAAAATATGTTCAGAATTGTTTATGAACCAATCATTTCGACTCAACAACTTGCAAGAATAATCAACATCTTGGAAGAAAACATGCCTGAAGACTTATTTATCAAAGGCGAAAGACCAAAGAACTTTGTGTCAGACTTCGTTCACAACTATTTGAACTATGTTCTATACAAATTCTTAGCTATCAAAGCATATAGATTTAAAGATATAAAATCTGGTCACTACTTAATAAAAGACCTTGAACAAAAAACAATGCTAAAAGGTCAAAACCTTGCAGAAAACTTTGCTCAATGGTTTGATGAATTATATCTTGGTAAATATGACGTTATTCCATTCTTCAAAATTACGAAGAAAGATGATGACAACTTTGAACTTAAAATCCATATCAAGAACAGAAAAACTGATGAGTCTGTATTACTTGATGACTTGTATGTAAAAGATACTGTATTTGATGCAAACTCATCTGATATTGCTAAAATTGTTGAAAAACAATTGAACTATGCAAATAGATACATGCCAGAACTTGAAGAACTTTTTGAAGATGAAGATAAATTATCTTTAACACTTAATTTAAAGAGCGTTTACAAGATAATCACTCAAACTGCTTATTACTTACAAAAAGCTCAAATTGAAGTAATTTTACCAGAAGAATTAACAAATATTATAATTCCTCGTGCTTCAATCAACGCAAAAGTAAAAACAGAACGTTCAAAAGATTTGGCAGACTTGTTCAACTCTACAAGTTCTTCACCAATTTCACTTACAGATATTCTTGATTTCAACTACGAAATCGTTATCGGTAATGAAAAGATTTCTCTTGAAGAATTTAACGAACTTGTTGAAAAATCAGACGGACTTATCAAATACAAAGATAAATACGTATTAATTGATAAAGACGAAAGCAAAAAATATTTAGAACAATTAGCCAAAGCAAATCATTCTAAATTAACAAGAATGGAATTAATCCACGCTTCAATGTCAGGTCAATTAGGTCAATACGAATTTGATTATGATGAAGCCTTCGCTAATATATTGAAAGACTTTACAAAACCAATTGAAGTTACTCCACCTAAAACTCTTAAAGGTGAGTTAAGACCATACCAACAAACAGGTTTGAAATGGTTATGGACAAATGTTTCAAAAGGCTTTGGTTGTTGTATGGCTGATGATATGGGGCTTGGTAAAACAATTCAAGTTATTAGTTTAATCCTAAAACTTAAAGAAGAAGATAAACTTAATAAACCTGTACTTGTTGTTTGCCCAACGACCTTAATGGGTAACTGGATGAAGGAATTGCAATTATTTGCACCTGATTTAAAAGCAACAACATACCACGGTGGCGAAAGACAACTTGATACAAAGAACTTTGATATTATTATGACAACTTACGCAATTATGCGTATTGATGTTGAAGAATTGAAGAAACAAGAATGGGCAATGGTTATCGTTGATGAAGCACAAAACATCAAAAATCCAGATACAGCTCAAACAGTTGCTATTAAGTCATTGAAATCACCAATCAAGATTGCTATGACAGGTACTCCAGTAGAAAACAGATTAACAGAATTATGGTCAATCTTCGATTTCATCAACCCTGGTTACTTGGGTTCTCTAAAAGAATTCCAAAAGAGTTATGCTATTCCTATTGAAAGATTTAAGGAAACAACTCGTGCAACTAAACTTAAATTATCAGTTTCACCATTCGTATTAAGACGTCTTAAAACTGATAAACACGTTATTTCTGATTTACCAGAAAAGATGGTATTGAACGAATACTGTTACTTATCAAAACCACAAGCAGTATTATACGAAAAGACATTAAACGAAATGATGGAAAAAATCAGTGGATTTACTGGCGTTAACAGACGTGGTAATATCTTCAAACTTATTACTGCGTTGAAACAAATCTGTAACCACCCTTACCAATTCTTAAAAGCTGGTGAAATGAGTAAAGAATTATCAGGCAAGATGGAAAAATGTATTGATACAGTTCAATCAATCTTGGATAGAGGAGAAAAGACTCTTATCTTCACTCAATATAAAGAAATGGGTGACATTTTGTGCAAGGTTATCGAAAATGAATGTAATACAACTCCATTGTTCTTCCACGGTTCATTGAACGTTAACCAAAGAGAACAAATCATCGAAAAATTCCAAACAGATAAAGATTCTCACGTAATGATTCTATCATTAAAAGCTGGTGGTACTGGTTTGAACTTAACAAGTGCTACAAATGTTATCCACTATGACTTATGGTGGAATCCAGCAGTAGAAGAACAAGCAACCGACAGAACATACCGTATCGGTCAAGACAAAAACGTACTTGTTCATAGAATGATTACACTTGGAACATTTGAAGAAAAAATTGATGAAATGTTGAAATCTAAGAAAGAACTTGCAGATTTGGCAGTTTACGAAGGCGAAAAGATTATTACAGAACTTTCAGACGACGAAATCTACGAAATCTTTACATTGTCAGCATAGATGTATTTTGTTGGGCAGGTATGCCCAACCTACGTAAGTATGTCATTGCTGAAAGTAAAATGAAAAAACAATCTCGTTAATCAATAGCATCAGTTTGGATTGCTTCACATTCGTTCGCAATGACAGAAAAGGCAAGACTAGATTTGTTTGTCATTAAGAGGAGTAAAACGACGAAACAATCCAAAGAAAATAGTAGTAGGTCGGATTTACTAACCCTACAAAAACCTTATAATTTATATTTTTTCACAAATTCAATCGCCTGTTCTTTTGTTGTGATTTCACCATTAAATTGTTCTTCTTGCAGTGCTTTTATAACTTCACCCAATTCTTTTGAAGGTTTTAGATTTAGCATTTCCATAATTTCTTCTCCACTCAAAAGTTTTGGAAGAGGTTCAAGATTATCCTTCACTTCAAGATAGAATTTAAGAAGATTTGTAAGACCTGAAATATTTTTGTGAACAACTTCATCTGTTATAGCTTTGCCCCTTGCAGAAAGTCTATCAGACATCGCTAATAAGATATTATCAATAACATCATCTTCCATTTTTCTAACGTATCTCATTTTGACCTTGTCTGTCAAAATCTCCGTCGCAATTACATGTGATGGGTAAATATGATTTTTAATCATTTTACAAATATATTCAATTTGTTTTTTTGAAAACTTAAGTTTTTTAAGAATAGGACTAGCTAATTTACTACCAACTTCTTCGTGTTTGATAAATCTATGTCGCCCTGTATCTTCTTCAATAGTCCAACAAGAATATTTACCAATATCGTGCATAAAACCTGCAAGCTTTAAATGTGCTAATCTTGAAAATCCACCAAAATCAACACTATCTAAATGTTCTTTAACTTCAGGTTTTGCAATATTATAAAAATTTTGTATTTGATTAACAGTCTCTATAGAATGATGAAGCAAATCCAAGTGGTGATGAGTATTTGGAGGAACTTTTCTTACATCTAAAAAGATAGGTAAAATCTCATACAAAAGTTCAGCCTTATCCATATTTAGCAAGGCTTTTACAGTATAAGCGCCTTCAAATAATTTCATCAATTCATAAGTTATTCTTTCCCTTGCAGGATTGTTGATTAATTTTATATGTTTTTTTATAGTGTGTTCTGTTTTACTATCAATTTCAAAACCTGTAACAGCCTGAAAACGATAAGCTCTCAACAATCTTAAAGAATCTTCTATAAAATTTTTTTCATCAATCATTTTGATTTTTTTATTTTTTAAATCTTTTAATCCATTATTTAAGTCTAAAACCTCAAAATTTTGAATGTTCATGGCAATAGAATTAATTGTAAAATCACGACGTTTCAAATCCTCTTCAATAGAATTATTGATAGGATTTGTGATATCAATAAATGTTTTTTTATCTCGCAAAACAAGTCTATAAATTTTATTTTCTTCATCAAGTGGAATAAATGTGGCATCAAGATTTTCTGACAAGTTTAGGGCATAATCCTTCGCTTCAATTCCACAAACAATTAAATCTTTATCAAAATTATCCTTACCTGTGTACAAATCCCTAATTACGCCACCTACAACGTAAACCTCTACACCTTCTGAATATTTTTTTATATCTTTTAAAATTTTATCATTTTTAAGTTTTTCCAATGTTGGAATTTTCATAAATAATATTTCCTATCGCTACAATAGAGGCAGTATCTGCTCTTAGGATAAGTTCACCTAACGAAATTGTATTCAAATTTTCTTTTTCGAAAAATTCAAATTCTTTCTTTGAAAAACCACCTTCTGGTCCTATTATAACAAGAATTTTATCATTTTGCTTAAATTTATTATTATTTAAAAATTCTTTGAATTGATATTTGCTAGAACGCTCTGTAAAACATAATATGTGGTCAAACTCTTTTTTTATAACTTCTTGAATGGTAGTTAATTCAAAGCATGTCGGAATATCTGCCCTTTCACATTGTTTGAAAGATTCATAACAAATTTTTTGCCAACGCTCAATTTTTTTAGTTATAACATCTTTTTTTACAGCACAATTATCGGTATAAATAGGATAAAATCCTCTTACACCAAGCTCTGTAAGTTTTTCAAAAATAGTATTTATGGCATTGCTATTCAATGGACTAATTGCAATATAAAGGTCATAATCAAGCTTACGCTTTGATTTATAAGAATTTTCTATAGAAACTTTTACGTAATTTTTTGTGATTTCCTCAACCTTCGTTTCATATTGAATTTCGTTTTCATCAATCAAAAGCAAATCTTCACCAATTCTTACACGCAAAGACTTGGCAATATGATTATAATTTTCTTTATCGTCAATTATAATCATATTGCTGTCTATATCTTTTGAATTTATTAAAAACTGTGGCATTAGTAATCTGAATGAACAGGCATATCATCATCATCTTTTAATGATGATAAGTCGTTGCTATAGCTTGTATCAAAGTCTTCTGGTAATTTATCTTGGTCAGGCCAAATTGTTTCTTCATCAAAACGGCAAGCTGCTAAATTATCAGAAGTTGAGAAATCTGAGTTTGCTAAATCTGATTCTTGGAAAACACAACCTGTCATATCAGCTTCTGTAAAGTTGCAATAGCTTACAACTGCATAACTAAAGTCTGCACCAGGAAGAATACTTTCTGTAAAATCACATTCAACAAGATTTGTTCTTGTAAAATCAACAGATGTTAAATCGCAATTAGTGAAATTAACCTCTGTTAGTTGTGCATCTGCAAATGATGATGAATTCAAGTCTGCGTTTGCAAAACTTACATTTTCTAAAACAAGATTAGAAAAATCAACTTCACTTAAATCAACATCTTCTTTATCTTTAATCCATTCATTGAATTCTTGTGGATTTTCTTGAATTAGTGTAATTAACTCGTCTTTTGAATAATCACTCATTTAAAACTTCTCCTTTAATCTGTTGTTGTAATCTAGTTTGAACTTAATTGCATAGCCATCAATACTAACTGGGTTCGACTGTTAACATTGAATTTTTTATAAATGTTTCTTAAATGCGTTTTAACAGTCACTTCTGTAATGTTTAGCTCGTCAGCTATTTCCTTGTTATTTAGTCCTTTGGTCAAAAGTTCAAGCACAACAGATTCCTTGGGGGTAATATCATTGTTTACCGATTTTACTTTTTTAATATCAATCTGACTGCTATCATTTTTGTTCCAAGTGGAACGTCTTATTACTGCCTCAATCCTTGCCAGTAATGTTGAAAGCACAAATGGTTTTACAATATAATCGTCAGCTCCCATTTTTAGACCTTTTACTATTTTTTGTTCTTCGCTAATAGCTGTCGTCATTATTATTGGCAACATCTTTGTGTTTTCATTTTCTCTAATTTCTTTTAGTACGTCCCAACCATTCATGTTGGGCATCATCACGTCTAGCAATACAATATCAAAATCGTTTTTCTTTGACAAAGTTTTCATTGCTTTTAATCCATCTGTAGCAACTTCCACCTCATAACCATATAAAGGTAATGAGTCTTCTAAAAATTTAGGATTGTCGTCAATAACTAAAACTTTGCCCAATTCAGCCATTTACTGTCCTTTAAACTATTTGGTATTTAATTGCTTTTAGTGCTGCTTGAAGTCTATCTTCAACTTCTAACTTTTGCAAAATGTTTGCAACGTGAGCCTTAATAGTATTAATACTAATTGTACATTCTTTCGCAATCTCAATGTTACTATATCCTTTTGCAATAAGTTTCAAGATTTGAAGTTCTCTGGCTGTTAAGTTGAAATCAACTTGACCATCAACTGGAACATCTTGTTGAGTTGATGCAGCTCTTAATACAATATGTGCAATACTTGGATCAAACCATGCGGCACCGTCAAGAACTGATTTAACAACATTTTCTAATGTTTTCAAGTTAATTTCTTTTGAACAATAAGCATTTGCACCTGCTTTTAAACTGTTCAATACAGCTTTTTCATCACTATGAGATGTTAAGATAATAATTTTTACATCTGCATCAATTAATCTTATTCTCTTTGTTGTTTCTATACCATCTACATTTGGCAAACCTAAATCCATAATAATTAAATCAATTTTATGGTCTTTAAATTGTTTTAACGCTTGATCAGCATCTTCTGCTTCATAAATGTTATCAATAATATCCATTCCCTCAAAATTTGTTTTCAATCCAAATCTTGTTAATTCGTGGTCTTCTACAATTAATATATTCTTCTTTTCTGTATCTGTCATCTTTTTAGTTCTTTCTGTACTTCTGTAAATTTTGGATTTAGGCTCTTACATTTTTGAAAATAATATTTTGCATTTTCTTTATCTTTTAAATCCTTATAAAGGAGCCCTTGATAATAATAATATTTGTAATTGTTTTGGTCAAGATTATACGCATTATTAAGATAAAGTTGTGCTAATTTATAATTAGCTTTTGTTCTCTCATAATTAGCCAACTCTAGCCAACCGTCTGCAAATTCACTATTTAAGCCTATCGATTTTTTTAAATATGCCAATTCCTTATATTTTTCAATTAACGCTTCCAAATAATATGCTTCATAATTGTCTGACGAATTTTTTAGAACCTTTTCTAAAATTTCATTTGCTTTAGAAGTTCTACCAAGTTTCAAACTTGCTTTCGCTGTCTTTGTATCAGCATAATATGTGGTTTTATCATATTTCATTGCATCTTTGTAATATTTCAAAGCTCCTCTATAGTCTTCTTTTTGATAAGCTAAATCACCTAATAAAAGCAACGCATTTGGATTCTTTTTGTTTAATTTATAAGACTTTTGAGCATTTGATGATGCTTTTTCATATTCTTTTAATGCCACATAATTTTGACTTATTAACGCATAAATCATAGAATTTTCTTTATTATTTTTATCATTTACTGCAGGAACAGACTTTAAAGAACGTAAGTAATCATCTCTATAGTAGTAATAGCAAGCCAAATGGTATTTTTTTAATTTTTCATCCTTTGTATTTTTGTATAAAATATATTCTTCAATTTCTTTATATTTCTTAGCATAAAAATCTGTCATGATTACAGATTTTTTAATATTTTCGGCAACCTTAAACGCTTTATCTTTTTGACCTTCATCTGCTAAAATTTTTGCATATAAATATTTGTAAGAAACATTCTTTGGATTTCTTTCGATAGCATCATTTATATGATTGTTGGCGTACTCTAAATTACCACTTTTATACCACGCAAGTGCTGTTAGGTATTCAGCATAGTCATACTTTTCTCTTATTTGATAATTTGCTGTTAAATCTGTCGCAATTTCTTTACTCATATTGTTATAAGTAATATCCGAAAAGCATTCACCCAAATATATTTCATCTTCAGGTTCAATCTTTGAAGTTTGATAATATATTTCATCAATATTTTTCAAAGGAGTTTGTGCTATTTCAGAATCTACAATTTTAGCTCTCGACTTGTTTGCCAGACTATAAAAACCTATATCACTAAGTTTACCTGTCAAAACAATATTAATATAGTCATTGTCTTTTGGACTAATATTAACAATTTGAGAAAACTCTTCATAGGCAACACTAACATTGCTACCTTTGAATTTTTCCATAGCCTTATAAAAATCATCTAAAATTGTGTACTTTTGAGGTTCTGTTATGGCTAAAGCTGACGAAATATTTATAAAGCATACTATTAAAAGTATTACTAACTTTTTAATCATCAACCTGTCCTAAATAGTATTTATTGAATAAAGTTACAAATTTTGTTTCTTCTTCCGAAAGAGTATCTGCATCTTTTTCCAATAAATTGTATAAATCTCTCAAGTTATATCTTGATAAAAATTCTTCATCTTCTGGTTTTAGAACCAATTTATTTTCAGTCAAGAATACTTTAATAATTTGGTTTGTTGGTAATGATAAGAATTTATCAACAACACTTCTATCAAAATGTTTATCACTATCTTTAATCAAGATATTAATAACGTTTCTAATAGGCATTTTGTCACGATAGTGTCTTTTTGATGTAATAGCGTCAAATACGTCAGCTACTGCTAAAATTCTACCACCGAAAGGAATATCCTCTCTTGACAAATATCTATAATAACCTGTACCATCAAATTTTTCGTGGTGAGCACAAGCAATTTCTGCAATCATTTTGAAATCGTCTGACATGTGAATTTTTTCTAAGATGTTATGAGTAATTTCAACGTGTCTTTGAATTTGTTTGTATTCATCATCAGTTAACTTACCTTCTTTTTGAAGAACTGAATCTTTAATACCAATTTTACCGATATCATGAAGAGTTGCAGCCTTTTCAATAATTTCAACTTGTTTAGGCTCCATATTGAAAGCTTTTGCAATCATTGAAGAATAATATTTTACCCTTGTAGAATGACCTGCTGTAATCTTGTCACGAGCATCGATAGAGGCAGCAAGCGTTTCAATAAAGCTATCAAATACAACCTTTTGCTCTTCTAACATTTTCTTTTGTTTTTCAAATAATTGGGCATTTTCTAAGGCAATACCTGCAGAAGAACCAATTGCAACCAGTAAGTCTTCATCTTCTGGAGTAAAATATCCACCGATTTTATTTAATACTTGGAAAGCACCAATTATTTCTTGGTTTAAATTTTTAATAGGCATACACAAAATAGTTTTTGTTTTATAGCCTGTTTTCATATCAATATCTTTGTTGAAACGTTCATCATTGTATGCGTCTTTGATATTAATACTTTCGCCTGATTTTACAGTATAACCTGCCAAACCTTTTCCTGCAGGAAATCTTAATTCAGAACTTTCAAGCCCTAGAGCAACTTTACTCCAAAGTTCATCATGCTCTTTATCATATAAAAATACTGTACATCTATCTGCATTAATAGTTTCTTTTACAGCTTCTGCAATAACTTTTAAAAGCTTGTTAATATCTGTTTCAGCTGCAACTGATTGGCTAATTTTTACTAAAGCATTCAACGGATCACGTTTATTACTTGGTTCTTGATTTTTCAATTTTGCAATTTCATCTAAGTACTTAATCACAAAATCCATCAAACCAAATTCGTCATCTTTTACAGCATAATATTTAGCTTTCACAAGTTGAGCTTCAGCTAAATCAATATTTTTTTCTTTAAAGTTTACAACACCTGAAAATAGTTCATATACTAATTGTGCAGGTAAATAATTGTTATAATTTGCAAGATACAATGCGTCATTCAAATAAGTCAACGCTTTTTGATAATTATTAGTATCTTTTAAATATTTTACAAAGCCAATCAAAGAAAGGCATATTGAAATATTTTCATTAGAATTTTCAGCCTTTAGGATGTCTTGAGCCTCTTTTGTTAAAACTTCACACTGGTTATAATTTTCTTGTTGTAACTCTTTAAACGCACTTTGCAACATTGCTTTTGCATTAATTATTTCATTATTTTCTATAGCTTGTACCATAACATCATATCCTCTTGTTGTTTTTATTGTACAATACATTTGAGAATATTTCAAAACTATTTGGAGATTGAATGAACAAAATAACAATACTTATTCCAGTTTACAACGAAGTTAATACCTTAATGCCAATATTAGAAAAGCTTGAAAGCATTGATTTTTACGAATTAGAAAAGGAAATAATTTTAATAGACGACTATTCTACAGACGGAACAAAAGAACTTTACAAGGATTTAAATTATAAAGTTTTGTATCACGAAAAGAATATGGGAAAAGGTGCTTCTCTAAGAGATGGATTTAAAGAAGCAACTGGGGACATTGTAACTATTCAGGACGCTGACCTTGAATACAACCCAGAAGATTTATTACCACTTGTAAAAGTTGTTTTAGATAACGAAGCAGATGTTGCTTATGGTTCAAGATTTATGAATATTGATAAGTCTAAAAACTTTATGCTAACTCATTTTTTAGGCAACAAAATGCTTACAATAATAACAAATATTCTATACGGCGCAACACTTACAGATATGGAAACTTGCTACAAAGTCTTTAAATCCGAATACGTTAAACATTTAGATATAAAATCTAACAGATTTGATTTTGAACCAGAAATAACTGCAAAAGTTTTAAAACAAGGTGCAAGATTAAAAGAAGTTCCTATTACTTACGTTGCAAGAGGATTTAAAGAAGGTAAGAAAATTAGTTGGAAAGACGGCTTTGCTGCAATTTTTGCACTTATAAAATTTAGATTTATGAATTAAAGGAGATTTATTATGATTAAACCTCAAGAAGCTTTAGATAGATTAATGGAAGGCAATAAGAGATTTGTTAACAATGCATCAATTCACCCAAATAGATGTCAAGAAACCAAGGCTTCATTGGTTTCAAAACAAACACCTTATGCAATTATTCTTTCATGTTCTGACTCCAGAGTACCATTGGAAATAATTTTTGATGCTGGGTTAGGGGACATTTTTGCAATTAGAACAGCAGGTCACGTTCTATCTCAAGAGGTTATGGGAAGTATTGAATATGCAGTTGTTCATCTTGGGGTTAAATTAATTATGATTTTAGGTCACGACAATTGTGGTGCTGTTCATTCTGCTGTTGATACTTACAAATCTAAAACCCTTGATACAGTTTCTCCAAACTTAAAATCAATTTTGATGGAGATTTATCCTGCAATTGAAAAAGTTGATGAAAACTTATCAGAAGAAGATTTTCATAAAGAAGCAATTCGCCAAAATGTTAAATATCAAGCAAAAGACCTTTTAACAAAAGATGCATACATAGCAGACAAAGTTAAAACAGGCGAAATTATGGTAGTAAAAGCTAATTACAACTTACATACAAGCGAAGTTGAAATTTTTTAAAGTTTGTCAATCTCATTAGCTTCTTTTTTAGCTATTTCAATACCATAATTCAATTCGGTAATGAATTTGTTTGCCTTTTCGTTTGAGTTAAAAGCTCTAATTGGGATAAAGTAAGCATTTTTCTTAGTTACGTAAATAAATAAAATAGGTTTTGTCATAACAACTCTATCAATATTTTTGAAATCAAAATATTGAAAACCTAAGTTGCTACCTGCTATTAATTGATTTTTTTCAATTGTATAAACGCAATCAGTTAAAACGCCCAAAGCAGAAGATAAATTCATATAAGCAATAAAGATGTACACAGGAACAAATGCTAAAGCAAATAATACAAATAGTATTGTTACCATATAGACCTTTATCAATACAAAATATCCTGCAACGCAAAGCAAAAGAAGTATGCCAAAAAGCATTAACCAACATCTTTTTATATCAAAACCTAAAGATTCTATAACAACATTTAGTATATCTTCTTTTGTATATCTGAATGAAACTGAAAGTGAATCTGCCATACAAGAATTATATCACATATTTTCTATTATGAAAATTTATACATTATAAAATGTTACTATTACAAAAATCTAAATAGGAACAGTATTCACAAGCTTTTTTATCATAACTTGGTTCAAATTCTAAAGCATTTATTTTATCTATTGCAGATTTATATTTTTCCATGACTTGGTTGCATTTCTCTTGTGTATAAATAACTTCTAGATTTTTTGTAAAATCTTCTGGAAAAATAAATTCTGTCTTAGAAACTTTTTTACCAGTTGAAGTTTCAAACATGTATTTGTAAAATGCCATTTGATTATAATATTCTTCTTTATCACCGTCAGGACAAACCTCTTTAGTTGTTTTTGCATTACCTGTTTTGTAATCATAAATTGAATATGTACCGTCAGAATTTTTGTCAATTCTATCAACTATGCCGTGAAATTTATATCCATCCATATCAAATTCAAATTTCGTTTCAACAGCATTTAATTCTTTTACTGGAGTATTCAAAAGTTGATTATAAAAGCCATCCAAAGCATTTATACCTCTACCCTTAATATTTTCTCTATTTTTGTAGCTTGATAGTGGTAATTCTGAAAGCTTATCTAAAAAGGCCTTTATAAAATCACTTTTTTCAGGATAACAACCTTTTTCTATTGCGTAATTAACAGCAAATTCACAAGCATAGTGAATAGCTGAACCATAACTCAAAACATCAGGATTACCATCTTTTCCGTCAAATGCAAGAAGATTGCTATATAAATATTGTCTTGGACATTTTAAGTATTTATTTAACGCCGTTGGAGAATATTTTTTGTTAGTTAACACAACATTCAACATGTCAGCAAAATCTTTTTTGTAATCATAATCCCTTTTTACAAGAGTTTTAGAAGCTTCCATCCAATATGAGTCAATGTTATAATCTTCAGCTTTTTCTTGAGCTAAAGAATCTTTAATATTATTTATAAACTCACTTAATTTTTTTGGCTTGTTACCAATCGAAAGGGGATATGAAAGAGTTAGAGAGTGTCTTGCCCTAGTCATACCAACATATAGAGTTTTAATCTTATCAGAATATTTTAATTCTTTTCTCTCTTCCTCAGTTTTGTATTCAGATGGAGAAAGAGGAATACTAATAGAATTAGATTTTTTATTGCTTTCCCATTTTGAATCAATCAAAGTTGGCATATAAACGTATGCAAATTCCTTACCTTTTGCTGAGTGATAAGTAGAAAGTTGAACAGCATTTAATGTCACAGGTGCTTTATCGGTAAGAATACTTATTTCGTCATTTAGCAAAATATTTAAATATTCAACAAATTCTTCCAAAAAACAAGTTTTGTATATATCAGAAAAGACAGAAGCTTCTTCCACAAGCTTTTTCAAGCTTGCGATATTTTGAGAACGATTAATTTCAAAATTCAAATAATAATCAAAAATACCTGTTTTAGCACCAATTTCTAAAACTGTATTTCTAATACTTTCGTTGTTTTTGAAAGTAGATAAATAATCATAAGTTTCCAAAAATCTCTCTACCATAAAAGAGTTAACAAAATCTTCTTCCTTAAAACTTCTCATACAATCTAAAGGTGTCTTGTATTTTGAAACACTTTCAAAGATTTTTTGGTAATCTTTTGGATTTATATTAAAAGGCTGTGATAACAAAATTTGAAAAATCTTTTGCGAATATAATTCAGGATTAACAAGCATTTGCATGTATGAGAACAAAACATTTACAGCATGATTTGAAAAAATATCAATACCAGTTTTTAACTCGCACGGAATACTTTTTGCTCTAAGTCTTTCCATAAAAACATCTAAATCATCATTATTTGCAGTTAAAATTGCTATCTCTGAAAGATTTTTTGTTCCATTTTCAAAAAATTTATCTGATTTTATTAATGCATCAATTTCATCGACTATTGCATTACATTCTTGCATATCATCAACATATTCAACAAACCTAACAGGTTTGTCTTTGGCAATAATTTCAGAATTTTTTGCAACCAAAGATTTTGAAATATTGTATTGTTTAAAATTCTCATTATTCTCCAATCTTCTTGTATCTTGAATTGCTACCAAACGTGATGCATCCAAAATACTCTGTGTTGAACGCATATTTTCTTTTAAACAAATAACTTGAGTATCTGGAAATTCTGACAAAAAGTTCTCAATAGTATCCAACTTTGCACCTTGGAAAGTGTATATAATTTGGTCATCATCACCAACAACAAAAATATTTTGAGAGTCCAAAGCTCTTGCTAATTCAAGAACTATAGTGTTTTGAGATTTGTTTGTATCTTGATATTCGTCAACCAAAATATACTTATACTTGTTGGCAATACTAGATAAAAATACAGGACTTTCTTCAAATTTATCTAACACAAACGAAATCATATCATCAAAATCTAAATAGTGGTTTGTTGTCATTTTTTCTTGATATTTTTCATAAAAAGTCCAAAGTTCTTTTGCTTTTTCTATCTTTTTTTCTAAGTCAGCAATCGAATTTTCAAGAGTTTTCGTTCTTGTTATTCCTTGAGCAAGTTTTTCTTTTAACTCTCCTTTTTTTCTTTCTAATTCAGGAATCCAATCATTATTATGTTCAAGATTATAAAAATATTTTTCCTTATTAAGTCTGTTTTTCTTTATTTCATTTATTCCACTTTTAATTGTATTGATATAAAAATAAGGATCATTTTTATCTGTACGATAGGCTTTTGGAGAAATTTCATCAATACATTCTTTTATAAAAGCTCTTGAAATTGATTCTGTAATTATTCTAAATTTTGCAGGAAGTTCAAAATCATCTTTATTTTCTTCAATAATTTCGCAACAAAAACTATGGTAAGTATAAATATTTACCCCCACCGATAATTCTTCTAACTCTTTATTTATACGATTTCTCATCTCATTTGCAGCAGCATCAGTAAAAGTAAGACACAAAATCTCTTCAGGTTTTATTCCCTTATTTTTAACCATATTTTTAATACGGCTTGTAATAGTAAAAGTTTTACCTGTTCCGGGACCTGCTAGAACTAAGTATTTTCCATCAATACTATCGATACATTTTTGTTGAAGTTCATTTGGTGTTTTTTCAAGAGTTTTTGTCATAATTTTATCCTTATACTTAATATTACTATTTTATTATTACAAACCCTAGTGTCAACTTCGGACGTATAAAAATTTATGTCATTACGAGCGAAAGCGAAGCAATCAAAAAAACATCCTATATGTCAAAAAAAAAGGGTTGACTTTGTCAACCCTAACACACTTTTACTTTTCCCTTACACTTCACACTGAGAATTTAATTAAACTTATTATGCTTCAACCCATTCGTTCATTCTTACGAAACCGTTTAAGTCTTTTGTGTTCATTGAACGAGTGCATCTTTGAACTTTGTCACCACAGTTGCCTTCAACAACGTCAAATGTACCGTCATTGTTAACTGAAGCGATGATACCAACGTGACCAGAGTTTTTAGTATATGTCCAAACTGCTAAGTCACCAACTTGAGGTTTGTAACCAGAATCTTTTGTTGAATATTTACCAGCTTTGATAGCTTGATTTTTGATTGATTGAGAAGATTCAGTAAAACCAAATGTAGCTTTGTTGTTGTTGCCTTGACCTTGACCGTAGCAGTAAGATACAAAGCTTGCACACCAAGGATTGCCATTAGCTTTACCAAATCTGTATTTGTTAACTTCAGTTGAATTGTTTGTGCTACCATTTTCTTTAACGCCAACTTGTGATAAAGCAACGTTTACAGCTTTTTGAGCTCTTGCTGTGCTAGCTTTTGCTGATGGTCTAATGTTTGTACCAAAAGTACCAAAGCTGAATGTTCTTTGACCTAATGCAGGGAATAAATTAAAGTTTGAGAAACCGAAGTTGTTACCTGCAAAGTTGTTGAAGTTGAACATTGGTAAGCTGAATGTTGAAACAGCGTTTAAAATTGAACCGAAGTTGAAGTTGAAACCTAAGCCAGAACCTTCAAACATTGAAGTAGGAGCAACACCGTTGAATGTAACACCTGTGAATAAGCTTGGGTTTTCGTAAACAGGAGATTTAACAGAGTTGTTGTTAACTCTTTGAGCAGAACCAAATGAATTATTTTGATTAAAACTTACTGAAAATGTCATCTGTTAAACTCTCTTAAATCTCTCTTACTCTTATATAAAGTTTTACTTTTAAAAAAAATTGCCTTTTTATTTGCCAATTATTAAGTTTTGTAAACATGCTCAAACATGGACAGCGCATGTAATACAAGGAACTTAACATTTCAAAAATTTGAAATTTTTTAAAATTTAAATAAATTGTTTATTATAGAAAGATACAGGAGTTTTTAATGAAAATTAAAATAAAAGTATTACTTTTCATAGTTGTTTGTATATTCAGCGTTAATTTTTTAACAGCTTGTACAAAAGACCAATTAAGCAATAGAACATTAATGCCAAATCCTTGGCAAGATTGCCAAGATGATTTGAATAAGGCAAGTAAAGTTGCAGGATTTAATTTTCCACTTGTATTATCAAATTTTAAAGTGCGTTCTATGAAAGATATGATAGAAATTACATATCCACTAGATGAAAAAAGAGAGGTTTCAGTAAGAAAAACTTTAACTCTTGATGAAAAAACAAATCCTACTTACGATATAAGTGGAGATTATAGTGTTTATCCTGTAAATAAGTATATTAATCTTGCACAAGAAGTAGCTGTACACGTTAGAGGTTATGACGATAACAAATTTGTAATTATGTCATTCGCTGCTGAATCAGGATATTATACAGCTCGATGTGAGCAAGGTATGACAAAAAAAGAACTTCAAGGCGTATTTGACGTAATAAAAGAAGCTGAACAAGCTAAATAATTAAAAGTTACAACAAAAGAAGTGGCGAAGCCTAAGGCTTCGCCACTTCTTTGTTTGGCTTATATAATCAACTAAATTTTTATCAAAATAAATTTACTTTCTTTTACGCCCAAAACTTTATGTTGAGTATCTTTTTTAAACATTAACATTTCGCCTTTTTCAATTACAAATTGTTGAGCGTCAAAGTGAAGTTCAATTTTACCATCTACAACATAAACTGCTGCATCCTCTTTTGAGGTATGAGTATCAATAATTTCATCTTTACCTATTACAACGAGAGTTAGTGAACTATCTCTATTCTCCATTAAAGTTTTTTTGTTAAATTTTTGTCCATCTAAATCAATAGATTTTTCAACATCAAATACATTATAAAACATTTCTATCTCCTTGATAATTAACCTACTAGGAAATTATCAAGGAGATAGAAAAATTTGTTATTACCCAACTTTATAAATCAGTTAGACTATTTTTGTAAGGCTTTAGCATCTGCAACTTTTAGAGCAAAATAAGGTTTGTCCTTATCTTGTAAAAAGATTACATATTGATTTGTTAAATAGAAATATCTTGATTTTTGAGGAGGGTCAAGTGATGCTCTCATCATTTCGATACCAGCTTCTGATTTAAGTTTTACACCTTTGTTATCCATTTTAAATTCAACTGTTTCAACAGCTTTTGCAATTACTAAATCACTGTTTTTGATAGCTTTATTACAAAGTTCTCCAAACACAGTTTCTGTTTTAAAATCAAGATTTGGAATTTTAAGTTCATCGCGTTTTGTAAATTCTCTATTTGTAGTTGAAGCTTTTGCTTTTTTATTCATATCAGCATAATATTCAGCAAAAGTTTTGTTGTCATTAGTTCTATAGAAATATACAACGTCATTTTGTTTTGTTTTTAGAGATACAGCGAAATCGTTCATGTCGTTATAGAAAAGAACATTTACGATATCTCTAGCTTTTGTTTTGCTTGATTTTAGAATACCAAAATATTCAACATTACCTTTGCTACCGTTGAAAGATTCTGAATTTAATTTATCTAAAGCCTTTGCATATTCAAAATCTTTCTTCAACATTGCATAAAGAATGTAATGACCGTTTGCAGGAGTCCAATCAAAATTATCTAAGATTGCACTTTTTTCATTAAATTTATCTTTTATACCTTTTTCAATTTCTTTCTTCAAGGCTAGTGAAGCCAAGCCCCATTTTTTATAGTAAGCACTTTCAGAAATATTTTCAGCTTTGAAAGATTGTTTATTCAAATCTTCTGCCATTTGAGATTTTTTACCTACAAATGTGATAGGTTGCTTTAATAATTCATCCATCAAATCGTTCCAAACAAGTTGAAAAGTACCAACCCAAACTTGATTTGGAGAAGTTGATTTGCTTTCCATTGTTGCTAATACATCTAAATTCTTAACAACATTTGTAGAAATATTTGTAGATTTAGGAGCTTTTTTTCTATGACATGCGCATGCTGAAAGTCCACTAGCTAAAAATAAACCTGTAATAATCAAAACAAACATTTTTTTCATAATTTAGTTCCTCATTTAATTTTTACTTTTAATTCATTATGCCATATTTAATAAAAAAAACAAAAATTTTCAAACTAAATCCTTAACATTTTCATAACAATTAGCCCAAAAAGTTAAGACTTTGTTAATTCTACGGAATTATCTAAAAAAAGAGTTATAACAATAGTGTAAGAAGTAAAGAGAAAAGAATTGGAGGTATAAAAATGAGATTTAATGTTATTGAAAGAGAACCGGATTATTGTTTCACAAATATGCGTAACAACTTAGAAAACTTATTGAACGCCGTAATGGTAGGCGATGCTACTGATTCTGAAAACAGATTTTTCCAACCATTATCAGAAGTTAGAGAAAACGAAAAAGAATACAAAGTTTCTGTTCAACTTCCTGGTATCAAAAAAGATGATATCAATATTGAATTGGATAAAAATAGTTTGACTATTTCTGCAGAAAGCAAATTTGAAGAAATGAAAGAAAATGAAAACATGCACTATTCACAATTCTCTTATGGTAAATACCATAGAACATTTGAATTTGCTAAAGATGTAGATGCCGAACATTCAAACTGCGAATACAAAGACGGTGTTTTACAAATCACATTAAAGAAAATGTCAGAAAAGAAAGAAACAAAAACACTTAAAATCCAATAATGTGAGTGGTAAGTAATTTACTAAGAGGGCGATTTCGCTAAAACGAAATCGCCCTCTTTTTTACTAAAAACTTTAAATTAACCTTTCTTTGGTAAAGTTTTCAAACCAATAAATCCAATATAACCAAAAGATAAAACACCTACGATTATAAGAGCAATTGGAAGAGAAGTTAATTTATCTAAAAATCCAATAACTGGAGCAGTTACAGCGCCACCAACAATTGTTGTACATAAAATACCTGCAACGGCACCTTCTTCTTTTTTATCAAATGAATTTACGCATAATGAAAAGATACTTGGGAACATAATTGATGCGAAAAATCCAACTAAAATAAAGCATATAGCAGAAACCATTTTATCAGGAGCAACTACAGCTAAAGTTAATGAAATAAAAGCACCGATTGCATATAACAAAAGAGCTTTTGAAGTGTTTAAGTAGTTTAACAAAATACCACCTGCAAAACGACCTAATGCTAAGAATCCCCAATACAAACCAACAACCATAGCTGCTGTACTTTTCATCATATCAAATTTATCTACCAAGAAAGTTGAAATCCAAGTTGCAACACCAACTTCTATACCAACGTAAACAAAAATACCCATCGCAAACATAATCATTAAAGGATTTTTTACAAGATTAATATAATCATTTGTTGTAGGTTTTTCTCCATGTTTATCATGAGCTTCTGGAATATTTGTTAAAAATACCCAAACTGCAACTATCATTGCTAGAATTGAGAAAACGTAATAAATTGATTGCCAATGGAAACCTAAATCTTTAATTAAAAAGCCAATTAAAAAACCTCCACCTAAACCACCAACACCACAGAAAATTTGTGTTAATGTTAGATTTCTTGAATATTTTGTTTCATCTTCATCAATTTCTTTTACTAATAAGTTTGATACCATTTGCAAGGCTGTAACACCAATACCAATAACAAATAATGAAAACAATCCAACAACATATTCTGGGAAAATAGCAAATACTATAGAGCCCAAAAATACTAACCCAATACCGAACAAAAACATTTTTTTGTTACCAAATTTGTCGAGCAAAACCCCTTGTGGAAAACTTGTTAAACCATAAGCCATGAAAAATACTGAGCCTAAAAAAGTTAAAACCATGCTACTAAGATGAAATGAATCTTTCCAGTATGGTAACAAAACCCCAGGAATGTTTGTGATTAACGAATATGTAAAATAGTTTAAGCATAGTAAGGCTAATAATTGAATATTTGTTTTTCTTTTTGTTTCTTGCATTTGGGAATCTCTTTTCTTTTAAAATGTATAATCTATTTTATAATTTTAACAGAAAAATAAAGTTTAAAATACAAAAAAAAATTACGTAAAGAATTGTAATGTTTCATGCTTAAAGCTAGCAAATTTCTACATTTTGGTATTTTAATATAAATAGGTAGTGTTTATGAATTTTTAGTGTGGGGTTCAGGTACTTGAAAATTTTGCCAATTAGCAATTTTAGAAATCCAAAGAATAATGTATCTTTTGGTGAAGCCAGAGTTAATATTTTAGCAATGGGTGATTCGCATGGTCAAATCGAATCTTTACCTGCAGCTTTTGATGCAATTGAATACAAAAAAGCTGAAATATTTGAAGCTCCAAAAGAAAAAACTGCAGACAAACCTCAAATGCCTAAAAACTATCTAAATTTATTCACTCATGCTGGCGATTATTTTATCAACCCTGCTAAAAGAGGTTTTATTGGCGATCCAAATGCAACAGCAGCAAGCAATCAAGTTAAACTATTAAATTCTTTTTTAACAGAGCTTAAAAAAGATGCTCCGGATTTAGAAGGTTATTATACATTAGGTAATCACTGCTTAGATGATGGTGATGAACTTGCAGTTAAAGAATTATCAAAAGCAGATGTTACAACTCTTTTGACTAACGTAAATTTAAAAAATTCTAAATCTATCACAGATTTATCAGAAAAAGATCAAGAAAAATTCAAAGAACAAGCTATTCTTGAAATTCCAGATGACAAAAATCCAAACTTAAAACATAAAGTTTTAATGTTAGGTATGACAACTCCAAGCGTTGATTTTTATGTACCAAATCAAGTTAAAGGTCTTGATATCATTGACAGAAACGCTAAAAAAGACGTTCAATTAACAGAAAAAGATTTTACTAAATCTTATGAAAAATTAAATAAAACTATCGGTGATTTCAAAAAAGATAATCCAAAAGGTGCTGTTGTATTATTAAGCCACAATGGTAACGCTGTTGCTGATATGATTGTTAAAAATGTTTCTGGTATTGACGTAATTATCAATGGTCATGACCACAAAAAAGAAAATCACATCGCAACAAATCCTACAACTGGTCATCAAACTTTAGTTGCATCTATGTATCAAAATAATAGAAAATTTAGCTCTATCAAATTACATTTTGATGATGATGGAAACTTAGATACAATTAAAAACAAAGATTTTTATACAGAAGACGTAGAAAAAGAAAAGAAAGCACAAGTTGCAACAAATCCTATTGAAGCAGGTAAAAAAGAAGTTAACCCTATTCAAGAAAAATTAAATGCATTATTAGGTGAAGACTTTAAACCAAGTGTATTCTTATCTGGACCTACAAATATTGAATCATTAAGCACAGATGGTATCAGAAATTCATCTAACTTATTAGCTAACTTCACATCAGATGTTGTTAAAGAACAATACGAAAAACACGGTGGCGAAGCTGATATCGTAGGTTTACAAACAGCAAGTATCCGTCAAAATTTACCAGTTAATGGTTGGACTAGCAATATCAAGTTATTAAACCTATTCTGTGGTAGAACAGTTGCTTTAGGCGCTTTACAAAAAGGTGAATTAAAAGGTGCTGAAATTACAAAATTTGTTATTGAAAACTACGGCGACAACATGAAAAACAGAAACCGTAACCCATTAGTTCAATACTCTGGTATGAAGGTTAACAAAGGTCAATTTGATAACTTATTAATGTCAGGTAATGCAACTATGAAGGATTATGCTGACTGCTTAGAAGTTAAAGATAAAGAAGGCAAATACCAAAAACTTGATTTGGAAAAAACATACAAAGTTGCTCTTCCAGAAGAATTATTCGTAGTTCCAAACGTTAAAACTTTAATGAATATGAAAGACAAATTCCAACCTACAGGTTACAATGCAGATGACTTGTTTATGGAATACGTTAAAGATAACGATTACAAAATTTCAATGGATAAATCAGCAGACGTAAGAGTAGTTGAATAATTAATAACACTAACATTTTTACAAACCATAAATCACACACAAAACACATACCTATAATTAATTATTCAAAACTACACGTCAGCTGAAAAATCATATTTCTTCGTTAAAAATGATTGTATCACCTAATCTTATAACAGTATCACCATTCGGAACAAATGAATTGTTATTTCGTTTTATCAAAACAATTAAGAAAGTATTTGATGGATTTATTTCTTTAATTGGTTTATTCAACCATTCATGATGAGAATCAATATTTGTTTCTAAAAGAATAACTTCATTATCAAGTTCTTGCACAGTTGTTCCAACTGTAACCTCGTCACCACTTTCAATAACAGTATCAGCTTTTGGAAAAATTCTCTTGCCATCTCTTTTGATATACAAAATCAATGCACCCTCTTCAAGGTTAATATCTTTAACTTTTGTATTACACCATAGGTGAGAAGGACTTACAGTAAATTTATTTAGAGCGATAGAAGCTTCTTGTTGGTAATCATTAAAGGTTTTTCTAACATCTGCAAATTTATCAATCAAGTCATGCTTTTTGGCAACCAGAGGTAGAATCGAACCTTGAATTGAAACAGACAAAAACGAAACAACAAAAACAATATGGAATAAATCATATTTTAATGAATCGCTTTGAGCAACAACCAATAGTGCAAATACAATTGATGCAGCACCTCTTAATCCTGCCCATGACATAAAGTATAATTGATTAAACTTAGCTTTAAATGGTAACATTATAATACATAATGCAAGTGGTCTTGCAATAAATGATAAAAACATAGTTATTAAAAGTGCTGGAATAATAATTTCTGGAATTTTGTGTGGAAAAGAAAGAAACCCAATTAGGAAAAATATCAGAACTTGACAAAGAGCTGTTATACCATCAAAAAAGTGAATCATTCTTATTTTGTTTTTAATTTTACTGTTTCCAATTATAATCCCTGCTATATATACGCTTAAATAACCATTTCCACCAATTAATTCAGGAATAGAAAACGCAGCAAGAGCTGTTGCTACAATAAATAAAGAATCTGTTCCTTCAATTAATAGTCTTGTTTTTCTAAAAACATAAACAGCAAATATAGCAATTAAAATACCAAACGAAATGCCGAAGAAAAGTTGCTTAAAAAGCATCGGCGTAATACTCATTACATCGCCACCTTTTAATAAAATCAACCCTAACATAGTTAACATATAAGCAAAAGGGTCATTACTACCACTTTCCATCTCTAAAATTGGCGCTGTATTGTATTTAAGGTTTAATTGCTTTGAACGTAAAATTGAAAAAACTGATGCAGCATCTGTTGAACTAATAATTGCACCGATTAGAAAACTTTCTGCAAAAGACATATTTAAAATATAAAAACAGAAAATTGCACAAAACCCTGCTGTGAAGATTGTTCCAAAAGAAGATAATAAACATGCCTGAAGTGTAACTTTTTTATTTTCAGGTTTTTTGGTACAAAATCCACCATAGAATATTATAAAGATTAGACCAATAGAACAAAGTTTTGAGGTTAAATCATAATCATCAAAAGAAATTTTTAAAATTCCGTCACAACCGAAAAGCATTCCTAAAAACATGAAGAAAACAAGAACAGGAAGCCCAATTTTACTAGAAAACTTGTTTGTAACTATACATAAAAATATTACTATTGCTGAAAAAAGAATGATTGACGCCATAAAAACCTCTGTTATACAAGAATAACATACCATTAGAGTTCTGGCAACAGCTGTTATTTCTATCTTTACAAGAAATTTATAAAATCAAATCTTCATGTTAAAATAGATTTATGATTACAAGAGAAGTAAACGACTGGCTGAAAAAATTAGAAACAACAAATTACCCAATGGAAGAAGCAATGAAAGATTTGGCTGAATTTTCAAGATACCTTTCACGAGAAGATTTGATTTTTATTAAACGTAAATTAAAAAACATCTTTCATTTGTAAGGAGTGCTATGGGAAGCAATAAAGACGGCTTTAAAAATGAAAATGATATAATTGAATACATAAATCAAGTAAAAAACTTTAATGACATGAACGATAATATTAAAAGTTTTTTATCATTTTTGTTTGATAACATAAATTTAAATGGTAAAACTATTTCTGCCTCTAAACCAAAGAATTTTTCAAAAAATATAAAACCAGATATTATTATTTCAACATCCAATATAACAAAATATGTAAGCCTTAAAAAAGGTAGTGGAAATAGTGTTCATCAGGAGACTCTTTCCGATTTTGAAAAATTTTTAACCTCAACAAGAATAAATAAGCAAACAATTCAATATTTAAAAGAATTTCATTATGCTGATGGAACAATTGATGGAACAGGTTCAAAAAGAATTAATGCGAAAGATTTTACAAAAAAATATCCTGACAAAATAAAACAAATAAGTTGTGATTTCAATAATCCTGAAATATTGAGAATTTTAATTAATAGATTTTTGTTTACAGGGACTCTTGATAATGCTCCTAAAGTTGATGCTATTTACCATGGAACAGTGTTTAGTGGTCATTGGGCTACAAGTAAAGAAGTTCTTGAATATCTATTAAAAATATCTCAAAAAGATGATAGAGTTTCATTTTCACACTTAGTATATCAACCTTGGAATAGATGCTTAAACTTTAATCCTAAAACAGAAAATAGAAGACACACAATGCAAATAAAATGGGCTTCGTTGGAAAAGGATTTAGTGACAATAGAACAAGAACATCTACGAATTCCTTCTAATAGGGGCACAAAGGAAGGTAATGAACAAGAAATAGAACTTGTCAAAAGATATAATAAAAACTCAAAAGACGAGTTGTTTAAACTGTATAACCAAAACATTGTTTGTAATTTTGATAAAAAAATCTATCTTTGCCGTGTAGTTACAAAGCAACTTTCAAAATTAAGCAATCAGAAAGTTATGACCAGAGCAGATGTGTTTGCAATTACAGTAAATAAAAACATAGATAATATATTAGCAAAAACAGATTATTACCTAGATGAAAATATTCTAAAGGACAACAATATCTGCTATAGTGCTATTGAAAAATCTGGAATTTCTATAAAATTAAATGATTCAAAAAATTTTCAAATTTTAAAATTAACACCAAACAGTTTTAAAACTTTGTTTGGGAATTACGAACTTGGAGCAGGAGCAAGTTTATTTTGTAAAAATGAAATTGAATTAGGAAAAAATAAAGATGTTATAGAAGGTTGGAAAACATCATTATCAGGTATGCAAAATTATTTTAAGGATTTAAAATTAGAAAAAGGTTTTGATTTAAATTCAACTGTATGTAAAAAAGTTAAAACCTACTCAGAAAATGAAATTAAAACCATTATAGACAATTCAAAAGATTTACAAGCAAAGATTTTTAATGGAATTGGTTTATACAAAGAACCTTATACTGCCTATTATTTCTTTTGCAATGAATGTTTAAAAAAACTTGATTACATTCCTTTTCAAATAACTACAGGTTCTGGTCGCTCAAAACATATATATACTCTTGTTCTTAAGCCAAAGATTTAGACTTTTTATTTGAATTTATATTAATAGGTGTAACTTTAGAATATAAATTTTTATCAAACTCTGAGCTATCTAATAAATTAACTAAATTGTACGCTAGTTCGTTAATTACAGGAACAACTACACTGTTACCGATTTGTTTATATGCTGTTGAACCAGTACCGATTTTATATGTTTTTGGATAACCCATAATTTGTAAACATTCTTTTTCTGTCAACTTTCTCATTTGAGAAACAACTATAGGCACATTATTTCCACCTGTTCCCATTTTAGCTGTTAAACAAGGAGAAATACCGTCACATTTAAATTGGCATCTTGAAGGTCTAACTTCATAAGCCAAAGTATCAGAATTAATAGTAATATCTTTTAGTTTTACAAATTTATTAATGTGTGATTTACAAATATCTGAAATTTCGTAATTTTCACTTTTCAAATTAGAATTTATTATTGATGCTAATGTTTTTGTTAGATTTTTTCTAGTAGGAAAAGAATAATCCTCAATATTAAGACCTAAATCATTTCTTATTCCAACGCAATACCATCTCTCTCTATGTTGTGGAATTCCAAAATCTTTAGCATTAAGAACTCTATATTTAAAAGAGTAATTTAATTCTTCTAAGGTTTTTTCAATTATTTTTAATGTGTTTCCATTGTCATGGTTTGTAATACCCTTAACATTCTCTAGGATAAAAGCTTTTGGTTGTTTTTCTTTTAAAATTCTAGCAACTTCAAAAAACATTGTTCCTCGTTTATCTTGAAATCCTAATCTTTTACCTGCAATCGAAAAAGATTGACATGGAAAACCTGCGCATAAAATATCATGGTCTGGAATATCAGTCGTATTTATTTTTGTTATATCCCCACTTGGTAAGTCTTTAAAATTTTCAGCATAGACATTTGCAACTTGTTTATCAATTTCTGAACTAAAAACACAAGTACAATTTTGATTTTCAAAGGCTATTCTAAAACCACCTAAACCAGCAAATAAATCAATAAATTTATAATGTTTATTCATTTATTTTGCCTCCATTATTTAAATTTTTGCTTATTTCTTGTGCTATAGCCATTCCTAATAGTGGAGGAACAGCATTTGCTAATTGTTGATGTTGGTCAGATTTATTACCTTTTATTATAAAATCATCATCAAAAGATTGAAGTCTTGCAACTTCTCTTACTGTTGGTGTTCTATCAGCAAAAGGGTGAATTAACATAGATTTTGTTGCATGTTTAATAGTAATAGATGGTTTTTTTGAATCTAGTCTTCTGTAATTATTGCTGTGAGTACCTCCACCTTGTCCCAATTCAAGTGGAATATCTTGCCAATTTCCTCCTTGTGGAACGCAAGACATTCTTTTTGTTATCAATTCGTTATGATGGATTGGTTCGTGGTTGTAAATAGAAGCTTTTCCACTCATCAATTTTTGATATTGTGTTTTAGGTGCTAAATATTTATTACCAGAAATAGGTATATTCCCTAGAGCATCACCTACTGTTACGTAATTTTCTATCGTATATTTTTCTTTAGGATATGTTAGAGGGTAATTTTTGCTTATCATAAAAATTACGCGACGTCTTTGTTGTGGAACTCCATAATCTGCTGCGTTTAAAACTTTATATTGTACATTATAGCCAATTCTATTAAATTCTTCTTTTATTAATGTCTTAATATCATAACCTTCAGCATTTGACATAGACAATAAACCAACAACATTTTCAACAACAACATATTTTGGTTGGATAATGTTTGTAATTCTTACAACTTCTTTAAATAAACTATTACGCTTATCATCAATATTTCGCTGACCAGACATGCTAAAACCTTGGCAAGGAGGCCCTGCAATAATCACATCAATCTTATTTTTATATTCATCCCAATATTTTTCGTCCATTTGAGTTAAATCTTGATTAATAAGTTTTGTATTGCTATGATTTACAGCAAAAGTTTCAAGGGCAGTATTCCATATATCAACACCAACTACCACTTCAAAATCGTTAGTTTTTTCAAAACCATAGGAAAAACCACCAATGCCACAAAATAAATCTATAACTTTATACTTTTTATCTAGCATATCCCCTTACCCAAACGTATTATATAATAAATATTGACTGTTGTTAAATACGCTAAGAAAAGTTAATATATGCTACGTTCCATAGTATTCGATTGCATCAAGGTCATTTTTCCAATTCATTGCATCATGGATTTTTGCAATTGTTTCTGGAAAATGTTGTTGTAAGTACTGAGCACGAACACCTAAAGAAATTTTTCCGTCAGAAATAGCATTTGTAATAGCATTTGATTCCGCAACTACCTCTGCTAAACCACCCCATTCACCACCATAGTGACCTTTTGCCTGTGTAAAGTATGAAACATGCTTACGTTCTTCGTCTGAATGGTATTTATTAAAAGTTTCACGTTCTTTTAAATATGTTTCTTTAATATCTTTATTGCCTGTAAACATTTTATTTTCACCAAGCAATTTTTCTCTGTATGTTTTTTGTTTTTGAGCATCCTTTGCATGACCTAATTCGTGCAAGAATACGAACAAATCACCCATTATAGAAACTTCTTTTGATACAGGCGAAAATCCAGCTTGATATATACTATCTGTGCTTTCCATTTTACCTATATTTTCAACAGTTTCAAACAATTCATGACCTGGAACTTTTTTCATCAAGTTGATTAAACTTTTTTGGTCACCTTTAAATTTATTTTCAAACACTATTGAAGCTTCTTTATTGTGGTGCAAATCTTTTACAGTAAGCTTTTTATCATCTGTTTTAATATCATATTTATAACCATTATTTGAAGAAACAAAATGATTGTCGTCTATAACCTCAAAACTTTGAGAAACACCCATTAAAATTTTGCCGTCTTTGTTTGTAATTTTGTAATCCATAATACGATTACCTTGTGGATCGTCCTCGTACAAGAATTGAGTTCTTGTACCATTATCAGACTTTATATCACGTTTAATCGTTTTGATACCTGTTCTTTTATCTAAAGTTGCTTTAGAAACTTGTTTTGTTTTTCCATTTGCGTACGTATAGTTAATGTCATAAACACCCTCAACTTCAGATGGAATCATAACTTCTTTTCTGAGCATGTTGCCATTTTTATCATTTTTCACAACAGTTTGTTCAAGAATATTGTACTTTATTTTGTCATAATCATAACGTTTTTTTACTGTTGTAACTGTATTATTTCTAAAATCGAATTCTTTCTTTATATCATCCTTTACACTACTTAAATCGTGCTCTGTTTTAGCTATCATATCAGTACTTTTAGCATCAAATTTAAATTTGCCTTTATAGCCACATTTTAGAGAAAATTCTTTTTTAGGTTCATATTCATTTTGTTCAAATTCGTCTGGTTTTAGACCACTCGGCAATTTACTAATGGCTTTCAAAACTTTTTCGTTGAACTTATTATCTTTTAAATCTTTACCCATACGGTAAACCTTTTTCATATCTGACATTGTAAAATCAGTATTATCTTTAAACGTGTTCACCGTTTCAAAATCTAAAACTTTTGTAGCACATGAAATTTTGAAATCATTAACTTCTTCTTGTGAAAAACGAGGTTTCCCATCAGTATTTTTCATGCCAGCAACAATATTTTCGGCTTCTTTCTCGTTCGGATTAGTAACCCCTTTTTTAGAAGACACAAAAACATCTTGAATAGGTTCATTCAAGTTTGCTAAAGGTTTGTTATTATTATGTTTGACTGGATTAAATTTAGGTAAACCTACTTTAATGCCACCAATATTCATGACTATTCCTTTAATACACTACTATTACATAAACACATTTACTCAATATTTATTGCTATTTACAATGTAACAATTAAATATTTAAACAATAAAAAAGGCTCTGTTTTCACAGAACCTTTAACTTTATTTTATATTAGCTTTATTTTACATTAGCTTAACTTAGGATTTTGTTTACAAATAGAGGGTTTGAGTGGTATAATAGCATATTGTATTTAAGAGATTTTAAAAATATTTCTTGAATCAGCTAGTTATACGAATACAAACACAAAGGACATAAATTTTATGTGTGCAAAATTATCGCTAAAAGTTTTAGAAAACAAAGTTTCTGACAGTAAATTATTACTTTATAATATTCAAACTCTCTTAAAAATGGGCGCTCTTTCTTCTGATTCAGGCATTATTGATTCTGATTTGCAAACCTCAAAAGAAGATTACTATAAACTTCTAAAAACAATTAATTTAGAAGTTCAAAAGGTCATTAAAATTCTAGATTACTAACTTTCTTTAAACAAATCTTCGGGCTTTATATTTAACGCACGAGC
>CAKUUX010000007.1 GCA_934693165.1 uncultured Candidatus Melainabacteria bacterium
ATAAAATCCTCATATAACTATTAAATTTTCCCTAAGTAAATTTTAAATTTCCCTTACTCTTATATAAAGTCCATGACCTTAAAATTATTGCTTTAAATGTTACAATATATTACAAAGGTTTTTTTTAAATATTTATGTTTTAAAATATTAGTGGAGAGAATAGGAGTTAAGATATGGCAATTAAATCAATAATTTTGGCAGCAGGCAAAGGTACTAGAATGAAGTCTGAAAAGCCTAAAGTTTTACACGATATTTTTGATAAAACCTTACTAGGCTATGTCCTAGATGCAGTTAATGGTACAGGCAAAGTTGATGAATCTTTCGTTATTGTTGGTCATCAAGCTGAAAGAGTTGATGAATATGTTAAAAATAATTATGAAAATGCAAAAACAATTCTTCAAAGTCCTCAATTAGGTACTGGTCACGCTGTAAGTATGGCGTGTCCTGACTTAGAAGATTTTGATGGTGAAATTATCATCCTTTGTGGTGATACACCTTTGATTACCTCAAAAACTTTAGAAGCGTTTATCAAATCACACAAAAACAACCATTGTCATATTACAGTAATGACTGCAATTTTTGATGATCCAAAAAATTATGGTAGAATTATCAGAAACCTTGATGGTTCTGTAAAAGCTATCGTTGAAGAAAAAGATGCGACTCCAGAACAAAAACAAATTCAAGAAGTTAACGCAGGTATCTACTGCTTGAATTGGCAAAAAGTTAAAAAGGCATTCTCTGAATTAAAGAGCAACAATGCACAAGGTGAATATTATTTAACAGATATTATTTCTTGGGGTACTAAGAAAAATCTTAACGTTCAAGCATATACACTAAAAGATAACAATGAAATTTTGGGTATTAACTCAAAAGTTCAATTAGCTGAAGCTGCTAAAATCTTAAATAAACGTAGTTTAACAAGATTAATGAATGAAGGTGTTACTATTGTTGATCCTGATAACACTTGGATTAGTCCAGAAACTACAATTGATACTGACACAATTATTTATCCAAATACATTCATTACAGGTGAAAATACAATCGGCAAAAACTGTAAAATTGGTCCATTTTCTCACTTAAGAGGTGGTAACAAAATTGGTAATAATGTAAGAATTGGCAACTTTGTTGAAATAAAAAAATCAGAAATTAAAGACAATACAAATGTTTCTCACTTAAGCTATATTGGCGATAGTGAATTAGGTTCTCACGTAAATATTGGAGCAGGCACAATTACAGCTAACTATAACCCAATTACAAAGGTTAAAAGCAAAACTGTAATTAAGGATAATGCAAATACTGGTTCAAATTCTGTTATCGTTGCTCCTGTGACAATTGAGGAAAAAGGCTTTGTTGCGGCAGGAACAGTTGTTACAAAAGACGTAGCAGAAGGTGATTTAGCATTAACAAGAGCTGAATTGAGAACAGTAAAAAAATATGTAAAATAAGGATTAAAAAATGACTATAAAACCTTGGAATGATTATTTTTTAGATATGGCAAAAACTTGTGCAACTCGTTCAAATTGTATTAGAGCGCAAGTCGGAGCCGTAATTGTTGGTGAAGATAAAAAAATCAAAGCTACAGGTTATAACGGTACACCGTCAAAAGTCGTTTCTTGTATGGAAAATGGCGAATGTTATCGTGTAAAAAATAATATTCAATCTGGTACAAGATATGAAACTTGTCGTTCTATTCACGCTGAACAAAATGCAATTATTCAAGCAGGGCAAGATAGATGTAAAAATGCGACAATGTATATCTATGGTCATCAAATGATTTGTATTCTTTGTAAAAGATTTATTGTTCAATCAGGGATAAAAGATGTTTATCTAAAGAAAGATGATAACTCTCCAATAGTCTATGTTACAGTTGATGATATCCGTAGAGAATTGAATTCTACAATGGCTGGCGTTGAGCTGTAACAAATGTAACAAAATATTAAGTGTACGTTTTAGCACAAAGGTTAAAATTTGTGAAAAGGTGGCATAATATTAGTGGAGATACAAAAATCCAAAGGAAAAAATGAATAATACAATCCAATTTCACAGTGATCTTCAGAGATTAATTGAAATTTTACCTTCAAAGGTAACTAGTCGCCTTAACCCAGACGAGATGAATGATGTTATCGAAATAGTTCTGGACTTAGGTAGACTTCCCGAGATTAGACACCATAAAGGCAAAATTGATTGTATTGAGTGTGAGCCAATTACTGACGAAGACATTAATCATATCACAAGTCATTTGCAAGAATTTACTTCAGATAATCGTTCTGGTATTCCAGGAACTTTGCACAGAATTAGTGCTATTAGAAACAGACAGGGCAAAATTGTAGGTTTAACATGTAGGGTTGGTAGAGTTGTAACAGGTACTATTGCTTGTATTAAAGATTATGTTATGACAGGCAAAAGCATTTTATTTTTGGGTAAACCAGGTGTTGGTAAAACTACAAAATTAAGAGAAATTTCAAGACTTGTAGCTGATGAATTAGGAAAACGTGTTGTAATCGTTGATACATCAAATGAGATTGCTGGTGATGGTGATACTCCTCACCCTGCAATTGGTAAAGCAAGACGTATGCAAGTTAGTCAACCAGAATTTCAAAAAGATATTATGATTGAAGCTGTTGAAAATCATACGCCAGAAGTTATTGTTGTTGATGAAATTGGTACAGAAGCAGAAGCTCAAGCAGCAAGAACAATTGCCGAACGTGGTGTTATGTTGATTGCTACTGCTCACGGTCAAAGTTTAGAAAACTTGATTAAAAACCCAGCCTTATCTGACCTTGTTGGTGGTATTCAATCTGTTACTTTGGGTGATGATGAAGCCAAAAGACGTGGTTCTCAAAAAACTGTTCTTGAAAGAGAAAAACAACCGACTTTTGATATCGTAATTGAAATTATTGATAGAAATACTTTAGCAATTTATAAAGACACTGCAGAAGCTGTTGATTATATCTTGAGAGGTTGGCCAATAAGACCTGAAATCAGAAAAGTTGACCAAACTTATGATAAAAAACCGATTACAACTGTGGGCGAAAAGGTTGATATAAAACTTCCCGAAAAACCAGTTGAAGCTCCTGTTGTTGAAGAAAAACATGAAGTAGTTTCAGATTATCCTCAACATCATAATGCACCAGCAGAGGATTCTTTGAAGTTCTCTTTCAATAGAAAAGATTATGTTAACGAAAATAAAAAATTTAAAAAGATTTATCTATATGCTGTTTCAAGAAATATTGTAGAAAAAATCATTGAAAGATTGGATTTGAATGTAGAAATTACAAGGAACATTGATGATGCAGATATTGTAATTGCTCATAAAAATTTTGCAAAGAGTGGTGCTAAAATCCTTTCTACAGCAAATGATTACCGTTTACAAGTTTTCTTTATTAAGACAAATTCAATGGCACAAATTCAAAAAGTTATGAAGGAAGCTCTTGATATTAGAGAATCAGATCATGCATTAAAAGGCTATTGCGATGATGCAGAAAGAGCTCTTGATGAAGCAAAAGCAGCTATTAATAAAATTTTGAATGGTAGTGAAGATATTGAACTTCAACCACAAAACCAACATATCAGAAAACTTCAACATGAGCTTGTTGAACAACATAACTTAAATAGCCAAAGCATAGGCGAAGGCGAAGAAAGACATTTAAGAATTGTTGGTGGCAAAGATTTTAAAAAACTTGGCTAAAAGTGAATTATAAATCTCTGATAAATACAAATTGAGTATAGAAATTGTACTCTTTCTTGTGAGTTTCTGGCTTTTCCTCTTCTACAACATCTACAACTTTGTAACCTGCATCATTATCACCTGATGCACGACCAGTTATTGAATAGAAGATACCATTTTTTGTGTATTCTTCGTTTGCATGAAAGTGTCCTGCAAAGATGCCTTTAACGTTAGAATGTTTTGCTAAAACTGCTTCGTATCTTTCATTTTTATACGCATCACGTTCTGTATGTCTTAATTTCATTGGAAAATGTTGGAAAATAATAACATTTTTCTTTTTCTTTTCGTATTTTGTTAATTCTTTATCCACCCAAGCAAGTGTATCATCTCTGTAATATCCACCTGGGCTTGGAATTACTTCTCTAGCTCCATCAACAACAAGAAAAACAAAATCATCTTTTTTGAATACAAAATTTATACGTCTTGATTTTTGGTATTTATCATATTTTCTAACTGTTTGTACGAAATCTTCTTTTGAAAATCCACCGTTTCTGAAAACGTCATGGTTTCCGACAACTACATAGTACGGAACATTAAGCGTATTTGCTTGTGATAAAAATTTAATATAATCTTCTTTATTTGAATGATTAGTATTATCACCAGTGAAAACGACAAACTCAACATTTTTAGTTTTGTTAATATTATTTATAATTTTATCAAAATTTTCTTCTGAAGTTTTGTCATTTTTGTAGTGTAAATCTGCAACTTGTACAAATCTAAAGTCTTTACAAAAAGCGTTTTGGGCAACTGTTAAAAATATAAATGTAAACAGTAACATTTTATATATAATTTGTTTCATAGTCTAGTCCAATCAATAATTATATGTTAAAATACTTGTAAAAATATTATATCATAAGTGGATTTATATAATGCAAAATTTTATAAAAAAATATCCTGAATTTTGTGCAGTATGTTTATTAACATTACTATGCTTATTTTTCTTGTTTTTCGGGCTAGATTTTTATCCAATTTTAGATGATTCAGAAGCTCTTTTTGCATCTGTTGCTAAAAATATATTAGTCCACGATGATTTTAAATTGTTAGTATTGAACATGCAACCATTTTTGGATAAGCCACCTTTATATTTTTGGCTTATTGCTCAATCTATAAATTTATTTGATACATTTAATGAATTAAGTGTTCGATTACCGAATACAATTATTTCTTTTATATTTGTATTTTTCATTTATTTTATGGGAAAACATGTTTTATCAAGAAAGTTTGGATTGGTTTCAGCTATTATTTTATTAACAAACTTAGCTTACTTAATCCTTTCTCATGTTGCTCTTTTTGATATAACATTTTCATTCTTTATAACCTTTGCAGTATATTTTGCGTTCTTAGCTAATCTTGAAGATGATTTATCTAAAAGAAAAAAATATTATTGGTGGATATTTTATTTCCTTTGTGGGCTTGCGTGCTTGGTAAAAGGAGCAGTAGGTATAATTTTACCTTTTGTAATTGTTGCAACTTATTATTTTCTTATTAGAAAACTTAAGGATGTCTTTAAACCTTTGCATATAATAGTTGGTTTATTAATATTTGCACCTATTGCTTTACCATGGTTCTACGAAATGAGTATCTTATTTGGTAAAGAATTTATAAGAAACTATATATATATACCGAATTTTACAAGTTTCTTTAAAAATTTGGTATATTATGCATTGTTATTTATTCCTGCATTTATGCCTTGGATTGTTATATTTTATGGTGATTTATTCGATGTTGTTAATAAAATTATTGTAAGATTTAAAAATAACACTCACTTTAGTATCATTACAGTTGAACAAAAAGTAAGTTTATTTTCTCTTGTATATTTTGCAATAACTTATTTAACTATATGTATGATTAGCACTTCTCCATTTGCTATATTACTGTTAGTTCCATCAGCATCAATGTTAACAGCATATTTATTATGTTCATCTGATGTAAATGAATTCTATAAAAAGAAAGTCGTTTCTTTTTCTACATATATAGTTGCAATTTTGTTTACTGTAAGTACAATTTCATTTGCGTTTTTATATATGTTTTTACCGTTGAATTTATTCGAACAAGTTCAACAATTTAAGAATTTTCTAGTTATAGGTATTAACTTCTTAAGTATTTTATTGTTATTAAAACTAAAAAATAAAGATGTTCTTGCAATGATTTCATCATACGTATTTTCAATGTTCTTTATCATTGTATTTACAGTTGTACATGGTTTTAATATGTTTTACTTTAGTGGTGAAAATGAGCTTGTAGAATATGCTAAATTCGCTAAGAGTAAAGATACTAAACTTATTGTGTATAATCTACCTGTTAAACCAAGTATTTTGATGGAATCTTCAGATAAGGTTTATTTTATAGATAAAAAACAAATTCTTGATATGGTAGATGTTTTAAACTCAGAAAAAAATAAAATTTGTTATATTATTTTGAAAAATAAAGATGTATCTGATACATTGCAAAAGTTGCCTATGCAAATTTATTTGCTAGATAGTGGTGACAAATATTCTATTTATTCAAATATTGAATTACCTAAAAAAGCTATCAGCTTGAGCAAATTCTATAACAAAAACTAGGTAAATTTTTGAAATTTTACTGGCATGCCAAATGCACTATTGTTGTGCATTGTCAACAAAAAATTTGCAAAATTTTAATCTAAATTCATTAAATTTTTGTCATTAATTTTTGTAAAACTAAGCTATCTTAGTGGTAATGGGGGGCATGGTCTATTGTAAAAATTTATACAAATTATTTTACTTGTAAGTCATGGATTAAAGTACTAGCATGTACATGTTGAAAGAAACAAATAGCGTATAGAAGAAAAGAAGAAGATTAGGGAAGCTACACAGACGAAGGAGTGATGGCAACAGGGCGTAAGGCTCATTATGAAAAAGATTTTACAATACAATATGATAAGAAATAGTTGAAATATAAAAACAAAATTTAATCATGAGAGGACAAAGGGATAGTTTTCTCATAAACTTGCCGAAAGGCAGGTTTTTTTTTATAATTTTTGTATGGACGAAAAAGAAACAAAATATGTTATATCATTAATGAGTGGAACATCAACAGATTCTATTGATGTGGGGTATTGTAAAGTTACTCCTGATTTAAGAGTTGAACTTATTGATGGAATAAATTATCCTTATCCAGAAAACGTTAAGGAACAAATTTTTAAATTATATAAGCCAGATGCTACAGTTCAAGATTTATGCAGAATGAATTTTGTTATTGGTGAGTGTTTTGCGTCTGGAGCGAATAAACTTATCAAAAAGCATGGTAAACCTGATTTTATATCATCTCATGGTCAAACTATTTATCATGTTCCTGCAAACAGTACTTTGCAGATTGGTGAATCTTCTGTAATTTCTGCAAGAACAGAATGCATGACTATTTCTAATTTTAGAGAAAAAGACATTGCAGTAGGTGGCGAAGGTGCACCATTAGTTTGTTTTGCTGATGAAAAATGGTTTAAACCTTTGAAGAAAAATGTTATTGTTCAAAATATTGGTGGCATTTCAAATTCTACTGTTATCTTAAATGATTATGATACTTATGGCTTTGATAATGGTCCAGGAAACATGCTTATTGATTATTGCATGCGTAAATTCTTTGACAAAGAATACGATAAGGATGGAAGAATAGCGTTAGAAGGTAATATTTCAGATAATTGGTTAAATTTGTTGTTAGAAGATGAATATTATTTAGTTGAACCTCCTAAAACAACAGGTAGAGAATATTTTTCTTCGCAATATATAGAAAATGCATTAAGAATTGCGCCAGAAAAACCAGAAGATATTATTGCTACTCTAACAGCCTTAACAGCCAAATCTATAGCCGTTTCGTATGAAAGGTTTGTTTATACCCATTCAAGCATTGATGAGGTTATATTAGGTGGTGGAGGTGCTTATAATCCAACTTTAGTTAATATGTTAAAAAGATTTCTTCCAAAACATGTTGAATTAAAAACACATGAGGATTACGGTATTTCTAATAACTTCAAAGAAGTTATGGCATTTGCTTTGTTGGGGTATTGCACATTTTATAATATTCCAAATAATTTGCCATCATGCACAGGTGCAAAACACAGAACTGTTTTAGGAAAGATTACTTACTAACATTTCTTGTATAGCTTTTGGTATGTATTTTAGTAAATCAGATGCTAGAACAGAATATTCTGTCAATTCTTCACTTGCAAGTTCTCCAGCTCTGCCGTGAAGATGTACAGCAAGACTAGAAGCTTCAAATACATCCATTTTTTGTGCTAAAAATCCTGCAATCATTCCACATAAAACATCGCCTGTTCCTGCTTTTGCAAGTGCTGAGTTACCTGTTGTATTTGTATAAATTTTTTCATCTTTGGAGCAAACAATTGTTTTGTGTGATTTTAAAACAGTTGTACATCCATATTTTTCTGTAATTTTTTTTGCTGTAAATCGAGGATTTCTTAAAATGTCCTCAACTTTTTGTCCAGAAAGTCTTGAAGCTTCTGCAATATGAGGAGTAAAAATTACATTTTTAGGTAATTTTATTTTGGGAAATTTCGATATAATATTAAGCCCGTCAGCATCGATAACTACTGGCGTTTCGGTATCTTTTAAATCAAAAAGAATTGCTTTGAACATCAGAATTGCTCCAGGATCTTGAGAAAGTCCAGAACCGATAGAAATGACGTCATATTTAGGTAATTGTGACTTGATTTCTCCAACTGGCACACAAACAATGTCAGGAGTTAGTGAGGCAACTCTTAATAACACAGAAGGGATACTTGCAAGTGTAACATATCCACAACCAACTTTTAGTGCTGACATACTAGATAAGTAGGCAGCTCCTGAAAAATTTTTGCTACCTGCTATGTTTAAAACTTTGCCAAAAGTTCCTTTATGTGATTTCTCTTCTCTTATCGGTAAGTGTAAATCCAATTTGAATTAAGCTCCATAAGTGTGTCTTATTGCTTCGTATAATACAATTGCTACTGAGTTAGATAAGTTCAAGCTACGTCTGTGTTCAATCATTGGTATTGTGTAGCAGTATTCTCTCTTTGCTTCTAGTAATTTTTCGTCCAAACCTCTTGTTTCTGGCCCGAAAACTAAGAAATCGCCTTCTTTATATGGTGCTGTGTAATGTTCTTTATTGGTTTTTGTTGTGAAATAGTAGAAATTAGCTTCTGGGTTTTTCTCCCATAATTCTTCTAATGATACAACTCTATGAACATCAACAAAATCGTGATAATCAAGTCCTGAACGTTTTAAGTATTTACTAGTTAAAGAAAAACCAATAGGTCCAACTAGGTATAAATTAGCTTTAGAACACGCACACAATCTAATAATATTGCCTGTATTTTGTGGAATTTCTGGTTCTACAAGAACAATATTATAAGTTTTTATACCTTTATCAGTTGTCATAATTACTGATTAACACTTTCTGCTGGTTTAACTTCGTCTTCAGCATCCTTAAAGAATCTCTTAGATTCAAAAATAACAGGGATACCTCTTAATACACAAAGTAAGATTGCCATTTCTGTAAAGATGTAAGCAAATACTTGCCAGAATACAGAAACATCATGATCCATTGATGGAACATTGTACAAAATAATTAATAAGAATGCACCAACTTTTGCAACTGCATACCAAATTCTCATAAATTTAGAACAGCAAATAAATTTAGCGATAGGGTCTTCTTGCATAGATTTGTCGCCGAAAGCAGTATAACCATAACTTGCTGCAACGCTTCTAAGACTGTCAACTACAACGCCTCTAATAAGAGCAATTAATGGAAATACAATTGAAATCCAACCCATTACTGCAAATAAAACCCAGTAAGAGTATTCAACAATTCTATCACCCATAATATCAAGAGTTGCGCCTAATTTTGAAGAAACTTTGAATTTTCTAGCTAAATAACCATCAAGTCCATCAAGAGCGAAAGCTAAGATTGTGCAGATGATTGCCCAATAATAAGCATTACCTGAAGTTTCTTTCATAGCTTTTGTAACAAACAAACTTGTTGATTCATCAATTTGGTAAGCAATAACTAAATAGATAGCAATAAACGCAAAGAATATTCTACCAATACTTACAATATTAGCAGATGATTTTTTTAATTTATCTAAAATACTTACCAAGTTCGTCATTACTCCTCCAGCGCCCATGTGTTTATTTATATATAAAAACACAAAGTCTTCAATAATTGTTATCTATTGTTTTAATCTTGATAAAGCAAAATTGTGATTGTCTAGTAATTCAATCATTCTTTCGCCAATCATAACCTTTTCAGCTTCTTCTAAAATTTTAACTACGTTGTAACCGTTTTCCCCGTCAGTACGAGCTTTGCCACCGTTTTCGCAACAAGAAACAAAGTGTTGACATTCAAGTTTAAGAGGTTCAATTTCCAAATAATCTAATTTAATATCAACAGAGTTGTTAGCGTAGTTGTCAAAAATTTGTAACTTGTTATCAGCAACAGTGTCATCTAAAATAGCTGTTTTCTTAGTCCCACGAACTAAAAGAGTAACGTGTTTTTTAGGAGTAATCCAACTATCAGAAATTTGACCAATCATACCCCCTTCAAATTCAAGAGTGATATGAGTTATATCCATAATTTCGTTTCTTTCGCTACTGCAACCAACTGCAGAAATAACTCTAACAGGGTTTTTAGATGTTACGTAGCTAACAAGTGAAACATCATGTGGAGCTAAATCCCACATAACACTTCTGTCGTTTTTAAAATAATTTACATTAAGTCTGTCACTTTGAGCATAAACGATTTCACCAAGTTCGCCTTCATCAATTAACATTTTCAATCTGTTAACAGCAGGGTGATATAATAATAAGTGACCAACCATTAATACAAGACCTTTTTTATCTGCAAGGTCAGTTAAATCTCTAGCTTCTTGAGCAACGGTAGAAATAGGTTTTTCCACATAAACATTTTTACCTGCTTCCAAGAATTCTTTTACAAGTTTGAAATGAGTATGACTAGGAGTAACAACGATTACGCTAGTAATTTGAGGGTTGTTAAGAACTTCTTTGTAATCTTTAGTGACATTAACCCCACTATATTGGTCAGTAACCATTTTTAAATGGTCATCGTCCATATCACAAACAGTATCAAGCACGCCTAAGTTGTAGAAATTTCTAACGATATTTCTACCCCAGACACCACATCCAATTACAGCGATTCGTTGTTTACTCATAATATACCTTTTTAATTAAATACCTACAATATAACAATTATATTGTGCCAATACGAATTAGTCAAAAACGTAACTAATTATTGCAGCTTCTCTAGCTCTTTTAATTGCTTTTGCAACCATTCTTTGGTGTTCAGCACAGTTACCTGTAACTCTTCTAGGAATGATTTTACCAGCTTCTGTTAAATATCTTTTTAATTTAGCCGCATCTTTGTAATCAATGTGATCTACTTTATCTGCACAGAAACTGCAACATTTTTTCTTTTTTTTGTCCATATCTTGTTTTGCCATTTTTATTTTTCCTTTCGTTTGTAATTGTTTAATAATAACTATTAAAATGGAATTTCATCTTCTGAAATCAATTCATCAACGAATTCTTCTTCTGCAAATTTAACGATTTCGTCGTTATTGTTAGCAGATTTAGAAGAACTTACTGCATCAGCTGACATTTTTTCAATACCATTTGCGTCAATTTCGTAAATGCGTCTTTCAGAACCGTCATCTGATTTTACATTAGCGATTTGCAATCTGCCTTCAACAAGAACTTTGTCGCCTTTAGAAATATCGTCGATAATATCGTTTAGAGCTGTTCTTTTAGATATAACTCTGATAAGCATTTCATCCTTGTCGCCAATGTTTAGAACGAAGGCTGAAACTGAAACGTTATTTTGAGTAAATCTTTTTTCAGGATTTCTGTAAACATAACCTGTTACTACTGCTTTTGCTAATGTCATTTTTTTGTTTCCTTATGCGTTAACTGTTTCTTTTGCACATTCCATGAACATAGTTCTCAAAATGTTTTCGTTGTGTTTCATTTGAGTTTTTAATTCAGAAATGTTTTGAGCAGGGATAGTTACGATTTGGTTTACAAAATAACCATCTCTGAAGTTTTTGATGTCATAAGCTAATTTTTTTCTGCCGATTTTATCTCTTGAAACTACTTTAACGTCAAGAGCTGATAAAGATTCGTCGAATTTTTCAATTAATTTTTCGATTTCGTCTGTATCTAAATTCGGTCTAAAGATTGTTAATAATTCGTATTGTTTCATATTTTTCTCCTTTTACCTACTTTAAAATAGTAGCATAAACAAAAAAAATACAATACAAAGAGCGTTAACTTGTAAAGTTATTTAAAATCTAAGACCCTTCACATCGGCTAACGCAATAGCTTGTTCAAAATAGTAACCACTTCATCAAGTTTTTCTTGTTTATCTGCGCAATTATTCTCAAAAGCATCTTTTACGCAGTGGTTCATGTGTCCTGATAGGATTTCAAGGTTAACCTTTTTTAAAATTGAGATAGTAGCAATAATTTGTGTACTGATGTCAACACAGTATCTGTCATCTTCAATCATTTTTAGCAATCCGTCGATTTGACCTTTTGCTGTTTTTAATAATCTAATTACTTTTTTTTCTTCTTCTTTATCGTGCATAAAAAAATTATAGCACATAATACTAGTTTGTACTATATGCCATAATTTTTATCTTGTTGGAATATTTAGTTTTTATTTGCATTCACATTTTTTAGATTTTTTGAAAAGTTTAAATCCTTTTTTGCAATTGCATTTTTTACTTACGTTGCACTTACCATTGTCACATTTGCATTTTTCGCAGTTAGCTTTTGCACATTCATCACATTTGCAGTCGCATTTTTTACATTTGCAATTTTTGCAATCACATTTATCACATTTACATTTTTCGCAATTTGCTTTTGCACATCCATCACATTTGCAATCACATTTTTTGCATTTGCAATTTTTGCAGTCGCATTTAGCGCATTTACATTTTTCGCAGTTAGCTTTTGCACATTCATCACACTTGCAATCACATTTTTTGCATTTGCAATTTTTGCAGTCGCATTTAGCGCATTTACATTTTTCGCAGTTAGCTTTTGCACATTCATCACACTTGCAATCACATTTTTTACATTTGCAATTTTTACAGTCACATTTAGCGCATTTACATTTTTCGCAATCTGATTTTTGACATTGTTCGCATTTGCAGTTACATTTTGAGTCTTGGCATTTACAATTTTCGCATGCAAAAACACTGTTCATAGTGAAAACCATTACTGCAAATACAAATAAGGCTGACAATAGTTTCTTCATAAAAAAGCTCCTTTATTTTGCATTATACTACACCCCCGTGGGGTATAACTATATTACAATTTTTTTGGGAACTTGTCAACAATTATTTTTTTTATTTAACCATTCTTTTTGATAAAATTCTGCCGTCTTCTATTGATATTTCGTAGTTTACACCAAAATAGTTTGTTGCAGAAATGTTGCCACTTTCTAGTAGTGACATGCCAATATAAGGGCTAAATTGTGTTATATCAGGGTAGGCTTTTGATACAGATTGTACTCTCCAAAGTTTTTTGCCTTCGATATCAAGTGCAAAAATATTATCAATAGTGTTATCTTCATTTGGAATATCAAGTAGCACTACGAATATTCCATTATAAACAAGCATTGAATCAATGTTAAATGGAAATTTTACATTTTTGTTTGGTAGAGTTAGTACATTATCAACGTATGAAATATTGTTAACCATAGTTTAAAATCCTATTTTTTATTATTTTTGTGGAACTATTGGTTTCATATTACCATAAACTTTAGGACGATCGCCACCAACTAAGAAGTATTGAGTTCCTCCACCGTTGCCCCAGCCTTCAAGTGGGTTACATAATCCTGTGTAGAATTGTGCTCCTGCAGGAACTTCAACTTCAACAACATATTTTGGCATAGCAGGAAGTGCAAATTTATCCTTAATTTGTTCTGGAGTTAAGCCCACGATGTCGTCATAAGCCATCAACCAAGCACCTTTTGCGAATGAAGATTCGTCATTGTGAACACGTACAAATCTAGTTGGTTTATCCATTTGAATTAATGCAGATGGAGTGTCGCCACCTAAGAATGCTGGATTGTCAAAGCCAAAGTCAGTTGCAAGAACTTCATTGATTTGTTCACCCGTCATTTGTTGTAAAACTGTTGAACGAGATTTAATATCAGCTTTTGTTGTAATGTCAGCTTTTCTATTGTCTAAGATTTTTTGTAATGATGCTTTTTGAGTTGGATTAGATACTGCGTTAATTTGTTTTTGCATTGCATCAAGGTCAACATTCAAGCCTTGAACATCAACTGAGAATTGTGATTGGACTTTTCTAAATGCTTTATCGTCAAACTCAACTGTGCCAGTTGCAGATTTTGCAATTGCACTATCCAATGTCAAACCTTTAGAAGCTAATCCTGTTCTTGTATCTGATACTGCGTCAATATGTCTTTGTACAAAGCCTTTTTCAACACCAGAAAGTGAATTATTGCTTGCTGCACCAGAGAAGTTGCCAATAGCGTGAGGACTTTGAGTTCTGTTTCCTTTTGTTGCATCTAAAACTCCATCAACTAATGTTACATTACCGACGTGAGCACTAGAATTTGAAATAATATCGCCTTGTACAACATAATTTATAGTATTTTTATTATCTTTTAATCCATTAGCAATTCCAGCTTTAGATGTAACTAAGCTTTTTGTACCAACAGCATCAAAAGAAATTCCTAAAACATCATCATATTTAGATGCAACTAATTCTGTTAAGCCTCCACCTAAAGAGTGACCTGTTACAACAATTTTCTTATTAGGATTTTGTGCTTTAACTTGTTCCATAAAATCAACAGCATTTTGGAATTGATCTGGTAGTTTGCCAGAAAGCATTTGGTGGTCAACTCTCAAGTCGCCCATATCATCAGAACCTCTGAATACAACCATTACAACTCCATCTTTTTCTAATGCTTTTGCATGGAAACCATTGTCTGCTGATGCTTGAGCAGTTTGTTTCCATCCGTTCATATCTGCTGGTCTGTCGCTATAAACTTTTGCAGATAATGTGCCTGCATCTTGAACAATATCTAAGTTTTTGTCTAGACCCATTGATTTTACTTTATCATTTCCAGCATAAGTACCGTAAATTTTTGCATTGTCACCTGTTACTCCTGCTGTTGGTGTAGCTTGAGCTCTAAATCTGTCTTCAAGTTTTACTAAGCCACTACCAAATTCTGTTTTTGATGAGCCTTTGCCTAGTAGTGTTTCAATATCTTTTACTGATTCTTTATGTTGTGACATTTTTACATCATATTGAATGCCTCTAACGTCACCTGATTGTGCCTCAATTCCATTACCAATATAGGTTCTTTTTGTCGGAGCATTACCAACTTCGTCTGCTGATAATTGAGTCATATATCTATGGTGGTCATCTGTTGTATCGCCTAACCAACCTGAATCTTGGTTTTCTAAAACATTTTCACTTAATTCAAAAGCTTCATCAAGTTCAGCTTGTTTTGCTCGGCTTTCTGCTACGGCACTTATTGTGTGCCCAACACCTGCTGAAAAAGCTGAAATTAATGTGTTTTGTAATGTAACTTCACCTGTATTAATATACTCTACACCCATATCAATACCAGTATCAACTGCTGTATTTAACAATACTTTTGATGTTGCTGATAATGTAGTGCCATTTATAAATGTAGTTGCTCCACCACTTGCCACTTGTGATAAACCATCAACTACTGACTGACTGGCAATTTTTACATATTGTTCAGTTGTTCCACCTTTTTTAGATGTAGCTAAATCTGATGCCTCAACTGTGAATGATAATGCTGATTGAGCACCTGCTGCTGTCAACAATGGAGCAATACCTGTTCCACCAGTTGCAATACCAATGCAAACGCCACCTACAATCTTAACTCCAGATTTTAAGATTGCTGAACTTGATTCAATAGAGGTTGTGTATTCGTCAACTTTGCGTTGTACATCATTTTTAGTACCAAATGCACCTGCATAAGAATTTTTATATTCTTTTTGCACTTCACCAAATGTTTTACCACCTGTAGCTGACATTGTTTGATTATGCAATAATTTACTACAAGTTTTTGCTCTATCTGACAAGAATTTATATTTTGTTTCCATAGAAGCTTTATTTGGGTCAATTCCTGCTTTTTTCATTTCATCGTTGATTTGTTTCATACCAACTTTTGAATTGCCCATACCTAAGAAAGATGCAAATTTGCCTAATTCTCTATTATAAACTTGTTCTTTTGTAGCTGTAACAACTGTGCTAGCACCAGCAGAAGGATTAGCCTGTGTTCGTACTTCTTCTACTAGTTTGCCGTTGCCTTTTATTAGTTTTGACAAATCATTATTGAATTTTTGTTCAACTGCATATTTTGCACTTGAATTTTTATATTGCTCTTTTTTCTTACCGTAAGCTTCTATTGCTACAGGGTCATAATCAACTCCGTATGTAGCTTTGAAAGTTGCTTTAAATTCTTTATCATTTTTTCCACCGTCAAGATTATCTAGTGGATTAAAGTTTTTGCTTTTTCCTGCACTATCTAAGGCTTTTACTTGTTTGTCATAAGTTTCCATGTACTGCTTAATTTTTGCAGGACTTTCTGGTGCACCGAAAGCATCTCTCATTCTGCCAACGACTGCACCTGCCCAACCTTGTGAATCATTATGGTTTTTCAAGGCTTGCTGTGCATCTGAATAAATTTCTTTTACTGTATTAACAGTTTTATTTCTATTTTCTACAGTTCCTCTGCTTTGAACTTCTCTTGCATTAACACCTAAGTTTTCTCTATTATCGATAGTTTGAACAAGATTGTTCATTGCTTTATCTAACCCTTTAGCATCATTATCAGCAATTGCTAAGTTTGCTTGTTGTCTAAAGTTTTCAATATGTTGTTTGCTTACACCTGCTTGGCTTGCTCTTGCGTATAAAGCATTAAAGATTTTGCCCTCAGCTGTTCTGATGGCTTTATTTGAACTTGTTAATTCCCATGAAATTGCTTTTGCTAAAGATTCATCAGGTGATTTTTTGCCATAAGCTCTGTAAACTTCAACAACGTTTCCTGAATGAATTTTGTTTATCTGTGCTTTAAAATTAGCATTTTTATCAACTGTTGCAAATTCTGTTTTTCTTAATTCATTGTATAAATTGTCAGCAATTTGTTGAGCCTCTTTTTGAACTCTAGGGTCAACTTTCTTTGCTTGAGAACCGTGAGATTGTTGAACTTGTCCTGTTTGCTGAGATTGTTGTGTTTGTTGTGCTTCGGCTTGTCTTTTTGCTTCTGCTTCTTTTTCAGCCTTAATTTCAGCTTGAGTTTTTACAGCTGTAATTTTTGAACCTTTTTTAGGAACTTGAATTGATGGATTCATCATCATCAATTCATTTGTTCTGTTTGTAACTTGCTCGTTTGAAGCGTCTTTCACGCCTTCTGAAGCTAACATATCTTTTGCATAGTGAGTCCAGTCAGTATAATTTTTACCAACTGTAACTTCTTTTGTCTCTTTGCCTTGCAATCTTTTTGCAACTCTTTGTTGCTCATCTCTTGCGTATTGACCTTTTACTTGTGCAGAAGATTTTCTTCCTTTTACGCCTTTATGGTCTGGTGCAAATTCGCCTGAAACTCTTGCTGTTTCACCTGCAAGGAAGTATGGCTCACCATTGTTATAGTGAACTGTACCTTTGTTTGTGTGTGCTAGTTCTGCCTTTGTTCTATCAAATTCTTTACAAATTTCTTGGAAAGTTTCACCGTTTTGTACAACGATAAGTGTGTTACCTTTGCCGTCGTATTTTGCAACTTGAACTTTGCCGTCAGGATTTGTAATTACGGCTTGAAGACCTCTGCCATTTTCGTTAAATGTTTTTTCTGTTGTTTTACCTTTAGCATCTGTAACTGATTCGTAACGAACTTTTTCGTTTTCGTCGTACATTGTACGTGTTTGAACACCATCTTTATTCAAACTCATAGTTTGAACTTTTCTGCCGTTCTTGAATTGTGTCGCAGTTGATGTTTGAGTTTCACCATTTTCTACAACCGTAGTGTTTTTGATGTCACCTTTTGTCGCTGTACTTGTATAAGAATTTTCACCAGTATAATCATACTCAATTGTTTCTTGTTCTGATGTTCCAGCATTTATAATTTGTTTAATAGGTTTACCTTGAGATATGCCCTCTTTTACACCTAAATATGTTTTTACATTATCTTTTGTAACTGTATGAGTTGCAGGTTTTCCGTCTGCACCATATTGTACAGTTTCTTCTTCACCAGTTTCTTCATTAAGCATTCTATCAGATATTGCTTTACCGTCTTTGTCTAAAGTTTTAGTAAATTTTTTACCGTCAATTACGCTTGTTAAAACTCTTGAACCATCCTTGTTAAGAATTTCTTGAGAACCGTCTTCATAAGTAAGTGTTTGGTTTCCTTGCTCATCAACAACTGATGATTTTACTTTGCTTTTTTCTGAAACATCTAAAAATTTATTAACAAAACCGAACAAGTCTTTTGCTTTGATATCATATTTTTTAGAATCAGCATTTGAAGCTTGTTCACGTTCTTGTTGTTCTTTGAATACTTGTTTAGCCTCTTTTTGGCTTAATACTTGGTCATCCCCTGCAGAATTTTTTAATTTATCAGTGAATACAGTAACTTCATCCATGTCTAAGGTTTGGTTTCCATTAGAATCAACGGCATCAAAAACTTGAAGCATCTTTGCATCTGCTTCAAAATCAGCACGCTTTGCACCCGACTTAAGTTTGTTTAAATCTATGTTGTTAGCTTTATTGTTACCTAATTTGAAATCGTTTCCGTTTGTCATGACCTATTTTACTCACACTTGTGCACATGTATATTAACGGCTAAGAATGAAAAAACTTGCCTGTTTTTGCAATTTTTCATCTGAATTGTGTAGAAATTGTTACAATATAATTTCTCTCAATCCATGATAAAATCAACTTAAAAGGAGATTTTTATGGCAGGAATTTTAAATATACAAATTAACTCTCTTATGGGTTCAATCGAAGCAAATTTAAGTAAAATTGAATATTATATGAAGAAAAATGCTGACAAAAAACTTGATTTAGTTGTTATGCCAGAATTTTTTGCAACAAATATTGATTATGTAAATAATGCAGAGCCCGAAGATGGTGGCGAAACAATTAAATTTATTCAAGAATTGGCTAAAAAATATAATACGAATATCATAGCAGGTTCTGTTGTAAGAGAAATTAACGAAAGACTTTATAACACTACTTTTGCAATAAATAGACAAGGTGAGATAATCGAAAAATACGACAAAGTTCACTTGTTTAATTATATGGGTGGTTCAGAAGGTGAACGTATTGAAGCAGGTAAAGATATTAAAGTTGCGAACTTCGATTTTGCAAAAGTCGGTATGACAATTTGTTTTGATATGAGATATCCAACTTATGTAAGAGAAATCGTAAGAAAAGGTGCACAAATTATCGTTATGCCTACTGCTTGGCTTGTTCAAAGAGAAATTTATGATGATGAAAAAACTTTAGCTTACGCACAAGATATGTTTACTGCAATGTGCAGAACAAGAGCCTTTGACAATATGGTTTATCTAGTTGTAAGCAATCAAACCAAAGAATGTGGTAAATCTTGGAGAGCAATCGGAAATTCTATGATAATTTCACCAACTGCAGAAGTCCTTGCAGAAGCAGGCTTGAAAGAAGGTGCTTTGTATGCAGAAGTTGAAGTTGATGCAGTAGAATACCTAAAATCAATCTATCCAATTGTAAGTATTGACTAGGGGGAAAGTGTATTTTCATTTTTTGAGGATTAAACCAATTCTACTCCACAAAAATGTAAAATAATTCCGATTACAGCGCCGAAAAGTATATAATAAAGTGCGTTTTTCTTAAACTTAAATGATAGTAAAAACAAAAATAAAAACAATAAAAATGCTGGTAAGCTTGTTACATTATCTTTAAAAAATCCTACGCCTACTGCAAAAAGTAGTCCACATCCTGCAGGTTTTAGCGAATATAAAACTGATTTTACCCAAAAATTATCTCTAAAAGTTTTTAAAACCTTTGATATTGCGCATACAAAAATAAATGAAGGAAAAATCAACGCCAAGGTTGCAACAATACCACCCAAAATTCCCATTGTTTGGAACCCTGCAAATGTTGCCATATTAGCTCCAACAGGACCAGGAGTAAGCATTGATATCGCAATCATATTTGTTAATTCATCTGTCGAGTACCAGCCATATTCATGCACCAATTGATACAAGAATGGAATTGTCGCATATCCACCACCAACAGAGAACACACCAATTTTAAAAAATTCTATTATCAAATGTACTAAGGTCATCATTTTTCACGACCTTTTTGAAAACATTTATAACTTACACCAACAATAACAGAACCTATAATTGCAAGTACTGGTGAAATCTTAAAGAAAAATGATGCGCTAAAACATCCTAAGAAAATAACCCATGTAACAAAGTCAGTCAAACTATTTTTCCACATTTCTTTAATTGTTAAATATACGAGAATAATTACTGCAATTCCAACGCCCCAGAAAATGCTTTGTATAAAAGATATTCTCAATAAAAAATCGATAATAGTTGCAACCAACAAAATTGCAATAATTGGTGAAGTTATAATACCCAATAAAGCAACAGCTGCGCCTCTCTTGTTTCTCAATTTATATCCAACAAAGGCTGAAACATTTGCGGCAATAATTCCTGGGATACTTTGACCCAAGGCATAAAAATTGGTTAATTCTTCGTTTGTTATCCAATTGCGTTTATCAATAATGCTTTGCTGAATTAAAGGTACTATAACATAGCCCCCACCTAGCAATTGGACGCCAAGCCAAAAGAATTCTTTGTAGATATCTTTTAAAGAAACTTTCATAATACTAAATATATCATAAAATATATGTTATAATCTTATAAAGAGGATATTTTATGAAAAATTTTGCAAAAGTATTTTTAATATTTACAATTTTATTTTTTACAATTCAACCTACTTATGCAAAAATATACGAAGCTAAAGCTTTGAGTGATTTTAATACAGAATATCCTGCTGAAAATTTTGTATTTCAAATTTTAGAAGATGTTGAACTTGATAACATTATTTTCCCTGCAAATTCAACTTTTGTTGCTGTTCCGTACAAAATAAAAGAACAAAGAAGATTAAAAAGAAATGCTGTTTTAGTTATGCGAATTTCTTCTTTTATTAAACCTAATAACGTCACAGTTGTAACTCAAAATCTTTTTGTGAAATATGCAACTGAATTAGATAAAATGGAAACTAGCAAAAGTGTGGCTTTAACGGCTGCTAATTTTTTTGTTAAAGGTATTTCTATTGGGTATAGGGTTGTAGAAGGTGCTGTAAAAAACGAAGAAGATAACCGTTTTATATCTGGTGCAAAAGCTGCTTATGATTCATCACCATTTTCTTACGTTGAAAAAGGTGAACCTATTGTTATAAAGACTGGAGATACAATATATTTTAATTTTCATATAATAAACCCTAACGATTTATCTTTTAAGGATATTTTTATCTATTCTATTGAAGATAGTGAGGTTAATGAATAATGTTTTACAAAAAACAAATAGACGGAAAAGATGTATATTGTTCTGATATGATTGAAACAGAGCATTTTTTCACATCAAGGGATTTGATTGTAAAAGATAATGTTGATGTTATTTCTGAATATTTAGAAATAGAACCAAAAAATTTAATTCATCCTGTACAAACTCATAGTGACAATGTTCGTGTTGTTGAAGGTAATTTGTATAGTTATGAAAATACTGATGCATTGATTTTGACCTCAAAAGATAAAGCTATATATTTAAATTTTGCAGATTGTACTCCGATAATTATTTATGATTACAAAAATAATATAGGCGCAATAGCGCACGCAGGCTGGAGAGGAACAGCAGAAAGAATTGCACAAAAAACAGTTTTAAGAATGCAAAAAGAATTTGGTACAAAAACAAAAGATATTGTTTGCGCAATTGGACCTTGTATAGGTTTTGACGAATTTGAAACTTATACAGATGCTTTAAAAAGATTAAAAGCAAGTATAAATAAGCTTAATACTCCTTATTTTAGAGATAATTATGTCGATTTAAAAGGTTTAAACAAAGAACAGCTAAACGAAATAGGAGTTTTTGATATAGATATTTGTCCGTATTGTACTGTTAAAGACAATGACAAATTTTTCTCATATAGAAAAGAAAATAAAACTACAAATCGTCATAGTGCCGTGTTGAAATTGAGATAAAAACTTAAACTATTCAATAGTTCTTAGAACTTTGCAAGGATTTCCAACAGCTAATGAATTTGCTGGGATATCTTTTTTTACAACACTTCCTGCTCCAATAACTGAATTATCACCAATTGTCACGTTTGGAAGGACTACAATACTTCCTCCAAACCAAACATTATTACCAATAGTTATAGGTTTTGCAGTTTCTAAACCTTCGTTTCTTGTTTTAGCGTCAAGTGGATGAAGAGCTGTATAAAAAGCGCAATTTGGACCTATAAAAACATTGTCGCCAAAAGTTACTTTGTTGCAATCTAAGATTGTCAAGTTATGGTTTGAATAAAAATTTTCACCAATTTCTATATTGTAGCCATAATCACAAATAAAAGGTTGTTCAATTAAAAAGTTTTCTTTTGTTGAGCCTAAAATTTGTTTTAATAAAGTTTTTCTTTCTTCTAAATTTTCAGGAGAAAGTTGATTATGCTTGTGACAAAGTTTTTTACATTCTAATCGTTCATTTTTAAGTGTTTCGTCTTTGTCTGCATAATATGGCAAACCTTGTAACATTTTTTCTTTTTCTGTCATTTATTTTTCCTTTATTGATTTATTCATTATTAAAATTGCGAATATAATTACAAATGAACCTAGTAAAAAGTTTACTAAATTAATTTTTTCTTGAAAGATAATTATTGAAAATAAAACGCCAAAAGGTATTTTTAGGTTATTCATAATTGCTAACGTAGAACTTTTTACCAACTTTGAACCTTTGTTCCACAAGAAAAATCCAATACCTGTTGGTACTATGCCTAAATATAGTATTGATAAAATTTGTAAATGAGTTAATTGAGTTGATAAATCATTATTAAAAATTACAAAAGGTAAAATTAAAGAAAAAGCTCCAAAATACGCTGTTGCCATTAAGTTTTCTGTTTTTGTATCTTCAGGGATAAATCTTTTCCATAAAACTTGACCTAGTGCAAAAGTACAGTTAGATGTTTCCATCAATAGAACACCTTTTACAATTTGAGAGAATTCTAAATTTTGCCAAACAATAACTCCAGCACCTAACACAGACATTAAGATGCATAAGATGTAGACTATTTTGAATTTATCGCCAAATAGTGTAGCCCAAATTGCAACAAATATAGGAGTTGTAGTTGTTAAAAGGGCTACTTCGTTACCTTGTAAATATTTAAAGGCATTAAGGAATGCAACATACATTATCCCAAACTGAATAATTCCTATTAAATAGGCTTTTATGTGAGTTTTAAAATCAAATTTTTTGAAAAATGGTATGAATATAAGAATTGCAAAAGCTAATCTTAGCATAACAACATAGTCGCTAGGAAGAGAGCTAAGCTGACTTTTTATAAGCCCGAACGATAGTGAAAAGCATATTGTTGCAATCAATAAATATATCATCTTTGTTCATCCTTCGAGTATATTTTATATTGCAAAGCTTATTTCTGCAAGCTATTTTCCTAAAGCCAAACGGAAACCGAAACTTAGTGCAATACCGTTTCTGCCACCATTTCTCACCATAGCTTGACCAAATCCTGTAAATCTTTCGCCAGCACGTTTTTGTAGGTCAACTCCGTATTGGAAATATGGGTCAACGCTCATATCTGGTAGACTTACATTATTTGCTTGAAATTTTCTAACCCAATGAATATAGTTATAATAAATTCATTTGCATTTCAAAAATAATAATAAAAATATGAAATATAACACATGTCATTATTTTTTCATTTTTATAGTCACCCAAAAGTCCATTTTCGTCCAGTTTGAAATCATATAATCATATCACTTCCGACCCGTACAACCTTTTATTATTAGGCTTTTCTACCTAACTCATCTTTAAAAATCAAAATTCAAATGTGACTATTAAATACAAAAACACTTGCAGTTTGATCTCTTTTAACAGTTAGTTTGAGGTACTGCGTGATGAATTCGAACTAAGTAATCGCTGATATTTAATAGTGGTAAGGTTTTTATCTATTCGCCATCAATTTACACAAAATTTTAAAAATCGGCATTTAGGCAAATGTAATGATTATTCTTTTTAAATATGCGTACTTTACAGTTTTAAATATTAATAACTGTAAACTATAAAGTAATACTCAATTGAAAAATTGTTGTTTATAGTTTATACTTATAAAATATTACAACTATAAACCATGGAGTAAAAATGGAATATTCAATAAAATCACTACTTACCGAAATTAAGAATAAGAAAAACAAGTTTAACAAGATTTTTAGTGATAATAAAAGTAAAGAACAATTATACAAGTGGCTTAAATCTGAATTGGCATATACTTCAAATAACATTGAAGGAAATACTTTAACAAGAAAAGAAACTAGGCTTGTTATTGAGGAAGATATAACTTCGTCATCAAAACCTTTTGTGCATTATCAAGAGGCAGTAAATCACGCAAAAGCATTCGACTATATCATTGATATTTTAAAATCTGACAAAAATATTACTGAAAATGTTGTTCTTGATATTCATAAAAAACTTTTGTCTGGTATTGATGATTATAATGCAGGATTTTATAGAAATTGTCCTGTCCGAATTTCAGGCAGTCGTGTAATTTTGCCTAATCCTATAAAAGTTCCTAATTTGATGAGAGATTTTTTTGAAAAATTTGATAATAATATAACAGTTGAAGATATAATCAAAATTCACCTTGATTTTGTAAGTATTCATCCATTTTCTGATGGTAATGGCAGATGTGCAAGGTTGTTGATGAACCTTTTATTAATGAAAAATGGTCTATGTCCGATTATCATAAGACCAAGGGATAGAAAGCGTTATATCAACTCTATTGAAAGAGCACAATTAACAGAGGATAGAACCGATTACTTAAAATTTATGTTATCAAGATTAAGTCATTCTTTTGATACGATATTTGATATTTATGAACCTAAAAAAGAAGATATTGATGGAAAACTTATGACGATTGCGAAATTTGCAAAGGCAGTGGATTTACCTGTATCGACAATAAGATATTGGGTAAAAATTGGCAAATTAAAGCCTACTATGTACACAGAATCCGGTTATATGATGTTTTCTGAAAAACAAATTCAAAAGATAATGCAAAATGACCAAGATAAGGATTTTCAAATAAAATTTGAAGATAAATCTTGGGATTTAGTATTGAAAGATTTTAAAAAGGCACGAGATTGTGCGAAAGAATGGGGTATTTCACAAAGACGTGTGCAAATTTATTGTGCAGAAGGTCGAATTAAAGGGGCTTTCAAGTGGGGAGAAGTTTGGCTAATTCCTAAAAATGCTCAAAAACCGGAAGAAAAAGAAAGAAGAAGTTAAATTAATATACTTAAAAAGGTATAACTCTTTTACGCACATAATCTATTCTTACTATTTAAACCTCTTTTACTGTATTACTTCTTGCATAAATTTATCAAATTCATTTGCAGTTTTGAATTATGCGTCAGTATTCAAAGCCTCAAAATGTTTTATTCTACATTAGGATTTGATTTATTATTTGCTCGCATGTTCATGTTATAATTCCTGAGTAAGATCAAGAATGGTGTTTTATGAGTGGTGAAAAAGAAGCTAAAGCAAGAATTAAGATAAATAAACTGTTAGAAGAAGCATTTTGGCGACTATTGGATGATGAAAATGGTCGAGCTAATGTCGATTTAGAATATACAACCAAGATTAAACGTGATGATAAATTCAAAACAGGTTTATTAGATTATCTTTTATTAGATTCAAAAGGTTTTCCATTATGTGTGTTGGAAGCAAAACGAGAAGATGTTAATCCTCTTTTTGCCAAAGAACAAGCAAGAGCTTACGCTATGAGCCAAAATATTCGTTTTGTAATTCTTTCAAATGGCAATATTCACTACCTTTGGGATATTGAAATTGGCAATCCTGAAATTATTACCTCAATGCCAACACAAGAATCCTTAGAACAAAGATTAGAGTTTAAGCCGAATACAAAGTCACTACATTCAGAAAACATAACAAAAGAATATGTCGCTTTAATGCAAAATCCGAATCTGTTACAAGAGCCGGATTATATAAATGAAACAACAAGAGAAAAGTATTGTTTTGATAATGGTTATAGGCTTTTAAGAGATTACCAAATAAATGCAATTAAGGCTCTTCAAAATTCTGCAAAACAAGGGAATAACAGATTTTTATTTGAAATGGCAACAGGAACAGGTAAAACCTTAACATCTGCTGGTATAATAAAATTATTTTTAAAAACAGGCAATGCGAAAAGAGTTCTATTTCTAGTCGATAGAATTGAGCTTGAAAATCAAGCCAAGAAAAATTTTGACGATTATTTAAAGGATTATACTTCGGTTATTTATAAACAAGCTCGTAACGAATGGCGAAAAGCAGAAATTGTTATTACTACGATACAAAGTTTGTTGGTTGATGATAGATACAAAAGATTATTTTCACCAACTGATTTTGATCTTTTAATTTCAGATGAATCCCATAGATGTATTGGTGGCAACTCAAGAGCGGTATTTGAATATTTTATAGGCTATAAACTGGGATTAACAGCAACTCCAAAAGATTATATAAAAAATGTCGATGTTAAAAAATTAAAATTTGAAGACCCAAAAGCATTAGAACGCAGAATTTTATTAGACACATATAAAACGTTTGGTTGTGAAAGTGGACAACCAACTTTTAGGTACAGTTTGCTCGATGGCGTAAGAGATGGGTTTTTAATAAATCCTATAGTTTCTGATGCAAGAACAGATATTACTACAGAAATGCTTTCTGAAAATGGCTATTCTGTTGTGCAAATCACCGATGATGGTGAAGAAGTTGAAGAACAAGTGTTTTCAAGGCAGTTTGAGAAAAAATTCTTTTCGGAAAATACAAATGTACAATTCTGTAAAACTTTACTAGAAAATGGCTTAAAAGATCCTATTTCTGGCGAATTTGGTAAAACAATAGTATTCTGTGTGAGCCAAAATCATTGTGCTAAAATTGTTCAAATTTTAAATAAAATGGCTCATGAAATTTGGGAAGGTAAATACAATTCTGATTTTGCACAACAAGTAACTTCAATGGTTCCTACAGCACAAGAAATGACTGAAAGATTTGCAAATAATAATTTATCAGGAAATTCAAGATTTTTTGATAATTACAAAACAAGTAAAACAAGAATTTGCGTGACTGTTGGAATGATGACAACAGGTTATGATTGCCAAGATGTTTTAAATTTAGCTCTTATGCGCCCAATTTTTTCGCCAACTGATTTTGTACAAATTAAAGGTCGTGGAACGCGTAAATATACATTTAAGTATCCAACAACAAAACCAATTAATTTAATAGAAAAAGAAAACTTTAAACTTTTTGATTTCTTTGCTAATTGTGAATACTTCGAAAATGATTTTAATTATGATGAAGAATTAAAACTACCGCGTGAAACAGGTTCTGGTGGCGGCGGTGGTCCACAGCCCCCTATTGAAACTATCGAAATTTTTGATCCTGATAAATTAGCAGAGTTAAAAGAAACCAAAGTTGGTCTTGATGGAATGAAAGTTGATAGAGAGTTATTCCAACAATTTAAAGATACTGTTGTAAATGATGAAGAGATTAGAAAAGCTGCTGAAAATGAAGACTGGGATAGAGCTGAGAATATAGCAAGAGAAAAATATGAAAACAAACCAAACTTGTTTGTTACTCTTGATAAACTAAAAAAATCAGAAAATTTGGATCGTCGTCTGTCGTGGGTTGAGGTTCTACAACGAGCATTTGGCTTTATTCAAAGATTTAAAAATCAAAATGAATTATTAGAGGATGAATGCGACAAATACATTTCAATTTATAAACCTGAAGCCGAATATGTTCCATATATTAAAAACTTTATAAAAGCCTATGTAACAAGTGGCGAATTCAGAAACATTATTGATATGAAAAAATATCAAGAACTTAATTTCTATGCAGGTTTTACAATGGAAGATTACAAAAATCTAAATGGCTACAGAGAAACTCTGCCAGAATATATTAAAGACAATATTGCATTAAATAAATTTATGTAAAAAGAGAGAATTATGTTAACAAAAGATATTAAAAAAACTATTGATAACGCAAGAGATGTTTTGGTTGGAAAAATTCCTAATCCACAGGCTCAAATAGAACAAATCACGATTGCTATGATTTATAAATTCATGGATGATATGGATATTGAAACTGTTGAATTAGGTGGCAATAGAGAATTTTTTATAGAAGAGTTGTCTGAATATGCATGGTCTAAAGTAATGTCTCCTCAATTAGGTAATGAAGCGAGAATGAATCTCTATACAGAAGCTTTAGACAAACTGCAATTATCTAATAGAATTCCGAAGCTTTTTAGGGATATCTTTAAGGGCGCTTATTTACCTTTTCGTGATGGTCAAACATTAACATTATTTTTAAAAGAGATAAATGACTTATCGTATAGCAATAGTGAAAATTTAGGTAATGGTTTTGAATATTTGCTTTCAATTATGGGTTCTCAAGGTGATGCAGGACAGTTTAGAACTCCAAGACACATTATTGATTTTATTGTAGATATTGTTAAACCAACTAAAACTGATACAATTCTTGATCCTGCTTGTGGGACTGCAGGCTTTTTGATTTCAGCATATAAATTTATTCAAAAATTTGTACAAGATTCAAACCAACAATTGCCCCCACAAGAAAGAACTACTTTGACTGAAAACATTCAAGGTTATGACATTTCACCAGATATGGTTAAACTTGCACTTGTAAATATGTATTTACATAAATTTAAAGACCCTAAAATCTATGAATATGATACTTTAACTCAAGATACAAGATGGGACAACTATTTCGATTGTATTTTAGCAAATCCACCATTTATGACACCAAAAGGTGGTATTAAACCACATAATAAATTTGGAGTAAAAGCAAACCGTTCAGAAGTCCTATTTGTTGATTATATTATGGAACACCTAAATTCAACAGGCAGAGCCGGTGTAATTGTGCCAGAGGGAATAGTTTTTCAAAGTGCAAATGCTTATAAAGAATTAAGAAAAAAACTTGTTGATGAGAATTATTTGTATGCGGTTGTTAGTTTGCCAAGTGGAATTTTTCAACCTTATTCCGGAGTAAAAACATCAATTTTATTTATGGATAAACAACTTGCTAAAAAAACAGATAAAGTTCTTTTTGTTGAAATTCAAAATGATGGATTTGATTTGGGAGCTCAACGTCGTCCAATAGATAAAAATGATTTGCCAAAGGCATTGGAAATAATAAACAAATGGCAAAATGCAATAAATTCTCAAATAGAGTTTTCAATAGATTCAAAAAGAATAGTACTTGTTGAGAAATCAAAACTTGCTGAAAATGGAGAATATAATCTAATAGCTTCAAGATACAAAGTATCGCAAGATTTTTCTAACTGTAAGTGGGATATGGTGAAACTTGAAACTTTATTTACAGAAATTAAAAATGGTAAAAATGTGCAACAATTTGACGAAGTGGGCAAATATAGAGTAACTCGTATTCAAACAATTGCTGATGGTACTGTCAATTTAGAAAAGACTAAATGGACAAATGATGAAGTAAACGATGCTGACTTCTTGCAATTTGGAGATATATTGTTAAGTCACATTAATAGTTTTGAACACCTTGCCAAATCTGCAATTTATAAATTTGGCGAAAAAGTTATTCATGGGGTTAATCTTATTAAATTAAGAGCTGATAAAGCAAAAATCAATCCAGAATATGCTATTTATATTTTAAAATCCCCAATGTTTATTGAAAAAGTAAAATCTTATGCACAAAAAGCAGTAAATCAAGCAAGTATAAAAGTTGCGGATTTAAAAACAATACAAATTCCATTACCACCATTAGAAGTTCAAGAAGAAATTGTAAAAGAGCTTGATGGCTATCAAGCAGTCATTGATGGTGCTAAAAAGGTTACAGAATCATATTTACCAAGTTTTCCAATAAGAGATAATTGGCAACAAGTTAAATTAGGTGAATTATATAACATTTCTTATGGTGTAACAGTTGCTATTCCCGAGAATATGGATGATAACGGAATTAAAATAATTTCAACGGCTGAAACCACCATTGACGGATATTTAGATTACTCAAAAATTAGAAAAGTGAAATGTCTCGATAAATATCAGCAGCATATTTTGAAACCAAATACGTTGTTATTTAATTGGAGAAATGCGCCAAAACATGTAGGTAAAACTGTAATTTTCGAAGAAACTGACGAAAAATATATTTGTGCATCTTTCTTATTACCTATGGAAAATATTGCATCAGAAAGGGTAATCAATAAATGGGCTTGGTACGAGATAAATAGATTAAGACGTTTGGGTTACTTCATGCAAAATTCAAGGCAAGCTGTTAATCAAACAAATTTTAATGGAGCACTTCTTGCAGATACAAAGATATATTTGCCATCAATAGAAGAACAAGAAGAAATGATGAATGCTATGTCGCAAGAAGAAAAAGCTATTGAAGAGTGCAAAAAGCTCATAAAACTTCATCAAGAGAAAATCAACACAAAAATCCAATCAATCTGGGGTGATAGTTGTGAAGACAATAATTGATTTGGAAGAAGAATTATATGAATTAAAAGATTATTTGCCAATAAATACTACAAACAATTTCTTTACAGCAATGTTTTCTAATTTATTGATTGTGAAAGAATCTGATTTTTATAATAATGCTATTATTAATTTAGCACATTTTTATAATTACATTCTTCATAACCTATTAGTTCGTCTATATAATTGCAATTGTGATCACTTAGAGTTGTTACATTATTTACAATTGACTGAATCTTGTTTAAATTCTAACGACGGACAAAAGATAGAACTTAAAAAAGATGAAAAAATAGATATATATACTTTTAAAAACAAAGAGAAAAATGCAATCAATTATTTTTTTCATATTTTAGGATTAGATAAGACATCACAAATTTATAAAAATAACCAACAGATTTTTGATAAAAGAAATCTATCAGCACATCTAAGTTACCAAATCATTAATTCTGAAATATTTGATGAATTTTTAACATTAATTTCAACTAATCTAAATTTTATATCAGAAAAAATGTACAAATGCACTAAACAATTAATAGTAGATGATTTGTTAGTAGGAATACGTAAACATTTAATTTTGAAAAATGACTATGAATCGTTTTTTGAACAATTAAACCTTGATTACAATTTGTCAACCTATGATTATAAACTAATTGTTGATAATAATTACTTAAAAAATATAAAAGAAAATACACCAAAATATTATATTTCATTATATGTGCAAAATTTTTTAGGACTTGAAATAAGTGATAATTAAAAAAATCTAATTATATAATCAACCACGGAATGCTTAATCGCAATGAATTTATCAAAGGAACAATTGGAAAAAAAGATGAATCCAAAATTAACATCAAGTTTAGCTGATGTTAGAAAATTTATAAGAATTAAAATGGCGTATATTCAAAATGTTTTAAGTTATTATCATTTATATTTTTGAAATTAGAAATTTTTTTCATGCCTAATTTGTGAGGATTTTTCCGACCTTATTTTCAAAATGGACTTTTTCTACTCATTTGTGTATTTCGCTAAAGTTTATTATGCATGGGAAATTTAGCATAATGTATCAAAAATTAAAAAAATTTTCATTTTCATAGTCACTCAAAAGTCCATTTTCGTCCAGTTTGAAATTATATAATCATATCACTTCCTACCCGTACAACCTTTTATTATTAGGCTTTTCTGCCTAACTCATCTTTAAAAAATCAAAATCCAAAAGTGACTATTAAACCCCATTAAACCACAACAAAACCACTCAATAAATTACAAAAAACCTCAAGCTTTCGCTTGAGGTTTAAAAAAAGGAAGAGGTGGGATTCGAACCCACGGTACGCTCGTCACGTACGACGGTTTTCAAGACCGCTCCGATCAACCGCTCTGGCACTCTTCCAAATTGATTGTTCTTCCGTATTCCTATTCTAATATAAAATACTTTTTTTGTAAACTACTTTTTTATATTTTTACAGAATGAGGTTTTAAAACCCCATTCTGTAATTGTTTTATTTGCTTTGTGCTGCTTTAATTCTTGTTAAAGCTCTTGATAATGCAGCTTCCGCTCTGTGTTCGTCAATATCTTCGTTTCTGTCATGCAATCTTTGTTCTGCTCTTTCTTTTGCTTCTTTTGCACGATTTACGTCGATATCATCTCCACATTCACTTGAATTTGTCAATATAACAGCTTCATCATCTGCATATTGAAAAATACCACCCATTGTTGTGAATAATTTTACTTCGCCGTCTTTTACAACTTTTGTAACGCCTACATCTAATGCTGTCATAAACGGTATATGGTTTTTTAATACCCCAAATTCACCGTCTATTCCTTTTGAATAGATTTCTTCAACGTTATCATCATATACGACTTTTTCATGTGTTACTATCTTTAAGTGCATATTTTTCTACCTATAATGTTTTAGCTTTTTCTATTGCTTCTTCAATTGTACCAACCATGTAGAAAGCTTGTTCTGGTAAGTTATCGTGTTTACCTTCGATAATTTCTTTAAAACCTCTGATTGTATCTTCTAACTTAACATATTTACCAGCCATGCCTGAGAATTGTTCAGCTACGAAGAATGGTTGTGATAAGAATTTTTGGATTTTTCTTGCTCTGTTTACAGTTTCTTTATCTTCTTCTGATAATTCATCCATACCCAAAATAGCAATGATATCTTGTAATTCTTTATATTTTTGAAGTATTTCTAATACTTTTCTTGTTGTTTCGTAGTGTTCTTCACCAATTACGTGTGGATCTAATACTCTTGAATTTGATGCAAGAGGATCTACTGCTGGATAGATACCTAATGATGCGATTTGTCTTGACAATACTGTTGATGCATCCAAGTGTGAGAAGGTTGTTGCTGGAGCTGGGTCTGTCAAGTCATCTGCTGGTACATAAATTGCTTGTACTGATGTGATTGAACCATCTTTTGTAGATGTAATTCTTTCTTGTAAATCACCCATTTCGTTAGCAAGTGTTGGTTGGTAACCTACTGCTGATGGCATACGTCCTAAAAGTGCTGATACTTCTGAACCTGCTTGAGTAAATCTGAAGATGTTATCAATAAATAACAATACGTCTTGTTTTGAGAAATCTCTGAAATACTCAGCAGCTGTAAGTGCTGATAGACCAACTCTCATACGTGCCCCAGGTGGTTCATTCATTTGACCGTAAATCAATGCTACTTTATCGATTACGTTTGATTCTTTCATTTCGTTCCAAAGGTCGTTACCTTCACGAGTTCTTTCACCTACACCACCGAATACTGATACACCAGAGTGTTCCATTGCGATGTTGTGGATTAATTCCATGATTAGTACTGTTTTACCTACACCAGCACCACCGAATAAACCAATTTTACCACCTTTTTGATATGGTTGTAATAAGTCAATTGCTTTGATACCTGTTTCAAGGATTTCTACGTCTGTGTTTTGGTCAACTAATTTCGGAGCTTCCCTGTGAATTGGTAAATAATTTTCTGTTTCAACAGGTCCCATTTCGTCAACTGGTTCACCGATTACGTTTAAAATTCTTCCTAAAATAGGTTTACCTACTGGAATTTTAATTGGTGAATTTGTATTTTCTACTTTCATGCCTCTTTTCAAACCGTCAGTTGATGACATTGCAACTGTTCTAACTTTGTTTGAACCTAACATTTGTTGTACTTCTGCTACTACGTAGCTTCCGTCTTCTTTATAAATTCTTAGTGCTGTATAAATTTCAGGTAAATTACCAGCTTGAAATTCTACGTCGATAACCGGCCCGATGATTTGTGTTATTAAGCCTTGTGTTTGTTCAAGTACTTCCATATTATCTCCCTTTCTTATTATTTTTATTCTACTACAAAAATATTATTTAATGCTAATTGTTAACATTTGATGATAATCTTTTTTCACATATAGCAATTTTTTTTGTTTTTGTGTTTTAATATTAAAAAAGTGTAAGTGTAATTCTTACAACATAAAATCACGGAAGTTATGAAAATCCTTATTAACAAAGAGTTAAATACAAACACAAAATTCTTAAAACCCGATTTAACAAAAAAGAGTGGGCGTGAATTATTTGTGGTGTATTTGCAGGCTAAGTTTAGACAACTTATGGATCATGACAAAAAGAGTAATTCTCCAATTATCCAAAGCGTTAAGCCGGATTTTGTTTCAAAATTCTCAAAAAGATTAGTTAATGACCCTAATAAAAGAATTTTAATTGGTATTTCAGGTGCTTCTGCTTCGGGTAAATCTACTATCTGTAATACAATTCATAGTATTTCTGATAAAATGAATTTACCTTTATCTATTGTAAGTACAGATAATTATTTCAAAGATATTTCTGATTTAATTCAAAAATATGGTTCTTTTGATAATTTAAGAGATAATGGTTATGATATTGATTCTCCTGATGGCTTTCAATTAGATGTTTTGTTAAAAGACTTACAGGATATTTCAATAGGTAATGACATAATGTCCCCAAAATATCTTCCAAATGGTACAGGAATTTCAGTTCCAAATGCAATTCCTGTTAAGTCTAAAAAGATTATAATTGTTGAAGGTACAGCTGCTTTGTTTGTTAAAGATGTATTTGATATAAAAATCTTTATCAGAACAAATGAAGAAAAACGTAAAGAAAGATTTTTATCAAGAGCAACTTCTGAAAGAAACCAAGATATTGAGAATGCCTTAAAACATTGGGATTATATCCTAGGTGCTAGCGAAAAATACATTAACCCTGAAATTCAACATGCTGATATCATTCTTGATGGTGATACTGATTTAGAGTATTTTGCTCAAATTTTAGAATATATTCATACAATTACAAATAATTTTGATGATATTCCATAATTAGCAATGAGTAAAAAATTTATTAAACTTTGATAGTAAAGTTACTCATATTGATACTAGCTTTTGAAATAGAAAAAGCTGAGTCATTTTGGTTATATTTTGTAATGGCTTGCGACATACTCATTAAAGATTTTAAGTTGTAATACTCTCCCATTCCAACTGATTCGTAAGTACTTTTTGAGAGGTTTTTATTAGCCATGTTTTTTATAATATCTCTTAAAGAGTTTTTATTAAGTTTAACATTATTGTTATTTCTATTTTCGTTAGAAATTTTTTCAATATTTTTAGAAATAGATTGGGTATAATCTTTCAATAAATCTTTAATTGTTTTTGTTGAGCCGTCATCACTATAGTTTATTTCAAGATTTTTTATTAAATTTTTTCTGCTTGATTCATCTAGTTTTTTGCTACCAGTTTTCTTTTCATTTTCTGCAAGAACACCTTGTACAGCTGATTTGATTTCACTAGCTGATGTATTAGGGTTTGTGATATTTGTAATGTTGTCTAATAATGATGAAACCATACATTTAATATACAACCTGAACGTCAATAATTACCCTGTTTTAAGTAAATTTTTACATATTTTCACAAAAAATTTGATATTTAAAAAATTATTCTTATAGAGAGTAATATACGATAAATGTAGGATTAAAAAAAAAGGAGAATGTGCTAACTTGAAAACAGAATTTACAAACACCGAGGATGACGTTGTGATTAAAACAAGCGAAAAAAAAGACGTATTGGCAAACAAAATATTAACTGCAGATGTTTTTGAGCAAACAAAAACAAACAGTTTAAAAACTTTGTGGAATGAAGCTCAGGATATTGAAATTACGCTTGATTTTATTACTTATGGTAGTAATTTAATTAAAAAATTGTTATCTAAGGTTTTACCAAAAATTTAATGGCTTTGCCCTCAATATGTTGTTGCATTGCATAAGGAATTTTATCTAGTGAAATTTCTTCTGTTATAAGTTTTTTAACATCCATTTTATGTGTTGCAATTATATCTAAAGCTTTTCTGACGTATTCTGGTGTATGGTGAAATACGCTTAAAATATTGATGTCACCATAATGCATTTTTGTTGTTGGAAGTTTTATTTCAGAACCTTTTTTACATCCACCAAAGAAATGTACTGTTCCACCTGCTCGTACAAGTGAAAAAGTTTTTTCCCACATTTCAGGAAGCCCAACACATTCTATTGCAACGTCTAAACCTCTACCTTCATCCGAAAAGTTTCTAAAAACTTCTTCAAAATTTTCTGTATTTTTTAAGTCAACGACTTTATCAACATCAGCAAATTCTTTTGCAAGGCGAAGTTTTATTTCGTTTCTTCCTCCAACGATAACTCTTGCACCTTTTAATTTTGCGTATTTTGCAAACATTAATCCGATTGGTCCAATTCCGATAATACCGACAGATTGCCCCGCTTTTATATTAGTTCTTTCTGCTCCGTGAGCGACATTTGCAAGAGGTTCTGTGAAAGCTGCTTCTTCAAAACTTAAATCGTCAGGAAGTTTAATCATATTTTTTTCAACAATCCTAGCTGGAACAGTTATGTATTCAGCATAAGCCCCATTTAGAAACTGAAGATTTTCACATAAATTGTATTGACCTTTTTTGCAGAAAAAGCATTCTCCACAAGGGGCTGAATTTGCTGCTACAACTCTATCTCCAACCTTGAAGTTAGTAACGCTTTCCCCTAATTTTGCTACAATACCACTAAATTCGTGACCAAAACCTGATGGTACTGATTTTATTAAGACAGGATGTCCACGACGGAAAGTTTTTACATCTGTTCCACAAGTTAAAGCTGCCATAATTTTTACAAGAACTTCACCTTTTTTAGGTTCTTGAATTGGAACTTCTTCATATCTTATATCTTCAGGTGCGTAAAATTGTATAGCTTTCATTTTATTCCTTTATTTTAATATATGCTTTAAAAATTTTGTTATTAATTGTGTCGTCAAAAGCCTGTTGGATATTTTCTAAATTGTAATCTGTGGAAATTCCCTTAACTTTTACTTTACGAGAAGTCAAAAGCTCGTAAGAAGTTTTTAAATCGATTGGAGCAGGTGAGTAGCTTCCAAAAACAGTCAATTCACGGTAGTAAATTTCATTGTTTGCGTAGCCAAAATTTTTAGGTGTGCTTGCAAAAACTACAATTTTACCTCCACTTCTAACACATTTTAGAGCAAGATTAATTGTTGCATCTGCACCTGATGTCATAAATACCGCATCAACACCCATTCCGTTTGTTTTATCTTTAATATATTTTTCTGCCTCTGAAAAATCTTTTGAGTTAAAAGCTTCTATATCAACCTTGTTTGCCAAATCAATTCTATCTTGAATTAAATCACAACCATAAGTTTTACAGTTATAAATTGCATTAAATGCTTGTCCTGAAAGAAAACCAATTGAGCCAAGGCCAATTACCAAAACTGTAGAATTTTTATTTAATTCTGCCCTTTTTACGGCTCTAACTATGCATCCTAGAGGTTCATAAAAAGATATTTCTTCAAAAGTCATATCATCAGGTAATGGATATGCAACATTTTTAAGATGTTCTTCTGAAAGATAAATATATTCGCTAAATCCTCCAGGGAAGATGTTTGTTGATTTGAAATGTTTGCACATAGAATAGTGACCATTTTTACAAAAATCACATTCAAAACAAGGAATGTGATGAGAAGAAACTATTCTATCACCATTTTTAAAATCTGTATCTGTATTGATTTCAACAATTTTGCCAACAATTTCGTGACCTAAAACTGTACCATCTTTTGCTACACCAGTTCGAAGTTTTACAATATCTGAACCACAAAGACCACAACCGTAAACTTGAACAATTGCGCCTTTTCTGCCGTCTAATTTTATGTCTTCAACTTCTTTAATTATGTTTTTGTGATTTTCAACAACTGCAATTTTCATAAGTTGATTTTAACATAAAAAAAATATATAATTAGATATGACAATTATTAGAAGACTTTCTATTTTAGATGCATCAAAAATTAAGAAAATGATAGCTTTTCTTGGTGAAGATGAGGCTGAAAAATTTATTAGAAAGCTTATGGAAAATTCTTGTTCTATTTTTCATCAATTTTTGCCATTAAAATTTAAAGTCCTTCCTGAGTCATACGTGTTGGAAGTTGATGATACTTTGCATGGAGTTATTACTGTAAAACCAACTCGTGGAAATCCTTATAAATTGACAATTACACGTCTTTTATTTGAACAAGATTATTATGAAGTTGGAAAACAATTAATTGATTTTATAATTACAAAATACGGAGCAAAAGGCGCTGAAACATTCCTTGTATCTATTGATGATAGTCATGATGAATTGCTAAAACTTTTCACAACAGGTTGTGGTTTTAGACAATGCTCTTGTGAACTTTTATACAAAATTCCTAAAAAAGCTCATCGTATCAATAGAACAGAATCTATTATTTTTAGACCATTTAAAAATGCAGATTCTGAAAAAATTTGTGAAATGTATAACTCCTCTGTAATAAATCATTTCAGACCATCATTGTTAAAAAATAAAGAAGAATTTAAAGAAGAAATTTTTTACGGATTTTCAAGTAGCTATACTTTTAGATACGTTATGGAAGATATTTCTGCAAAAGTTCCTTTAGCATATTTTTCAATAACAACTTATGACAATATAAACTATACGGCAACAGTTAATGTTCAAGAAGGATATAACGTCGATTATAGTTTGATTTTTGGTTTTATTAATCGTGAGATTCGTAGACGTAAAAAAGATTTTAATCTTTTCGTAAAAGTTCCCAAATATATAAAAGGCAATGAGCAACTTGAAGAATATCTAAAACGCAAAGAGGGCTCTTGCATAAGTACACAACTTGTCCTTGTAAAAGATTTCTACAAATTAGTCAAAGAGCCTTCTAAAAATCTTGGCATAGTTTTATTTAACGAATCTAATCAAACAATTAGCACAAATTTTCAAACTAGAAGTGAGCGACTTCGCTAACTTCCATAACTGTGCATTGTTTACCCTTGTCTTCAATCAAGTCCTTAAATCTATTAACGTCTGCTCTGATATAAGGGAATGTATTGTAGTGCATTGGTATAATAACTTCTGCGCCAATCCATTCAGCTGCAAGCGCTGCAGAATTTACATCCATTGTGAAATGACCACCAATTGGTAAAATTGCTATATCAGGTTTGTTCATATCTTTTATAATTTTTAATTCTTGATTTAAGCAAGTATCACCTGCATGGAAAATTTTAACGCCATTTATATCAAATAAAATACTGCAAGGACAGCCTGCATATTGACCATCAGGGGTTGAAGATGAGTGGAAAGCTGGTAAAAAGATTGCTCTACCCCAATCATAATTTACCCAACCACCTAAACCTACAGGGTTGATATATGCGCCTTTTTCAAGGCAATAATTCGCTAATTCAAATACTGCTGTTATTTTTGCTCCTTTAGTTTTTGCAATTTCAATGGCTGAGCCTAAATGATCAGAGTGCCCGTGTGTTACAAAAATGTCTGTAATATTTAAGCTTTTCCAGTCATAATTTGGATATGCTAATAAAAATGGGTCAATTAATATACAGTTTCCGTTGTTGTTAATCTCAAATGCACTATGCCCTAAGTATTTTAAATCAAATGCCATAATATCTCCTTAAATATTTTGTTTAAATTTAACATATTTTTAGTTAAAATACAATTATGTACGAAGAATATATGAAAAAATGTTTTGAACTTGCAAAACAAGGACTTGGAAAAACTTCTCCAAATCCAATGGTAGGTTGTGTTGTTCTTGATAAGAACGGCAAAGAAATTTCTACAGGTTATCACGCAAAATATGGTGAAAACCATGCAGAACGTGATGCACTTTTAAAATTAAAAAACGGAGAAGAAGAAGATGGCACAATTATTGTAAGTCTTGAACCTTGCTCACACTATGGTAAAACTCCACCTTGCGTTGATTTGATTATTGAACGAAAGCTAAAAAAAGTCGTTTTTGCAATGAAAGATCCAAATCCTATTGTTTCAAGTGTACAAAAACTAGAAGAAAATGGAATTGAAGTACTAAGTGGTGTTTTGGAAGAAGAAGCAAAGGCTCTAAATGAAGTTTTTGTTACGAATATGACTTTAAAAAGACCATTTGTTGCTCTAAAAACTGCAACAACTCTTGATGGAAAAATTTCAACAAGAACAGGCGATTCAAAATGGATAACTTCTTCTCTATCAAGAGATAAAGGTCACGGATTAAGAGAAATTTATGATGCAATTTTAACAACATCAAACACTGTCCTTGCCGACAATCCAAATTTCAATAATAAGCAAAAAATTCTTATTGATAGAACTTTAAAAGTTCCAACAAATATGAATTTCTTTAAAACAGGAAAAATTTTTATTGTACACGACGAAACGCTTACTCCATCTGAAAACTTACCAAATCTTGAGTATATTCCTTGCCCAACTATAAATGGTCAAATTGATATAACATCTCTGTTAAAAATCCTTTTTGAAAAGAAAATTATGAGCATTTTTGTGGAAGCAGGTGGAAATTTTAATGGTTCAATTATTGATTTAGGAATTGTTGATAAAATTTATCAATTCATTGCTCCAAAAATTCTTGCAGATAATACAGGTAAATCAGCTTTTGCAGGTAGAAATGTTCAAAAGATTAGTGGTTGCGTTGAATATAAAACTCAATTAGTTGAGCAAATTGGTGACGATGTTTTGATTACTTTAAAACGTCATTGCGAACTATAGCGAACTAATTCAAAAAATATGATTGTTTGATAAATAACAGAGGCGAAATTTCATTCTGAAATTTCGCCTCTGTTTAATTAAATTATCGTTTTGAATTTAAATTATTTTAAATTCATTACTTTTAAGATTTCGTCCATATCTGCGCCTGTTTTTGCGACTTCTGTAGCTGAATACTTAATTGCACTATCAGGATCTTTTAGACCATTACCAGTTAAGATACATACGCATTTAGAACCTTCTTCAACAAGTCCTTCTTGGTTAGCTTGAATTAAGCCTGCAACTGAAGCTGCGCTTGCTGGTTCGCATAAAATACCTTCTGTTGAAGCAATTAATTTATATGCTTCAACGATTTTTTCGTCGTTTACGCAACCAATTTTACCACCAGATTTATCTCTTGCGTTTTCTGCTCGTTTCCAGCTTGCAGGATTACCAATTCTGATTGCTGTTGCAATTGTTTCAGGTTTCATAATTCTTTCGCCACGAACGATTGCTGCTGCACCTTCTGCTTCATAGCCCATCATTTTTGGTAATTTTGTTGAGATTTTTTCTGCAAAATATTCTTCATAACCTTTCCAGTATGCTGTAATGTTACCAGCGTTTCCAACTGGGATGAAGTGATAATCTGGAGCATCACCTAAAGCATCAACAATTTCGAATGCACCAGTTTTTTGACCTTCAATTCTGTATGGGTTAACAGAATTTACTAATGTAATTGGGTAATTATCAGAAATTTTTCTTACAAATTCTAAAGCTTCATCAAAGTTACCCTTGATAGCAATAATTTCAGCACCATACATCATTGCTTGAGAAAGTTTACCAAGAGCGATGTATCCATCAGGAATTAATACATAAGTTTTTAAACCTGCTTTAGCACCGTAAGCTGCTGCTGCAGCGCTTGTATTACCAGTTGATGCACAAATAATGGCGTTAGAACCTGATTCTTTTGCTTTTGTAACAGCCATTGTCATACCACGGTCTTTAAAACTACCTGTAGGATTTGCGCCTTCAAATTTTAAATATACTTCTGCTTTTACTCCAATTGATTTTGCCAAATTGTCAGCTTTAATTAATGGAGTATTACCTTCGTTCAATGTAACGATTTCAGTTGTATCGCTAACTGGAAGATATTTTCTGTATTTGTCAATTAAACCTTTATACATCATCTTTTGCCACCCTTATCATACTATTTAATTTACTTATGCAACCTTCTTTTTCTAAATCTTCGATTGCTTTTAATACATCTTTTTCTTTGCAAAGTTCAGTGATAATAACGATTGTTGCTGTATTATCTTCAGATACACCTTTTTGCAACAAACTTGCTAAGCTTATGCCGTTTTCTGCAAATACAAGACCTAATTTACCAATAACACCAGCTTTGTTGCTAACTTTTACTGATAAATAATATTTGTTTGTTGTGTCTTTGATATTTACAACATTTGCCACAGAACCATGTTTGCATCTCATCATTGGTAAGATATAATCGGTTGTTCCAATTTCGTTAGAAAGTACAATTATGTCACCTGCAACAGAGCTTGCTGTAGGAAATTCGCCTGCCCCAGGACCTGACAAAGTAACTTGTCCGATTGGGAAACCATTTATTGTAACTGCGTTAGTAACAAAATCAATATGAGCAAGTGTTGTGTTTTTGCTTACAAACATTGGATGAACTCTAACGTCTGCATTTTCTTCATCAAGCATTTCGGCATGAGCAATAAGTTTGATTTTATAGCCTAATTCGTTCGCATAATCTATATCTTCTGCTCTAACTTTGCTTATGCCCTCTCTGTAAACATCTTCAATTTTAATTCTTTTATTAAATGAAATTGTCGCTAAAGTTGCTAATTTATATGCAGCATCAAAGCCCTCAACATCAGAAGTTGGGTCTGCTTCTGCATAACCAAGTTTTTGAGCCTCTTTTAGAACATCATCATAACTTGATTTATCAACATCCATTTTTGTTAAAATGTAGTTTGTTGTGCCATTTAAAATAGCTTCGATTTTATTAATTTTATTTGCTGCTAAAATTGTTTTAATAGGCATAATGATTGGAATACCCCCAGCTATAGCGCCTTCATAAAGAATTACACGGTTGTTTTTAGCTGCAAGGTCAAATAATTCTTCACCATGTTTTGCTAATAATTCTTTGTTAGCTGTAACAACGTGTTTGCCGTTATTTATAGCTGTTTTAATTAATGTCATAGCAGGTTCAACTCCACCGATTAATTCAACAACAATTTGAATGCTTTCGTCGTTAACAATTTCGTTGGCATCTAAAGTAAGAATACTTTTATCTAAACCTTCAATATTACGGTCTTTATTGATATCTCTAACTGCAATTTTTACAATTTCAATATTGTCAAAACTTTGTAATGTCTTATACACACCACTTGCGACTGTGCCCAATCCAATTAAGCCTATTTTTATTTTATTCATAACCACCTACATCATTTGTATTCTCTGTTAATGATACTATAATTTTGCGCAAAAAAAAACCCTTTTAAAAAAAGGGTCTGGAATTTTGTTTCGAATTCCTCGTGTGTAGAAGGTTAGTGTGTGTGTGGTAGGTTAGTGTGTGTGTTTAAAACCTTTGCTATTATCTAGACTATTAAACTATTAGCCTACAATAATAAAAATACATCCTCTCTGTTACTTGCCTCTTACTCCTATATAAAGTATTTTTGTTTCTTCGAATTTCAGCATGTGTAATTTTTGTTACATTTGTTTACATAAGTATTTCTTTATGTGTTATAATCAAGAAAAAGAGGTTTTTATGGCAATAAAAAAAGTATTAAGATATGGTGATCCTATCCTTAGAACTCCATCAAAAGAAGTTCACAAGGTATCAAAAAAGGTTCAAGAATTAGTAAATGACTTAATGGATACGATGTATGCACAAAACGGTGTTGGTTTAGCAGCTCCTCAAATTGGTGTTAACCAAAGAGTTTTTGTTGTTGATGTTTCAACAGGTGACGAACCTTTAAATCCGATTGTATTTATTAATCCTAAAATTATTAAAAAATCTGGTGCTTGCAGAAGCCACGAAGGTTGTTTAAGTTTTCCAGAAGCTTTTACTGATGTAAAAAGATATGCAAATGTTATGATTAAAGCTATGGATAGAAAAGGTAAATCTTTTGTTTTAGAAGCAAAAGACGGCACACTTCTTGCAAGATGTATTCAGCACGAATTTGATCATCTTGATGGAATTTTATTTATTGACCATTCAATGAATAGATTTGAAGCAGATGCTGTTTTAGAAGAACACAATCTTCCACCTGTAGAAGAAGATAAACTTCTTGATGAAAAAGAATTAGAGGAACAAATTAATAATGCAGAATCAGAAGAAAATTAGTTTAGTATATTTTGGAACACCACAAATTGCTGTAAAATCTTTGGAATATTTTATCAATTCAGAAGATTTTGAAGTCCTTGGCGTTGTAACTCAACCTGATAGACCAAAAGGAAGAGGTCATAAGTTGACACCTTCCCCAGTTAAGGAAGTTGCACTAGAACATAATATTCCTGTGTTTCAACCAATTTCAATCAGAAAAGAACCTGAAATACAAGAAGAAATTAAAAAACTAAATCCTGATTTCTTTGTAACATTTGCATTTGGTCAAATTTTATCAGAGGAAGTTTTGGATATTCCAAAATTTGAAACAATCAATCTTCACGCATCGTTGCTTCCTCGTTATAGAGGTGCAAACCCTATTCAACGAGCTATTATCAATGGTGATGAAGAAACTGGTATTTGTACAATGATTACAGAATTAGGGCTTGATTGTGGTGATATTTGTATAAAGCATCCTATCAAACTTACAGATGATATGAATTGTGAAGATTTGGCTGTAGAAATTTCTGATTCTTCACCAGAATTATTAGACAAAACTCTAAAAGGGCTTTATAATGGTTCTCTAAAACCTGTAAAACAACCTGAAGACGGTGTTTGCATTGCTAAAAAAATTACAAAAGAAGAATGTAAAATTGATTGGTCAAAACCTGCAAAAGAAATTCATAACTTGATTAGAGGTGTTTATAACTCACCTTGTGCATATTTTGAACATCAAGGTAAACTTATAAAAGTTTTAGATAGTAAAGTAATTGACAAATCTGCAAAAGCAGGCGAATTTATTGATGCAAATAAAAATGGCTTAGAAATTGCTTGTGGTGAAAATGCTTTGTTGATAAGTAAAGTTAAACCAGAAGGAAAAGGCGTTATGTCAGCAGCAGATTGGTATAGAGGTTTAAAGAAATAATGACTACAAAAGGTATAAGAGGTGCGATTACAGTTGAAGCAAATACAGAAGAGGCTTTAAAAGAGGCTACTTTAGAACTTTTAAAAGAATTATCTTTTAAAAACAAATTAGAACCTTCAATTATTTCTCACGCAATTTTTACTCTTACTGATGACTTGAATGCTGCGTTTCCTGCAAAATTTGCACGTAAAGATTTTGGATGGGATAATGTTGCTATGATGTGTTATCACGAACTTGATGTACCAAATTCATTAAAAATGTGCTTGAGAGTTCTTGTTGTGGTTAATGTTAATGAAGATTTTGTCCCAGAATTTGTTTACTTAAAAGGTGCAAGTCACTTAAGAGGTTAAAATGATTACATTTGATTACCTAGCCTTAAAAGCTTTTTTTGAAGAAAATAAAGAGTTTTTTGAAAATTCACGTATTCAAAAAATTCAGTCACCTTCAAGAAAAGATTTGATATTTTATTTGCGTGGCTTGGGTGAAACAAGAAAATTTTATATAAACATTAACCCACAATTTTATCATATTTGTTTTAAATCAAAAGAAAATGAAGCAAAACTAAATCTTGAAATACCAAAACAACCGACAATGTTTTGTATGTTGTTACGTAAATACATTGAAAACGGTAAAATTGCAAAAGTTAATGTTCCAGAATATGAACGTATTTTTGAAATATTTATTGAATCTTATAACGAATTAGGTGACAAGATTTATTTATGCCTTGCTGTAGAACTTATGGGCAAATATTCAAACATTGTTCTTTATAATCACGATTCAAATATGATAATTGGATGTTGTCATAATGTTGGTGAAGAAAAGAGCCGTGCACGTGAAATGGCAGGACTTTTACCTTATGTATATCCACCAAAACAATTTAAGACTGATATTTTGAATTATAATGGTGAAATTGAAAATCTAAATGAAAATTTTTATGGTATTTCAAAAGCTTTTGAAGAACAAGTTAAGGGGTATTCTTTACCTGAAATCCAAGATTTTGTGAGCTTAAAAAATCTTACTCCAGCTGTGAGTGGAGATATGAATGAATATTCTTTGTATTCAAAACTTATTAAAAATCCTATTTTGAAATCTTCCGTAAATGAGATGATTGATGATTATTTTACATATCATCAATTGAAAATTTTAACAAAATCAATGAAACACAATCTTTATTCTACTGTTTATCCAAAATATAAAAAACAAGTTGGAACACTAGAAAAGATTGAAAAACAATTGAAGAAAGAAGAAAAATCAAAGACTTATAGACTTTATGGGGATTTACTTATGGCAAATCTTCATAATTTAACTGATTATTCAAAATCTGCAAAACTTCTTGATTGGAATACAAACGAGGAGGTAGAAATTCCTCTTGTTGAAACAAAATCTATAAAGGATAATGCGAATAAATTTTATAAACTTTATAATAAGTCAAAAAATTCTTCGTTAAAACTTCAAGAATTAAAAGAAAAAACTTTAGCCGACGTGAAATATCTTGAAGAAATTTTATTTTCTATAGAAGAAGCTGAGTCTATGGATCTTTTGAAAGATATTTCAGAAGAAATCAAAGAAGAAAAAACTCCAAAACAAGAGAGTGTAATTTTGGAAGAAAAATTTAAAGGATATAGAATTTTAATCGGAAGAAGTAATAAACAAAATGATTTAATAGTTTCAAAATTGTCTGACAAAGATGACTTGTGGTTTCATACAAAGGATTGCGCAGGCTCTCATGTTTTGCTAAAAAATCCTTTGAAAAAAGAAATAGAAGACGAAGTTGTTTTACATTGTGCAAAACTTGCCAAACAGTATTCTAAGGCAAAATTGACTTCAAAAGCAGGAGTTATTTATACATTTAGAAAAAACCTTAAAAAACCTCCTGCATCAAATTTGGGTTATGTTACGTACAAAAACGAAACCGAAATTTTGGTCGATTAATTTACGGTAATATTTTTTGACTACTATTAATCAGACACCATTAATTGCGTTGCAGTTGATATAAGACCCTCACCCTAACCCTGCTTGCTTCTTGCCGTTAAACGAGTCTACGTGTTTTGCTTCGCAAAAGCACTTCGCTCTCTGGCAACAATCCACTCTCCCACAAGTGGGCGAGGGGAAATGTCTTATATTTCTATTTTATACTCACAAATTCTTGCGTTTATGATAAAATTAACTCAACAAGAGAGAAAATTTATGGCAAAGCAAAAATTTAAAGCATTTGATATATTTTATTCAACACTAAACTTATATATGAAACACGTAAGAGCGTTCTTTTCATACCTTACTTTTCCTATCATAGGTCAAGTTGCAGGTATGGTTATTACGTTTGTCTTAAATTATCATTTTATCGTTAATTTAGACGTTATTCAACAATACATCCCCCTATACAACAATCCTATAGCGATTTTAGTTACTGCAATTCTTTTAATGCTCCCTGGGTTAATTCTTATGCTTAGAGCGTTTTGGGAGTATCTTGTTGCGTATGGGGCAATAAATTCTATGGCTGATAATATGACAAAATCAGGTAAGCTTTATGATTTTGAAGCTCATACTCTTGTTATTAATCATAGAAAGTTCGCATTTGCAGGTTTATGGATAATTTATAGTATATTCATTTTCTTTTCAAGTTGTCCGTTGCTTTGGATTGCAAGTGGTTTGATTTTTGTATTTTTCGCCCTTGTGTTCCAAGTTTTTACTCTTGAGCCTGAAAAAAATATTTTTATGTGTTTTCACAAAAGTTTTATCCTTGTTAAGCAAAAATATTTTGAAACATTAGTAGTTTTACTTTTGGTTTCAACTCTTACTTATTTTATTATTCCTGAAATAATTAGATTAATTTGTTCTCTAACAGGTGTTGTTACTTTATTCTCAAATTTAATTCAAAATATTGTTGCTCTTCATACTCAAATGTATTTGGATAAGTTCAATGAGCTTTTGACAACCCTAAATCAAGCTCCTTTATCAATTTTAGATTTATCAAAAATTATTGTACTTGCCGTGATAGGTTGGATAGTATCAGCGTATCTTCTTCCAATTAGAAGTTTAGCTTGTTATCTAATGTACAAAGATTTAAACAAAAAATATTTAGCAAAATTTAAGAAGAAAAGTAAATTAGATGTTCAGATGTAAAAATTGTAATCACGTTGATAAATTTGAGTTAATGTTTTCAAAAAATTATGACAAAGAAAAAACATATTCTATGTTTTACAACGAAGACAATAAAATAGAAATAACAGTGGGTGATTATACATTCATTCCAGATTTAACTTTTATGAATGAACACGCTGTTTGCAAATACTGTGGTCAAATATATACATGGGAAAAGGAATAAATTATGAGAAAAAACAGAAAAAACAATGAATTGAGAGAGGTTAAATTTACTCACAATTATACTAAAAACGCGCTAGGTTCAGTTTTAGTTGAATTTGGCGATACTAAAGTTATTACAACTGCATCAGTTGAAGTTGGTAAACCAAAATGGATGGATAAAGAAGATAAAAGAGGTTGGGTAACTGCCGAATACTCTCTTCTTCCTGCATCAACAAATACTAGAGTCGCTAGAGAACGTTCAAAGGTTTCTGGCAGAACTCACGAAATCCAAAGATTAATTGGTAGAAGTTTAAGAGCTTGTGTAGATTTAGAAAAAATGACTGATGTTACAATAACAATTGATGCTGATGTTATTCAAGCAGATGGTGGCACAAGATGTGCAAGTATTTGTGGTGGTTTTGTCGCTATGCAAGACGCTATTAAAAAACTTTTAGAAAACGGTACGCTTCAAGAAAATCCAATCAAAGAACCTCTAGCAGCAGTTTCAGCAGGGATTGTTGATGGCGAAATTAGATTAGACCTTGAATACGAAGAAGATTCTCACGCAGATGTTGATTCCAATATTGTACTTACAAAAAGTGGTAACATAGTTGAATTCCAAACAACTGCTGAAGGTCATACTTTGACAAAACAACAAATGGATGAAATATTTAATCTTGCTCAAGAAGGTATTAATAAAATTATTTCATTGTATTAATTGGTTTTGAACTTTAGAAGGTAAAAAGGCGATTTTGATAAAATCAAAATCGCCTTTTTATTTGAGTGGGCTTTGCCTTTGGCAAAGCCCACATTCTTTTTATCAAAAATAAAAGCCGAGCTTTTGCTCGGCTAAGATTGGAGTAAATGTGAATTTATGACTATATATATTGGCTTACGTCAATAATTGTAGTGTTAAAGTATTCATAGCGTCGTCAGATAAGATGTCACCAAATTCGTTTCTAATAATATTCAATGTTTTGTTGAATAAGCTGTTAAATTGATTTACTGTTCGTTGGATTCTGTCTTGACTTTCGCTTGAAACGTATTTAGATACTTTAACGTCTTTTGATGGTTTTACTTGGGCGTATGATGAAGACATGTATTGGAAGATTTCATCTGCACTTACTTGTCTTTTTGGTTCTGTTAGAGACATATTCTCTTTAAGGTTTGTTGAATTTTTGCTGTCGGCTGTGTTTTCATCTTTCTTGTTTGTTTTGATGCCACCATAAATTCCTTGAGAATAGCTCATAATTGGGTTGATAAATGTCATAAACTCTTTTCTCCTTTGTTAAACTCCGTTACACATTCTTTTTAATAATCATTTTTTGAAAGTCAAAATTCTTGTTTTATCTTTGTAATATTTCTTAATAATTGATAAAGATTTTAGCAATTTTTTATAAAAAAAATATTTTATATGAGAACAGGGAAACATGAATATAATTGCGTTTGCTTAATAAAAGTACACAAATATGTTACTTTTTTGTAAACTTTTGTAAAATTTACTTTTTTGTTCATGTCTAAGCTATTACAGGGTTGTAACCCCTTTTAAACCATGATGTGGCAAGGGTTTTGCTGAAATCGACCTCCATAAAAATACTTTATATATATGTGTAATGTAGAATGTATTTAGTTACGTGGAGTAAAATATGGCATTTGATTCAATCCAAAAATACCATAAATTAGCAAAAGATTTAGGAATAACAGATAAGAGCGTTGCTGTTAAGCAATCAGTTGTAGACTCAGCTTTAGAAACAGCTACAGTTAACAGTGTTTGGAACTCTAACAAGTCAGACACTACTTCTTCATCTGGTAATTTACAATTATCATTTGCTGAATCTAGTTCAGTATTTAATGATGATTATAAAAAAGCTGTAAAAGCTATTAAAACTGTTACTACTATTCAAACTATTGGTCAAGTTGCAAATACTTTAGGTAACTTATTTGGCGCAAACTTTAGTTCTAATTCAGGTAATAACATTTTTGGTACAACTTCAAATACTAACCAAAAAGGTAATGCTTCAGTACAACAACAAAGCACTACTCCTGCTCTAAGTGCAGCAACAAAACAAACTGTTATGCAAAATGCAGTTAACGAAACTATCCGTGATTTAGGTATTTCTAATGATTTAGATAAAGCTATTGCTAAGTTTGACAAAAAAGGTGGTAATGAAAAAGCTACTGCAAACTTAAATCAAGAACTTTCAACAGCTCAAACAGATAGAAGTAAATTAGCTTCAAAATATGCTGAACAAACATCAGTTATTAACAGTGCAAAAACTCAAAAAGAAGCAGTTGATGCTGAAATCAAAGAATTAAAATCAACTCAAACTTCTCAACAAAAAGCAGTTGACGATGCAAAACAAGCAATCATTGATGAAGCTGATAAAAAAATTGGTGAATTAGATGAAGATGATAAATCTCAAAAAGATATCATTTCTAAGAGCCAAAAGAAAGTATCAGACGCTCAAGCAAAATTAAAAACAGATTTAAGTGCTCAAGATAAAATTATTTCTGACGCTACACCAAAGTTACAAGCTATGAAAACTGTTCAAAGCACTGATGCAATGGGTAACGTCGTAACTCAACAAGTTCCTGATACAGAAACTAGAAATGCTGCTCAAAAAGCTATTGATGCTGCAAAAGCTCAAAAAGAAAAATTACAAGATGCATTTAATGCTTTAAAAGAACAAGAAGAAGGCTCTGATGGCTCTGTACAAAAAACAGCAACTGCTAAAATCGCAGCTAACGCAGAAGCAAGAGCTGAACAAGAAGCTATCAAAGCAAATCCTCAAAGCGAAGAATTAACAGGTTTAAGAGGTGCTTTAGAAGATATCATTACAACACTTTCTGAAAAACAAGCTGAATCAGACAAATTTAAAGACACAATTGACCAAGCTTCTTTAACTCAACAAACTTGTCAACAACAAATGACAACATTAAGTTCAAAAATTATGCAAGCTCAAAACTTGTTAGCTCAAAAAGCTTAATATGGAAAATTAGTTTATTAATACAAAAAGCCTTGAGAAATTCAAGGCTTTTTATTTTGTACATTTTATAACTTCAGAATATAAAAGAGGCGATTTGACATTTGTCAAATCGCCTCTTTTTGATTAATTATTAAAATTAATTATTTTCAGCTTCAAATTTAGCTTTTTCTTCATCAGTTACACCTTTTAATGTTAGGTTAACTCTGCCTCTGTCATCAATTTTAATGATTTTAACTATAACTTCGTCACCGATATTTACGTGAGGTTCGATAGTTTCGATTCTTTCTTTGCAAATTTGAGAAATGTGAATCATACCATCTTTGCCACCACCTAATTCAACAAAAGCGCCGATAGGAATAATTCTTACAACTTTTCCTTTTAAAATCATGCCTTCTTCAGGTTTGAAAGTTAAATCTTTAATCATTTTGATTGCGATTTTAGCACCTTCTTGGTCGTTAGAAGTGATTGTAACAACACCTGTATCTTGAATATCGATTTCAGCGCCTGAAGCATCAATGATAGCTCTGATTTGTTTACCACCAGGTCCAATTACTGTTCCAATGTCTGATTGTGGAATAGTTAATGTTGTAATGCTTGGTGCGTATGGTGACATTTCTTTAGCTGGTTCTGTGATTGCTTCTCTCATTTTGCTTAAGATATGTAATCTACCTTCTTTAGCCTGTTGTAAAGCTCTTCTCAAAGTATCGTTTGAAATACCTTTAGCTTTCATATCCATTTGAAGAGCTGTGATAGCTTCGTCGTTACCAGTAACTTTGAAGTCCATATCACCTAAGAAGTCTTCAATACCTTGAATATCTGTTAGTACAACTGGTTCGTGGTCAGGTTCTGTAATCATACCCATTGCAACACCACCAATCATACATTTAACAGGAACACCTGCGTTCATCAATGCCATTGAAGAACCACAAGTTGAAGCCATTGAAGTTGAACCATTTGATTCTAATACGTCAGAAGTTACTCTGATTGTGTAACCAAATTCTTCTTGGCTAGGAAGTGCAGGAACGTTAGCTCTTTCAGCTAAGTTACCGTGACCAACTTCACGTCTACCTGGACCTCTTAATGCTTTTACTTCACCAACTGAGAATCCTGGGAAGATGTATTTGTGCATGTAAGTTTTTTCTGTTTGTGGGTCAACACCGTCAAGTTCTTGTTTCATACCAGGACCAGCTAATGTAGCTACTGATAATACTTGAGTTTGACCTCTTGTGAAGACAGCTGAACCGTGAGCTCTTGGAATAACGCCAACTTCGCACCAGATTGGACGAACTTCGTGAGGGTTTCTTCCGTCAGCTCTAACGCCTTCGTTAACAATCATTGCACGCATTACTTTCTTTTCTGCAGCTTTGAATTCTTCTGCTACAAAGTCGATACCTGTTTCTTCAATCATAATGTGGATTGGGTGATCTTCAGGTAATGCTTCAATTCTTTCTTTAACTAATTTTTTAGCTTCTTCTAATTTATTTTGTCTGTAAGTTCTGTCGAAGTTGTGGTAAGCGTCATGAATCATATCGCCTGCAACTTCTTGAATAATATTTTTAATTTCTGTTGTATCGTAAGGGTTTACGAATTCTTCTTTAACAACGCCACATTCTTGAGCAAATGCTACTTGAGCTTCGCATTGTTTTCTGATTTCAACTTGAGCAAATTCAACAGCGTTCATAATGTCGTCTTCTGTAACGAATTTGCAACCAGCCTCAACCATGATTACAGAATCGTGAGTACCTGCCACAACGATGTCTAAGTCTGATTTTTCAGCTTGTTGGTGAGTAGGGTTAGCAATCATGTTGCCGTTTTCATCTCTACCAACTCTAACAGCCCCGATAGGACCTTCAAATGGAGCGCCTGATAACATTAGGGCATAAGATGCACCTAACATAGCTAACGTATCAGGTTGGTTTTCTTGGTCGTAGCTAAATAATTGAGCTACGATTTGGATATCATTTCTGTATCCTTTAGGGAACAAAGGTCTGATTGGTCTATCGATAAGTCTTGAAACTAAGATAGCTTTATCAGATGCTTTACCTTCGCTTCTGTTATATCCACCTGGAATTCTTCCGATTGATGACATTCTTTCTTCGTAGTCAATTAACAATGGGAAGAAATCAATACCAACTCTAGGTTCTTTGCTAACGCAACAATGTACGAATAACATTGTATCACCACATCTAACGGTTACTGAAGAAGTAGCTGAATTAGCGTATTTGCCAGTTTCAACTTCAATAATTTTTCCACCAACTTCTAGTTGAGTTTTCTTTGATTCTACCATTTTTTCCTCTTTCTTGGCTGTTTTAACGTCTTTATAAATGCAGCCTTTTGTTTCATCTATAAATCTTGTTTTTATTTTATCTTAAACATTTTTTCTGGGCAAGCATTTTATATAAAAAAAAGTAGGCATAAAGCCTACTTTTTACAATTAAAATATTGTATTTGCTATTATTGATTATTGCTCATTTCTTCTTTTTTTGAGTTAATCATATCTTGGATTTTACCCATAATAGCATCGCCTTTTTGTTGCATATCAGATACGATTTCTTCTGCTTTTGATTGAATTTCTTTTACAGTTTTATCTGTTTTTTCCATTACATCTTTTGCTGTGTCTGAAAGCATTTCTCTTGTTTCAGCGCCTGATTTTGGTGCTAATAACAAGCCTGCTACTGCGCCTAATGCTGCGCCTACTACAAATCCACCTAAAAATTTACCTACTGACATAGTTTAATTTCCTTTCTTTTATTTAGAGAACATTTTGTAAACGGTTGTGAAACCTTTTACTGCTCCTGATATTAATGCTCCTGATGCGTTCTTTAACTTTGATACGGCACTTACGCCAAATCCGAACGAATCAGCAAATGCTCTTTTGAATGAGTCTACTCTTTGGTCTGCTGATTTTACAAATGCGTTTATTGATTTCAATGACGCTTTGATTTCCTGTATTGTTGGTTCTAATTCTGTTTTTACCATATCAAGTGTTGAGTCTAAATTCTTTGTAAATCTTGATAAATCTATTAAAAGTTTTATCAAAAATACGCTTACTAGAATTAAGACGATACCTGTTGTATATACTAAAAATGTTAGACCGTTATTTAAAGCTGTTTCTGACATCTATTTTTGTTTTCCTTTACTACATTGTAAAATCGTAATTTAAACCTTCAAGTTCTTTTGCTTTTTTCATTTTTCTGTTTTTCAAAGAGTTATTAATTCTTTGGTAAACTTGTTCAATTTTATATTTGAATATGTCTAAAGCTTCACTTGCTTGTTTTTTAGCTTCTTGAACATTTGGGGCTTGATTTTCTACAAATGTTGTGATTGCTTCTTTTACTTCTTTTCTTGATTCTTCACCTGATTTTGGTGCGTATAATACAGCTGCAATGATGCCTCCTACTACGCCTGCCATCAAGCCAAGTCCGAAACATAATGAATCATTCTTTTTGCACATTGTTATACCTCGACTTTCATTTTATTTTTCTAAATATTATCATGCTTTAAATTTTTATACAAGTTATACCTTAATACTATTTTTATATGTGTCATAGGCTATTAGGGCTAGTTCTATGTACAAAACTTGTTTTTTATATTTCTTTGATAAAAACATTAATCCAATACTTAAAATTAAATTTTTTATCAAATTGTGTACTATATTTCTTTTTTTATCAACAATCTTTTTGCCACAAAATTTTAGTGCTTCACAAGTTTGATAAACTTCTGCTTGCACAGTTTCTGCAAACTGACTGATTTTATATCGATTCTCTATCATTGTATCGTTGATAAGGTTTATCTTATTGTTAAATTTAACAATACCTATTATCGCCAATATTGCTATAACTATTTCAATTGTGATTGTTGCATAAATTAAATAAATCATTTTTATATTTCATCTTTTGTATTATGATTAGATTATAGAGTAAAGGTCAAAAAAAATAAATACCCAAGAGTGTAATTTATGAGTCGTTTAAAATTTTATTTAACATTATTATTAGCAAGACTTGTTTCTTTAGCAATAAAAGTCTTAAATCGTTCGTCTGGCACTTCTTTTGTCGGTCTTATGATTTTAAAATTTTATCCTGATTTTTTGAAAGATTGTCAAAAATATATTAACGGAAAAATTATTACTGTAACTGGTACAAACGGCAAAACTACAACGTCTAGTATAATTACGCAAATCTTAGAAAATGCAGGCAAAACTCCTGTTCATAATGCAAAAGGTGCAAATATGTTAACAGGTATTGTAAACGTTTGTGCAAGAACTATAAGACCTTTTAAAAGATTTGATTGTGCTGTGTTTGAATCAGATGAAGCTTATTTATCAAAGTTGTATGATTTTATAAAAGCCGATTATCTTTTAGTGACAAATCTTTTCCGTGATCAACTTGATAGATATGGCGAACTTGATACAACAGCTAAAAAAATTCAAGAAGCAATAGATAAAAATTCTGATTTGAAATTGATTTTAAATGCAGATGATCCCCTAGTTGCAAATTTTAATACAAATCATAATACCGTATATTTTGGTTTTGAAGATGTTGAGTTTGCTAGTGAAACGTACACATCAAAAGCGCCTTCCGAATTATTCCATTGCAAATGTGGAAATGTTTTAAAATACAATAAACGTTTCTTTGCTCACGAAGGTCATTATTATTGTGATTGTGGTTATTCAAGACCTCAACCTCAATACAGTGCAAAAGCAACAATTTATGATGATAAAATTGGTTTAGAAATTAAACACGAAGAAAAAATTTATAACTTCGAATTTAATTCAATAGGTTTATACAACGCTTATAATGCTCTAGGTGCAATTGCTCTTTGTCTTGAAAATGGTATTGATACCGAAAGTATTCAAAAGGCTCTATCAGGTTACAAAACAATTTTTGGTAGAGCAGAAAAGACGGTTCTAAATGGTCACGATACATTAATTCAGCTTATCAAAAACCCAACTGGTGCAAGTGAGGTTTTAAAAACAGTTAACAAAGACTCAAATCTTTTGATTGCGATAAATGATAATTATGCAGACGGCCGTGATGTTTCTTGGCTATGGGATGCAGAATTTGAGGCTCTAGCAGATATTCAAAAAGATATTGTTGTTTCTGGTATTAGAGCAAACGATATGGCATTAAGATTGAAATATGCAGGTGTTCCTGAAGATAAAATTAGAGTTATAACACCTTTAAAAGATGCAATTGAATATATTTCTACAAAAACTGAAGAAGGTAGCAGTATTACTATTTTACCTACTTATACTGTTCTTTTAGAAATGAATAAAAGAGGAAAATAATGAAATTAGGCATAAATATAAATTATATAGCAAGTTTAAGAAATGCAATTGGAGGTGCTGAACCTGATTTAATTCGAACTTCAAGACTTTGCGAACACGCAGGAGCTCAAGGTATTTCTGTATATTATGATGGGTTTGATTTTAATGTTACAAAATCAGATATTTTATCAATGAAAAGAGCTTTGAAATGTCCGTTGATGATGATGATTGAAATGAATGAAAAAGCTCAACAACTCGCAATAGAAGTTAAACCTGATATGGTTTTTCTTGTTCCTGAAAAAATGGGATATAATGATACAAAAATTGGTTATAACGTAGAAAAAAATGTGGATAAAGTTAATGAATTTTTGGTACCTCTGCTTTATGAAGGTATTAATGCAGGGGTTTTTGTAGAACCAAAATTAGGTCAGATTACAGCTGCATATAAGGCAGGTGCTAAGTGTGTAGAAATTAATGCAACAAAATTCTCTGAAACTTTTGCGCAAAATCCAATTGATACCTCTGAATTTATTACTTTAAAAGAGTCTGTAGTTTATGCAAGAACTATGGGGATGGAAGTTAATATTTCTGGTGGTATAAATTATCGCTCAATGGAACTTGTGAGAGAAATTCCAACGGTTAAATTTGTAAATGTTGGTCATAGTATTATTACAAAAGCTATATTTGACGGACTTTCAAGTGCTGTTAAGCAAATGCTAGATAAGGTTGAAAATAAGGATTAGAAATAAATGAAGTCAGAAAAAGAAGTTATAGAGGAAATGCAAAAAGTTTGCGAACAAATGGTTGCAGATGATATAGAAGAAAATCCAGATTGCGCTGATGAATATTTTACTTGCGCAGCTTGTGGAGAATATAAAAGCTTAGCTGGTTCAATCAGATATGGTGAATATAGACTTTGCAATGACTGTGTTTTACTTGCAGAAGTAAGCTTTGAATTGAATAAGATTAAAGATATTCAAGAACTTATAGATAAAATGGAAGATAAACGTCTTGAATCTCAGTGTGAGTTTATTAAAAAAGACCAAAAAGCTGCTGAAAACTAGAGTTGGTTATGCTTTTTAGGTTTCCTTTATCCAGAGGATAAAAATTTGAATAATATTTTTTATAATCATGAAAACTAGCTTTGGGTAAATAGAGGAAATATAAATTTTATGGCATTGGCTATTTCAAGTTGTGGCAATCAAATTGCAAATTCTGCAATTAATTGCAAAAATGAATTATCAAAATCAAAAACAGATAGAGATTTTATTATTGATAATATTGATGTATCAACTTGTGCAACAAGTATTTTAGATAATTCAGACCATTTGCGTATTTATGCAGAAAGTTGTATTAGAGAAGTTGGTGAAGATTTATCTCGTAAAGGTATAGATGTTACAGAAATAAGATGTTCTAACGTACCAGAAAATGCGACCTTAGAAGATTTACAAGTTTTTTTGAAAAGTTTTAAAAGTAATAGTAAATTTGATGATGAAACTTTAGCAAATAATATACAGGTCATAAAAAATTTGTTTAATAAGTATGTTGATAAAGACCAAATTCCTTTTTTAAGTGATGTTGGTCTAAAACGCTTTTGTTCAATTTCTGCGCAATTTTTATAATCTTCATAAAACTCGTCTGTTAAAAATATGTATTTCATACTAACCTATATAAAATAAAAATTCCTCTCTATTTTACAATAAAAAGGAACTTTTTTCATCTAAATGGGAACTTATTTATTTTACCTTTGTCGTAGCTCTACGACAACATCTTGTATCTATATTATTACAGTTATTTTCTACAATTTTAACCCTTGGAAAATGTCTTAGCATTAAAAAACGGCTTCAAAATTTTTTGAAGCCGTTTTCTTTGTTTTATCTATTCTGTAATTATTTATCTTCTTTCAAGAATGATTCGTAATTACGAGCAAGTAATTGTGTTCTCACTTGGTTTATCAAATCAAGAGCAACCCCAACCATGATGATTAGAGATGTAGCTCCGATACCTTGCAATGTTTTAATGTTAGTTGCATAACTTGCAAATGATGGAACAAGAGCAATTATACCTAAAGCCATAGCACCGATAAATGTTGTTTTGCTCAAGATTTTATCTAGGTGTTCTGCTGTTGGTCTACCAGGTTTGATACCAGGAATTGATGAACCATATTTTTTCAAGTTATTAGCAATATCTTTTGGTTGCATATTTGGCATAATTGATGCGTAGAAGAAAGTTAATAACACTATTAAAGCAAAGTACAATACATAATATAATATACCGTCTGGACTCATAATTTGTGTTAACTTCAACACGATATCTCTTGCCATACCTGCTGGAAGATTTGCTTGTCCTACAATACTTAAAACTGTTGTAGGAAACAATAAGATTGCGATTGCAAAGATAATTGGCATAACCCCACCTGGGTTAAGTTTGAATGGAATAAATGTGTTTACTCCACCATAAACTTTATTCCCAACTTGTCTTTTTGGATTAACAATGATTACTTTTCTTATAGCTTCTTGCATAACAACGATTACAACAAGAGTTACAAAGAAAATTAATAGTAGCATAAATAAACCAAAGTTTAGAGATGGATCTCTAGCTACCATTTGAGCAGTTCTTGATGCGTAAATTGGAATACCAGAAATGATACCTACAAAGATAATCAATGAACCACCGTTACCAATACCTTTTTCAGTAATAAGTTCTGAAATCCACATTACTAAAACCGAACCAGCTGTTAATACAGCGATTGAACTTAAATAGAACAATCCATGATTAACCCCAGGAACAATAGCTCCAGGAAGTTTGCTCATATATGCCATAAATATTACAGCTTGAAAAGCAGCAAGTACAACTGTAAACAATCTTGTGTATTGAGAAAGTTTTCTTCTTCCTGCTTCACCTTCTTCTTTTTGAAGTTTTTCCAAAGATGGAATTACAACTGCAAGAAGTTGGATAATGATAGATGCAGTAATGAAAGGTCCAATACCCAAAGCGAATATTGAAACCTTACCTAAAGCACCACCTGAAAATAAATCAAGGAAACCTATGATATTATTTCCAGCTGCAATATTAGCAAATATTTCATTGTTAATACCGTAAACAGGTAACTGAACGCCAAATCTGAAAGCCGCAATCATGATTAAAGTAAAGATAATCTTGTTCTTTAATCCAGATGCGTTCCACATTGATAACAAATCACTTGTTGTTGGCATTTTCATTTTACTGTTTTGCATTATACTAATTCAACCTTTCCACCTGCTTTTTCGATTTTTTCTTTAGCGCTTGGTGTAACATAACTAGCTTTAACTGTAACAGCTTTAGAGATTTCGCCATTACCTAAAACTCTTAGTTGTTCACAAGATGGGTGAATTTTTCTAATAGCTTGTAATGTTTCTAATGAAATTTCTTCTAAATTAAGAGCTTCAATATCTTTAACATTGATTTGACCTTGTTTAATAGCAAGAATGTTTTTGAAACCTTTTAATTTAGGTAATTGTCTGTAACCAGGCATTTGACCACCTTCAAAACCTCTTTTAGATGATCTACCAGATCTTTGACCTTCACCGTTATGACCACGACAAGATGTTTTACCGTGTCCAGATGAACGACCTCTGCCTACTCTTTTAGAATTTTTTGTTGAACCTTCTGCAGGTCTTAAATCTTCTAATGTAATTGTATCTGCCATTTTTTATCCTTCTTTCTTTAATTATTCTTCAACGATTTTTACTAGGTGAGGAACTGCGTTTACCATACCTAGGATTACACTTGATTCATTGTGTGTAACAACTTGATTTAATTTTTTTAAGCCTAATGATGCAACAACTTTTCTTTGTGTTTGAGAAGCACCGATTAAACTTTTAACTAATTTAATTTTAATTTGTTTTGTTTGTGTTTTAGCCATCTTTATTTTTTCCTTATTATTTTATTATTTCTATACTACTAAATAAATAAGCCACATTAACTATTCAAGAATTTCTTTAACAGTTAAGCCACGTTTTTTAGCAACTTCGCTAAATGGTGTCAAGCTTTGTAATGCATCTAAAGTTGCGTTAGCAGCGTTTAGAGGTGATTTAGAACCTAAAGATTTTGACAAGATGTTTTCAATACCTGCAAGTTCTAATACTGAACGAACTGCACCACCTGCGATAATACCTGTACCTTGAGATGCTGGTCTTAACATTACAGCACCTGCACCTGAACGACCTGTGATTGGGTGAGGAATTGTTGTTTTGAAAATAGGTACATTGATTAAGTTTTTACGTCCATCAGCGATAGCCTTTTGGATAGCGATGATAACTTCAGCTGCTTTTGCACAACCTACGCCAACTTGACCTTTTTTGTTACCTACGATAACAATTGCTCTGAAGCTTAATTTCTTACCACCTTTAACAACTTTTGTTACACGACGGATTTGAATTACTTGTTCTTTCCATTCAGATTCTACTTTTTCTTCTTTATTTTCAGTTCTTTTTTTTCTGCCTCTGCCTTTTCTTTCGCCTTTAGCAGTTTTTTGCGCAGCATCTGCGTAATCTTCCATTTCGTTGTCTAATTCATCATCAGATTCTTCAGCAACTGTAGCTTCTTCAACAACTTCTGTTTCTAAAGCTTCATTTTTTTCTTCATTTAATTCCATGAATTTTACCTTTCTTTTTACTGTATAATCCTATCTATCTTTTTCTGTTTTGAAAAACACGCCAAAATCAAGCCAAAATAAGCTATTTGGAAATCATGTTTATTCGTGAGTATTTTCTGACTAGTCTATGATATTACAAACAATCCCATTTTACAAGCATTTAGTTACAAATTTTTAACTTTTGTTTAACCAGTTTACGCATGTATCTATAAAAGTTTGAGGCGCATCAAGATATAAATCTTCAGCATGCTTTCCTTTTTTTATTAAAATTTGTTTTTTCTCTGTAGAATTTGAGGCTTCAAAAAGAATTGAATTGTGCCACTTGTATATGATTGGGTCGTTTTCTCCTGCAATGAATAATGTTGGAATTTTTACTTTTTTAATTTCATTTATTGGTTTTATTTTAGTTTTTCTTAAAGAAGATAGAGAAAATCTAATTGAACTCCATCTTTTCCACTCGTATTTTTTCAAAGTTGGAACAAAAGCGTTTGGACTGAGTACATTGTTTTCGATTTTGTCAAAATCAGTTGGTGCACTTACTAAGATTAATTTATCTACATTGTTATTTTTAGAACAATAATCAACAGAGATGAGAGAACCTAGCGAAAATCCTATTAAATATATCTTTTTATAATTTCGTTGTGCATAATTAATTACAGGTTTTATATCTTCAACTTCTTTTGAGCCGAAGGTGTATTTGCCAGAACTTTCTCCATGCCCTCTAAAATCTAATACGATTACGTCATAATATTTTGAAAAATCTTCTGCCATTTTAGTAAAAGCATTAGAATTCTTGGTCATGAACCAACCGTGCGCTAGAATAATAACTTCATCATGATTAGTTTTGTAGGTGTCATAAGCAATAGAAACATTATCCACAGTCTGAACATGCCCCTCAAAAACCTCAGCAAAAACCGGTAATTAAAATATAGATTTGCAAAATCTTGTAGAAAAGCAATTTTAAACGACGAGTTTGATAAATTCTATGAAGAAAATTATCCGCATTTTGTCAAAAAATAATTATTTGAACTTGAAATGTTCAAAGTAAAATGTTGTGTCATGCTGAACTCGTTTTAGCATCTTGTCTTGTGGAGTACAGTAAAAGTGTCATTCTGAACTTGTTTCAGGGTCTCATAATTTTTCCAATAACAAACAAAACTCCTTGTCATTTGTAACAACATGTAAATATGATTTTAAAACCACCAAAATTTAGCAACAATCACTATATGAGACTATATGAAGTGAGGGATATTATATTTGAGTTTAGCAATTTTTAATCTTCATTTTACTTAATGAACTATAAGTGGAAGGTAATTAGTAATAGAAATATAAAGGAAGGTTAAATCAATGAACATCAACCCAACAATGAGTGGCGCTCAGCCAAGTTTTCAAGCAAAATTAAAGGAAAACGATACTCTAAAAAAATTCGTTAACTGTATGAAAAGTGACGACTATAAAATGTTTCAAAAACTCTTAGACAAAATGGAAAAGGTTTCAAAAGATGATACTCTTGAACTTTATGAAAAGGCAGAACCAAAGAAAAATCCTAATAGTGAAGAGCAATGGATAGATTTTTATATTCGCAATCCTAAAAAAGAGGGTTCGGATATAAGATTTGCTGGTGGATATGTATGTTACGGAATGGCAGGAGCAATGTTTAGAATGTTTGGAGTGCTTAAAAATGTAGCGATTCCAAAAACTAAAGAAACATCAATTCTTTTAACAGAACCAGCAAAAAAGGATCAAAGAACGTTTCTTGAAAAAATAGATGATTTCTTCTCTAGAACTACCGGTGGTGGTGACCCTGGATTTGATTATAGAAAGTAGTAGTATTTAATAAATGTTAAAATAAAAAATGGCTTGAAATTTTTCAAGTCATTTTTTTATTATTAATTTTTTAATAAAAAATTTAACTGTAAAAGAACACATGAAATGATTTCTTGTAACAGATAGTTTGAGCATTTTGTTAAACGTTTTCTTTTCATTTTAAACTTTTTTCTGGGACTTGTAACAATACATTAGAAAATATAAGAAAATGGATTATGTATTTGTATCAGCAAAATAAAACACCGGCAATTACCCAAAAATATAGTTGGCTTATTAATAAATTTAATAATTATTGTATAAATGATTTTTATCAGTATTATATAGATTCAAAAAATTTGACTAAATTAGTAATAAAAAATTAAAGTTAGGTAAGCATTAATAAATGACATCTGGCATAAAATAAAAAAAATTCCTAATATTTCGGCACTCTTTCGGGCTCAAATTTCAAATGTCTCATTGCCGAACGTAATCAATTTATTTCCAATCCATGAACGCTGTTGGATTGCCACGCTTCGCTCGCAATGACATGTTTTTTTTGACTTTTAAATTGGATATTAAACTCTACTATGTTTACCCTAAATACTAAAAAAGACTTGCCGTAGCAAGTCTTTTAAAATGGTACTCCCAGGCGAATTCGAATCGCCGTCGCCTCCGTGAAAGGGAAGTGTCCTAGGCCTCTAGACGATGGGAGCCTATCTGTGTAATTATCATATTAGAAAAATTTTTAATTGTCAACTACTTGATAAAAATATTTACATCTTGAAACTTTTTTTTGTTTTAATTAAAATATTCTTGTATAAAATGAGGATACAAACATGTTTGAAAGATTTACAGAAAAAGCTATAAAAGTTATCATGCTTGCTCAAGAAGAAGCAAGACGTTTAGGTCATAACTTTGTAGGCACAGAACAACTTTTACTTGGTCTAATAGGTGAAGGTACTGGTGTTGCAGCTAAAACTCTTAAATCTATGGGTATAAACTTAAAAGATGCAAGAGTCGAAGTTGAAAAAATTATCGGTAGAGGTTCTGGCTTTGTTGCTGTAGAAATTCCATTTACTCCTAGAGCTAAAAGGGTTTTAGAACTTTCTTGGGATGAAGCAAGACAATTAGGTCACAATTATATCGGTACTGAACACTTACTTTTAGGTTTGATTAGAGAAGGTGAAGGTGTTGCAGCAAGAGTATTAGAAAATTCTGGTATTGATTTAAACAAAATTAGAAGTAACGTAATTAAAATTTTGGGCGAATCAAAACCTCAACCTGTTTCATCAGGTGGTAGCAGTTCATCATCTTCTACAAGCAAGGCAAAAACTCCAAGCTTAGATGAATTTGGTACAGACTTAACATTAGCAGCGGCAGAACAAAGACTTGACCCTGTTGTTGGTAGAGAAAAAGAAATTGAACGTGTAATTCAAATTCTTGCACGTCGTACAAAAAACAACCCTGTTCTTTTAGGTGAACCTGGGGTTGGTAAAACTGCTGTTGCAGAAGGATTAGCAACAAGAATTGTTAACGGCGATGTTCCTGATATTTTAGATGGCAAAAAAATTATCCAATTAGACATGGGTCTTTTGGTTGCTGGTACTAAATACAGAGGTGAATTTGAAGAACGTCTTAAAAAAATCATGGACGAAATTCGTCAAGCAGGTAACATCATCTTAGTTATTGATGAAATGCACACATTAATGGGTGCTGGTGCTGCTGAAGGTGCTATTGACGCAGCAAACATCTTAAAACCTGCTTTATCAAGAGGTGAAATCCAAGTTATTGGTGCTACAACTCTTGAAGAATACAGAAAACACATTGAAAAAGATGCTGCTTTAGAAAGACGTTTCCAATGTGTAATTATTGAAGAACCTTCAATTGACGAAACAATCGAAATCATTAAAGGTTTAAAATCTAAATATGAAGAACACCATAAATTGATAATTTCTGATGAAGCTATTGTTGCAGCTACAAAATTATCTAGTAAATATATTACTGATAGATTTTTACCAGATAAAGCTATCGACGTTATTGATGAAGCAAGTTCAAAAGTTCGTTTATCAGTAAGCAACCTTTCTCCAGAAGGTAAAGAACTTGAAAAAGAACTTCGTGAAATCATCAAAGAAAAAGAAGACGCTATTAGAAATCAAGAATTCGAAAAAGCTTCTGCTTTAAGAGATGACGAAGCTGACTGCAAAGAAAGAATCAGAGAATTAAATGATTCATTAAGAGAAGAACAAGAAGCAAACAAACCTGTTGTTACAGAAGAAAATGTTGCTGAAGTTATCTCAACAATGACAGGTGTTCCTGTTACAAAATTAACAGAAGGTGAAAGCGAAAGACTTCTAAAATTAGAAGATACATTGCATGCTAGAGTTATTGGTCAACACGATGCTGTTGTATCAATTTCAAAAGCTATCAGAAGAGCAAGAGTTGGTTTAAAATCACCAAACAGACCAATCGGTAGCTTTATCTTCGCTGGTCCTACTGGGGTTGGTAAAACTGAGTTAGCAAAAGCTTTAGCTGAAGCTGTATTCGGTTCAGAAGACAATATGGTTCGTGTAGATATGTCAGAATTTATGGAAAAACATTCTACATCTAAACTTATTGGTTCTCCTCCAGGATATGTTGGTTATGATGACGGTGGTAGTTTGACTGAAACTATCCGTAAAAAACCTTATTCAGTAATTCTATTTGATGAAATTGAAAAGGCTCACCCAGATGTATTCAACATCATGTTACAAATTTTAGATGATGGTCGTTTGACTGATTCTAAAGGTCGTCACATTAACTTCAAAAATACAATCATCATTATGACTTCAAACGTTGGTGCAAGTATGATTGCTACTCAATCTAAACTTGGTTTCTCAGTTGCTGATGATGAAAAGAAAGACAAATATGAAAAACTTAAAGATACTGTTCATGAAGAAATGAAGAAAGCATTCAGACCAGAATTCTTGAACCGTATTGATGACATTATCGTATTCTCACACTTGTCTAAAGAAGAAATTAGACAAATTGCAGAATTGATGATGAAAGATTTATTCAAACGTCTTGAAGAACGTGAACTACACATGGAAGTTACAGATGCTGTTAAAGACTTCTTAGCTACTGACGGATACTCAGAAGCTTATGGTGCAAGACCATTGAGAAGATTAATTCAACGTAAGGTTGAAGATACTTTAGCAGAAGAAATCTTAACTAATAAATATCACGCTGGAGATACAATTGTTCTAGATTATAAAGATGGAAAACTTGTTTTCTCTAAAAAAGGCGAAGAAGCAAAAGTTGAAGAAACAGCAAAAGTTGAATAATTGATTATTACAAAAAAAAAGGACTAATCAAAAGATTAGTCCTTTTTTTTAATGTTTCTTAAAATCTCACATACATGCCTTGTTTTTTTGTTATGATTCTAGCAAAGGGTATTTTATCTTGGGGTAAATATGAAAAAAACAATTATAATCGTTGCATGTGTATTTATTGGTGCTATCTTAGCACGTTTTATAACTTATCAATTATCAGGTTTTATGATGATGAAAAAAATGAAAGCTGGTAAAACTCCTGCTGTTGCAATACAAGAAGTTCAAACAAAAGATGTTATCAGAAAGTTTGAGGCTCCTGGTAGAATTCTTTCTGTATCAAGAATTGATATTGTTGCAAGAACAAGTGGCTATTTAACAAAATCATACTTCAAGGAAGGTGATGTTGTTAAAAAAGGACAAGTTTTATTTGAAATTGAACCACAAGAATATCAATTAGCTGCAAATAAGGCAAAAGCAAATTTAGACAATGCAAGAGCACAATTAAATTATTACAATAAACAATTAGTAAGATATGCAGAGCTTGTAAAACAAGATTATGTATCAAAGGCTCAATATGACCAAATTTTGGCACAAAGGGATTCATACAAAGCGCAAGTTGCGTTGAATGATAGTGCTTACAGAGATGCTCTTAGAAATTTGAGTTATACTCACGTAAAAGCTCCTGTTGACGGACAAGTTGGTATGATTAACATTACTGTTGGTAACTATGTAACTCCTTCTTCTGGCGTTTTGACTACTGTAAACAGTGTTGATCCAATTTATGTTTCATTCCCTCTTGATGCAAAGAATTATACTGAGTTAATGAAAGTTGATAAAGTTGCTGACGTAAATCGTGACGTTGATTTGTATTTCTCATCTGGTTCAAAATATGAACACAAAGGTGTACAAAACTTCCACGATAACAAAGTTGATGCAACAACAGGTTCTATCATGATGAGAGCAACTTTTCCTAACCCAGAAGGCTTGTTAATTAATGGTAATTACGCAACTGTATATGTTTATTCTAAACAAAGACAAGAATCTCCAGTTGTTCCTCAAATTGCTGTTATGGAAAACCCTCAATACAAATATGTTTATAAACTAGATGCCAAAGGTCTTCCTCAAGTTCAACAAATTGAAACTTTTGGTCAAGATGGTTCTGATTGGGTTATTAAATCAGGTTTGAAAAAAGGTGATAAGGTTGTAGTTTCAGGTATTCAATCAGTTATTCCTGGTAAACCTGTAAGAATTTTATCAGAACAAGAAGTTCAAGAACTAGATGCAAAAGCTAGTAAGAAGGCTTCTGAAGATAAGAAAAATAAAAAGTAAGAAATTAATTAGGTAGAGAAAATAAATGGCCGAAGAAAATAAAAATAGTTCAACATCACAGAATAATAATGCAAATCCATTTGTAAATAGACCAAAGTTTGCGATAGTTATCTCATTGACTATCGTACTGGCTGGTTTAATTACAATGATAGGCTTGCCACTTGAAGATTATCCGTCAATCACACCTCCACAAGTTGTTGTATCAGCAACATATACAGGTGCGAGTGCTGACGTGGTAAGAGATACAGTTGCAGCTCCTCTTGAAGCTCAATTGAATGGGGTTGAAGATATGATTTATATGTCATCAACTTCTCAAAACGGTTCTTATGAACTTACAATTTACTTCAAGGTTGGTACCGACCCTGATATGGCCGTAATCAATGTAAATAACAGATTACAACTTGTAACTCCACGTTTGCCAAGCGAAGTTAGAACTTACGGTATGACGGTAAAGAAAAGACGTGGTGGTCCTGGGGTTTTGATGGTTTCAATGACATCGCCTAATAATACGTTTGATTCTCTTTATCTAGCAAATTATGCTTCTATTTATGTAAAAGATGAGCTTGCTCGTATTGAGGGTGCCAGTGACGTAAACGTTTATGGTTCAGCTTCATACTCTATGAGAGTTTGGTTAGATCCTGTTAAAATGGCAAACTATAAATTGTCTGCATCAGAAGTTATCGCTGCTATCCAAGCTCAAAACACGCAAGCAGCAGTTGGTGACTTGGGTGCTGAACCTTTGAAAGAGCATAAAGATATTAAAATTACTCTTCGTACAAAAGGTCGTTTGACTGATGTTAAACAATTCGAAGATATCGTTGTATATTCAAATACAGATGGTTCAAATGTAAAACTTAAAGATATTGCCAGAATTGAACTTGGTGCTGAAAACTATGCAAGTGGTTCATATATCGGTGGTAAATCTTCTGCATTAATTGTTATCAAACAGTTACCTGAAGCAAACTCTATCGATTTGGCAAATAAATCTGCTAAGAGATTAAAAGAATTAAGTAAGAGTTTCCCAAAAGGTATGGAATATAAAATTGAACACGATGAAACAGAATTTATCCGTGAATCAATCAAAGAGGTAGAATATGCTATTGCAATCGCAGTTGCACTTGTTGCAGCTGTAACTTATTTATTCCTAGGTTCTGCAAGAGCAGCATTTATTCCTCTTTGTGCAATTCCAGTATCGTTGATTGGGGTATTTATTTTCGTAGGTTTATTCGGATTTTCAATAAACTTGCTGATGCTGTTCGGATTAGTACTGGCAGTAGGTCTGGTAGTAGACGATGCTATCGTTGTACTGGAAAATGCCCAGCGACATATTCAGATGGGTAAAGATAAAAAAGAAGCTACGATTATTACTATGATTGAGGTTACAAGTGCCATCGTTGCAACAACTTTGGTACTGATGGCAGTATTTGTTCCAGTATGCTTCATTCCTGGAATTAACGGTCAAATGTTTAGACAATTCGCCGTTTGTATTGCTTGTTCTATGGGCTTATCTGCGATTGTTGCACTTTCATTATCACCAGCATTGTGTGCTATGATTTTGAAAAATGGTGACGATTACGAAGAAGAAAAAGAATATATCAAAAAATTTAATGAATGGTTTAACAAAGTTAGAGAACAATATTTACACGCTGTTCACTACTTTGTAGATTCCCCAAAGCATACAATGGTAACTTTAGGTTCATTGATTGTTGTTGCTTTAGTAATTTCTCATATTATTCCGACAGGTTTCATCCCTCAAGAAGACCAAGGGGCAGTATTTGCGCAAATCCAATTACCAGATGGTGCTTCAACATTGAGAACAAAAGAAGTTGCAACTACTATTGAAAAAGGTATTAATGAAATTCCAGGTGTTGAACAAACAATTAACATCATTGGTTTTGCAGGTGAAAATACAGCGTTTATCGTTGCTCAGTTAGAACCTTGGTCAAAACGTGGACGTAAAGAATCTTCAGATGCAGTAGTTGCAAATATAAGAGCTAAATTCTCAAGTTTTCCTGCAGCAAGGGTTGTTGCATTCCAACCTACATCAATTCCAGGTTTAGGTTCATTTGGTGGTTTTGAATATCAATTGCTTGATAAAGGTGATAGAACTCCTCAAGAATTGTATGATGAATCATTGAAACTTATTCGTGCTGCAAATATGGATAAGAGCTTGACATCAGTGTTCTCAACTTATACAGCGACATTACCACAAATTTTAGTTAAGGTTGATGAACAACAAGCTATGGCTCAAAATGTTTCGGTAAGTGAAATTTATAAAACAATGGCAGCAGTTTATGGTACAACTTATGTAAACGACTTTAACAAATTTGGTCGTGTATATCGTGTTATGTTGCAAGCCGATGCTGATTATAGAACAGCAGAACCTGATTTGAAGAGATTATTTGTTAAAAATAACAGAGGTGATATGGTTCCATTATCATCAATGGTTAAGTTTGAACCAATCGTTGGACCTTACAGTTTGACAAGATTTAATATGTACAATGCCGTAACTATCAATGGACAAGGAGCTGGAAGTACATCATCTGGTCAAGCTATGAAAGCTATGGCAAATTTATCTAACAAAATTTTACCAAAAGATATGGGCTTTGCTTGGTCTGGTAGTTCCCTACAAGAGCAAGAATCTACTGGTCAAATCGGCTTTATCTTGGCATTATGTTTCACATTCGTATATTTATTCCTAGTTGCTTTATATGAAAGTTGGACTCTTCCAATTGCTGTAATGTTAATTGCTCCAGTATCAATGGTTGGTGCGCTATTTGCTCAATATGTTGCAGGTTATACGTTAGACTTGTACTGTCAAATCGGGCTTGTTGTATTGATTGGTTTAAGTACAAAACAAGCAATTTTGATTATTGAGTTTGCGAAAGAAGCATTTGAACGAAACGGTGGTGATGAAGTTGCTGCAGCAATGGAAGCTGCACAATTAAGATTTAGAGCCGTTATGATGACAAATATTGCCTTCATCTTAGGGGTTGTTCCATTAATCTTTGCATCAGGTGCAGGTTCTGTAAGTAGACACTCTGTTGGTATGACAGTATTCGGTGGTATGATTGCCGTTGCGTTTGCAGGTACTATGCTTGTTCCTGCATTCTTCGTTTGCGTTCAAAGAATGAAGAGATTTTCACATAACTATATTGAAAAAAGAAAAGAGGCTAAAAATGAAAATAAATAACAAAATTTTATTATTAGCTTTAGTTCTTATGTTGTCGTTATCTACTTGTTTCGCAAATGTTAATAAAAAAGATGACAATGCTAACATAAAAAATATTGGAAATGTAATTAAAAAAGAAGAATATCCAAATTCAGAACATGTTGCTCCTGTAGTAAACAAGCAAGACCAACAAGAAACTTATGTCGTTGAAGGTTCTGTAGAAAAGAATATTGATATTACTTTAAATGAATGTATAAGATTTGCTCTTGGTAATAATCCTAAAATTAGAGAGTCAATGGAAGATATTATTGCTTCTGATGCAAGAGTAAGACAAGCTTGGTCTAACTGGTTTCCTCAATTAAATTGGCAAACTGGTTATACGAGAATTAAACAATTGCAATTAGCAGACTTATTGGGTAGTGGTGGTGCTAGACCTTATAACTACTACGTTTTAGGTCAAATCTCATTATCTGAAATGCTTTATGACTTTGGTGTAACTCAAAATAAGGTTACTATCCAAAAGTTAGAAAGAGATGCTTATAAAATCAATTTAACTTCAACAATCAATGACGTAATTATGAACGTAAAAAATGATTACTATAATCTTTTATACGCTTATGATAGACGAGATGTTGCAGAAGATACAGTTAAAAAGTTTGAAATGTTCTACAACCAAGCAAAAGCGTTCTATGAAATTGGTGCAAATCCAAAAGTTGACGTTACAATTGCAGAAGTTAATTTGAGTAATGCAAAATTAGAACTTATTCAGGCAAATAATGCTGTAGATATTGCAGTTGCTAAATTAAACAATTCTATTGGTTTACCATTTAGAACTCAATATAATGTAAAAGAACGACTTCAATATTATCCTGTTACAGTAACTTTAGAGGATGCAGTTTCTATTGCTGAAAAATCAAGACCAGATTTATTGATTTTAGGAAAAAAAGTAGAAGCCGCAAAACAAAATTGGAAATTAGCTAAAAAAGCTTATTATCCAAACATTTCTGTTGAAGGTCAAGTTGCAGTTGGTGGTAAAACTCCTACTTCTACTTATGGTTATAACTTAGGTGGATACTTAAACTTCCCTACAGTTAACGGTATGTTGATTAAAAACCAAATTAAAGAAGCAAGAGCTAGCTATGATAGAGAAATGGCAAGAGCTGAATCTTCAAGAAATAATATTTATTTAGAAATTCAACAAGCATATTACACTCTTGATGAAAAGAAAAGTCAAATTCCAGTAGCTTTCTTGAACGTAAAAAAAGCAAAAGAAAACTATGAATTATCATATGGAAGATATAAAGTAGGTGTTGGTAATCCTACAGAACTTAAAGATGCGCAAGTATCATATCAAAATGCTCAGTTGTCTTACTATAATACGCTTTATCAATACAATTCTGCAAGAGCTAAGCTAGAAAAATCTATCGGCAGAAACCTTGTTGATAAAGATATGGTTATTAATTTAGAGAAGTAAACGCATCTTGAACAATTTGTTCTGGGATAATTTCATTATCTAATTCTTTATCTGACAACAAAATTAGATATTCAATGTTGCCGTGAGGACCTTTGATTGGTGAATATGTTAGGTCATTAATTTTTAGGTCTAAACTTCTGGCATGAGAAATTACATTTTTTATAATGTCTAAATGTACTTTTGGATTTCTTACGACTCCACCTTTTTCTACAAGGTCTTTTCCTGCCTCAAATTGTGGTTTTATAAGGCATACCATTTGAAAATCTTTTTCACGAATAAGTTTTTTGAAATTTTCTAAAACTTTAGTTAATGAGATAAAAGATACATCGCAAACGAGAAGTTCTGCTTTTTCGTTATTTTCTCCGTAAACTTCGTTCAATTCGCAATTTTTTAAGTTGCAACCTTCAATGACTTTTACTTGTTTGTGTGAACGAAATTTCCAGTCAATTTGGTTATGTCCAACGTCAACTGAATAAACAAATTTAGCTCCATTTTGAAGTAAGCAATCTGTAAATCCTCCTGTCGAAGCGCCTGCATCTAAGCATATTTTTCCTTCAGGTTTTACGTCAAAGGCTTTTAAAGCTTTTTCTAATTTAAAACCACCTCTTGATACATAAGGCATAGATTTTACACGTATTTCGTATTCTTTTTCTGTGTTTATTTGATATCCTGCTTTTGTAATTCTTTCATCATTTATAATTACATCGCCTGCAAGGATTGATGCAGATGCTTTGCTTTTGTTATCAAAATAGCCTAAGCTTACTAAATATGTATCAAGTCTTTCTTTTTTCAAAATTTAAATACCTTATATGCGTTATTTGTAGTTGTTTCCATAATATGTTCTGTAGAAGATTCTCTAAGTCGAGCAATTTCTTCTGCAACAAGTCTTGTGTAGGCTGGTTGGTTTGTTGTTCCACGATAAGGATGTGGAGTAAGATATGGAGCGTCTGTTTCTAATAACAAGAAGTTTTCATCAATATTTTGCGCTACTTCTTTCATTTTTTTTGCGTTTTTAAAAGTTACAACACCACCAAGAGAAATAAACCAACCTTCTTTTATGCATTTGTTGGCAAATTCTAAGCTACCTGAGAAACAATGCAAGACGACTTTTGACTTACTTTGGTCATTGTGTTCCTTTATTATATCAAAAGTGTCTTTATGGGCTTCTCTGTCGTGTACATTTATTGGTAAATTTAGTTCGTTTGCAAGTTTTATTTGTTTTATAAATATTTCTTTTTGTAAGTCAATAAATGTTTTATCCCAGTAATAGTCTAACCCAATTTCACCAATACCAATTATTTTTTTATTTTGAGAAACTTTTTTTCTTATCAAATCTAAAATATTATCACTCCAAGTTTTTGCCTCTTCTGGAAAAACGCCTAACATACAATAAACTTGTTCGTATTTATTTGCAAGTTCAATTATTCTATCAAAACTTTTAACATCAGCAGATGGAATAATAATCTTTTTTACACTATTTTTCTCTGCATTGTTAAGAATTTCTTTAATAGAAATATCTTCAATCATATCTATGTGAGAGTGAGTATCTATAATATATTTAGTATCCATAAGTTAATTATATCACGAATAATTTTGTAACAAATGTAACAGGGCATGTTATAAACGTAAAATAATGTGGTATTAAATAATTATAACAGACTAACACTAAAGTATTAGATAACTAGACTAAAGGATTAGAAAAAACCCCAAGAAAGGATTCTGCATACATAAAGTATCGTAGAACGTTAAGACTAGCACCCCACAATCTCTAAATGGAGCTTTTTGCAAAATTTAGAACCATAGCCATGTTGACTTTTTCGTGGCGAGGATTAAACAGAAAGAATGGACAACTTTAATTTTTACGCAGACAAAGATTTAAACTATCAAACGTCTTTTTCTAAAACAGGAGAAGCGATAGTTTTTACAATGTGTTCTGATGATTCTCCATTCAAAAATGAAAATCAACCTAAAAAAGAAAATTCATTTATCCATAATTACGAATTTAGTAGAGAAAGTTCAATCATTCTTGATTGGAAACGTTCTCAATTACGTTCTCGCTCAAATTCTTAAAATTTGAATTAAAATTTTTATGAATATTTCTCATCCAAAAATTTGATAAATACTGATTTTATTTTTGGTCGTGTTAGAATTATATTATGGAATATACGTACGAAGAAGCTATATCACAAATTAGGGATAGGATTGATATTGTTGAAATTATATCAGAAGATGTGATTTTAAAACAAAAAGGTTCTAGTTATTGGGGTTGCTGTCCTTTTCATGGAGAAAAAACTCCATCATTTTGTGTTACTCCTTCAAAAGGTATTTTTCACTGTTTTGGTTGTGGCGTCGGTGGCGATGCTATTACATTTTTGATGAAAATTAGAAACTGGGATTTTAATGAAACTATTAAATTCTTGGCTGATAAGTATGGTGTTGAATTACCAAAATTTAAGGGTAAATCAGGACAATTTGCAGAAGTAAAAGATGGAGCTCTTGAGGCTTCAAAACAAGCTGTCGCAATTTTTAAACAGTCTTTGTTTGATTTACCAAGTAATTCGCCCATCCTTGAATATTTACATGGCAGAGATATTGATGAAAATGTTATCGAAAAATATTCATTGGGTTTAGGCTTAAAGGAACCAAATTATTTATATAAAAAATTAAAAAAAGATTTTTCAGATGAAGTTTTAGAAGCGTCAGGTCTTGTGATTAAAGGAAATCACGGATATGTTGATAGATTTAGAAACAGAGTTATAATTCCTATTCAAGATGAAAAAGGAAACTACGTTGCGTTTGGTGCTAGGGCAGTTGAAGCTGGTCAAAATCCGAAATATTTAAACTCTCCTGATACAATAATTTATAACAAAAGCCGTATTCTATATGGGCTTTATACTGCAAAAGAGTCTATAAAAGAAAATGATGCTGTAATAATTATGGAAGGATATTTTGACGTTATTTCTGCGCAAGCTCACGGTATAGAAAATTGTGTTGCGTCTTGTGGTACTTCATTAACAGCAGACCACGTTAAATTGCTTGCACGATATACAAAATCAAGAAGAGTATATTTATCTTTTGATACGGATACAGCAGGGGTTAATGCGACAAATAGAGGTGCTGAGTTAATCAAAAATGCATTCTCGGGATTAGGTAAAATTAAACAATTTGATGAATCTCATTTAGCAGTTGATGAAGATAAATATTCTTGTGAAATTAGAGTTATTTCCCCTCCAAGAGGAAAAGACCCTGACGAATTTATTCGTGAAGAAGGTGCAGAAAGCTTTAAGAAATACGTTGATAATGCACCATTGTTAATAGATTTTCAACTAAATCAAATTTTAAAACATAAATCAGAAGCACATACACCTCAAGAAAAATCTGCTTTAGTGAAGAGTTTGATACCAATTTTACAGGATATTCAAAACGATGTTATTAGAACTGAATATATTAAATTGGTTTCAACATCTTTGAACATAAATGAGCAAGCTTTAAATAATGAGGTACAAAGAACACTTAATCAAAATTTTGATTCAAAAATCAATGTTAAGAAAATTGTAACAAAATCCTCAAATATTGAAGAAAAAGCGCAAAAAAATATACTCTCAATGTATTTAATAAATAGTAGCCCTTTGAATTTTCAGCAAATAGCAGAAATGACAAAGAATGTACAATTTACAAACGAAAAGTTAATAATTGTAAAAAATACAATTGACAAATTAATATATACCGTAAATAATGTTAGAGAACTAACGGAAAGTTTGTTTGAAACCTTTAATTCTCAAGAAGAGATACAATCTGTAATTTCAGAATTAATCGTAATTTCGGATTCATTTAATAATTTGTCTATTGAAGATTTTCAAGCTGTAGTGGAAGAAAACATCAATAAACTTGAGTTTGTAAAAAAAGAAAAAGAACAACAAGAATTAAAAGAGCTCTATAATGACGTAAATGACGACGAGATAGAATCTCTAAAAGTCCAAATGCATTTAAGAGATCAAATAAAAAAACAATTAAGAACTGGAGATAATAATGACTAGAAAAAGACAATCTAATTCATCTATAACAAATGTTATGGATGATGATGAAAATTTAGATATGTTAGACATTGATGGTGACAAAGTTGAAGATGCTAGTGCTGATTCATACATGAATGTTGATATTAGTACTGATAACATTGAAGATATCGTTTCTACAAAAATGGAACCAAAAAGTCACTATGATGAAATTTATATGTTAGAAACACAAGAAGATTCTTCTCAAGACGATTTAGAATTACCCAAAGGTGTTACTGTAGATGACCCTGTAAGACTTTATTTACGTGAAATTGGGCGTATAAAATTATTATCTGCAAATGAGGAAATTGAATTAGCAAGAACAATTATTAAAGGTGGTACTCCAGGTGCTATCGCAAAAAGAAAACTGGTTCAAGCAAACTTACGTTTGGTTGTAAGTATTGCTAAAAAATATGTTGGTCGTGGTATGTTGTTCTTAGACCTTATACAAGAAGGTAACTTAGGTCTTATCCGTGCAGCTGAAAAATTCGACCACGAAAGAGGTTTTAAATTTTCAACTTATGCGACTTGGTGGATTAGACAAGCTATTACTCGTGCTATCGCAGACCAAGCTAGAACAATTCGTATTCCAGTTCACATGGTTGAAACTATCAATAAGTTGAAAAAAGTTACTAGAAAACTTGCTCAAGAATTGTCAAGAAAACCAACTGAAGAAGAACTTGCAGTTGAAATGGGTGTTTCTATTCCAAAATTAAGAGAAATTATTAAAATTGCTCAAGAACCTTTATCTCTTGAAACACCAATTGGTCAAGAAGAAGATTCAAGATTAGGTGATTTTATTGAAGATAAAGAAGCTGATGCTCCTATTAAAACAGTTGCTTCTGAACTTTTAAGAGAAGACTTAGCAGAAGTTTTATGTACGTTATCTCCAAGAGAACGTGATGTATTAAGATTACGTTTTGGTATGGATGATGGTCGCCAAAGAACTTTGGAAGAAGTTGGTCAATTATTTGGTGTAACTCGTGAACGTATTCGTCAAATTGAAGCTAAAGCTTTGAGAAAATTAAGACATCCAAATAGAAGCAAACGTTTGAGAGAATACGTAGAAATTTAGTTTCTTTGTTATGAACAGTAATATTGATGCACGTTATATAAAAGCTATAGTTTTCGCATTTGCGTTAATTGTTGCTGTGTTTGTTTTTAATTCAAAAGTTCTAAACAATGTTACGTTGAAGAATAATCAAAATGAGGTTCAGGCAGAAGAAGTTCCTGCACCTGCTCCATCAGGTGTGCCTACTGGAGATTTGTCTGACAATTATTTTTCAAATGCTGTAAGTGCGTCTGGTAGTTTTGCAATTTGGCAAAAAATGCCTGTTAATGTGTATATTCAAAGTAATCCATTTACAAACATTGTACAATCTGCTTTTAATTACTACGCTGCAACTTTTGCTGGAATCATTTCCTTTAATTATGTAGATAATCCAAGCAATGCACAAATAAATGTTACTTTCCCTGCAAGAATTGAAAGAAATGATGAAGACCAATTTGTTGCAGGCATTACGAATAATTTTTCATCTGGTCATGATATTCAATCATCAAATATAAAATTATTAACTCAAAAAGATGGCGTTAAATTTTCGTCTGCTTTTGTGTATAATACGGCTTTACATGAGATAGGTCATTCTCTTGGTATAAACGGACATAGTGATAATAGAATTGATGTTATGTATCCTCAAACTCAGGCTACATCTATGATGTCTCTTTCATCTCGTGATATCGCAACTTTAAAAATTATGTATTCAAAAAATGCTGAATTGATTAATCAAAGTTCTGCAACGGCTTCTTCTGATAAACTTCAAGAGGCTTTGAGATATACTCAGCAAGCTCCAAATAAAACAAATGCATGGATTAATCTAGGTAATGTTTATTACGATTTAAAAATGTTACCAGAAGCGTTAGAAGCTTATAAAAAAGCTTTAAATATTGATCCATCTGATGCAAATATTTATGCATCAATGGCAGAATGTTACTATACTTCTAAAAAATATGAAACTTCGGCACAATTCTATGAGTATGCAAAAGAAAGAACTTATGACCCAGTTGAAATAGAAAATTATGAAGCAATGATGGCTTTATCAAAACTTTCAGGTCAAAAGTATGAAGAAGCTTACAACTTATATGTTGCACTTACTGATAAATATCCAAATAAAAAAGAATATTTTATTAACTATTTGTACTTATGTACTTATTTGAAAAAAACTGAAGGTAAGGATAAATTAATGCAATTCCTTCAAACTCATCCCGAAGCAAATAACGATAATACAATTATGCAGTACAAAAGTTATTACAAAATTCCTTAAATATGTATTAAAAAAGACGAGGTTATTTTTAACCTCGTCTTTTTCTATAAAACTTTTATTTAAAGCAATCCAACAATTACTGTTTGTAGAACTTGTAATACGATAATAGCAACGATTGGCGAAAAATCTAAACCACCAACTGGAGGAATAAATCTTCTGAATAAATCAAGCCAAGCATCTGTTATAATTCTAACGGTTTTAGTTGGTTGTGCTTCCCAATTTATAGTTGGAATCCAAGTCATAAAAATTCTTACGATAATTAGAATTTCATAGAAGTAAAATAAATTGTAAATTGCGTTTTTTATCATAAATTTTTCCTATACACTAAAAAAAGAGGTCGAAGGCATGCTTCAACCTCTTTTTAGAATTATAAACTACATTTGAGAGTCAGTGCTTGTAGTTTTGCAAGCGCAATGTCTTTCAGCAGGAATGTTTTCAATTACTGTGAATAACAATTTTTTAACTCTGTCTAAGTTTTGTTCAAATACTCTGCAAACTTCATGGTGAGAAACAGGTGGAACATCACCAACTAAACCACAGTCGTGGTCAGTAATTAATGAAATGTTCAATGGGCACATATCCATTTCTCTTACTAAGTAATTTTCTGGGAATGCTGTCATACCGATTACATCCCAACCTTGAGCTGTAAAGAATTTAGATTCAGCTTTTGTAGAGAATCTTGGTCCATTGATAACTGTCATTGTACCTGTTTCGTGAACTGTGATACCCATATCTTTAGCAACTTTAATAGCTAATTCTCTTAATTCTGGGCAGTATAAGTCAGTTGGAGATGGGTGGTGAACAACAGGTCCTTCAAAGAATGTTGATTTTCTACCATCTGTCCAATCAACGAATTGGTCACAAATTACGAAGTCACCAGGGTTGATATGTTTTTGTAGGCTACCACATGCACATGGTGAGATAACTCTTTCGCATCCTGCATATTTCATAGCCCAAACGTTTGCTCTATAATTGATTAAATGTGGAAGGATAGTGTGGTTTCTACCATGACGAGGCATAAATGCAACTTTTGTATTGCCAATTGTACCAATCATCAAACTATCACTTGGCATACCATAAGGTGTTTCTACTCTAACTTCTTCTACATCATCTAAGAATTTGTAAAGTCCAGAACCACCGAAAACGCCGATTTTTGCTAAATTTTTAGTTTCCATTAAATTTCCCTTCTTTTCTAAACACTAATACATGTCAATTGTCTTACATTAATTCTATCATAAACAATTTTATTTTTGTTAATTTATTAATAGTTTTTCTTTTTATTGTTTAAAGATGTTTCTAAGAATGTTCTTGCCATTGCATAGCTGTCATAGCTAGAATTTAATTCAACTCTACCGTTATAATAAATATCAAATTTGTATCTGTCAGGTCTTTCACCAGTAGCACTATTTGGTTTGCCTGTTCCGTTTACATCAACTTCTACTGCCATAATTGGCTTAGTGTCTTTATTTGCGCTTGTGCAAGAATCATCATACGTAATTGTCCAAGTCATACCATTGTTCGTTGTGTATTCACATTTTTTATTATCATTTTGACAATTTGCTGCCGTTACGTTCATTGAACAGCAAAATGCTCTCAAGAGTTTTGTACCTTTTGAGCAAAGACAGTTTTTTGTTAATGCTTCGTATTCCCACGCTAGGTCATTTGTTTCTGAATATGTTGTAATATTTGAACCTGACATTGTGTGTTTTGTGCCTGTTTCTGTATATAAAAAACCTTTTGGAATTGGCATATCAGAACTTATTAATTCTGATGATGGGTATAAAAGTTCGTTGTTTACCAAATTATCAACTGTTGTCGAGGTTATGTTATAAGCATTTCTGAAAGGTGTTTTTACGTTGCTTGGAGTAATGTTTGTTGCAGCAGGAATTAATATTGCTGCGATTACAGCAAGTAAAGATAATGTTATTACGGCTTCTGCCAATGTGAAAGCTTTTATCTTCAAGAATTCTCCTTAATAGTTAAGTCTTTTGTTGCTCAAGGAATCTGCTAAAATGTCTTGAGCTGTTGAATCGACTTTTATCTTTCCATCATAATATACTTCAAAAATAAATCTAGTTTTTTTATAACCAGCATCAGTTATGCCTTTGTGTCTTCCACCCCAGCGATTATCCACATCTACTGTTATTGTGAAGATAGGTTTTGTTAAATCAGTGCTTGTTTGGCTTACGTCAACAGTATGCCAAGCTATGCCATCTGTTGTGTCAAAATCACATGTTGTTTTATTACTTGTTGTTGTGCAAGTAGTGTTACGGTCTTTTGGTGTTGTTTTTAGAGAACAACAAAATAACATTGAAAGTTTATTGTGGTTTGTGTTGTAGCAATTGCAACCTTTTGACGTGCCTTCTCCTGCAAAAGATTCTAAAATAGTATATTCTAGCATTGAGTCATTTGCAGGGTATCTATAATTTAAAAATCCACTTGGAGATGTGTTATTTGCAAAAGTTGTCGGGTTTACATCCTTTAACGTTATGTCTGTTGGGTAAAATCTGTCATTGCCTGCTAATTCAGCAATTACTTGTTCTGTCGTATTATAAGCTTTTTTTAGTAAAACTTTTTCATTACTTGGTCTGCTTGCTGTAATTACTGGCATTACGACAATGGCAATTACACTTAAAATAACTACTGTAAGCATTACTTCTGCAAGAGTGAAACCTTTCTTTTTAGGATTAATTTTTCTTTTCATGTTTAATCCTTTCCGTATCTGTCATCTTCTATATCAGGACGACGTTTTGTATCTGTTGGATTTTTCAAGAAAGTTATACCTTTTTCAGAAAGTGTTTTATTAACCTCAACTTTACCGTTATAGTACACATTCAAATGATATTGGTCAGGAATGTTTACACCTGTATTTGTGTTTGGTTCAGCTGGGCCGTTTACGTCAACCATAATTGTTAACATTGGATGAATCCCTTGAACAGAATGGCAACAAGTTGGCGTGTAATCAGCAGAATTTGCACGCTGAGTTACTGTCCATTGCATTCCATCTGTTGTTGTAAAAGAACAAGAATTGCCAGAACAAGTTGCCGTAGTTGTATTTAAAGAAGCACAAAATAATCTTACTAATTTTGGACCAGCAGTACATTTTGATTGAGAAACCAAAGCTTGGTAAGCATAATATGTGCCCTTGGCATTAGGATTTGCAGTTGAACCAACATCGGTGTCTAAAAATCCTCTTTGGCACTCTTGAGTTAAATTGTTACAAGTTAAATTTTGGTATGAAACAGGATATAAGTTATCGTCATTTATTAAATTACTAATTGTATGTTCAACTGTAGAATAAGCTTTTCTAAAAAGCACTTTTTCAGAGCTAGGTCTTGTCGTATTTACTGCAGCAATAATTTGAGTAGCTATTATCGAAAGAAATACTAAAGTGATAACAGCTTCTGCTAATGTAAATGCTTTTTTAGTGTTTTGTAACATTCTCTGAACTCCTTGCTATTATTATACCATGAAGATTTAAAAGGGAGCAAATATTAACAAACCAAGGACCTTAAACTTGCAATTTTAAATTGTTTATTATACACTAATAATACACTAAGTCTTTTGATTTTATTTTAAGATTTACAATTTAGAAATTTAAAGGAAATCCGATGATAAAAAAAATATTATTAACTATTATCACATTTGTGATGTTAGTGTGCCCCAATTTAAAAGCAAATGCAAATAGCGTAGATGATGTAAAAGCAAAAATCGTTAAATCAGCGATTGAATTGGGTATTGATCCAGCCTTAGCACTAAGTATTGCTAAAACAGAATCAGGTTTTAGACACGATACAACTAGTCATAGAGGCGCAGTTGGAGTCTTTCAATTAATGCCTTCAACAGCTAGAAGATTGGGTGTTAATCCATATTATCTAAGCGACAATATCAAGGGTGGATTAATGTACTACAAGATGATGTACAAAATGTATGGTTCAACAGAATTAGCATTAGCAGCTTATAATGCTGGTCCTGTTGCTGTAAAAAGATATAACAGAACTGTTCCACCTATCGGTGAAACAAGAAAATTTGTAAATTCAATTATGAAAGAGTATTCTTATCAAAAAGTAAATCCTGATAAGGCAATCAGAAGTGTTCCGAGAAAAAACCCACCAAAATTTTCTTTTGATGTAACACCAGTTGCAAAGTCTAAACCTTATGTAACTACTGTTCCATCTACAAATAAACCTATTGCTTCTGTTGTTCCAGTTGTTAAAATTCAAAAAATTAACCACACTCATAACATAAATGAAAATAATCCAAAAGGGGTTTTACAAATTTAGTTTTGTTGATATGATATTATTATAGAGAAGGTTTTAGAGTAGTAGGAAAGAATGTTTAACGAAACAAGAACACACGAAATAACAGTCGACACAGTTATTTTATCAATGTTTGAAGACGAGTTGAAAGTATTACTTATCAAGCGTCATACAGAACCCTTTAAAGATAAATGGGCAATCCCTGGTGGTTATGTAAGAATGAGTGAAAACCTAGACCAAGCTGCCGAAAGAGTTTTGAAAGAACGTACTGGTGTTGAAAATGTCTTTTTAGAACAGTTATATACATTCGGCGATCCTCTTCGTCACCCTACATCAAGAGTTATCACTTGTGCTTACTTTGCACTTGTTAGAGCAAAAGATGTTCAAATTTTCTCTGACCCAGATGTTGCTTGGCACAACGTAAACGATTTGCCACCTTTAGCTTTCGACCATAAACAAATTATTGACTACTCTCGAAAAGCTACTAGAGAAAGATTGGAAGTTTGCCCAGTTGCATACCAATTATTGAATGAAAAATTCACTCTTACTGAAATGCAAAAAGCTTACGAATTAATTATGGGTAAACAATTAGATAAACGTAATTTTAGAAAAAAAGTTCTTTGTACAGAGGGTTTAATCGAACTTAATGAGTTCTCTAAATCTACTTCTAAACGCCCTGCAAGACTTTATACATTTGATAAAATCAACCTTGATTCTATTAGAGGGCATTTTATCATTAGTAACAAGGAGAAAGTATGTTAGCTTTTATTTGGATATTACAAATAGTTTCAGCTTTATTATTAATAGTCTTAATCTTATTACACTCACCAAAAGGTGATGGTATAGCAGCTATCGGTGGAGCATCACAAATGTTTTCATCACAAAAATCTGCTGAAAAAGGCTTGAATAAATTGACAGCCTACGTTAGTGCAGTATTTTTAGTATGCACATTCTTATTAGGTTTTGGAATTGTAGGTTAGATGTCTGAATTATTTTCAAGAAATGAGTTGTATTGGGGTGAAGAAATTCAGTCCAAGCTTAAAGATGTTTCTGTTGCCGTGTTTGGTCTAGGTGGAGTTGGTGGTTTTGCTTGCGAAATGCTTGCAAGAGCCGGCATAGGAACAATGACAATTATTGATTTTGATACCGTTTCAAAATCAAATATAAATCGTCAATTAATTGCACTACATTCTACTATCGGAATGAAAAAGACAGAACTTTTTGAAAAACGCCTTAAAGACATTAATCCTGCTATAAAATTAAATGTTATTACGGATTTTTACCTAGAAAACTTTGATTTCAGCAATATTGATTACGTGGTAGATGCAATTGATACTATGAAATCTAAAGTTAATCTTTTAGTAAAATGTTATGAAAACAAAGTGCCTGTAATAAGTTCTATGGGAGCTGGAAATAGAATTAATCCTCTAGAACTTTACACTTGCGATATTTCTGAGATTAAAAATAAAAAAGATACTTTTGTTCAAAATATTTTATATCAATTAGGTAAAAAAGGTATAACTTCTGGAATTGATGTTGTTATTTCTAATGAAAAAGCTAGAAAACCTGAAAAAATTGTTAATACAGAACATATTATAACAAATAGTGGCGAAGAGGTTGAATTCAGAAAGATTACACCATCTTCAACTCCATTTGTTGCATCTTGTGCTGGAATTGTTATTTCTAGTATAATAGTTAGAAAGATTATGGAGAATAATTAATATGTTTTATAAACGTTGGTATGATAAAAATCCTAAATTAAGTGAATTAGTTTCATATTTAGAAGAGCAAGATGAAGAGGTGCAAGACGCATTTGCACAACATCTTTTACAAATTTTGATTTATGAGTTTAACTTTAATCTTGATGAAGAAATAAGTAAATTAGCACAGCCTTGTGATTACACTTATAATAGATGGTACGACGAAAACGTAGAATTATTCACTATTTTACAATTTATAAAAACGCTATCTAATGAAGAGCAGTCATATCTTGTAGATAGCGTAATTTCACATGTTTTGATAGAGAACTTGAAAGAGAATGAAAATGGATAAGAAAATTCTTGTAACAGGCGCAACTCGTGGAATTGGTAAAAAAATCTTTGAAGAAATGCTGTCTTGTGGTGAAGTTTATGGTCTTGCTAGAAATAGAGAAAAATTAGATGAATTAAAGCTTTTAGGTGCAAGAGATGTTTTAAAATGTGATTTATTAAATGATGTTGAAAGCGCAAAATATTTTATTCAAAATAATGGTATAAATGTTTTAGTAAATAATGCAGGTGTTTATAATTATTCGGCTTTAGAAGATGAAAATGAAGACACTGTAAGAGATATTATCAGAACCAATGTTGAAGCTCCAATAATTCTTTCAAAATATGTTTTGAAAAATATGAAAGAACAAAAATGGGGGAGAATTGTTAATATTGGTTCTATTTCAGGTGTTATGGGTGAGGCTAATGCTTCAGTTTATTCGGCTTCTAAATCTGCGCTTATCGGATTTTCAAAGGCTTTAGCACTAGAAACTGCGCAGTATAATGTTACTGTTAATACTATAAACGCAGGTTGGGTAGATACAGAACTTGGAAATGTATCTATTGAGGATTCCGAATTTTCAAAAGAAGAAATTATGGAAATAATTCCTCAAAAACGTTTTGTGACGCCAGAAGAAATTGCAAGATTAATTAAATACTTGCTTTCAGATGATGCTAGGGGTATTACAGGTCAGTCAATAAACCTTTGTGCAGGTTTAAGCGTTGGGTATTAATTACAATTTAGCAAAAAAATAGAGGCTCTGTGCCTCTGATAATTAAGAATAGCTGGAAGTATGAAAAAGATTAAATTTTATTATAATTATATTTAACAAAATTAATCTGTTAATTTCCACACCCCATGTGGCTAGTATTTTGATAATTACAAAAAACGGCTCATCAATTTGATGAGCCGTCTTTTCAATTTTTATAATTTTTATTTTATATCAGGAAAGGCATAGATTTCGCCGTTTGTATTTCTCCATTGTAAATACCCTGTTCTTGTTGTTTTATCGCCTTCAATAACTTTAACTAATAACCAGTTTCCTTTTACGGCTTGTAATTGAATTTTTATAGGGTCATCAATTTGTCCTGATGTCTGAGAATCAACAGAAGTTGATGTCCTTAATATGTTTATCTCTTGTGGTGCATCTTTTAGTACGTAAATACCATATTTTCTGCCATACAAGTTATAAAAAGTTCTCAAGTTTAAAAATCTATATGGGTCTGTTACGTCTTTTTTTATCCAGCCTTTTTTGTTTGTATTTCTATCGTAAATGACTTCTACCCAGTCGCCAATATCATCAGTTACTGTCATAAAAGCCAACTCTTTTGATTGTACAAATACAGCAAACAAGTTGCTCATTGATGTATTTGGGCAGTTAAAATGTTTATAATCCCAATTACATCTTAAAAGAACTTTTGATTTTTCATTTGGTTGTTCATAGATAGTTAAATCTTTTGAAGCTTGATAAAAACCTCTTACTTCTGAACTTACGTTTGAAACATAGTATGGAACAACATCTGCTAATGCTGGAACATTAATAAGTATTAGTGCTAATAGTAATAACAAATATTTTTTCATCTAAATTACTCCCTGAAACTAATGTTTGCGTATGCTTTTTGTAATTGGTTTTTAACTGAATTCATTTGAGATTCAATTGTTTCTTCATTTAATGTAGCTTTTTTATCTTGCATATAAATTCTAAATGCTACGCTCTTGAAACCTTCTTTAATATGTTCGCCCATATAAATATCAAAAATTTCACTCTTAACAAATAAATCATTTTGAACAGCTTTTTTGATAACTCTTTGAATGTCAGTATATTTAACATCATCTTCAATTACAAATGCAATATCTCTTTGTACTTCTGGGAATTGAGGTAATGCTTTGTAATGAGGAATAGTATGTTGTGTAGCCTTGATAATTTCTTCCAAGTTTAATTCAAAAATGTAAACTGGTTGATTAATTTTCATTTTGTTTCTTAAATTTGGATGAAGCTCACCAAAGAAACCTAATTTAATAGGTGTTTTTGACAACAAGCTTACTTCTGCAGTTCTGTATGGGTGCATAATATCAACATCACTTGTCAAATTATATTGAACTCTATTTGTCAAATTCAATTCGCTAAATAATTTTTCAAACACACCTTTAACTGTATAAAAATCAGTTTCTTCTGTATGTTGCCATTTAGAATTTTGAACATTACCTGTAATAACACCTGCAAGTTTTCTTGTTTCTTCTACACCTGTATCTTTTTCAGTTGCTTCGTGAGTTTTGAAATATACTCTACCAATTTCGTAACCCCAGAAGTTTTTAATACCTTGGTCATAGTTGTTTTTCAAAATATTTAAGATGTTTGCTGACAAGCATTGTCTTAGCATTGAATAATCTTCACTTTGAACGTTTGCAACTTTTACGGCTTTTTCATCATCATAAGTTAATCCGTATTGGTCAAGTAATGGTTTACCGATTAATGAAGTTGTTACAAGTTCGTTTAAACCAGAAGATAACATTGTGTTATGAATTTTCTTAACAACTCTTTCTTCGAAAGTGATTTCAGCTGAACCAGAACCTGTTGAAACAATAGGCATAATTTTATCATAACCATTAATTCTTGCGATTTCTTCAATTAAATCAATTTCTCTTTCAACATCACCACGTCTGTGAGATGGAACTTCAAATTTGCCAGCGATTTCATTAGAACCACAAGATTTGAAACCTAAGTTATTTAAAATTGAATTACATCTTTCTGCTTCAATTTCACAACCCAAAATTCTTTTAACTTCGCTATATCTCAAAGTGATATAAAGAGGTTCAAGCTTATTTTCGCCTGTTTCAACAATGCCTTCAATTTTAGCATCTGCAAGTTCAACTAAAAGTTGCATAGCTCTCATTAGAGCTGGTTTTACAGCTTCAATGTCAACGCCTCTTTCAAATCTTGCACTTGCTTCTGAACGATAACCAACGCTTCTTGCACTTCTTCTATTTGATGCTGGAGTGAAGTATGCAGCTTCTAAAGCAATGTTTTTAGTGTTGTCGTCAATTTCAGAGTTAGCGCCACCGAATACGCCACCTAAACAAACAGCTTCATCTTTTGTTGCGATTAAAACGCTGTCTTTTGTTAAATTTCTTTCTACTTCATCAAGAGTAACAAGCTTTTCGCCTTCGTTTGCTCTTCTTACGCATAGGTATCCATTTAATTTGTCAAAGTCAAATGCGTGAAGTGGTGTGCCGTATTCAAGCAATACATAGTTTGTAATATCAACTACGTTATTAATTGCTCTAATACCAGATGAAATTAATCTATTTTGCATCCAGTCTGGAGATGGTTTGATTTTAATATCTTTCAAGATTCCGATTGAATAATATTTACAAACATCTGTATCTTTAATTTCTACTTCAAATTTATCTGTACTCAAATCTTGAGTGCTTTCAAGAGGTGAAAATTTAAGTGGTTTGTTGAACAATGTTCCGATTTCTCTTGCAATACCAAGAACTGACATTTCGTCGCCTCTGTTTGCTGTTGGCGCAACATCAATAACCATATCACTTTCAAGATGTAAAACATCTTCTAATTTTGCACCTAGTTCAATATTATCGAATAATCTATTTAAGATTAAAATACCGTCTTCTTCTTGATAGTTTCTATCAGCTAAACCTAATTCGTCAGAAGAACATAACATACCTTGAGATTCAACACCTCTAATTGTTGCTGGAGTTAAAGTGAAAGTTTCACCTGTTTTACGGTCAAGTACTTGTGAACCAACTGATGCGTAAGGAATAATTTGTCCTTCTTGAATATTTTGTGCACCACAAACAACTGTCTTTACTGCATTACCAATATTTACATCTACTAAATGTAATTTATCTGCATTTGGATGTTGATTAATTTTTTCTATTCTTGCTGTGATGATGTTTGTAAAAGCTGGTTTTACTTCTTCAATTGCTTCTACTTCTAATCCACTCATAGTAAGTTCGTGAGCGATTTCTTTTACATCAATATCCGAAATATCTACAAATTCATTTAACCAATTTATTGAAACTTTCATTTCTTCCCTCTTTCTACTTAGTCAATCTTACTTCAAGTCTATCCCAAAAGAACTTGATTGTAAAACTTTTCTATTTTAACTTTCATTGCAGAAATTTGTTCTAAACTTTCTGCCTCAATATAAATTCTCAAAAGTGGTTCTGTACCACTTGGACGTACTAAAATCCAACTTTCATCTGTGAATACTAATTTAACACCATCTTTTTTATTTTTTGATGCTACTACTAAATCTTCAACTTTATCAGTTTCTTTGAATAAATCTAAGATTTTTTTAGTCATATCATCAGATGTTAATTTTAAATCTATTCTATCTTTTTTATATTTTTTGCCTGCAAAAATGTACAAATCTTCTAACATTTCTGAAAGAGATTTACCTTCATAAGCAAGCATTTCAAGGATTAATAGATTTGCTAAAATACCGTCTTTTTCTGGAATATGGAAACCTGTACTTAATCCACCAGAATCTTCGCCACCGATAAGAGTTTTGTTTTCTCTCATTGCAGAACCTACATTTTTAAAACCTACTGCTGTTTCAACAACTTCAATGTTTAATTTTTCTGCTACTTTATTTAATAAGTTGCTTGAACCTACTGTTTTAACAAGTACGCCGTCTTGGTGTTTGTTATTCTTTAAATGCATCATTAACATTGCAATGATTTCGTCAGGTAATACCCATTTACCTGTTTCGTCAATTACTCCAAATCTATCGCCATCGCCATCATTTGCAAAACCGATAGAATTTTTTGTCGCTTTAACTTTTTCTATCAAGTCATTGATGTATGGTGGTTTTGGTTCAGGCATTTTGCCACCAAAGTTTTTATCATGGTTCATGTTAAAGCTATTGTATTTGATATTAAATTCGTCTAATAATTTATCAAAATATCCGATTGTAGCTGAATGTAAACCATCAAAGATAATATTTTTATCCAAAGTTTTAATTTTATCAAAATCTATGTCTTTTTTTATTTGGTCAAAGTAATCTTTGCTAAAATCTACAACTTCTACTTTTCCACCATTGTTTTCTTGAATATCATCACCTAAATAATTAGTGATTTTTTTTGTGATGTCATCTGTTGCAGGGCCTGCGTAATCAGGAATAAATTTAAGTCCTAGATATTCAGGTGGGTTATGTGATGCTGTAAACATAATTGCACACGCATTATGAAGTTTTGCATTATACGCTAAAACTGGTGTTGGAATGATTTTATCACTCATCAAAACTTCGAAACCTTTTTTAGCAAGTTCATTAGCACAAACTTCACCAAATTCTTTTGCCATGTTTCTTGGGTCATAACCTACAAGAATTTTTTTTGTTAATCCAAATTCTTCTTCAATATATTTTGCAATAGCTTTTGTTGCTATTAAAACATTTTCTTCTGTGAAATCTTTTCCTACGACTGCTCTCCAACCGTCAGTCCCAAATTTAATATTTGCCATTTTACCTACCTTTTAGTAAGATTATAAACGAAAGGCACATAGGTTACAATGGAATTTTTAAAAACAGTTAAGGAAGTTGTATTTTTAGGTCCATCTGGTTCTTATTCAGAAATGGCTAAAGATATTTTTTGCAAACATTATAACCTTAATGTTAAAGAAACCCCTTGTCCTACAATATCAGAAGCTATTGAGTATGTTAACAATAACGAGGATGTTGTAGGTGTTATTCCAGTTGAAAATTCTATTGAAGGTGCTGTAAGAGAGGCAATTGATTCTCTTATTAAAACTAATAATAATGATTTGCAGTATCTATCGGAATATCCTTTGCCCATTAGACATTGTTTATTATCAAAAAATAACGATATTAGTAAAATAAAAGGTTTGATTTCTCATCCTCAGGCAATTGCTCAATGTTTAAATTTTATACATAAAAATTTGCCAAAGGATATTGATATAATTCGTGCAACAAGTACAGCAAACGCAGCAAAATCTTTAGAAAAATATGGTTTAGATTATGGTGCAATTGGTAGTGCTAAAACTGCAGAATTATATAATCTAAACATTTTGAAATCAAATATAAATGATGATCCGACAAACCAAACAAGATTTGTTTTATTAGGTAAATACAAAACTCCTCGAACAGGTAATGACAAGACTTCACTTGCATTTTCAACAGTTAATGAATCAGGAGCTTTATTAAAAGTTTTAGAAATTTTCCAAAAATACAATATAAATTTATACTACATTGATTCAAGACCATCAAAAGTTAAATTCGGAGAATATACATTTCTTGTTGATTTTGACGGGCATTACACAGATGAAATTATTTCAAAGGCACTAAACGAAATCAAAGAAAAATCAAGCTATTTTAGACTTGTAGGTTCTTATGAAAAGTTGAATAGAGTTGATTAAAGATTTCTATAAATAGCTCTTACAATTAGTTCTTCAAAAGTTTTCTTTTCGATTTTTGATGATTTAGCGTCATTTATAAGAATACTGAATGCGTATTTATTACCTTTTTTAGTTTCAATATATCCTGCAAGTGCGCTTACATCTGTCAATGTACCTGTTTTTGCGTGTAATTTGTTTTCTAAAAATAGCATTCTGTTTTTTAAGGTTCCAAATTCTTTGTTTGGAGTCGGAAGTATTTTTATAACTTCGTTGTAATCGTAATTTTTAGATATTTGTACAAGATATTCTGTCATGAATTTTGAAGTTGTTATGTTGTTTTTTGAAACTCCACTACCATCTACAATTTTTATGTTTGATAAATCAATTACATTATTTTTTGCAAAATCTGCAATCATTTTATATGAATTAGCAAAACTACCAGTTTTTTTAGTATATTTTTCTCCTGCAAGTTTAAAAACTGTTTCTGCAACCAAGTTGTTTGAATTTTCGTAGATATCTTTTGTTGCATTAGAAATTGGATGTGTAACTTCTCCAATTAAAACCATATTACTTGTAGGTAATTTTTTTGCTTCAATTTTTCCATAATAATGCAATTTGTTTGATTTTAAACATTCTTTTAATCTTAGGTTAAAATATTCTTGCATATTATTTACAGGAATTACTTTTTCCATTTCTGTTGCAATTTCGCCTTCAAAAGTTAATTCGTTTGCTGAAATAAAGTTTTTTCTTGATACTGTTATATCATTTTTGTTTCCGTTTTTAACGTAGTTCATTATTAATGTTGGATAAAAAACGTTCATTTCAATTTGAGGTGGTTGGTCTTTAAGTGGTGTTAATTTTGCTTTTACAACATTTCCATCAATATTGTATGCAGAAAATTTTGGCATAAGTGGGTTTAAATCATCATCCCATTGCCAACCTTCGCCCCATTCGTTTTTATCAAAAATGCTATCGTCAATATATAATTTTGAGATACTTTTATCTTTTGGTAATTTAATTTTGCTCAACAAGCCTTTTAAATCTTTTCTTGATAAATAAGGGTCTGCACCTAAGACAATATAGTATTCATTAGCATTTTTATTTTTGTATAATTTTGTTGAAAATTTGTAATCTTTACCTAAAACTTCTATTGCAGGTATTGCAGTGATAAGTTTTTGAGTAGATGCAGGCATCATTGGTTTTTCGTAATTTAGTTCATAAAGTTTTTTAGGTTTATCAATATCTTGTATAGAAATACTTACAACATGTTTTGATAATCCTGTTTCAGAAAAAGCATTGTCAAACGAATTAGGTAGTCCTTTTGCGTTTGCAATACCTACATTTAAAAATATAATCATTAAAAATAATATTAATTTTTTCATAAAATACATACCTCATAATTATTATGAATATCATTTAAGACAGTACATTTGTTTCTAAAATCATACATCGCACTGTCAAATTTAATTGTCGCATAAATATAATTTTTTGCCTCATCAATTTCTTTATTGATACTTCCATCATAATTGATGACTCTTGAATAACCTAAATTGTATTCGTTATCTTTAATTAAACCTTTTTGGTCAATTGCTATAAAATTGCATTGATTTTCCATTGCTCTTGCGCTTGTTAGGGTTCTCCAAACATCTTTTTTATTACTTCCCCAAGCTGCAACATTGATTAATAAATCTGCTCCAGCTTTTCTATATGCTCTATAGATTTCTGGAAATCTTATGTCATAACAAACCGTAAGTCCTGTCTTAATTCCTTTTATATTAACAAGTACAGGTTGATTACCGTTTTCGACATAAGTACCCTCGGCACAGCCATAGTATGAAAATAGGTGAGATTTGTTGTAATGTGCAACGAGTTCGCCTTTATCATTTATGACTGGGCAAGTATTGTAAAATTTGCCGTCATGCTCTGTAATATAACTTCCCCCAACTACATAGCAATTATATTTTTTTGCTATACTTTTTAAAAATTCTGTGGTTTCACCTGTTTCTAAGTCTTCTGCAGAAGCTCTGAATAAATCAGGACACCATCCACAAGTCCAAACTTCTGGTAACACAACTAAGTCAGTACCTTCCTTGAAACCCTCATTGATAGTGTTTTCTACTTTTTTATAATTTTCTTTTTTATCCCCAAGTGTAGATTGGATTTGTATTCCAAGTACGTTTAAAAATTCTTTCTTTTCCATAATCCGAATCTAAATACCTCTTTAAATTTTTGAGGAGCAATTTCTTTTAATTGTTCCATTGATTTTTGAACTTCTAATCTTTTTTCTTCGACTTCCTCTGGAGAAGCGTTTTCGTCAACATAAATTGGTTCTCCGTGAAGTACGACAATCTTTGTAATAGTAAAAGGAACTCTCATTCTGTCCCATCCTGGAAGTTTTAGAAGAGTTTTTTGTGGTGAGTACATATAAGTTGGTACAATTGGTTTTCCTGACATTTTTGCCAACTTAATTATGCCGTCTTTTACAACTTCTTTTGGACCTCTAGGTCCATCCACCATCATTGCACCACATTCACCATTTTTAAGCTTTTCTACAAGTTCTTTGCTACCACTAATATTTCCTTTACGGTGGTAAGATGCTCTTATAACTTTAATACCCCATTTCTCGGTAATTTTAGTTACAATTTTACCATCTCTTGAGTGACTAATCATAATATTAAGTGGTCCGTTGTTGTTATCTTTTAAACAATGTACGCTCAAAAGATTTGCATGCCAAATCGCATAAAGACAATTTTCTTTAGGTGCATTAATTGGCACCATTTCTGTCATTAATCGTTGAATACTAAATATACCGTAGATTGCACTTCCAAAAAATTGTACGGTTGCTTCGTTTGATAGTCTAACCATACAACTATTATACTATAAACATGTTTAGCTATTTGGCTAATTGCTTTTTACACTAAAAATCGGTTTAATATAATTAAATCTTTTTCATACTTCCAGCTATTCTTAATTCCGGAGAAGCTATTTTAGCTTTTCCATTTTTTTTGCTTACTATTTACGTCTGTAATAACCACAAACTTTTGTACCATCCTCACGAGTATAACCCTCTACCCAAATCAAATCACCTATTTTAACTTTTTCATCAGCTTGAGCTTTTGACATGATATTTCCAAGGTTTAACTGTTGGTTAATAAAATTTTTATTTTTATCGTATTCATCTTTTGACATTCGTCCAATTTCTTCTCTTGTAATAACCCTCTTTTTATCAACATCTCGAGCATTGATATTATAAGAAACATTTCCTGTTAAAACTTTTTGGTTAACATCTTCAGGCTTTTTGTATTCAACTGCATCTTCAAGATTACCCATATCTTCAATAAAATGTTTTCTTTTTGGATAACGACCACCAAGATAATTACCAGTCGAACTTTTTGTTATATATTCAGAATCTTTTGAATATCCAATGATATAATTTTCACCTAACTGATTTCTTAAATTTAGATTAAAAACTGTATCATCAACATTTCCGTAATTTCTGATATTTGTTGATTTAATATTATCTTTTTGAATTAAATCTCCTACACCATAAGCATTAAAGGTTACAGCTTCATTACCTGTTTCTGCTCCCATAAGTTGGGCTAAGCTACCACCTAAAGAATGCCCTGTAAAAACTATCTTTTTATTTGGAAAATTTGATTTAGTTTTCAGATAAATATTATGAGCATCTACATACTGACTTGGCAAATTATTGAATGCCATTTGTCCATCATTTTTAATATCGCCTTTATCTTTTGACTCTGTTCCTCTAAACGAAATAACAACTGTATTATTTTTATAAAAAATTTCTCCATGAAAACCATTATTCGACTCGTATTCGTCAAATTTTATCCAGTCTTTTGGTTTGTATTTTTCATTTCCGTTGTAAACACACATTGATAAATTTTTCATTTCATTGTCAAATTCCAAATTTTTAGCCATAAGTATTGTTGCTCTCCTTTCGTGTTTTGTATAATATACTCTTATGTTTTTAGATAAATTAAAAAAAGCCAAATTTAGAAGTAGTTATGGTTTCAATTTCTTTGTAATCATTGGATTATTTGTATTTGCATTTATAACTTACACATTTATCTCTTTATACTTTTTATCATTTAGTCGAAACTTAGATGAAATAGGAACTCCAATTGTTTTTTGTTCACTTTTCTTAATGATAATTACAGCTATAGCGTTTATAATAAGCTTAATTATTTATATTTTTGAAAGACTTTTAAACATAAGCATAAAAAATGAAAAATTTTTAAACTCAAATTTTGTGCTAATCCTACAAATACTAAGTTTAATCTCAATGACTATTCCTTTTATTTACATTGGCTCTGCATTTTTATAGTAATTTGCCATAAGTTTTATTATTTCCTTTTCTTTTTTAAGACTTTATTATTATGACAAATTTAAAAAAATAAAAAAGTCCGCAAAAATACGGACTTGACAAACTAAAATAAATTATAAAAACCTATTTATTATTTCTAAAAACTTCTGCTGAGATTACTTCAAAAGCAAAGTATTTTCTTTTCAAGAATATAAATCCCTTACGTCTAAAAAGGTTGATTAAATCTGTAGAACTTAAAAATTCTTTTTTTGATGAAATTAAATATCTGAAAGAATTCTTTTTTGATGTGAAACTTGTTAGGATGCTTGTTAATAAATCAAAAACAGAATTTGCAAAAGATTTATCACAACTAAAATCAAGATTTAAAATTTGTCCTTTTGGTTTTAGAACTCTATGAATTTCACTTATTACTCTTTCATAGTTTTCAATATTTCTTAAGCCAAAACCAATTGTCACAATATCAAAGGTATCATCTTCAAATGGCAGTTCTCTACCGTCTGCTAAGAAAAATTTCATATTATTTTGATAATCTTTTTGTTTATTTCTTGCAATTTCAAGCATTTTTTCTGAAAAATCAATTCCAGTAATATTTAAGTTTGGATTAATTTTATTTATAAAAAAAGCCAAATCGCCTGTTCCTGTACATATATCAAGAACATTGCTTCCGTCTTCTATGTTTAATAATTTTAAACTTTTCTTTTTTACTCGGGTTTGCATACCAAGAGAAATTACTCTATTAAAAAAATCATATCTTTTTGCTAAATTATTAAACAAATTTTTTATTGTTTCAGGATTTTTCATAAATTTTATAGTAACATAAATCTTATGAATTCACTATCTCGAAAATACTTATTTTTAATTATGGGATTGCTAATCTTTATTGGTTTAGAATTAAGATTAGTATTTATAGATTTACCTTTATGGTACGACGAGGCTCAATCTGTATTAATTGCAAAAATGAGCGTTCCGTTTGGTATAAGTAATTATTTGCAAAATATTGATTTACAACATACGCCATTGTATTTTTATATTTTACATTTTTGGATAAATTTATTTGGAGAAAGCGATATTGTACTAAAAGTTTTATCATTAATTTTTAGTTTGCTAAGTATTCCGTATTCATACAAACTTGCAAAGCAATTTACTGACGAAAAGTTTGCACTAATTGCACCATTACTAATAACATTCAACACTTTTAATATTGTTTATTCTACAGAAGTTAGAATGTATTCAATGATATTATTTTTAACCATTTTATCAATAAATTACCTAATGGAATATCTAAAATCTGATAGTAAAAAAGCCTTATTAAAATTAACTATCGTAAATCTTCTTATGCCTTACACTTTTACTGGTGCATTCGTTTTTGTTTTAGCACAAATTATTTCAACAATAATAATTTACACAAAATCTAAAAACTTAAAAGAATACTTACTATCAAATGGAATATTAGGAATACTTTTAATTCCATATTTTATAACGCTTTTAGATTTTTCTTTTAAAAGAGCCTCTTTTCTATTATCACACGTAACAGACTTTAGCCTATCAAATATTTTTGGTATTTTTCAAAACTTTTTAGCACCTGATTTTGGAACAATTTATTGGGCAACATTAAATCCTTTTTATATAAACTTACATACATTATTATTTGTTTATATACCTTTATTTACAGCAATTTACATTATTTATTTAGCAGTAAAATCTTCTAGCAAAAATATTAGACTTTTATCTTTAATCACATTTACAACATTTTTAGTATTTGTCGTTTTTGCAATAAACAAAACAATCGTTTTAGCTCCAAGATATTTGATATTTATATCTCCATTATTATTGATTTTATTGACTATTGGGCTAAAAGAAGTTAAGAAATCTTTAGCAATTTTCTTTGTAATTTATTATCTAATTTTTTCAATATGTTTTATTTTTACAAACAAAACAGTAAAAACCTTAAAAACAAACGCATTAATGAGTTCTGTTAACGTAATAAATTCATTAAATTTATCTAATAAAGATATGGTCATTATGCCGTTTGCCTCTTCTGTGATTGAACACTATTTGAATGAAAATTCTCCTCGTGTTCCAAGACTGGAAGCAATACAAGAATTAAGAATTTACAATAATAAAAATATTTATTCGGAAAATATAATTGAAGACTTTAAAACTAAAAGAATAAACGATGTTTTCAGAAATATTATTTTAACAAATGGATATATTTCAGAAAATTTTCACAACTACATTTTAGATACTTTTGTAAATCCTGTTGAAAAAGGTCATTACATTGTTTTTGCAATTTTTGGTGGTGATACAGAAACGCTTATTCCAGAAAAAGATTTGAAAGAAATGTTCAATGATGAAAATTATTCAGAAAAAAATATTTTAAACGGAATATTATCAAAAATGTTCTTAGATATTCATAAAATTGTTCAAGAAAAGGCAACATTAATGGGTACAAAAATCATTGATAATAACGTTTATTTTATCTATAAAAAACGTTAACCAAGATTTTTGTAATATTCTAAAACATCAAGTTTTTGTTCAATATTTTGTATTCTCAAAAGGTCTTCTTTTGTTGTATATTCTTTATTTTTAATCCATTCTAGTTCAAATTTAAATGCAAGGATAAGATTTTCCTCAAAATCTGCATTGTTTTTTGCTAAAGATGAATTAAATATAACCTTTTTAGTTTCGAATGCTGATAAGAAAAGAAGTTTTTTAAAGAATGGCAATGACATTAAATCAACATTTCCACCCACAATAAGTTCTTTTCCTTTTGTGTGACAAAAACCTTGTAGCATTGACGCAAAATCTTCAATTTTTTGACAATTTACTGTGGTTTTATCCATTCCTAAAGAAGCTGTTAAATCGCTTCTTCCAAGAATAACGCCTTTAATGTTTTGTGCTACTTCAAAGATTTCGAATAAGTATGTAAAAGCGTTTTGAGTTTCAATATTTATGTATAAATCAGGAAATACATTACCATAAATAGTTTTTACGGTTTCTACAAATTTTTTGACTGTGTATGCTGATTCAACCATAGGTGCAACAATTGTTTTTGCATTAAACTCTCTTGCTTTTTTAACATCAAGTATGCTTGTTGCTCCACCTAATTTTATCGTTAAGTCAATGTCTAAATCTTTTAATATATCAGATAGATATTTAAGTTCAGCGTTTGAAATAACTTCACTTTCAAATTCGACTTTGATACCTTTCAAATAATTTTTGCTTTTTAATTCTTCTAAAATCTTTTTCATACTTATAAGATAACATAAAAAACAGGGGATTAAAAAATCCCCTTCGATAATTATTCAATTGTTTCTTTTAAAATAGAAAGTTCAGCTCTCAATTCCTTAACTTGAGTATTATAGTAATCAAGCCAAGTTTCTTGTGTTTCTTCATCCCTGATTGAGGGTTCACAAATTGCACGAACTCTTTTTTTATCCAATTCTTCTAATTTCTTTTCGTATCTTGCAACTTCTTGTAAGATCTCTTTTTTCTTTTGATTTTCTTTGAATTCAGTATTAACAATAATTTTATCTTGTTCGCTATCGTAAACTAAATATCCTTCGGCACAAGAAATATAATAAGTATAATCAATATCAAATTCTCTTGAACCTGTAATATTACTTGGATTTACTATTTTATTATCAATAATATCGCAATACATTTATGCTCCTTTCATTGCATAGAATACGTATCTATCAGCACTTGGTGTAAAAGTTTCACCAACAAATAACGGTTGTACAAGACAAGTTCCATTTGATATCCAACCGTTTAGAGTTGCTTTAAAACTTGTGTTTTTCGTTAAGGTTGTGCTTCTTGAATAATCAGGTAGTATTATATAATCATCCCATCCGTTATCGTTGTAATTTCCACATTTATTAACCTCTGTAATTACACCGTTTTTAACCGTAATGTTTTGTGGTAACGGTACATAATCAAAATCTTCCCAACTTGTACCAGTATATTTTTTTGAAGAATAAGGTTTTGTTAATGTATTTAACCATACAGAATTTAATAAATTAACGCCTGTTTGTTGTGTTGCTGTAATTGTAATATTATCCATAGCGTTAATACTCGTGTTGCCAACACCTTTTGCTGTTGGAAGTATTTTGTAGTATTTATAAAAATTTTCGTTGTCGGATAAATCAATATTCCAACTTGCAACTTGACCTAGAGTGCTATTTGTAAAAGATTTAATGGTAGTCCAAGTTGAATTATCATTAGATGCGAGAATATCACCTTTTGAAATTGCGCCGTCGTTATAAGAAACGTTATTACAATTAACAATCGTCAACGTTGTTATTTTTATAGGTGTCGGATTATAAAATATCCAATATCCGTTAGGATATGCAATTGCGCTGCCTGTTCCGTAACTTCTTCCTGTATAACCTTTGAATAGTTGCCAAACTGCGCCACCTAAATCTGATGTTGCACCTGTAGAGCTTACTGCAAATTTATCCCCTCCAAGGGTTCCGTTATTACTAGCTGATGCCATTACAGGTTGTGTCCAAGACTTTTCAACAAGTCCCTCTGGTTCTTTCTTTTGCTTGTAAATGGTATTTGCTATAGGAATACAAGCTCCTTCTGCTCCTATAAATAGGTTATATGTACCATCTGCTAATTCGCCTATGTTTATATCTGGAATTGTATCTCGTTCAAAGTTTGAACCATTTGCTAAAGTCCCTTTTAAGGGTTTATAGTTTGTTCCGTCATCAATTTTGAAAACTAATTTTGTAGTATCTTCAATATCTAATAAATCAGGTTGAGTTTCAGAATCTATATTCCCAAATTCAAATAAAAAACTTTTTTTCAGCTCCTTATTTTGAATTTTTTCTGTAATTGAACTTTCTATTTCATTTTTTGCTGTATCAAATTGAGATTTGCTAATTGGTTGATTATTCGAAATAGCATCTTTTATTGTTATATAACCTTCATTATCAGCATCTATTTTTTTGTTTAACTCATCTTTTATTGCAGAAAAATTTTCATTTACTTCTTCGGCTTTTGCTTTTGTTCCTGCAACAAAGGTATGAGGTGTTTTAAAATTTGCCATTTATTACCTTTCTACAGGGGATATTATATTAGGGTTATGCTTCAATGTATTATATAATTTTCTTTTTTCTCTTAAAAGTCCGTAAATCTACGGACTTGACGTTGTGTTTGTAATATAATTTTTGTGTGAGGACTTATGATAGAAGAACTTTTAAAATCAAATAGATATTTTAAACTTGTCTGTGGAGCAGGAAATGAGGACACTTCTGCAATTGCAAAGCTTATGAAAATTTATTATGAAGCAGGTTGTAAAGTCTTTGATTTATGCATGAGTGATGAGGTTGGCAAAATCGCTAAAAAAACTTGTTCAGATGCAATTTTGTGTTTTTCTTATGGTATAAAAGATGATCCTCATACAGTTAAAGCAAAAATTAATCCAGAACTTTGCTCGGGATGTTTAATTTGTGAAGATACTTGTATCCAAAATGCTATTCATAATTCTACAATTGATGAAAATAAATGTGTCGGATGTAAGCAATGTCTTTCAGTTTGTTCAAATAATGCAATTGAAACTTACTCAAAAACAAAAGATTTAGAAGATGTTTTACCTGACGTTTTAAAATATAATCCCCAATGTATAGAACTTCACGCTTGCTCTGATAATGAGGATGAAGTTGAACATAATTGGAGATATATTGAAAGCAAGTATTCTGGCATTATGAGTCTTTGTATTGACCGTTCAATTTTAGGTGATAAAAAAGTTATCTCACGAATAAAAAGACTTATCGAAAATAGAAAACCTTATTCGACAATTATTCAAGCAGACGGTAATCCTATGAGTGGTGGAGTTGATGATTATAAAACAACTCTTCAAGCTGTTGCTATGGCAGAAGTTATTCAAAAAAATAATTTACCTGTTTATATAGTCCTTTCTGGGGGGACAAATTCTAAAACAAAAACTTTGGCAAACCTTTGTAACGTTGATATAAACGGCATTGCAATAGGTTCGTTTGCTAGAAAAATTGTTAAAAAATACGTAGAACAACAAGACCTTTTTGAAGATAAAAAATCTTTTAATGAGGCTGTAGAAATCGCAACAAAGTTAATTAATTCAACTTATTAATTATTTGTTTTTCATTTTGCGTTCACGTAAAGAAATACGGATTGGAGTACCAAAAAATCCGAAAGATTCTCTAAGTTTATTTTCCAAATATCTCTTATAGTGATCTTTTAACAAATCTGAATTGTTTGCAAAAATAACAAATGTAGGTGGTTTAACCCCAACTTGTGTAGTATAAAGAATTTTAAGACGTTTATTCTTAACACTTTGTGGTGGGTTCATAACGTATGCTTCATTAATGATTTTGTTTAATAAACCAGTTGAGATACGTTTTGTACATTGTTCGTAAACTTCTTGCGTTTTTGTATAAATGCTTGTTAATCTTTGTTTTGTTTTAGCACTGATATAAATTTTTGGTGCATATTCAAGGAATGGAATATCTTTTGAGATTTTTTTGTCAAATTCACCAATCGTATTTGATTTTTTGTCCTCAATTAAATCCCATTTGTTAACTGCAATAATAATGCCTTTGCCTGCCTCTGTAATTGTTGAAGCAATTTTTTTGTCTTGGTCTGAAATGCCTAGAGTTGCATCAATAACTAAAATTGCAACATCACAGTCACGAATAGAACGGATAGCTCTATCCACAGCGAATTTTTCTACGCCCCAGTCAACCTTTGCTTTTTTACGTATGCCTGCAGTATCAACGATAATAAACTCTTTTCCCTCGTAATGTACTAAACTATCAATACTATCACGAGTTGTACCAGATACATCTGAAACAATTACACGTTCCTTGTTTAAAAGTGCATTTGTAATAGAAGATTTGCCAACATTAGGACGACCAACAATAGCGATTTTAATTCTGCCATCGTCTTCTTCTTTTTCGTTATTGATTTCAAAATCTTCTGTGATTAATTCTAAGATATCACCAACTCCACCTGAGCCGTGAAGAGCAGAGATTGCGTGAGGTTCTCCGATAGCTAATGAATAGAAGTCAGCGCACATATTGTTTTCTAGGTATGAATCGATTTTGTTAACTACCAAGAAAACAGGTTTATCTGTCATACGCAAAATATTTGCAATAGCTTCATCAACTGGGTGAACGCCGTCTTTACCATCAACAACAAAAATAATCTTGTCAGCTTCTTCGCAAGCAATTTTTGCTTGGTCAAAGATTGAGTTCATAATTTCGTCATCATCATCAGGAATAATTCCTCCTGTGTCGATAACAGTAAACCATTTATTTTGCCATTCAACATCTGTGTAAATTCTGTCACGAGTTACACCTGGTTGGTCATCAACAATTGAATGACGTTTCCCTAAAAGACGATTAACAAATGTAGATTTGCCTACATTTGGTCTTCCAACTATTGCTACTATCGGTTTTCTTTTCATAGTTTTATTGTAGCACGAATATCATATATTCAAAATATTCTCTAAATTATTAAATTTTTTATTTGTTTGTTTACATTCATCCAATAATAATCGAGTTATTTCTTCTATTTCAATTTTTTGAAAATCGTAAAGATGCATATTTAAAAGTGCAGAAACTACGTGTTTTTGTCTACTTATGTGTATTCCAATATTATGCATATCTTCTTCAAGCATTTGAACTTCTATTTTTTCTGCCATAATATTTACCTCTTTTAACTATTTTATATGTCTAATAACCATTTTATATTGTTGAATGATATATGTCAATAATATAGAATCAAAATATGAAAACTAAAAAAACAGAATTAACAAGAAAATTTGGTTGGAAAGTAAAAATTGAAAGAACAAAATTAAAACTTTCCCAAGAACAATTAGCTGAAAAATCTAAACTGAACAAGAACACGCTTGGCTTGATAGAAAGAGGAGAATGTACTCCATCTATTGAAACAGCTAATGATATAGCTAATGCGTTAAATATACCATTAAAAGAATTAATTGATGTTGATAGTATAAATTTTTAGAGGAATTATGCAATATAAAAATTTAGAAGAATTAATTGAAGTTGTTAGAATTTTGCGTTCAGAAAATGGCTGTCCGTGGGACAGAGAACAAACACACACTTCTCTTAGACCAAATATGATTGAAGAAGCTTATGAGGCAGTCGATGCCATTGACGAAAAAGATTCAGCACATTTGAGAGAAGAATTAGGCGATGTGCTTTTACAAGTTCTTTTACATTCTCAAATAGCGTCAGAGCACAATGAATTTACGCTAGATGATGTCGCAAAAGAATTGAAAGACAAGCTTATTCATAGACATCCACACGTTTTTGGAAATACAAAAGTAAGTTCAGCAGATGACGTTGTTGTAAATTGGGATAAACTTAAACAGGAAGAAAAAACAGAGCGTAAATCACAAATGGACGGAATTTCAACATCTCAATCAGCACTTATGACAGCTCAAAAGATTTCTAAAAGAGCTGTTAAAGTAGGTTTTGAATGGGATAAAAGAGAAACACTTAAAGAATGTATTGAGTCTGAATTTAGAGAATTTGACGAAGCTTGCGAAGAAAATGATTTGGCGCACATGGAAGAAGAAATGGGTGATATCTTTTTTGCAGTTGTTAATTTGGCAAGATGGCATAAACTTGATGCAGAGCAATGCTTAATTACTGCAAATAAAAAATTTATGAAACGCTTTAGAAGAATGGAAGAGTTGGCTACAAAACCTTTGACTGAATATTCTTTTGAGGAATTCGACAAACTTTGGAAATCTGCAAAAAATAGCTCTCAAGAATTATAGTAAATTTTAAAAAATACTGTATTATTGTATCAAGGACTCGAATTTTTCGAGAAAAACTATTTACAAATCAAAATAGCTAATGACGGGATTATTCCCAGACTTGAGGTTTAAACGGCGAAATTTTTACTTAGTAAAAATTTCGCCGTTTTGGTTATGCGATAAATTTAAAAATAAAATTTATTCTATTAATCATTTTGTTAACATTTGTTAACAAAAAGGGGCAAAAAGCTAAAGTTTATCATGGTTTGAGCCGAATAAATAATTGTTAGGGAAATAAAAAAAAGGTATCGTTAA
>CAKUUX010000008.1 GCA_934693165.1 uncultured Candidatus Melainabacteria bacterium
ATGTGTATTTTGGATTGCTTCGTCACTATGTTCCTCGCAATGACATAGGTTGTTGGGGTAGACACTACGTTTCCTTTTATCCGTAAGGCATTAAATCGGATAACATGTCTAACGGCTTAAAGTCAACTACGGAGACAGGCTCACAAGTTTCGCTATCGTTCAACTGTTCGCTTTGTCAAACCCCAACCTACAACACTTACATAATTATTTATTCAAAATCAAACAAGTCTTTAACTTTTACGCCAAGATGATTTGCTATTAAATCTAATTTATCAACAGTAATATTAATTTTACCTTTTTCAAGTTTAGAAATATAAGAATTATCAAAACCCAATAACAGAGATAATTCTTCCCTTTTTAAATTTTTTATTTTTCTAAATTTTTGAATATTCTTTGCTAAAAGATTTCTAATTTCTTGACTCATATTCCATATTATGATATTTCTATTCACATAATTACAGGAATGACAGTCCATTTTTATAGGATAATATTATGTACAGAAAGAAAATATTAATTGATTTAGACGGTGTTTTAAACGAATACGGCAAAGAAAAATTTGACGAAAATTTTATTCCTGAAATAAAAATTGGAGCAAAAGAATTTATCCAAAAAGTTAGTGAATTTGCAGAACTTTATTTATTTACATCAAGAAATCTAATTTTAGCCACTAAATGGCTTATTAAAAATGATTTAGATAAATATTTTAAAGATGTTACCAATGTCAAAATACCTTCATATCTTTATATTGACGATAGAACTGTTTGTTTTAAAGGTGATTACAAACAGACTCTTGAAGATATTGAAAACTTCAAAGTTCATTGGCAAAACTAAAGAACTGCTCTTAAATTTTCAACCATTTCACTTAAAATATCTAAAGTCTTTTCATTAGGTTGTTTCAAAACTTTTTCAAGATTTTCTTCAAAATCTTTTGGCAAAATTTTCAAATTATCTTTTGCGTATTTAATAAGTCTTTTTTCTCCGCAATGAAGTTTTTCATTAACAGCAAAAATTACGTCAAAATAACTTGCAATAAACGCAGCAAGTCTATGATTTACGCTCACGACATCATTTCTTTTCAAAGCTTTTTCAATTTGTTCATAATAAGATGCGAAAGGTTTATCCTTCATCAGCATTAAGCTTCTTTTTATAATATTTTGTTTCAATTTTTTGGGATATGGAGTATTAATCTTATCCTTCAAACCTTGTAACCAATTGTCTTTATCGTAAACAATGTCAAAAATACTCAAAGTGTACAAATAGCATGTTGTGTAACCATTTTGGACATAATTTTTTATCCACGTATTTTCAACAACATTTTCAAACCAGTTTGTATTCCAATACATAACATCAAGTTGTTGACCTAATTCATCGACAAAATATTCATCACCGTTTCCAAAATATTCGCCACCAACTTCAAATTTTGAAGATATTTTTTCAACAAAATTTCTTCTATCTTCAACCGCAATATCTTTATTTAAAAAGACATACAAATCAATATCAGAAGCCTTATCAGAAGTTTTCGCACTACTAGAACCTGCAAAAGCAATCGCTTTTACTTGTTCAAAAGATGTATAGAAATCAACAATATTTTCTAAAGGTTTATCCATAACTAAATATTTGCACCACCGTCTTTGATTTTTTTCAATGCTTGTTTGCTACCTTCTGAACCTTTTGCCAATTCTACAACAAAGTTAATCGCATCAGTATCACGAGCAATAGCCTCTTTCAAAGACATAATTTCATCCATTTTTAATTTTGAAACATCTCTATCATTTTTCAAATATTTTTTAAATACTTTTTGAGCTTTTTTATCAAATCCAGGAAGATTTAGTTTTTTTGCATACCATTTGTGGAATTGGTGAATTAATGAATATGGTTCGACATTTTTATCTTCCACAACAAAACAATCTTCAAACTTGTTTGAAAGTTTTTTCTTCAAAATTAAATTCAAAAACAAAGCTTTCAAGCCGTCGATTTGAGTTAAAAATCCTTTTTCTTCACCAATAAAGCTTAATATTTTATCAGCAAATTTAAGGTTATAAACCTTTGTTCCCTCAAGTTCAATATAACCTAATATCTTATCCACATCATTTTCAAATTCTTTTAAAATATGTGTTACTTCTTTTTTTAATTTTTCTTTGTTTTTTTCTGTTTCAGTATTGAAATTTACTGTATAATCCTTTGACAAAACAGTCTTAGATGTAGAGTTAACAAAAGTTGTACCCATAGCACCTTTAAGTTTTCGTGACAAAATCTTTTCTTGTAACGATAAAATAAATAGTGATATATTTTTGAATAATTTATGCATAAAGTACTCTTATCCTAGCCAATATATTATAAACTATTTTTTAAAAATATATCAACACTTTAAAAATTATTTAGGTAATATAAAGGATATAACCGTACCAAAATTTTCTTTAGTTTTAATAAAAATCTTACCATGATGAGCTAAAACAATTTGTTTTGCAATAAAAAGACCTAGTCCTGTGCCTAGTCTTTTTTGAGATTGTGACAAAGTTAAATCCTTGCTAAAAATTTCATCAGGATTATCCAACCTAATCCCATAGCCAAAATCTGCAACCGAAAATCTCACATACTTTTGAGTTTCAGATATTTTTAAAATAACCTTCTCTCTTGTAAAATCAATTGCATTTGCGATTAAATTTGTTAAAACTCTCTTAATTTCTATATAGTCAAAATTTTGATTAAAATTTTTTAAATTATTTCTAATTACTAAATTAATATTTTTCTCTTCAATTAAATATTTAATACCTTCAATCGTGTCATCTAATAGTGTACCTACGGAGTTCACCTTAATGTTAAATTTTTGGGCATTAATATCCATCTGATATTTGGTTAATATATTATCGACGAGATCTTTTAAATATTTTGCCGAACCTAAAATATCATTTATCAATTCTTGTAAATCATCAGGAAGTTTTTTGGTTTGCAAAATACATGTTGCCGCAAGAATTTGAGCATTAATAGGGGTTTTTAAATCATGTACTGCAAGCGCCAAATAAGTCTCTAATGAGGATTTTGTTTTTGTAAATTGCATAGCTACATTTTAGTAAATTTATCATGATTGGGTAATTAACTAAGTGGCTAGTTTTTTACTCTTTCACAGCACCTTTGACTAGGTCATTGATAAAATATTTACGCCCTGCAAGGAAAACAATTATAACAGGGACAATACATATAACTGCGCAAGCAAGAAGTTCACCCCACAAAGTTATTTCTCTAAAACTTCCTTTAAATATTGCAAATCCAACAGGTAAAGTTCTCATCCCTTCACTGCTTGTAACAATCAACGGCCACATAAAACTATTCCAATTTAAAACAAAAGTAAAAATAGTTAGAGTAACAATGGCAGGCATTGCAAGTGGCAGACAAATTTTAAAGAAGGTTTGAAACAAATTACACCCATCTAACAATGCAGATTCCTCAAGTTCTTTAGGTAATCCCAAAAAGAATTGACGCATCATAAAAATACCAAAACCTCCAAACAACGCAGGCAAAATCAAAGCTGAATAAGTATTTACCAAATGTAATTCCCTCATCAAAAAGAATAATGGAATAATATTAACCTGAGGTGGAATCATCATTGTTAAAAGAATTATAAAAAATAAAAGATTTTTTCCTTTAAATTCAAATCTAGCAAATGCATATCCTGCAAGGCTTGCAATCAAAACTTGACCAACAGTTGACAGAATAGCAACAATCAAAGAATTTAAAAAATATGTCACTACAGGAATGTCATTAAAAACATTTCTATAATTATCAAAACTCAAATTTAAACCAAAATCATGAGAGAAAATTTCAGAAGTTGGAACAAAAGAAAGATAAACCATAATTAAAAATGGAAATATCATCGATATTGCCAAAATAAATAAGGTTAAATTTGAAAATAAAATTAGAAATTTTCTCATGAATCAATTATATCATAGTTTTCAGAAACTAAATTTTTAAATGTTAAATAGTGTAAAAATTGCCGATTTCATGGTTATTCTAACATGTTTGGGGTATAATATTTTCATACATTAGTTTTGAGTATAAAAATTAGGGATTAAAGTTGAGCTTAGCTGAATTATATAAAAAGATAGCGATAATATGTGCAATTTTTGCGTTGGTTATAAGCATTAACCAACCAGCTAATGCTATTGGCTCAAAATCAACTAAAAACACTCAAAGCACCCCTACTCAAGACAATATTTTAATTAAACAAGAAGCTCAATTTATCAGAAACATCGAAATTGAAGGAACTAATGTCATCAAACCAGAATATGTCAAATCCCTTATTGACATAAAAGCAGGTGATGAATACGATAAAAACGCTATTCAAAGAAACCTTAAAAACATTTACGAAACAGGCTTTTTCACAGAACGAATGAGAGCAATCCCTATAGAAAATTCAGACAATTCAATTACCCTAAAAATCGTTCTTGAAGAAAATATTCCTGTTACAGATTTTTTAATTGACGGCAATTCAGTCATTCCAACAGAGGAAATTCTGCAATTTTTACTACCCCTAAAAGGACAACCTCAAAACTATGCTCAAATCAATCAAGCAATTGAAAACATTCAAAATTATTATGCAGAAAAAGGTTACATCTTAGCTAGAATAAGCTCTCTAACTGATGATCCTGATGGAACACTGAACATAGAAATTTCGGAAGGTGTTATTAACAAAATTCTTATTTCTGGAAACCACAAGACAAAAAGTTATATCATTGAAAGAAACATTTTGTCTGAACCAGGAATGGTTTACAATGAAGATCTTATCAAGGCTGACTTGGTAAGATTATATGCTACTCAAGCGTTTAAAGACGTAAATCGTGAAATTGAACCTTCTGAACAAGACGCTAACAAGTATAACGTTACTATCACAGTTGACGAACAAAGAACAGCTCAGGTTTCAGTTGGTGGAGGTTTAGATAGTGGTACTGGTATATTTGGTTCTTTAGGTATTAGCGACAACAATTTTAGAGGTTTAAACCAAAGAGTTGGTCTTAACTTCATGCTTGGTTCTGGTGTAATCCTTAACGACTCAACGATTGAAGATCACTTGAATATCCAAGCAGAACTTAGTTTCTTTGAACCATACTTTATCAACTCAGATACATCTTTAATGACAAAAATTTTCTATAGAGATTTTGGTAGTTATCAAGTGCCTCTTGCAATTGAAAGAAGATTTGGTATCCAAGGTACAGTTGCACATGCTTGGAAAGCAAACAAATTTTTATCTACAAACTTTACAGTTGGCTTAGAAAATGTTGATGTTAAAGAAGGTGATTTCAACAAGATTAGTGCATTATACAATATGTACAAAATACCAATTTCAAAAAGAGCTGAACAATTACAAGGTGGTTTCTTCTTAACATTGGCTCCAGGGCTAACTTATGATACAAGAGATACAACAATTAATACAAGACATGGTTCATTGGCTAATATTAAATTTGAAGAAAATATAGCATTAAATAATACAAGTTACACACACGGAAAACTTACAGGTATGTTCAAACAATACATGCCAGTTGCAAGCAAATCAGCATTCACGCTTACTGCTAGAGCAGGTGGAAGTATCCATGGAGATGTTCCAGAGGTTATGGCATATCGTTTAGGTGGACCTTACACTATCAGAGGTTTCAAAATGAGTGGTGTTGGTACGGGTGATACTTTCGTAATGGGTAGCGCAGAATTGAACACTCCATTCTTCTTCTTAGATAGAATCAAGAAAGTTCCATTCTTTGACAACATAAAACTTTCATTCTTTGTTGATGCAGGTAAAATGTTCCACCCAACAATTTCAGATATTATTTACAACAGACCAATGCAAGCTATTACTGCAGGTGTTGGTGTGAAGGTTTACATTCCTGGAGTTGGTCCATTGTCAGTTGATTATGGTATTCCACTTACAAATCCAGGAGCATTTGGAAACAAAAACGGTTACTTCACATTTGGTGTTGGTGACTTAACATACTAAAAATACATAGATATACTTTAATATAGAAAGGACAAAATTATGAAAAATCTAAAAAATATGCTAATCGCTTTAGGTCTTGCTACAACATTATTAACAGGTTCAATGGCTTCAGCCGAAGGTATTGGCTACATTGATACAGAAAAAATTTATAACGGTTATGATGGTATTCAATCAGCTATGAGAGAAATCAGCCAAAAAGAATTAGCTTTACAAGAATACTTATTACAACAAGAAAAAAAATCTAAAACTCTAACAACGCCTATTCAAAAGAAGAACTTTGAAGAACAAGTTGCAAAAGAATTCAAAGCAAAAAAAGAAGCTTACTTAAAATTCAAAGCTGAAAAAGAACAAGCTATCTACAAAAAAATTCAAGATGCATCAAGAGCTGTTCTTGTAGAACAAAAGCTTGACGCTATTGTTGACGCTAGAGTTCTTTTCGTTGGTGGAATTGATGTTAGCGACTTAGTTATTGCAAAACTTAAAAAAGGTGCAAAATAATTAAATATTAATTATACTCTTATAAAGACAATATCTTCAAAAGGAGAATGAAATGTTTAAAAATACAAAACTTCAATACATTATAAAAACTGTTCCAGCAGATACGACTGAGCCATTAGAAAATTTACTAAACGAAATGGCAGCAGATGGCTGGGAATTATATTCAATGCACGAAGTTGAATCTGATGACGGCTTTAACTTTAATTGTATTTTCGTAAAAGATGCTAATCTAAGTGCAAGTAGCGCTTATGACGAAGTTATGAATATTTCAGCTTTCAAAAGCCAAATGGAAAAAATGCTTTCACAAAAACTTACTCCATACGAAATAACAAAAGATATTCAATCAAAAATTAAAGAGCAAAAGAAAAAAGTTCAAAAATATAAAAACCAATTAGAAAATGCAACAGTTGGTTCAAGTGAAAGAAAAAATTTAAATGACAAGATGTCTGCAGGTTACAAAGAATTAGAAAACTTGCAACATAGTTTAGTGAAAGCTATTTCACCTGATGAAATGTTTGATTATATTTCATCAGAAAAATTTGCTATTCATTTAAACGAAGAAATCGTTGAATTTGTTAGCCCAGAAGCTGATAATGACAATGATTTATTGAGTGAAACTGTTAAAGTTAGACAACAACTTACAGATGAACTTGGTTATGTAATTCCAAAAATCATGTTCAAAGATGACGAATTACTTGCACCTTATGAATTCTCTATCAACATTAGAGGTCTAAGTGTATTTAATTCGTTCGTATATCCAAATTATTTAATGTTCTTCCAAGACGAACTTAATATCAAAAAGAAAAAAGATATGTTCTCTGGAATTGACTCTATCACAGGCAAAAAAATCGTTTGGATAAAGAAAGAACAAACAAAAGATTTTTGGCAAAAAGGTATCACACCATCTGAATATATTGGTAGAGCTTTAGAATATGTTTCTATCAAATATGTAGATGAACTACTTGATTACGAAGCTGTAAACAGATATGTAGAACTTGTTAATGACAAAAATCCATTCTTGGTAGAAAACATAATTGGCGACTTTATCTCTGTTTCAGAATTAAGATATTTACTTGTAAGCTTAATCAGAGAACGTGTTTCTATAAAAGACATTGTTTACTTGTTTGAAAAAATCAATGATTTTTCAGACGAACCTACAAAAGAAGATTTACTTGATAAAATCAGATTATCTATGGCAAGACTTATTTGCTATAAATACTTATCAGAAGAAGATATAATTCAAGGTATCGAATTTGCTGACAAAACAATGTTAAACATGTTTAAATCTCAACAAGAAGACAATGACGATAACATAGTTAGACTTGAAGCTTCTAAAATTGAATCCGTTGTAAATAAAATAGAAAAAGTTGCTGAAAAACAAGGCATGGATAATATCATACTAATAGTTCCTATGGAAGTTAGACACATGATATTTATGATATTTTCGCAATATATCAACAATTTGACAGTACTTGCCAGAGAAGAAGTAACAAATTATTACAATTTTGAATCAATTGCAGAGGTTTAGTAGCAAATTTATTTTTTATGAACGTTAAACCTGATATGAAAGTAAATGCTATATCCAATCCAATATATCCAAAACGCAATAATAATGTTAACTTTGGACGTAAACTAAGGGAAGAAGAAAAACCTGAATATTCTAAAGCAATCCATGACGCATTGGATTACTTGGGGATACAAAATTTATCAATGATTGTACATGGTTCAAGTTTTCCTTCAGAAAAACGTGATACATCAATAGGTTCACCTTATTCAAAAGGTGCTGATAAGTTTGTAGATTTTATTAAGATGAATGGCTTTAATTCAGTACAATTAGGCCCTGGAGGCTCTATTGGAAAGAAAGATAATTCGCCATATATTTCAAAAGTATTTGCTAAAAATGAATTATTTATTGATTTAGAACCTTTAACATCAAAAAAATATGCAAATATTTTAAGCGAAAAAACTTACAATAAGTTATCGACAAAAAATCAAGAAACAAAAGATAAAAACTACAATTACACAAATTTTGACAAAGCTTTCGATAATTATGACGTAGCATTAAAAGAAGCTTATGGAAATTTTAAAACAAAAGTTGCAAATAAAGATAAAGATGCTTTAAAACTGAATAAAGAGTATCAAAATTTCAAAGAAGAAAACAAGAATTGGGTTGAAAATGACGGACTTTTCAAAGTTCTGAAAAAGATGCACAACGACCAAAGTTTTGAAATTTGGAATAAGCTCGATAAGAACTTGCCTCAAGGCTTAAAAGATGGCGACAAAGATTCTGTAAAACGATATTCTGAAATCATGTCAAGACACGGCGACGAAGTTGAACAAAACACATTTACTCAGTTTTTAGCAGATAAACAATTAAAAGATAATACAAATCATAGAAAAAAAATCGGATTTAATTATATTGGCGATTTATTGGTAGGATTTAACGAAAGTGATGTTTGGGCAAACCAAAATGCATTTTTAAAAGATTGGAAATTAGGCTGTCCTTATGGTGGTGTTGATAATTCACCTCAAACATGGGGAATTCCAGTGTTAGACCCTAAAAAACTTCTTAATAAAGACGGTTCATTAGGTGAAAGTGGTAAATTATTAAAAGAAAAAATTTCTTACTCACTAAAAAATTATGACAACGTGAGAATTGACCACGCTTTAGGTTTAGTTGACCCATATATTTATAAAGAAAATACAGTATTTAGAAGTGCAAATGGCGCAGTAAACCGTGACAGATTATGGGCAAACAATGTTTCTAATATGCATGACATTGACCCAGACGGAAACTTTAAAAAAGTTTTAAACAAAATTGTATTACCAACTTTCAAAGAATTTGGCGTTGACAAAAATGAAGCAGTATGGGAAGACCTAGGCTGTACAACACCTGCTTTTGATTGGGTATATCATCACGAAGAAAACTTACCAGGTTTAACTCAAACTCTATGGAGTAGAACTGAAAATGCACCAAGAAAAGAAAACTGGAGTTTAGTTGTATCACATGACTTTGAACCTGCAAGCGAAATGGTTCAAAAAGACTGGATAAGAAATTCTGATGCATGGAATGTTGATTACTTAGCAGGATATCTAAATCCAGATCCCGCAACAAGTTCTCGTAGAGATGAATACAGAAATGAAATAATTAATAGTAAACAAAGCCGTGTTGATTCTAAGTTTACAGAATTGTTTAGAGGTACAAAAAACTTACAAATCATGTTCTCTGACTTTTTAGGCATAAATAAAACTTACAACATGGGTGGTCAGGCTAACGAAAGCAACTGGAAATTACGTGTAGATAATGATTATGAAGATGATTACTACAGAGCACTTCAAGATGAAAATAGCTACGCATTAAATATGCCAGAAATTTTAGGTCAAGCTGTAAGAGCAAAATCAGGAATGGAAGTTGCAAAAATTAGTTATGATCAAAATAAAGCAAATTCTATGAGAAATGATTTGAATAATAAATTAAATCCTCTGTTAGGAAAACTTGATAAATTCAAAAATATCTTAAAAGAAAAAGAACCCAAACAAAATAAAATGAATAAGGTTCAACAAAAACAAGTTAAAACACAAAAGAAAATCGAAAATAAAAATGTTTCAAATCCAATTGAAACAAATACAAAAAAAGAAGTTAAACAGGAAAAAGTTAAAGCTTAAGAGCGAAAACATTAAATAAACGAAGATAAAAGACAAAGACCGAATTAAAACCTCGGTCTTTTTTATATTGATAAATAGATAATAAAAAGAAAAAAGTCCAAGTTTGCTTGGACTTTTTCTTTTTATCTCATCTCTCTTAAAATTTTAATTTTCTTTTTTATCTCTCTTTATATTAGAAACTCTATAAACCAATTCTTCTTCCTTAGAAGGTTCTATCTCATCTTCGTCATAAATATAGACTTTATTTAAATCACGTGCACGCATTTTAGAATTCAACACATTTGCGACATTGAGCATAGCTAAAGAACTCAAGGTTGCATTGAGTTGCGCACTTCTATCGACGTATGGAGAATTATTTACAGGAGTTTTTTGTTCTTCTTCACCTTTTCGTTGACGATAATACTCGTTACCTTGACCTTGCTTGTCATCTTGTAAAGAAGCTGCTGTACCAGAAATATCACCACTTTTGAAATTAAAAGCGCCTCCTATTCCGTAAAATCCTGCTGCTCTATTATCTACCATTTTTCTGACCTATTAGTCTACAATACTCTACATACACCCTGTATGCATGTATATAACACCCCTCAAAAAATTTTTTGCTATTATAATTTCATTTGCTTTACAATTGTTTACAACTTAATTTTGCCTTGACGGAAGATAACTGTTTCATCGTCAAAAACGCCTGCAACAGTAGAAGCTACACCTGTTGCTTTGTTACCAAAATCTTCTACAACATAATCGACTTTTAAATTATAATCTCTTACAACATCTTCATAAGTTAAAGCAGGACTTTCACCAGAAACATTTGCACTTGTAGTTGCCAAAACTCTTCCTGGAATAAAATCACATAATGCTTTGAATGTATCATTTTTAGGAACTCTAATACCGATTGTATCCATATTTGTTGACAACCAATTTGGAACTCTTTCACTTTTTTTCATTACAAGAGTCAACGCTCCTGGAACATATTGATTAATGTATTCATCAGCTTTTGCAGGAACTGACTCAACATATTTTACCAAGTTGTAAATTGAGTTTGACATCAAAATAAGAGGTTTTCTTTGATCCCTTTTTTTTATTTCATAAATTCTTTTACAACCACGTTCACTTGTTGGCAAACAACCAATGCCCCAAACTGTATCTGTTACGAATGCAATAATGCCGTCATTATTCAAAATTTTTATAATCTTATCTTTTTCAAAAATCATTTTTTCGCCTTCACTAATCTATTTTTTAATTCTAATACATACTCATTTCTAAACAATAAATTTAGACCAATATAAATTATAATACAAACAAATCCAACTATACAAATTTTCAAAATTTCCAATAGTTGTGCTTGCATTTGAATTTTATCCATCATAAAGCTTAATCCTAGGCAAATTACTAGTGTAACCGAACCTGCTACTATCATTTTACAGAAATTTTTGAATAAACTTCTATAATCCATCTTTATTTGTTTAGAAATCAATATACCCAAAAGAACTGCGTTAAATAAAGTTACTAACGAAGTTGAAAGAGTAATCCCTGCAATGCCTAGTCTTTTGACTAGTAACATATTTAGAACTGCCTTTAACACGATAGAACTAAAAGCAACAACAAATGGTGTTTTAGAATCATTAAATGAGTAGAAAACTCTTGTTATAGAATCTCTGAAAACGTAAGGAATAATTGAAACAGACAAGAACCACAAAGCCTCTGTAACCATAAATGTTGCATTACTATCGAACGCACCCCTTTGGAACACAAGAGCAACTGCATCCTGACCAACACAAATTATACCAATAATAATAGGTATTGCAGCTAAAAACAATACTCCAACACCTTTATTAAAATAGTTTCTAATGCCATCCCAATCTTTTTGACTAACTAGTTTTGAAAACACAGGGAACAAAGGAACCAAAAAGGCTGTAACCAAAATTCCTACAGGAAATTGGAAAATTCTGTTCGCAAAACCAATAGCTGTCCAAGCACCTTCTTCAAGAGATGATGCAAAAAACATATCTACATAAATATGAATTTGACCTACAGTTGAACTTAAAACTGCAGGAAATAATAGTTCTAAAATGGTTTTAAAATTTGGATTATTTAAAAATTCAAAATTAGGTTTAAAATTAAAACCGAGTTTAATAACTTTTGGTAATTGCAATAACAATTGACAACAAGCACCCACCATAGTAGCACCTGCAAGAACATAACCTGTTTTATCACCACCAGTTATCATCAATGTTCCAATAATAACAAGACTCACCATCATTGGCGAAAGATTTGGTATTAAGAATTCATTATAAGTAACCAAAATTCCATACATAATACCAACAAGCCCACCAATCAATATTGTCGGAGCCATTAATTTTAAATGATTTGACGCTAAATGTATCAATTCTACATTGTTATCGCCAGAAATAATTAACGACATTATTTGTTCTGAAAATACGAAAAACAAAATCAATAAAAACAAGAAGAAAATAAAACTTGCCGTAACAAATGTATTAAATAATCTTTTTGCATTTTCTGGAGCTTTAACATCAAAATTTGGTATTATTTTTGAAAACACTGCAACAGTAGAACTATGGAAGGGTCCACCAACGCCACCTAAAAGAATTACAGCCAAAGCTGGAATTTGGTATGCGTAGAAATAAGCATCAGATACAGTTGAAGCGCCATAGTAGTTTGCTACGATAACATCTCTAACAAAGCCTAATAATTTACTAAACACAGTAACCACAGCGATAATCCACGCTGCTTTTAAGATTGTTGTCGTCGTTTTCGTTTCGCTATTCATCTTCACCTGTAAGTTCTACATACACTTTTATCTCTTTATTATTACCCTCGTCTTTTGGATAAGAATAAGTGATAACATTTTCACCTTTTTTCAAATACTTCGAAATATCTACTGCATCAAATTTGTGTGATGGTAAGATATGTTTTTCAAGTAAAATCATTACTTCTTTGCCGTTTATATTAACAAGAATTTTACCGATTTGGAATTTGTTGTTGATAACTAATCTTGCACTTTTTTGGTTTACAAAGAATTTTTGAGTAACAACTCTTTGAGATGGGGCATTAGAGATTACAACTGGCATTGTAGCAAGAGAGATGTCAGTATAATAATGTCTTAAGATTTTTGAATAAGGCATTTTTAATTCAGTTGCCATATATCCTGCACCATACTGGCTCATTCCAACACCATGACCAAATCCACCACCATAGGCAGTTATTGTATCAAGTTCTTTTTTGTTAAATAAACCTTCTGAATACACTTTATCAAAATAAACATTTGCAGATGGTAATGCTCTACCGTCTTTTGTAAATAATCTTCTTATAACTAGTTCTCTGGTAACTTTGTATTTATTGTTCTTAAAAACAATTTCCATTTCGATAATTTTACCAGAAATACCGTGTTTTTTAACGATAATATCTTGTAAATCTTTTGGAATTTTCACCTCTTTATCATCAGGCACAACATTTGATGAACCAGCATATTTTGGAAGATTTTTTACTAAAACATCTTCTAATTCAACTTTTGACCATTCTCTTGACCAACGATAATATGGAGATTTAGAATCATACAAACCTTTTGGCGTATTCATATAAAATTCTCTTACATCCTCTTGAGTTCTTAGAGGTTTAATTTCTGGACTATCAGGAACTGCAACAAGATAAGGTTTTGTAATTCTTTTTGCATCACCGTAAACATTGTCATAATATTCTGTATAACCACCTGCTGTTGATGAATATTGGGCTAAAATCAAATTCCAATCATATAAAGCAACAATACCCTTTGTTTCTGCAATTGCTTGATTTGAAAGAGATTTTTCAGTATTTGCGCCAAAATAAACTTGACTTGCAACGCTGTCATTTACATCGAATTCTTTGTAAGCTCTTGTGCGTGGTGAAAGAACATAGTTTCTTGCTGCAACAGTTTGAGCCTTTAAAGCTTGTAGACCAAAACTTACAGGCATTTCATTTGGAACAACACCTCTTAAGTATTCTTCTGAATCAAGAACATTTACTAAGTAAAATCTATCTTTTTTTCTATCAGATTTTAAAATTTCAAACTTTCCTCGATAGTATGCTTGTTTACCGGCTCTTTTTAAACCATTAACACCAATCCAACCTGTTGGAGATACAACTAAAAGATTCCCGTCATTTTTAATTGGTTTCTTTAGTTCATCAGTTGAAATAGAATACTTACCATCTTTTAGAGTAATTTGAAAATTTGTTTCTCTATCTAATTTTAGTAACTCTTTATTTGTGTCTTTGTCATAAACATAAACAGTACTAAGCGCAAACAGAGTAACATCTGAATAATCAAGAGCTGAAAAACTTTGATTGCTAATACCAACACGAACCGTTTGAGCTTGCACACAAAGGTTTGAGAATACAAATGCAATTGTTAAAACTAATATTCCTAAGAATTTTTTAATTCCCAAGTTGTTCCTTCCTTTGAATCTTTTAAAATAATTCCTACTTCATCACAAGCTAAACGAATTTTGTCAGCTAAATCCCAATTCTTTTCTTCTCTAGCATTTTTTCTTAGAGAAATTAATTCATCCATTGATGAAAGATTTTCGCCTAATTTTGAAGAAATTTCAGAAACTTTTTCTGCTAATTCTTCTTCTGAAAGAGAAGTTTTTGTCATGTTAAAGCCAAGAGTTTCAGCCAATTTAACTAACAATGTATAAGCATAAGGTACATCCTTGTTTGCTTTATTAACCAAATCAAATAAAACAGCCAAAGCTTTTGACGTATTCAAATCATCATCCATAGCTTCTACAAATTGTTTGTATTCTTCAAATTGAGTCAAATCAAGACTTTCGTCAATTTTTGTAGCTTTTGCATTCATTAATCTTTTTACACCATTTGAAGCTGAAGTTAAAACTTCATCAGAGAATTCAACTGGCATACGATAATGGTTTGTTAAGATGAATAATCTTATTGTGTTTGCATCATAAGTTTTTAATAATTCGTCAATAGTTAAGAAATTACCTAATGATTTTGACATTTTTTCATTGTTAATTGTTACAAACCCATTGTGCAACCAGTAATTTACGAATTTGCAACCATTTGCACATTCAGATTGTGCAATTTCGTTTTCGTGGTGAGGGAAGATTAAATCAGCACCACCTGCGTGAATATCAATAGTTTTGCCTAAGTATTTTCTACTCATTGCAGAACATTCAATATGCCAACCAGGACGACCAACACCCCATGGTGAATTATAACCAAATTTTTCATCTTTTTTCCATAGAGCAAAATCAAGTGGATCTTCTTTTAAATCACCCACTTCAACTCTTGCACCACTTTCTAATTGGTCAATAGGTTGTTTTGAAAGCATACCGTAGTTTTTGAATTTTTTAACTCTGAAATATACATCTCCACCAGCTTCGTAGGCATAACCATTTTTAATTAAGTCTTTTACGATAGAAATCATTTCACCAAGAGTTTTTGTAGCAAATGGCTCAATGTCTGGTTTTAAAGTATTTAAAGCTTTCATACTGTTTTCAAAAGCCTTGTACCAATATTTTGAAACTTCTTCTGGGGTTTTATTTTCTTTTTCAGCTTTTTTAAGAATTTTGTCGTCAACATCTGTAACGTTACGGCAATAAGTTACATCGTAACCTTTAAATTTTAAATATCTGTATAAAACATCCCAAGTAATATAACAACGAGCGTGACCTAAATGCGCATTGTCATAAACTGTAGGTCCACAAACATACATTTTAACCTTGTTTGGTTCAATTGTGTTAAATTCTTCTGTCTTATCTGTAAATGTATTGTGTAATTTTAGCATATCTAATTCCTTTTTTCTTTTATTTTACAACAAAAAAAGAATTTTAAATGCACTACTGGATATAAAATTAATTAAGACAAAAACCACTATCAATACAAAAATCATTATTTATTTGTATTTTTATAATTGGTAAATAATTTGTTGTTAATATCCATATTAGTAAAATTAGAAAAATTGAGAGCTTATACTTAAAATTTATTTTTATAAATGATAAAATCCAAGTCAAAATTACAATAGCTATTGAAAAAATTGTATAAATAACAACTTGCATATTAACCATAGAAGCCACTTTAGAACCTGTAATTACTATATGTAGAATACTAAAAATAAATAATGTTACTAATATACAAAAAATAAACTTTATAGTGTTTGTTATTATCATAATTCTATTTTATAATAAAGTTATTTATTTTGTGGCCAATTTACTTTTATTTTATCTTTTAAAATCACACGACAATCTTTATTTGGATTTTCTTTTCCATATTTTCGTCCCTCTTCATTTACTTTTAAATCATGAAGGCTATTATTTAAAGCTTGCTCTACAGATTGCCCCTTGAACAACAATTCTTTAGGAATATCAAACAATTCTCTTGCCACTCCTAAAATACTTGCCATCTTTTCCCCTACTTCACCAAGTTGGGTAGCTTCGCAATTAGCTTTAGAATGATAATATTCAGCAGACCAATCTACATAATGACCAACCTCTTCTTTTAACTGTAGTAAATCCTTATAGTTTTCAGAAAATATTTCAATAGATTTTATAATTTGATACAAAATATCTGTCAAAACATCTATTGCTTCTAACACCATTGCATGAGCTTCATTAATATAAAAATTAAACATAGATAAATCTGTATTAGTAACTCTATCAATAATATTTTCAAAAGATTCTTTTATTTCTTCATTATCCATTTGCATTAATTCCACCTCAACACACGCATCAATACACATTTCCAGCCATTCTTCCAACTGTTCCAAACAATCACAAGGTTCATCATCCTCATCATAATTTTCTATCATTTCTATAGTACATTGGCAGTTTGGGTGAGGTTTTTCTGGAATATCATCAAACATATCAAATTCTTGTCCGCCAAGTTCAGCACATTCATCACAAGTATGTTCGCCTTGTTCTGAATGCCAAATATATCTTACATTACTTATTCCACCTTTTAAAACAACTCCCTCTAAATCATCATAATCATCTTCATTAACAATATTATGTTGTTTTAATAAACCATGACGATAGATTGATTTTCCAACATTTTGCAACTCTGTATGAATGTCTAAAATTTTGTTTTTTATTTCTTCACTTAGTATTGGATTATTATAATTTTTCATTAAAATATTTTGATAATTTGAAATTTTACCTAATATCTCATTTGTACTATTTGATTTTTTTAATGCTTGTAAAATTTCTTTTTTTAAATTTGCCATTTATATCTCCTTTTGTTTTATTATGACAAATTTTAAAAAAGAAAAAAGTCCGTAAAAATACGTAAGTGTTTAAGCTTACGTATTTTTTGAACACAAGAAAATTTAGTTTGTAGGGTGGGAATTTAAAACTGACGTTTAAATCAAAAATAAGTTCAGAAATTTTCCCACCGATAGTCTAAAAACTCTATTCCGTTTGAATTGATAAATTCATAAATTCAATATCATCGTAATCGATATATGCAGTTTCCATCATATTGTGACCTGTTTTTATAGTAAGTTCGTTTTTGCCATTATAAACAAGCATTGGTGGAATTTTTACACGCTGATTATCACCGTTCAAATGTAATTCAGAAATTTTTGAACCATTAACAAAAACTTCTACAGGCGAAGAATACGCAGTTGTTATACGGTTTTGACCAACTTTATTTGCAAGTTTTGTATCAAGACCTATCAATGTACCTATTACTATATAAATATTTTGGTTTGAGGATGTTTTATTTATAGAAAAAGATTTTGAATAAGATGGGCCAACAGATTGAGCCTTAAATTCCGATGAATTTGCTGAATTATCCGAATACGCACCATCTCCAAGGTGGCATATTGTTGAATCAATCACGATATCCAATGGCTTTGATTTATCAATACCAACTATAATTGGTTTTGATAATGAATTTTGATTTAATGTTAGAGAGAATGGACGATAACCCTCTTTTGCAACAGCAAGAATAGAATTATCACGGACACGAGTTTTTAGCGAAAAATATCCGTTAGCATCCGTGTAGGTTGTATAATTTTCTTTTGGCAAAATAACTTTTGCATAAGGAATAGGAAGATTTGTAGCTGAATCAAAAATCTGGTTTTTAACAGGTTCTGTTTCTTTTACTCGTGCTGTTGAAACACCACCTTCAAGAGTTGCAGCATGAACAGATATGTATGAACAAATAAGCATTGCCAATGCTAAATAAAAAAGTTTACGCATAATTTCCCTCACTCACAAAAACAATATAATTGTTTTAGGAATAAAAATTCAGAGAAGAAAGTTTTAGAATATGGGATTAAAAAGTAAAGAAATAAATAATATTTGAAATTTGAAAATTTTTTGGTATGATAGATGTACAAAAGTAGGTTGGGTTTTCTAACCCGACAACACCACTAAATATCACGCCGATGTGATGGCAAGGCGACCGAGAGGCTCACACGAAGTGGGACATGCGAGGGAAGCCAGTTGGATTAAACCAATTCCATCACAAAAGCAAAACAATTTGACAATTTAATACAATATCACGCCGATGTGATGGAATTGGTAGACGTGCTAGACTCAAAATCTTGTGAGGGCAACCTCGTGCCGGTTCGACCCCGGCCATCGGCAGATTTATTTAAAAGACTCCTTAGGGAGTCTTTTTTAGTATAAAAACGGCACGAGGTTTATCGTATTCTATTGAAGTACGCAACCTAACGGTCGCTTAGTCGACTCCGGCCATCGGCAAATTTTTAAAGGACTTCGTAAGAAGTCCTTTTTTAGTACACAAAATTGGCACGAAGTTTATCGTATTCTATTGAAGTACGCAACCAGTATTTTGTTTATAATATAATATTTATATGAAACAAAGTTCTTTATTTGATGCAATAGCACCTATTATGATTGGTCCTTCTAGTTCACACACAGCAGGAGCAGTTAGATTGGGCTTGTTAGCGAGAAACATTTTTAATGATGAAATCAAAAAAATCACTTTCAAGTTATACAATTCGTACGCCCAAACAGGTTTTGGGCACGGCACAGACAAAGGTTTACTTGCAGGCGTTTTAGGGCTTAGCGTTGATGACAAGAGAATTAAAAATATTTTTAACCTTCCTGATGCGCAAAATATCAATTACAGCTTTGAATACCTAGAAGATTTTAACAGACATCCAAATGCTGTTGATTTTATTATTGAAAAAGACAATCAAAAAATGCTAATCTCTGGAGATTCTGTTGGAGCTGGCAATATTAGAATTACCAAAATCAATGAATTTTCAGTAAACCTAGCAGGAGATTATAATTCTCTAATCCTTAATTATAAAGACGTAACAGGTATGATTTCAAAAGTTACAGAAATCATTCAGAATGAAAATATAAATATAGCTTCTCTTATTTGCGAAAGAAATGCAAAAGGTGAAGATGCATCAATGTGTATTTGTATAGATGGAAACTTAAACAACGCTATGATTGAAAAAATCAAACAAATTCCTGATATATATTTTGTAAGAAACGTTTCAAAATTGGAAAATTAATTATGATAAAAGATATTAGAACATTCGAAGATTTGGCAACAACTTGCTCTGAGCAAGAAAAAACAATCTACGAGATATTTCAAGAAAGAGAATCAAAGCTTCAAGAAATAGATATCCTTGATGTAAGAGTAAAAGTTAAAAAATCGCTTGACGCAATGAAGGATGCCATAAGAACAGGTTTAATTTCTCGTGAAAAATCAATAAGCCAACAATGTGGTGATGATTGCGTAAGATTAGACAAACGTTTCAGCGAAAGACCTGCGATTTTTGGAAAATCTTTTGAAAAAATCACAACTTATGCTCTTGCAACAATCGAAGAAAACTTAAGAATGGGTAAAATAGTAGCGTGTCCTACTGCAGGTTCTTGTGGAATAGTTCCATCTGTAATTATTGGAATAAGCGAAGAATACGATTTTGACGAAGAAACACAAATAAACGCACTAATCACTGCAGGCGCAATAGCAACAATAATTTCGTACAGAATAGCACTTGCAGGTGCAGTTGCAGGATGCCAAGCAGAATGTGGCGTAGCGTCAGCAATGAGCGCAGGCGCATTAACACAAATGTTCGGTGGAAATACAGAACAAATTCTAAATGCCGTTGCGCTATGCCTAAAAAATATAATGGGCTTAACTTGTGATCCTGTGGCTGGACTTGTTGAAATACCTTGTGTTAAAAGAAATCCTTTTTTAGCTATAAATGCAGTTACAGCTTATGAATTAGCAATTTCTGATATAAAAAGCAAAATCCCTATTGACGAAGTTGTTGACGCAATGATGCAAACTGGTGAACTTATGTCACCAATGTTAAAAGAATGTTCTCAAGCTGGACTTGCAAAGACAAAAACAGCTTTAAAAATAGAAAAAGATTTAAAAATTTATTCTGAAAATTCTAAAAACACTTTGTAATAGTTGTTGGGGGTCGTGGATATTACCAAGAATGGGGTAAAGAACCTGAAGAGTTAAATGTTGGCGACATCGTAAATATTCCAGCAGGTGTAAAACACTGGCACGGCTCAGCTCCAGATAGTTGGTTCTCTCATATTACCGTAGAAGTTGAAGGTACAGAAACTTCTAACGAATGGCTAGAACCAGTGACAGACGAAGAATATAACAAATTAAAATAAAAATACGACTTAACTATAAAAAAGAGATAAAATGAATTTTCATTTTATCTCTTTTTCTTTTTTATTAATAATTATTTAAATTAGCTTGTAACTCTTTTTTATATTCATCCTTCAAGCTTTTTGGAGCAAGAATTTTGCAACTTGTACCCCACTTGAATACGTGCCAAATAATTTCCTTACTTCCACTAGCTTTAAATTTTACAGTGTAAGTTCCATCCTCATTCCAAGTTCCCTTTTGAGTTGGGTGAAAGTTGTATTGACTCGCTTCTTGCGCTGTTTCTTTATCAAAAAGCAATTTAACGTTCAAAATTTCACCATGATAAACCCCAAAAGACAGATTTGTATATTTTTGCAAATCAAAATTACCTTTATCAAAAGATTTATCTGTAAGTTTTAAATCATCAAATTTATGAAGCAAATAGTTATAAATGCCATCACCTTTTGTTTTTTCACGAGCAACAAGATATATCTTATCGCCATAAATCATACCTAAAGGTTCAATAATTCTTTTCTTTTCATGATAAATACCCTCAACAATTTTAGAGTGTTGAACAGCTTGCCTAATAACATTCAAAGCATCTATACCAATTTTATACTGAGGCATTTGTCTAACAGCATAACCCTCTGTTTGCATAATAAGTTCAATATTTTCCTCAACTTTATTAGCATTTTTTTTGTTAAAAGCTTTTATCTTTTCTACTGTTTTACCTAGTTCATCTTTCATCTCTTTATTTGTTGTTCTGCGTTGACATTGTTCAATATTTGCAACCTCTTTTGGAGTAAAAGTCACAAAATTAGAGATAGAATAATTTATAAAACCCCAGTGTTTTTGAGAATCGTCTGTTTCAATTTCATCTATTTGAGGAAAAATGTTTGTAAGACTATCTCTCATTCTCTCTGCAGTTCTACGAGAAACATTATAACGTTCAGAAATTTCGCTAAGCGTAACACCTTGAATTTTTGATGACATAAAAATAGCTAAATCTAATATGTCAGAAACTCTTGAATATCTTGGTTTATCGTTCATAAAATCACCTCACATTTATTCTAACATAATGACCAAATTTGTCGCAACATTTCAATATTTCGTTTACAAAACAAAATCTTTTTCTCGTTGTATAATAAACTCATGGAAAGTATTCATCTTAATTTTAACAACATTTTCAAAGGACTTCTAAAAAGCAAAATAATCTTACAAGCAATACTTGTAGGACTTATTTCAGGAGGCTTAGTTGTTTTATTTAAGTTATCTATAACAGAATTATTTGAATTTATTCAAAAATCAACTTCGCATATTCAAATTTTATTTCCTTTAATTATGGCTCTTGGTGGACTTCTTTCAGGATATTTAGTCTACAAATTTGCACCAGAAGCTAAGGGTAGTGGAATACCTTATGTAAAAGCAAGCCTTTTGCACCTTGGGAACCTAACAAGAGTGCGCAGTATTTTTGTTAAATTTTTTGGAGGTATAGCTTCAATCGGAACAGGGATGTCACTAGGTAGAGAAGGACCAAGTGTTCAACTCGGAGCAGGAAGTGGAGCATTAATAGGAAAACTTTTCAAACTTTCTGGAACAGATAAAGACAAATTAATTTCTGCAGGTGCAGGTAGCGCAATTGCTGCAACTTTTAATGCTCCAATTGCAGGAACAATTTTTGTACTAGAAGAACTTATGCAAAAATTTAATTCTTCTATTCTTTTTCCTGTTCTGGTTTCAACAGTTGTAGCTTCAAGTTTAACTAGATTTTTGTTAGGGAATAACACATCCTTTCTAATTCCAACATTGGATGAAAGAACTTCTATAAACATTTTTGTATGTTTAATTGTAGGAATTATTAGTGGAATACTTGGAGTTATTTTTTCAAAACTTATTCATTTCAACAATGATTTATTCTTAAAAATAAAAATCAAACCGTACTTTAAACCAATGATTGCAGGATTTTTTGTAGGAATAATCGGGCTATTTTTACCACTGGTTCTTGGTAGTGGAAATAGTAGCGTAGATATTTTACTCCAAAATAAAATCCCAATCATTTTAGTATCACTGGTATTTTTATTTAAATTTCTTGTAACACCTTTCTGTTTCGGTTCAGGCGCTGTCGGTGGAATATTTTTACCTATGCTAATGCTAGGCGCATATCTAGGTTATATTTGTGGATTTATTTCAAATTATTTTGGATTAGAAATAAATCTTGTCGCAATATCTTTAATTGGTATGGCATCATTTTTGTCAGCCGTTGCAAGAACTCCAATTACTGCAACTGTTATGGTTTTTGAAATGACAGGAGGATACAATTTTATTCTTCCGATTATGCTTTCTTGCGCAGTTGCTGACTTGGTTGCAGAAAAACTTCACCATAAACCTATTTATTCAGAATTAATTGTAAATCAGGTTAAAAACTCTGATTCTGCAAAGGTATTAGAAAACAAAATTGTTGCTGAAATTATGCAAAAAGAAGTTGAAATAATATCAGAAGATTTGTCAATAAAAGATGCCCTAAAAGAAATGAGTGAAGAAAAACATAGTTTTTGTCCTGTTATAAATTCAAAAAACCAACTAATCGGAGCTATTTTAAAAAGTGACATTGAGGATGTTTTGATTAATTGTGGAAACAAAGATTTGAAGGTTAAAGACATAATGGAAACAAACATCATAACTGCAGAAGCAGACTTAAATTTATACACATTATATTTTAGACTCCACGCAAACAATTGTGACAAAGCAATCGTAATCAATAATGAAGGAAAAGTTTTGGGAATTGTTTCTCGCTACGATATTCAAGAAGTTTTATAGAGAAGTTTTTATATAATCGTACAAAAGTTTTAATCCATCTTTCATTTCTGTAAATTTAAAATCTTTTATTTCTGAAAGAAGTCTTGAATTATCTCCTGTATATTCGTTACCCAAATCAGGATTTTTTACTGTAATTTCTGATTTAAAATCGCTAAAGGTATTTACAATTTCAGAAATAGTTCTTAAATCAATTGATTTTGATGGAGTAACATTTATTATGTTATTTTTTGCAGGATTTTTAATAAAATATTCTACAATTCTGCATAAATCCTCAATAAACAAGTAATCAAAAATGACATTTTGATTAATTTCAATTTTTTCTTTTTTTAAATTTTGAGTAATTGCATAAGTCGGAAATCTATTTTCTTTTTCTCCATATCCATAACATGCAAAAATAGTTAGACAAACCACATCTTTTCTATTTTTAATACGCTCAACAATCATTTTTTTTGATTTGCCGTACAAATCATAAGGATTACAGCTTTCAACAGCCTCTTCTTTTGCTTTTACGATAGGTTTTGATTTATCATACATTGCACCTGACGAAAACAATATCATGCCAGTATTTTCATTTTTTGAAGCCAATAAATTATCAACCATTTTTAAATTTTCATCAACGGTTGTATCCTTATCTTGAATACCTCTAGCACCACCTACAGAAGCACAATGAATAATAAAATCAATACTATTATTTTCAAAATATTTTTTAATAGAATTTGCATCTGTGCAATCTAATTCATAACTTCTTGGAGTTAAAAGTTTATACTTATCTTCAAAAAATCTTTTTAAATTTTTACCAACAAACCCACCTGAACCTGTAATCAAAATGTTTTCAATCATGTTAAACCCTCAACGCATATTTAATGCTAGATTTAATTAACGAATAGCATTTTTTATTAATGCCTTTTTCTTTTAAACTTTTTTCGATTTTTTTGTATTCTTTAAGCGCAAATAAAATTACATCAAAGTCAACATTCGCAATATCTTCAGGTTTAATAATTTTTATATTATTAAAATATTCATCTTCAGAATTTTCAAACCTTCTATCAGAAATACCCACGACATTCAATTTTGATAAATCATAATTTTCAAATAAGATTTTTGAAACTAAACCTGCGCCATAAATCAAAACTTTTTTATTTTTTAGACGTTTCGATAACCTATTTATATAGTCTTTTTCATTGATTGCAGACAAATATCTTGTCCAACCGTTTTCGTATCTCAAAAACCAATATTTATAATTTTTAAAAGATAATTTTACAGCAATAAAAGCCAAGATAAATCTAATTTTTTGACTAAAACTTAGTATTCTATAAATCTGAGATAAGTTGTAAGAATAACCGTTTTCATACAAATTATTATAAATAATTATAGACATAAAAAGTTCGAACAAGTTTTTATGAAAATGTTTTAGGTTATCAATAATACTAATTTGATTTTTTCTGTCTGTAATAAGTTCTATAGAATTAAAAAATCCAACTGACCAAAACATTTTTTTACGAGAAAGAGGAACAGTAGAAACATCTCTATCTCTAACGTAAGTCATTTCCAATTCTGGATTTACCCCGATTTCGACAATATTTTTACTTACAATAAAAGTTTCTTTATTTTCATTTATGATTTTTGCCATAATCGCCAAATGAGGAAACATAAATCTAATGTTGTCGTACATATTTGCAACAACAGAATTTGTTATATTTTTTATTTTGTAAATACAAGATGGCGCAAAATTTGCTTCGTGAAAGATTTCTGAAATATTATTTTTACAATGTCTAATCAAAATAGCGTCATAATCAGAATTTATAGCTGTTTCAACTTCATTCCAAGCATTCCAATTATATGTATCATTATCACAAATTACCCAGATATAATCTTTGTTTAAAAATTCAGTGTATGCTTTTGTGATATTTGCATTACCACCAATATTAATTTTGTTTTGAACATGAGTTAAATTATTATGTCTAGTACAAAAATCATTGATTAACTCTGTTGAACCGTCTGTTGAATCATTGTTCAAAATAGTTATATCAAAATCTTTGATAGGAGAAGTTTCTAAAAAAAGCTGATTTAGAGTTTTTTCGAGAAAATCTTTTCTGTTGTATGTTACTAAAACAATTTGTAATTTATCTTTAATCATTATTTTTTTATGAACTTATATTGCTCTTGTTTTATACCGTTTTTCTTAAGGGTTTTGCCAATCAACTCTGCATTGCGTTTTTTCAAGAAAAAGAAAATTACATCAAAATCGATTGTCTTAAGTTTATTCGGAGAAACTGCCTGATACTTCTCTGGTATTATATCACAACCTAAAAATTTTCTGTCTGTTATCGCTACAATATTCAAGTTTGATAGGTCATAATTTTCTTTTATGACTTTTGATATAATTCCATTTCCGTATAAAAGTATCTTTTTACCTTTATATTTTTTTGCCAATTTGTTAATATATTTTTGGGTATTATGTTTTTCAAAATAAGAAGCCCAATAAACAGCATCTTCAATTGGAGTATTTTTATTTAATTTCTTTAAATACTTTATAAATTTATCTCTTAAATTTCTAAATGTTAATTTCCAATAAATAGCCTTTAAAAGAAAAGTTAAAGTGTAAATAGATGGTAATAATCTAAAGATTTCAAATAACCTATAAAATTTATCTAAATGAAGATATGTATTAAACATAGCAAAATAGAAGTTTTCTAAATTTCCGTATGTTTCACTATTCGTTATAGCTTTTTCTACAACTAATTTTTGCAAGTTTTTATCTTTTAATAAAGTAATCGCATTTGCAAAGCCTAAAATCCACGAAACATCTTCATGAAATTTAGTAAGTTCTTTATCATCCAAACCTCTAACATAAGAGAAATCTCTACAAGGATCATCACAATGCAAACCATTAAAAACAATTGGACTTGATAATACAGAAATTGAATCTTCCCCATATTTATTTACAGCATGAATTGGGGCACAAAGTTGAGGAAACATTGTGTATATTGAATGATTCATATTAGTAAAAATATCCCCATCCATAAGAGATTTTTTGTATATACCTGCAGGAACAAATGTTAATTGAATTAATGTATCTTCTATTGAAGCGTTATAGTTTTCATCAGGTTGAATACAATAATCAGAAACGCATATAACGTCTTTTTTATCTCTCATTTTTTCAACAAGTTCAGAGGCATTAGAAAAATCAAACTTGTCATCATCACATATAACCCAGAAATATTCTTTATCACAAGTTGCACCCAATTCAAAACCCCTTGTAATATTTCCGTTGCCTCCTATATTAACTTTATGTTTTATATGATGAATATTTGATTTCATTTGACAATATCTATCAATCAATTCACTAGAACCATCAGTAGAAGCGTTATCCAAAACAGTAATATCACAATCTCTAAATGGCGAAACTTTAGAAATCAAACTATCTAAAGTTCTTCTCATATAATCTTTTCTGTTATATGTAATCAAAAAGATTGCAAGATTATCACTAAAATACTTTAAATTTTTGTTTGCTAAAACTATTTTTTGTTCAATGTCTTTGTCTTTTTTAATTAAATCAAAATCTAATAATGGCATAGTTTTTATAACTTTATCGTATTTTAAAGTTGAATAATACTCAATAACGTCTTTCATTAAAACTTCTTCATTAAAATACAGAAAATCAATATCCTTATTTAATTTATCCGTTAAATAATTTGATAAAAAACTTCCTGAAATTAAAATTTTTGATGGAATATCATAATGAGTCATATACCAGTAAAGAATATTATCTTTATTCTTATGTTGTAAATTTAAAAAATTTTCAATATTATCAAGATTGTTAGTATCCTCGCACCAAGAGCTGTATCTTTTACCCAAAGATATAATTGGAACATCACATAATATTGCCTTTAACAGTAATGAAGAGCATACATTTATCATTGCATCAACGTATGGCAAGACAAAAAGTGATGATTGAACATGATTAAACAATTCATCTAAAATTATCAAATTTGGATATTTTTCTTTATTTTCAGCTACAATTTTCCTTATTTCTTTTATGCTTACATAATGTCCAGTTACAATCACTCCAATATTTTTTGGAACTCTTAGCATTACATAATCAAGATAATCTAGCTGTGATTTGAAGTTACATTCCTCCTCAAAAATATAACTTTGAAGTTGCAAAGGAAGTAAAATCAAATGGTCATATTTTTCTTTTAATTCTAGTAATTCCTTTTTTACAACTCCAGTCGAAATAATCTTATCTTTATAAATTCTTTTCAAAGTCTGTATATCTTTTTTTTGTTCTTCATTTATCGAGAATTTATTTATTTTATCCTTATATTTTACTAGGAAACTATATCCACAAGAATTTATAGGATCTAATACAACAGAAAAATCTGGCTTTGTAGATTTCCATAAACCCCCTAACAAAGTTAAACTTAAAGTATTTGGAAATATTTTTTTTAAAACACAATTTCCAAACTCAAAAGTTAAAATCAAATCAGGACTAACACCAGAAGTTAAAGATTTATAAATATTTTCTACATTCAAAAAATATTTTTCACTATCTTTTCCACTAAATAAAAAGTTAAATACTTTTTCGTTGTTATATCCAAGTTTTTCATATAATGCATAATCTAAGGAAATGAAATTACAATTTTTATAAATATCTTTTTTTTCAGAAAATAACAATTTTGCCAATTCTTTAGAAACAATAATATCAAAATGGGTATATTTTTCTTTTGATAAAGGTTTTATAATCCATTCACCAATTGAATTTTCAAACAATTTTCTATCCTGACTAGCAGTAGAAAAATCAATTAAAACTCTCATATTTTACCCTTCTCCTAGCAATGCTTTTGCGACTTCAAAATCTTCTGCATCATCAATATCAACAGCCTCTTTTTTATTTAAAATATATACATAAGGATTTTTTCCGTAAACAAATTTCCAATTTATCATATCCTCTCTTCTTGCAATATAAAAACCATTTACAATTGTTTTCCATTCTGGCAATTGTTGAGATGGAACATGATATTCTGGATTCCAATTTAATGGACCATTTTCGTCAAACAAGTATTCTTTAAAAAGTTTTCCTGAAATTACAGAATCAAAAGTTTTTTCTTTTAAAACTTTTTGATTAAACATTTCAATAGCTTTTTCATAACTTTCAATACTAGTTAAAGGACAAACACAAGGCGCCCACATAACAATATCACACTCCGTATTTGATACAATATTTTCTACAACTTCATTAAAAGTTTTTGTTTTTTCATCACAATATTCTGGAGCTCTCTTTTGAATACAAACACCTTCACTTATCGCCATTTCAAGCATTTCATCACTATCAGAAGACACTAAAATTTCATCAATTAATACTACTTTTTTTAATTGTCTAATTTTATGTACCAATAAATTACTGTCACCAAAAGGCAAAATATTTTTATTCGGAAGTCTTCTACTACCTGCCCTCACTGGTATTATAGCTAAAAATTTACCCCCCATATTTTTACTCATATTGCCCCACAATCATATTTTCATTAAATTCTTCTCTTGGTAAAAATGGTGACATATCTTCTAATGTAGCAGAAATCATTGTTCCATCTTCTAATTTTCTTGATGATACTTTTGGTGTAAAGCTATATTCAGTTTCCGTCATAATTTCACACAAAATTGCTCCATCATAATTCAAAACTTCTTTTATCTGTTCTTCAAGATTTGAAGTGCTATCTATCCTTACAGATTTTATACCAAAAGCCTCTGCAACATTTTTAAAATCAGGAACGCCAACTCCTGATTCTACGCTACTACCTGTCATATGACCTTCGAAAAAGTTCCTTTGAGTCTGTCTTATTGAAGAATATCCGTTATTATTTATTACAAAAATTTTCACAGGAATTTTATTAAAAGCAACCGTTTGCAATTCTTGAATATTCATCAAAATTGATCCGTCACCTGCATAACAAACGACTCTTCTTCCTTTGCTTGCATAATATGCACCTATAGAAGCTGGCAAGTCAAAACCCATAGAGGCATTACCAGAATTTAAAATATATCTTTGACCTCTTTTAACCTTTGCAACCTGAAAAGGACAAACACAGCTCGAGCCGTTTCCCATTACAAAAATATCATCTTCTGCTAATGCTTCTGTTAATTTTCTTGTAAAATAATACGGATTTATTGCTCCGTCTGACTTTTGTTCATAAGATTTTTCGTTTTCAAAAGAATATTTTTCTTTTAAAGATTTACAAAATTCTTTCCAATCCTCATTTTCAAACCTAAAAGTATTTTTTAAAAATTCTGGAATAAAATCTTTCAAATCAGCACAAATCTTTAAATCAGGCTCAGCCAAAGGTTTTTCTAATTCTGCCTTATCAATATCAACAACTATTTTATATGCATTTTTTCCAAAATTTTCCCAATTATAGCTTACCTGACGAACATTATTTCTCGTTCCCAGACATATCAACAAATCTGCATTTTGCAAAGCAAAATTGCCTGCACGTTGACCAATAGTACCAATTCTTCCGACATATAAAGGATTTTCGTCTTCCATTAAGTCAAACCCGTTAAATGTTGTCACAACTGGAATTTGTAAATTTTCAATCAAATTATAAAAATTATCAATTTGCTCTGAAAGTCTAATACCGTGACCTGCAATAATTAAAGGTCTTTTTGAAATTTTAATTTTTTCTACAACATCATTTATCGCAAAATCATTAACTTCAATAGGATTTGGTCTAAAATCTACCAAATCATTTTCTTCTATAATAGAAGCTTGTACATCTATTGGAATATCAATCCAGCAAGGACCTTTTCTACCCGTAGTTGCTTCATAAATAGCTCTATCAAGGTAATATTTTATTTCTTCAGTATTTTTCACACAAACTGCATACTTAGTTAAATGTTTAACCGTTTTTACGATATCAACCTCTTGATCACCAACTTGTCTTGTCGGCATTTTACAATTATCAAGCATTGTAGCTCTTTTTACTTGACCTGATATATACAAAACAGGTACAGAATCAGTCCACTGCCCCAAAACACCGTTCAAGCAGTTCAACCCTCCTGGGCCTGTTGTAACATTTACTACAGCAAGTTTTTGATTAACTCTTGCATATCCTTCTGCTGACATAGAGCAAGCCTGTTCATGATTATTTACAGTATAAGGAATATATCTGCCCAAGCTATCGTTAAGGTGCATAGCACCTCCACCTGTAACCATAAAAATATGCTCAACGTTATAATATTCTTTTAATCTTTTTGCTATATAATCTGATAATTTTATTTTTGACATTCCGACAAAACTTCCTTTGCTTCATGTTCAGTTAAATCAGTTATTTTAACCATTTTATAACCGTCAGTTAGCATCACAAGAGCTAAACCATTTCCAAGATTTTTCTTATCCTGTTTCATAGCATCAACTGTTTTTTCAACATCAATTTCTGGAACATTTACAACAAAAACAGGTTTTAAAACATTTTCATATATAAATTTTTCATTTATCGGTAACAAAAGACCTTGTTTAACAGCCATTTTATTTGCCAAAATCATACCTAAAACTACGGCTTGTCCGTGAGAAATTGCAAAATCAGTCGAACTTTCTATAGCATGCCCAAAGCAATGTCCGTAATTAAGCATATTACGTTTGCCTGTATCAAATTCATCATCTTCGATATAAGATTTTTTGATATTTAAACAATTCTTTGTTCTTTCAAGTAAAATTTCACCATCTCTTTTATCAATCAATGACAAATTTTCAACAAAAATTTTTGTATCGTCTTCACCATTCATCAAATGCAGTTTTGCCATTTCACCAACACCTGAATAAAAATCATCTCGTGTAAGAGTGTTCAAAAATTCTGGATAAATATAAATTTTTGAAGGTGGATAAAAAGTTCCAACAAGATTTTTATAATGTTCAAAATTCAAAGAAGTTTTTGCACCAATACAACTATCAACTTGCGCTAACAAAGTTGTTGGGACAAAAATCCAATTAACACCACGATATAAAGTAGAAGCGACAAAACCTGTTAAATCTTGAGTTATACCCCCACCGATTGAAACTAAGTTCAAATTTTTGCGTGGTGCAAATTTCATAATCTTTTCGTATAATTCGCAAACTGTATTAATATTTTTCTTCTCTTCTGAAATTTCAAGCTGTATTATTTTTTCTGTTGGAATATATTTTAAACAACCCTTTTTATGCAAATTATAAACATTTTCATCTATAACAAAAACAGAATTTTCTAATTCAGATAAGTCTTTTAAAAAAGTGTCGTTTTTTTCAAAAAAAGCTTTATAAGTTTTTATATTTGATTTAATTTCAACAAAATTAGACACAAGAAAAACCTCCATCAACAAAGAGTGTTTGGCCAGTCATAAATGAATTCTTTTCACTTGCCAAAAACAGTACAAATTCAGCAATCTCACGAGGTTCACCCATTCTTTTTATTGGTAAAGACATCTCTAATTCCTTAATTTGCTCTGGAGTATTGTTTTGTGAAGTCATTTCTGTATTTATAAACCCTGGAGCTACTGCATTACAAAGAATATTGTATTTTGAAAGTTCAACAGCTGTAGCCGTAGTCAACCCTTTTACGCCTGCTTTTGAAATAGAATACATTATTCTACGTTCTTTTGAAAAATCACACCAAATTGATGCAAAATTAACAATTCTGCCGTAATTTTGTTTTTTCATGTAAGGTGTCACGTGCTTTATTAGCATCGTTTGAGAAATTAAATTAACTTGAAGAGTTTCTTGTAATTTTTCTTCAGTCATTTCTTCAATACTTGCCAAATCGTTTATTCCAGCACAATTAATTAATATATCAACACCCTCAATAGACTCAATATATCTTTTAACACTGTCGTTCGATTTCAAATCCATTTCTTCACGACTTGGAGCATAAACCTTTATATCATTTTGTTCAAATAAATCTTTTATAACCTTTCCGATACCTCTTGAAGCACCTGTAATTAAAGCCTTATGCATAAACGCCACCTGCTTCTTCAATCAATTTTTTGTATCTTTCTTCAAGCATTGAAATTCTTTGAGCATCTTCGTTATAAATCATTTTATAAAATTCACGTTTATTTTTTAGCCACATAAGTTCAAAACCAACAGCCTTCAAAATACCTTTATCAGCATTTTCATCAGCCAATGCTTTTTGTGCATCAAATATAACTTTTCTTGTTTCAAATTTTGTTAAATACGGTAATTTTGAGAAAAATGGTAAAGAATGAGCAGAAACACCACCACCAATAACCATCATTTTGTCTTCTTTTTGCATTTTTGCTGATAAAACATTTGCAATATCAAAAATTTGGTCAGTATTAATATCTTCTCTAGTTAAACCCATTGAACCAGTCATATCAACACGGCCCAAAACACAACCATCAATATCTTTAAATAAAGGTGACTCAATCATTTTATCAATATTTTCGAAGCCAGTAATTGTTTCAACATTGATAACAAAATGCATATCTTGTCTTTCTTCCTCAGGAAAAACAAATTTTGTAGCCTGAACAAATTTCTTCATAGCATACGCTGTCTCAATCATTGGCGCAACAATAGTATTAACACCAATTGTTCTTGCGTCAAACATATCCTTAATAGCTTCGCATCCACCAATTTTTATGGTTAAATCAAGACCTGCTCTTGTTACAACTTCTTTTAATCTTAAAGCTTCTTCTAATCTTGTGCCTTCTGCCTCAAATTCAGCTTTTATTCCTACGACATGGTGATTTTCTTTTAAATCTTTTAAAACCTCTACCATTTTATGTTCTAAATTATTCATTATTGCAATATACTCCTTACAATTTGCAATGATTGTAACTGCCGTATTTAAAACAGATTAAATAGGCTTAAGACTAATGTTTGAAAACTTCTTTTAATAAGTCTACAAAAGATTTTTTCACCAATGGTTTAATTTTTATCTTAGTATCTCTCAAAATTTCTTTGTATAAATATTCAAACTCATCAATATAATTTTTTGAAGATAAAACAACATAATCAGGATTTAAATCCAAGATTTCTTTTGGTGCACAAATTCTATAGCCTAAGAAATCACCTTGATAACCATTTTCATATTTTCTATCTGAAACAGCAATAATATTCAAACCTGAAATATCAAAATATTTTTTAATAAGTTCTAAATATTCATCTGCGCCATATAAAACAACTGTTTTACCTTCTAATTTTTTAACTAGTTTTGGTAAAGTTTTTTCAAATTTCAAATCAGTTAAATAAATATAATTTTCTCTTTCATTTTTAACTTCTTCATTAAACATTGTTCTAATGTCTTTGCCTTGAATGTTTAATTCATTAAATACATAATCCAATGCTTCTTTTGGATTTTCATTAGAAATCAAAATAACATCATAATCTTCTTTTACAATGTCTGCAGGTTTAATTGCTCTCATACCGTAAAAGTCAACAAAGTTTTCTGTTTCAAATCTTTTGTCTGCAATAGCAACAACATTTAACTCTTTATTAAATTTGTATTTTTTATTCAAAGTTAAAAAATCTTCGCCTGCTCCAAATATAATTACACGTTTACCATAGATTTCACCCATTGACCAACGCATGTCATTATCAAATTTTTGAGTATTAGTTTTTGCTGTAAAATATTTACTTAACATCTTAAAATCCCCTTTTTTATATTTTTTGTTATTATATCACAGTTATTTTACTAAAGTATATTCAATATTTTTACACACCTGCAAATTCCACAAGAGTTGGAGTGTTTTTTAATTCATAAAACATTTTTGCTGCAATCTTAAATTCATTTGGATTTGCACTTACAAAAAATTCTTCTGTACCCTCGTTTTCAGATAAATTCAACATATTATGCTTTTCTAAATCATATTTAATATAATTTGAAAAAATAATTGATGGGTCAATAAAAACATCATCACCCCAAATATTAACCAAAACTCTTCTTAAATAAGGATAATGTGTGCATCCCAAAACAATTTTATCTGGGTTATTTTGTTTCATAGTATCCAAATATTTTTTCACGCAATCTATTGTTGAAGATGCATTAATCATATTCGACTCAACAATTTTAACCCATTCAGGACAAGCAAGTTCAAATACTTGCATATCTTTATTGTATTTATAAATTTCACTTTTATAAATATGAGAATTTATTGTAACAGGAGTAGCAAAAACTCCTAAACGTTCGATTTCAAGAAGAGAAAGAACATTTGCACAAGACTGAACAATCGGATAAACTTTTATGTCATATTTATCTTTCAAAGCTTCATAAGCTATCGCAGAAGTCGTATTACATGCCATCACAATACATTTTACATCTTTTTCAATAAAGAATTTAAAAATATCTTCTGCATATTGAATCAGTTGGTCTTTAGTTTTTTCACCATAAGGTTGATTTTTTAAATCGCCATAGTAAATATAATTTTCATTAGGCATAAGCTTTTTAAGCTTTTCGTAAACCGTAAGCCCACCAACTCCTGAATCATATACTCCTATTTTTTTATTATTTATCATATTGTCTAAAATAGTTAACTATCCCTTCTGCAATACCTTTCGCAGTTCTTTGTTGTCTATCTGCAGAAACTAATTGCATTCGTTCTTTTTCATTAGATATAAATCCGATTTCAACCAATATTGCTGGTTTTGTCGTATGATTTATAACATAAAATCTTGACTTAATCAAACCTCGGTTAGGAGATTCGGTTACATTCTTCACAAATTCAGCCTGTACACATTTTGCCAAATTGTAACTATAATCATGATAATAGTGAGTTTCTAAGCCAACTGGACTAGTATTTTCAGAAGAATTTACGTGAATACTTACGAAAATGTCCTCGTCTTTACCCTCAGCAATATCAACCCTTTCTTGTAATGATACAGTTGAATTATCACTTCTTGTCATATAAACCTTGTAACCTTTTTGCTTTAATATAGCCTCAAGTCTTTGTGCTACAGCAAGATTGATATCACTTTCTTTGATACCTGCTCTTGTTGCACCACAATCTGTACCACCATGACCTGCATCAATTACAATAACCTTTTCACCAGCTTTTTTCTTTGTGTTTGTAAATACGGGTGGAACAATTTTCTTTATTGGAGATTGTTCTAATTGTGGTTCACTTATAGAAATTTTTAGACTTTTTCCATCTAAGCCCGAATAAACCTTTGTTGTACCGTTTGATTGCAATTTATATGATACAGTTAAAAGTTGACCTTCTATTTTTAATTTTAGATTTTGTACATTTGTATTTTTTATAGCATTAGTAAATTGTGCTTCATTGTATTTATCAATGTTATAAATGGTTAGAATAAAATCATCTGCTTTTCTATAAACACTATAAACAACTGGAGCATTAAACGCTAAAATGACGTCATTATTTTGTCCATTTTTTTCGTAATAAGTAGAAGTTAAATTTGCTTTTATATTTGACAAAGATGCAACATTATATCTTTCTTTATCAGCAAGCAATAATGTTTCATTATCAGGTGAATATATTGGAATATACTTATCAGGTTTATTTGTTTTTAAAACCAAACGAGTTTTGTTTGTTTCAAACTGACCAACTTTTATAGTTTCTGTTTCATTTATAGAATATTCTTTACTTCTAACCTCTTTACTTGCCAAAGTATTTGGTAAATCATAAACAATTCTCGCAGGTTCTGAAAGATATAAAGCTTTTTCTACAGCAACAGAACCAAACCCTGATAGTAAAATACCGTTAGACGTTTTATTTATACTGTTTAAGTAATATCTTGTATTTAATTTTAAATCTCTTTTTATTTGTTCAACCTTAACATCACTAAAAGCTGATTCAACTTCTTTTGGGATATTTGCTAATGCAAAAGCAGATTGAATATCCTTCATAGAAGAAGTTGGAATAGTAACATTTTGTGCAGAAGATACTGGAACTTCTTTCTTTGTAATGACCTGAGTTGTCATTGCAGAATATTCATAATAATCGTTTGAATCATGTCTAGCTTCTCTAAACGTATTTTGGAAATATTCTTCTTTTAATAAAGGTTTATCACCATATTTAACAATAATGCTGTTTTTTAATCTATAAACATCAATTTTATCTGCGCTATACTTTTCATCCAGAGTTAACACAACTCTTACGACATCTGGATTAACGGAATTTTGTGCAACAACAGCGTGTTTTACAACACCTTGTGTAAAATTAATATCTTCTTTTTTTGTAGCCAAAATTGCAGAATTTATATCAAAATAAACTCTGTTAGGATTTGACATTTTAATCAATTTTAATTTACTTGTATTATTTGATGTAAATTCAGAAGGTGAATTTATCATAAGAACAGAAGATGAAGTGTCAAATGCTACAGACGTAATTTTTATAGAATTTTCATCTGCAAAAACGACTTGAGCCAAAAATAAAAATATAAAAAATATTGATAATAAGAATTTTTTCATTTTTACCTACTTCACCAAATAAGATTATACAATATTTTTAAAGATATGAAAAAAAGTTGACCTTTCTTAAAAAAAAAACTAGAATGTAGGCATGAACAAACTTAGAAGACGTTGGTATGATGTAGATTATTCTGCAACAGAAATATTTGATAAAATTCAAAACCTCGATAATGACACAAAAAACGCATTATCAGAAAATTTGACTGAAATTATCAAGCAGATAAAGGATTTACACAAAGAAGAACTTGAGCCAGATTTAAGCCTTGGACTTGAAAGAGTTATAGGCTTGTATCACCAATTCCAAAGCCGTAGACGTTGGTACGACAAAAACGACGAAGAAATAGCATACGCAATTAAAACCCTGTTTACACTGCCAACACAAGATTTTTATAACATTGTCGAAGGACTGTCTGTTTCGTTAAATTAAAGGATAATTAAACTTAGTCCAAAACTGCGCATAGGTCTTTTCTGTGAGTTTTGCCGTCAAATTCAATCAACGCAACTTCATCATACAAGGCATCTGTTGCGAAGGTATATGTCTTAGCATTTTTAGTAACAACAAGAGTTCTATCACCTGTTGTCAAATACTCTAAATACTCATTTTTTCTTGTATTAAAATGAGCAACTAAAGTATCTTCGTCCAAATTATTTAAACCTGAAATAACTTTGTCAGTCTTATTTCCTGCAGAAAGAACACAAGAAACAGAAACTTCATCTTTCATATTAATATACTCATAATCATCAGCAAAAGAACCAACAACACAAGCATACATTATATCAAACAAATTATCTTCGATAGTTGAAAGTACACCCTGACAGTCATGGTCTTGCAAGAATGGGTTAAATTCTAATGCAACAACTTCATTATCAGGAGTTAGCACGCAATCAATACCCAAAATTCCAACATAAGGTGTTCCTTTTTGGTCTAAACTATCAAGAGCAGGGAAAATTATCTCTTGCATAATGTATTGTTCAACATTTCTTGTAATTTTATAATCTGGAATATAAGCTCCCATGCCAGGAGTTAAAAGTCCACCGTCACCATCAAGCACAAACTTATAATTACCAACACTACTCAATGGAATTGCATGATATCCGTCTGTTATTACGTAATAAGAAAACTCATGTCCATAAACAAAATCTTCTACAATAACTCTTTTTTCGTTTCTCATAAAACAATCTTCAATAAAAGATTTTGCAATACTCATTGCAGAACAAATCATTGTACCATTTGAATTTCTATGTTCATCAGTCTTTACAACAACAGGTAGCATTGAATTTCTAACATAATCAATTGCTTGTTGAGGTTTTTCAAAAATACCAAATCTTGCAGTTGGAACATGCAATTTATATAAGAATTTTTTACCAGTAGATTTATTTATAGCAATCTGAGCACTTGCAGAAGTTGGGCCAAAAACCATTTGACCATTTTCTTGAAAAATACCAACTACATTTGCTCTTATAGCTTTTTCACTTGAACAAATTGTTAAATCAATTGCATTTTCCATTGCAAAATCAAGTAATCCTGCAACATCATTTTCTCTAATATCAACGCAAGTTGCAAATTCTCTCATTGCATCATTACCTGATGCGACATAAATATTACCGATATTGCTTAATTTAGAAAGCTTTTGAGCTAACGCATATTCTTTTGCACTATTTCCAATAATTAAAATATTCTTTTCCATAAAATTATTATACTACATAATTTATACGATTTTTATTAAGAAATATTACAAAAATATTGATAATTTTGTATAATAAAAATGACTTTCGAAAAAGTATCCTTAAAAGAATACTATCAGAGGAGAGAGAATTTATGGCAAACAACATTATCAACTATTTAACACAAGCTTTTATGGCACCAACTGCAATGCAAGCTCAAAATGTTAAACCGTTAGAACAAGTAAAAGAAGTTAAATCAACAAACCCTTTTTCTAACAACCCTTTTGTGACAATGAGTGCCAAAAAATCATCTATGGATACATACGCAAAAAACTGCCCAGTTAAAGGTGGTTATTTTGCAGGATATTATAATAACAAGCCTAACATCGTTGGGCAAAGATTATTCCTTGAAGTGTAAGGGTAGGTTTAAACAACGGCGATTATGCCAGTATTAGAAGAAGAACGTGGGCTACTATTAATTAATTTTATTAGTATGCCCACCTTTTAAGTTGTCTTTAATGCTTATCATTGTAGTTTTCAAAATATAATCAATAGCATCTTGAGTTTTGTAGGCGATATGAGGTGTTACTAAAACATTTGGCATTTTGACGAGTTTTTTTATAATCAAATTTGTATTATTACATTCAGAAAAACATTCTGTAGCTTCTTTGTTTTTATTTTTTTCGCAAAAAACACCTGAGCTTTCACATTCAATAACATCTAATGCACATCCAGAAATTTTATTATTTGTAATTGCGTCAAAAAGTGCTTTTGTATCAACGAGTTCACCTCTTGCAACATTAATCAAATAACTTGTATCTTTCATCATTTCAAATTCTTTTTCTGAAATCAAATGATAGGATTGATTATTATATGGAAGATGTAAAGTTACGATATCTGATTTTGTGAGAAGTTCATCTTTATTTACATATTGAACATTATAATTTTCAATTAAACCATTCTTTTTTACCAAATCATAAGCTAAAACTTTCATACCAAAAGCGTTTGCAATCATACAAACACCAGCACCTATTGTGCCAGTACCAAATACCCCTAGAGTTAAATTGTTCAAATCACGACCAACATATTTTGAATTACCCTTATTTAAATCTTTCAAATCAAAAATAGCGACATAAATTTTCCTCATAAGAGTCAAAATTAGACCAAACGTATACTGCATAACACCAGTTTTGCCATAGTTTTCTACATTTAAGACTTTTATGTTTTGTTTTTTTGCTTCCTCTAAATCGATATGGTTAAAACCTGTCGAACGAGTAGAAATTATCATCAAATTTGGGAAAGCATCAATAACTTCTTTATCAACTTTTGAATCTATAAAAACACTTATAACGGTTGTATTTTGTCTTACTACATAAGGAAGATTTTGTACGACATTTTTTGTAAGACTTTCTTTAAAAAAAGTTATTTCAAAATCCTCAGTATTTTCTCTATCAAAATAAGCTTGTTCTTCTTCCCTAAAATCAAACATCAACATTTTTATAGACATAATTGCTCCTTTTTAAGAGATTATTTTTAAAATAAAGAAGATTTTATATTGGACAAATGGACATGTTTTATTTTAAGACTTTGGCTTTCGTGTGTTCTTGAACTTTGCTTACAATATAATCACAAATTTTAACTTCTAAATTTATTGAAAAATGGTTATTTATTTCTTTAATAAAGTAGCAAGGGCTTGTTACATTAACTTCAATTATTTGAGAATTTATAACATCCAAACCTGCCATATAAATTCCCATCGAATTTAATTTTTTTGCAACTTCTGTAAATTTTCTTTTTTCTTCTTCTGTTAAAACGGCTTTTTTAATAAAGTCATCACTGTGTGTATTAAATTTAAAATCGTCTTTTGTAGGCAATTTTTGTACGCATTCATCAAGAACAGTGTCACCCAAAGTCAAAACTCTTTTATCTCCAAATTTTGCTTCTGGTATATATTTTTGGCACATAATAAGAGTTTGACCATCATTTGTCATACTCTTGATTATACTGTTTGTATTGACATCATTTTCTTTCAAGAACATTACATTTGCGCCAAAACAAAGATTTAAAGGTTTTAAAATAATTTCTTTATTTTTTGCCAAAAATTCTTTTATAGTCTTTTTGTCAGAAGTAACAAGAGCTTCTGGCATATATTCTGCAAAATATAGAGCATGCAGTTTTTCATTAAAACTTCTAATAGCTTGAGGATTATTCATTATTAAGACCTTGCTTTGGTCAACAAAATCCATAATATATGTTGAATTTATATAATTCAAATCAACAGGTGGATCTTGACGGAACATAACCAAATCAAAATCTTCAACATTTGAATAATGCTCCACTTTTTCGTAAAAAATATTTTCATCTTTCAAATATGATTTATAGCTTATTGCACGAGCTTTTAAATCTACTATTGATAACTTATCTTCCGTTGTTATTTCAACATTATAACCACGATTTAAAAATTCTTTTATCAACCAAAAATTTGTCACAAGGTTGTTAAATTCAAAATATTTAAGTTCAATTTTATCAATAATAAATAAGATATTCATAAGATGCTCTTTCCTTTGTAATAGATATAAAAGCCCTCTTTAAAAGAGGGCTTTTTATTAGTTATTAACTTGTTCTGTTTCAGGTTGTTTATATTCCATTCTCTTATTCTTATACAAAATAAGAGCTTTTGCTAATTGGTCAGGACAGCTAGTATCTCTATCCCCACAATGGATACCACTTAGTTTAGAAATTACCTCATCGATTGTTAGACCTTTGACTAATGCAACGATACCCTTATGATTACCATCGCAACCTCCAAAGAATTCTACATTCTGCACAATACCATCAAAGATTTGTATTTGAATAACTTGTGCACAGATACCTGATGTTTTGTATTGAATTGTTTCTGGTTGAATATTTGCCATAATCTTTAATCCTTATTTGCTCATTAAATAAAGTGCTGCAAATGAAGCATCCCAGCCATTAATAATACCTGACATTTTTTTCATTCTTTTTTCTTTATTTTTTAACAATTTCTTTTGAGTTTTTATGTATTTATTTTGTAATGATTTGTTGTTTTTTCTCAATGTAAGATTTGCTTCAATCATTGTTGATGCTTTTTTATAAGATTCTGTATTGTATCCAGCTGCACCGGTTTTAGCATATTTTGGATAATTATATAAAATATAATCATAAATATTCATCAGTCTTTTTTCGCCTGACGGGTGAGTTTCTAAAACATCAATGTAGTTACCACAAATTTTATTTAAAACAGAAATTAAAGCTAATGGATTATAACCAGCTCTAATCATTAAATCTACTGCAGTAATATCAGCTTCCATTTCATCGTTACGGCTAAGTTTTGATGAAGCTAATTGTTGACCAATTGCAACAGTAGTAGCACCGGCATCGCTTGCGCCTTTTGCCAAGTCCGTTGCAACTGAACTAATTACACTATCTAAAATAGTTTGTTTTGCACAATGTCCATTAAGAATATGACCCATTTCATGAGCAATTACACCAGCTAATTCGTGGTCGTAATCAACATAGTTTAATAAGCCTCTGTATACATGAATTTCTTTATTAATATCTGCATAAGCATTTACATCTTCTGTATTTGAAACTGTAAACTTGATAGTTTGTTGCACACCATTTTTTGTAAGTAAAACATTACCAATTCTGTTTACCCTTTGAAGATTAGCTTTACTATCCCAGTTTGTACCAGATGTAGTAGTTTTTGTAGTTGTAGTCTTTGTTGTTGAACCATTTTTTGTTGTAGTTGTAGTAGTTGTCGTAGTAGTTGTTGTTCCTGCATTTGCAGAAGTTTGAACTCCAACAAAAGCAACTAATAAAAATAAAATACTAAAAAATTTTTTCATATCTATCTGCTCCTTTATTGATATATATTCTAGCACAAAAAAGTAAACTCAAACTTTTACATTTCTTTATAATACCCCCTAGGGGTGTTAAAATTGCTATATCGTGTGGTATAGTGTAGTTGTAAGAAATGAGGTTAAAATGGAAGTTGAAGAAAAAAGTTTAGAAAAAAGAACACTATTGGTAGTTATATTGACGATTGTCACAATGGTTGTAGAGATTGCGTATGGATATATCACCCATTCAATGGCACTTTTAGCAGACGGTTTCCACATGGGAACTCACGCACTTGCATTGGGTTTAACTTTTTTAGCTTATTTTTTTGCAAGAAAATTTGCTAATTCTGAAATGTTTGAACACGGCACAGAAAAAATTAAAACCCTTGCAGCTTATACAAGTTCAATCTTTTTAGGCGTAACAGGGTTTGCCATTATCATTGAATCAGCCTCAAAACTAATAAATCCAGTAAAAATAATATTTTCTGATGCAATTTTGATTGCAATTATTGGATTAATAGTTAACCTTGTAAGCATATTAATAATGAAGGGTAAACATGTTCATTTACACATCGGCGAATGCGAAGAAGAACACCACAACGAAGAAGAACATGAAGACCAAAACTTCAAATCAGCATACCTTCACATACTTGCAGATATTTTAACCTCTGTATTAGCAATTATGGCGCTTGTTTTAGGTAAATTTATGAACATCACATACTTTGATTCTGCAATCGGAATATTAGGTGGTATAGTCATCTTAAAATGGTCAATTGGATTAGTCAAAGATACAGCCGTAGTCTTACTTGACATGAAATGTAAATAATTGTAAAATTATGTAAAAATTTCCAGATCATGTGGAAATTTACTATTTTCAGATGTTTTCATGTATTTAGGTGTAAGTGTATTATATCTACATGTAAAAAGTGTGTAAAAAAAAGGAAACGCAAATGAGTATCAAAGGTAACGGCGGTGTTCAAGGCGCAGGTGGTGGCAATAAGCCAGAAAGCGCAGAAGAACTAAAGAAAAAACAGGCAGCTGAACAAGATAGAGCCGCACAACAAGGTGCAGCAGCTGATCAAGCCGAACTTACTAATGGATTAAACGGTCAAGATAGAACAAATAATAATCGTCAATGCAATTGTGGCTGCCAAGACGCAGGCAATGGTAACGGAAATGGCAACGGTAACGGTAACCGTGTAGGCAATGGCAATGGTGCAGGTACGGGCGCAGGCAACGATATCGGAAACATGCTAGGTGGATATGGAAATGGTGGAAATGTCCAAATGGGTGGCTTTGGCTACGGTGGTGTTTTCAGCAACCAATCGCTAGATGTTGACCAAGCACAATTGAACGATTTATCTAACAAATTCTTTAATTTTACAATGTCGGCAGGCGCATTACCATTCGGTATTGGTACAGCAGCAATGCAAAATTCTATCGGCAACTGGTTCCAAGCCTTCATGAATTGTTTTAAATTCTCAGGTTCAACACAAACTGTCAATGGTGGATACCAAGGTTTTAGCGCAACAAACGTTAATGGTGTTTACGCTAGAGATGGCAAATATTATAAACCTGATGCAAATGGTAACATGCAAGAATGTAAACAAGATGGTTCTGCATTAGATGCTACACGAACAGACGGAAATGGCAATACCCCACAAGTTGATGATGGTAATGGTACTGGCAACGGCACAGGAAATATTCCAAATGGATATACAGCAACAGGAACACCTGGAGTATTTTCAAAAGATGGCAAATACTATCACTACGTAAACGGAGCATTGAAGGAATGTAATGCTGATGGTTCAGCAATTTCACATCAAGTAGATGATGGTGCTGTTAAAGGAAAAGATAAAGCTCATCATAGCAGACACACAGAATCTCCTGCAAAAGCAGAGAAAAAAGAATCAACTGCGAAAAAAGAAGCTCCAAAACAAAAAAGTCCTGATGAATTAGCAAAAGATCAAGGTTATAAAAAGCTTGCAGACGGAACATATCGTAAAGGTGGAAAATCTTACAATTATGTAAACGGTACATTCCAATATGCATACGACACAAAATATAAAGACGGTCGATATGTAAAAAATGGTACAATATATAACGCTGATGGCACAAAAGCAGATAAATCTGTAAAAGGTCATTCTGGACAACAAGCTATTTATACTATGGAACATTACAAAAACTTAGGTTATGAAATGACTTCATACAAAGGTCAAACTGTTCTAACAAGTAAAGACAAACGTGAAACTTTATACTTTGATAAGAGTGGAAAACTTGTTCAACAAAACTTCCATAACACAGGTTTTATGAAAGACGGCAGAACAGAAGTTTCTAGATTCAAATACAATGAAAAAACTGGTCAATTACAATCTAGAGAAGATTATAACAACCAAACAAGAACAACAGTTAAAACTGAATACGTTTCGCCAAAAGGCTTGAAGGCAGGAACAACAAAAACTGTAGGAAAACCTCAAGTAAGACAAGAAATGGATTCTCAAGGAAGAACAACAACGTTCAAAGAACAAGAAACTATAACAACAAAAATTGAAATCAAAGGTGGAATTGCAGTAAAAACAACAACTGTTCAAAGACAACAAGTAAAATAAAATGTTTTAAAGATTAACAAAGGGCGAAACGCTATGCGTTTCGCCCTTTGTGTTTGTAAGAGGCGAAGCCAAAGGCTTCGCCTCTTCTAATCACAAGTCTTCTACCAAAAAAATGTTATTTTGATCTAAAATATTACGTATCTCATCATAATCTTTGCCAACACCGACAAGACGCTGATATTCTCTAACTATAGAAATAATATCATCCGTGGAAACTTTGATATTTCTACGACCAAAATCATTTTCTAAAATTCTTGCCATACTAAACCTCTTTTCTTTTCTCAAAAAGTTTATCGGCATTTAAAAATTAAACTTTTGAAATATCAACTCAAAAGTTTAAAAATAAAAATTCAAATAAAAAAATTAAAAATAATTTCTTGCATAATAAAAGCGGTTTAAGTAAAACTTAAACCACTTTTAAATTTATATAATCAATATGATTATTTACCTGATTTAGCGATGATTTCTTCTTCAACGTTTCTAGGTACTTGTTCGTAGCTTTTGAATTCCATAGAGAATGTACCACGACCTTGAGTATTAGAACGTAAGTCTGTAGCATAACCAAACATATTAGCTAGAGGAACTGTAGCTCTAACGATTACGTTACCTGTATTTCCTTGAGGTTCTTGACCTTCAACTCTACCACGTCTTTTTGAAATATCACCAATGATGTTACCTGTGTATTCATCTGGAATTTCAATTTCAACTTTCATCATAGGTTCAAGTACACAAGGTTGTGCTTTTTTAACACCATCTTTGATTGCCATAGAACCTGCAATTTTGAATGCCATTTCAGATGAGTCAACTTCGTGGTAAGAACCATCGTAAAGTTCAACTTTAACGTCAATCATTGGGAATCCTGCTAAGATACCACCTTCAAGAGCTTCTTCCATACCTTTTCTTGCTGGTTCGATATATTCTTTAGGAATAGCACCACCAACGATTTTGTTTTCAAATACAAAACCTGCATTTTCTTCAGCTGGAGAAATTCTAATTTTAACGTGACCGTATTGACCTTTACCACCTGATTGTCTTTGGAATTTAGATTCTTGATCTGCATTACCTCTGATTGTTTCTCTGTAAGCAACTTGTGGTTTACCAACATTAGCGTCTACGTGGAATTCTCTTAATAAACGGTCAACGATGATATCTAAGTGAAGTTCACCCATACCAGAGATGATTGTTTGACCAGTTTCTTGGTCTGTTTTAACTTGGAATGATGGATCTTCTTCAGCAAGTTTTTGAAGAGCAATACCCATTTTTTCTTGGTCAGCTTTTGTTTTTGGTTCAATAGCAACAGAAATAACTGGTGTTGGGAATACCATTTTTTCTAAGATGATAGGTGCTTTTTCGTCGCATAAAGTATCACCTGTAGTTGTTTCTTTTAAACCAACTGCTGCACAAATGTCACCTGCGTAAATTTCTGGAATTTCGTTTCTTTGATCAGCGTACATTTGAACTAATCTTGAAATACGTTCTTTTTTACCAGTTGATGCATTTAATACATAAGAACCAGAAGCTAATTTACCAGAGTAAACACGCATGAATGTTAAACGACCTACGAATGGGTCAGTCATAACTTTGAATGCTAATGCTGCAAATGGTTCATCTTCTGATGAAGCTCTTGTTGTTTTTGTACCATCTTCTAATTCACCTTCGATAGCTTTTACATCGATTGGTGATGGTAAGTAATCAACAACTGCGTCTAATAACATTTGAACACCTTTATTCTTGAATGCTGTACCACAGCACATTGGAACGATTTGGTTGTTACATACTGCTTTTCTTAAAACAGCTTTTAATTCAGCAACTGTGATAGATTCAGGATCTTCACAATATTTTTCCATCAATGTATCATCTTCTGATGCAATTGCTTCAACCAATTCTTCTCTGTATTGGTGAGCTTTATCTTTTAATTCTTGAGGAATTTCATCGCAAGTATCAACGTCAAATATATCTACTTGTTTACCTAAATCATCTCTGTAGATTTCAGCTTTCATTTCGATTAAGTCAATAATACCTCTCATTTGGTCTTCAGCACCAATTGGTAATTGAATTGCATAAGCGTTAGCTCTTAATCTATTTCTAATTTGGTCTAATACACGGTAGAAATCAGCACCTGTTCTATCCATTTTGTTAACGAATACTAAACGAGGTACTTCATATCTGTTAGCTTGTCTCCAAACTGTTTCTGATTGAGATTGAACACCACCTACTGCACAGAATACAGCAACTTCACCGTCTAATACACGAAGTGAACGTTCTACTTCAACTGTGAAGTCAACGTGGCCCGGTGTGTCGATAATATTTAATTGGTAACCTTTCCAATATGCAGTTACAGCTGCTGATTGAATTGTGATACCTCTTTCTCTTTCTTGATCCATGAAGTCTGTTACAGCTGCGCCATCGTGAACTTCACCGATTTTGTGAGTTTTACCTGTGTAGAACAAGATACGTTCTGTTGTTGTAGTTTTACCAGCATCAATGTGAGCGGCAATACCAATGTTTCTTGTTTTTTCTAATGGTGTTTTTCTTGCCATTTCCTTAATTCCTTTTCTTTTCTATATGTGTAACTATTACTTTTGCTATTTTTAGCTATGTAAATTATTCTATAAAAATACTTCAATTTCAAGCACTAATTTATTTCAAATATTTATGATAAAATATTTTTGAAAAAAGGGAGAAATTAGTAATGTTAGATAATTTAGAAAAAATAACAGATTTTAAATTTGGAGAAAATTCACATCAAGGTGCAAGTCTTTATAAATCAGATGCAATGATTGATTACGAAGTTGTAAATGGTGGTGAATTATCTTACAAAAATATATTAGATATGACAACATTAATTCAAATTTTAAGTGAATTTTATGATGTGAACGCAACAATTATGGTCAAAAATGCTATGCCTTGTGGCGCAGCATTAGGAACAAGCTTGACTGATGCTTTTAATAAAGCTTTTGACTGTAATCCTGTTAGCGTTTTGGGTTCTTGTATTGGTTTTTCAAAAATCCTTGATACAGAAACTGCAAAAAAAATTCATCTATCAGATTTTGAACTTGTTATGGCTATCGGATATGACAAAGAAGCTTTAGAAATTCTAAAGAAAAAGCCTGAAATGAAAGTTATAAAAATAAATACACCTCTTGAAGAAGTTAAAATCTCTGTAAGAGAAGAAGTAAAAATAACACCTTTTGGTATTCTTTTACAAGATGCAGATAGAGGCGATTTTAATAAAGATACATTTAAAGTTGTTACTAAAAGAAAACCTACATCGGAAGAAATTGAAGATGCAATTTTTGCATTCAAAATTGCAAAGCATTCAAAATCAAAAGCTGTTGTTATTGCAAAAAACTTTAAAATGTTATCAATCGCACAAGGTCAAACAAGTTTTGCAGACGCTTGCGACTGGGTAATGACTTATGCTTGTGATGATACAAAAGGTTCTGTAATGGCTTATGACGGAATTATTGATACAGTAGACGGTATTCACGTTGCAACAACAGGCAGAGTTGCACTTGTAATTCAAGCTGGTAGCTCTTATAACGAAAAAGAAGTTATAAAAACTTGTGACAAATACGAAATCGGAATGATTACAACAGGTATAACACACCACAAAAATTAGGAAAAAATATTAATGGGAAATTTTGTAGATAAAATCAAAGAAAACAAAACGATTGGTTGGCTTTCAGCAGCGCATTTCACAACGGATACATATTCTGGATTTTTAAATCCAATTATGCCATTTATCGCTGCAAACCTCGGTATTTCAATGGGTGTAGCTGCTCTTGTAATGAGCATTTCACAATTAATTTCACAATTAATTCAACCTATTTTTGGATTTTTTGCTGATAGCTTTTTCAAAAGATTATTTATCTTTTGGGGTTTATTATTAGCTTCTGTATTTTTCCCACTTACAGCTTGCGCTCCAAATCTTGCAATACTAGTAATCTTTATCGTTTTGGGTAGCTTGGGCGTAAGTATTTTTCACCCCCAAAGTATTGGTTTTGTAATTAGATTTACAAAAGACGACTTTACAAGAAATATGGGATTTTTCTTAAGTATGGGTTCAATTGGATACTCTTTTGGACCTGCAATATCTGCTGCCGTTATGGAATTTTTAGGACTTAAGGCAATGCCAGTAACTTCAATTGTTGGTATTTTACTTGTAATGATGATGTTTGTATGCGTTCCTAAAATTTCTAATATTGATAAAAAACCTGAAAAGAAAAATATTGTTGAAGTATTTAAAGCAATTTTAACTAATAAACAAATTTTGATATTAATTTTAGTCGCAATAATGAAAGCTATCATTTCTAGCAGTTGTGCAATTTTATTACCATTCTTCTGGAAGGATTCAGGATATAGCCCTGTATATATTGGTATGGCTCTATTCTGGTTTATGCTTGCAGGAGGTTTTGGTTCATTATTGAGTCCAAAATTTGAAAAATTAATCGGCACAAGAAATATTATTTATTTATCAATGTTGGCAATGCCAGTTATGATGTTTATTTTCGTGTACGCAACTCCAAGAATGCCAATTTTAGCCTTGATTGACTTTGTATTAATGGCATTTGTATTAATGCTTGCAACACCAATCACAATGGTGCTTGCGCAAAAAGAATTACCACAATACAAAAGTATTATCGGTGGATTTTTAAACGGTTTTTGCTGGGGTATTGTTGGTGGAATTCTAAGTGGATTAGGATTTGTTGCACAAAAATTTGGAGTACTTCAAATCCTACTTATCGCAAGCATATTACCTGCATTGAGCGTATATTTTGTTAAAGATTTAAAAATAGAAGAATAATATCATACAATTATTGTATATATTTTAGGAATTAAAAATGTATAATGAACTCATTAGTTCATTGAGAATTTAATGCAACAAGTGGACACCACTCATTTCTTTAACCGACGTCACTTACGTCAAGAAAGGGGTGATGCTTATGGCAAATTTCAAGACGCTGGCCGTTATATTTTATATAATAGCACTTCTTTTCAAAAAAGAGAAACTAGCGCTTTTGATTGGCGTCGTAGCACTAGTTTCATTTTAATAATGTAAACAAAGTGGTGTAAAATTTTAGCTTTCGCTAATTGCCACTTGTTGTGTTTATATTATAACGTATTTTTTAATGTTGCGCAAGCCTGTATTACTCAAGGAAATTAATTTTTCCTTTTGTACGTTTTTCAATTTCTAAAATTAATGTAGATAATGGTATTTCTAGAGCTTCACAAATTCTCCAAAGTGTTGAAATTTGAATATCTTTTACACCTTTTTCAACTTGCGACCATATTGATTTTGACAAATTTATTTCATTGGAAATCAAACTTATAGACTTTTTCTCCTTTAGTCTATATTCTTTAATAATCTCTGCTATTGTTTTTTGAAGAATAATTTTACTTTCTTGCATATAAAATATTATCGTGCTAATATTAGAACAGTTGTTCTAATGCAAGAACGGAGTAAAAAATGAATATTTAAGATATTTTAGCTGATACAGAAATGTATTTTTCACAAATAATACATTTGATAGATTTAATGCTAAACCAAAATAATTTAGATAGCGAAAACATACTTACACTAAGAGATTTAACAGAATTAGGAAAAAATAAAATTAATAAACTTAACTAATTTGTTAAAACTTGCAAAATGCCATATAATCGTTTTATGACTAAAGCAAGACAAACACAAGTAAGCACATTTAGAGATGCGTGGGTTGAGGTAAATTTAGATTACCTAACTCAAAATATAAAGAAATTTACAGAATATTTACCAAAAGATAAAAAACTTTTGGCAGTAGTAAAAGCTGATGCCTACGGACACGGTGTATCAATGATGTTACCAACAATTTTATCTTGTAACATTGATATGCTTGGCGTAGCATCAATTGATGAAGCTTTAGATTTAAGAACAGCAGGCGCAGAATGTGACATTCTCGTTCTAGGTGCACCTCCTGTTTGGGCTTTTGAAAGTGCTATTCAAAACAATATTTCTATTTCAATATTTAATGATGAACATCTTGAGGCTGCTAAACAAATTTATAAAAGAACAGGAATTCCAATTAAAGCACATGTAAAAGTTGATACTGGTATGAACAGAATTGGTATCAGAGCAGAAGAAGCCGTTGAATTTATAAAAAAAGTTCAAAAATTAGATTATATTAACTTACAAGGTATTTTCTCACATTTAGCAAACAGCGATAACGAAGAAAGAACAAAAGCTCAACTTGACAAATGGGAAAACATTTTAGCAAACGTCAATACAAATGGTTTGCTAACTCATATTTTCAGCTGTATTGGAGCCTTGTCATACAACTGCACATGCAACATGATTAGACTTGGTGGAATGATTTACGGTTTAGACTCACCATTTCCAAAATCTAAAAAAAGCCCGTTTGAAGTTAAACAAATACTAGGACTAAAAGCAAGAATATCAAATCTTCACAAGGTAAAAAAAGGTGAGGGCGTAAGTTATTCTTACAATTTTATTGCAGATAGAGATATGACAGTAGCAACAATTCCAATAGGATACGCAGATGGAATAGATAGAAGACTTTCAGGTAAAATCTATGGCTATATAGGAGATAAAAAAGTTCGTCAAATCGGTAACATCACAATGGATCAAATGATGTTTGATGTAACAGATGTAGAAACAGAAGTTGGCGAAATCATAACACTTTTAGACGACAGAATAAAAGTTGACGAATGGGCAAATATACTTGGCACAATCAACTACGAATTAACTTGTAGGCTAAAAGTAAGACTACCTCGAATTTATACAAGATAGGAGAAAAAATGGAAAAACAAGCATTTGACTACGGTATAATCGGCTCAGGCCCTGCAGGAAATACTGCAGCTTTTATTGCAGCCAAACAAGGTTTTTCAGTTGTACTATTTGAAAAAGATGAACTTGGTGGAGTTTGTTTGAATAGAGGTTGTATTCCAACAAAAACTATTCTTCATACGGTAGAACTTTATCATGATGCTAAAAATGCTGAAAATATTGGCATTGAAACAAACGATATAAAATTAAATATCTCAAAAGTAATGGAGAGAAAAGATAAAGTTATTGAAACCTTAAGACGAGGAATTGAACAAGGTATAAAAACTAGCAAAATTACTTATATACCTGCAGAAGCAAAAGTTGTTGACTCAAACACAATTGAAGCAGCAGGAACAGAATATAAATGTACAAAAATAATTTGTGCGACAGGCTCAACTCCAAAAGAATTAAAAGGTCTTGAATTTGACCACAAATTTATTGTTGATTCAGATGATTTATTCAAATTAACAGAAATTCCTAAAAACGTTGCTATTATTGGCGCAGGTGCTGAAGGCATTGAATGGGCAAGAATTTTCAAATGTATGGATGCAGAAGTTACATTAATCGAAAAATCACCTAGATTACTCCCTCCTGCTGATACAGAAGTATCTAAAAGATTAGAAAGAATCTTCAAACAACAAGGAATAAAATTTTACACTTCAACAACCGTTGAAGAAATAAAAGATAAGCAATTAAAATTATCAAACGGAGAAATTATAAACCCTGACTATGTTTTAGTTGCCGTTGGAAGAAATGTGACAAGATTTAATACAGACGCAAAAGTTACATATTTAGGAGATGCTTACGGCTCTGTAATGTTAGCGACATTTGCAATGTATCAGGCTCGAGCACTTTTATCAGACATCGTATTTGATAACGTTTTTATACCAAGCGTAGTTTTTGGAACACCTGAAATTGCTTGGATTGGAGCTAATGAACAAGATTTACCAAATGGAAGCTATGAAAAAGTAGTTTATCCACTAACAGCCCTTGGAAAAGCATATTGTGACAATGCAACAGATGGGTTTATTAAAATTTTAACTTACCAAGATTACATAATTGGCGCACACATAATTGGTAAAGAAGCTTCAGCATTAATTCACGAATTTGCTATTGCAATGCAAAATAATATTAAAGTTTCTGATATGAAAAAGGTTTGCTTTGCACATCCAACTTATTCAGAAGCAGTTTATGAAAGTATTTTAAGACTATAATGAAAAGACTTCCAGATTATTTAAAAAGACCAATAATTAATACAGAAACAACAAAAACAGTAAGAAATATTTTAAAAAATCACTGTTTAAATACTGTTTGTGAAAACGCACGTTGTCCAAATAAAAACGAATGTTACACAAAACATACAGCGACATTTTTAATCATGGGTAATGTCTGTACAAGAAATTGTAGATATTGCAATATTTCTGGTGGAATTCCAGAGGAATTAAACGAAAACGAACCTAAAGAGGTTGCAAATGCAATAAAAGAACTTGGTCTAAAATATGCAGTAATAACCTCTGTTACACGTGATGATATTCCTGATGGTGGGGCAGACCACTTTGCAAAAACTATTGAAGAAATAAGAAAAATTTCCCCAAACACAAAAATTGAGATTTTAACTCCAGATTTTAATGGTGACAAAAATTCGCTTGATATAATTATTAAAGCCATGCCAGAAGTTTTCAATCATAATATTGAAACAACAAAACAAGTATTTAAAAAGGCTCGACCAAAAGGTAATTATCAAACTTCTTTAGAAGTTTTAAAATACGTTAAGGATAATAGCAACATAAAAACCAAATCAGGTCTTATGGTTGGACTTGGCGAAACTCTTGAAGAAATTGAAGAAACATTTGAAGACTTAAAAAATGTTGGTTGTGATATATTAACAGTTGGTCAATATATTCAACCTTCTAAAAAACACTTAGAAGTTGATAAATATTATACTTTAGAAGAATTTGAGAAAATTAAAGACCTTGCCAAAAAAGTTGGCTTTAAAAATTTTCAAATTGGACCACTTGTAAGAAGTTCTTATATGGCAAAAGATTTAATTTAAGAAAAAGGAAAGAGGTTATTAAAATGAAACAAATTATTATTATCGCTATCGTAGCAGTCGCAGGCTATTTTATGTATGCAAATTGGGACAAAATCAATACAACTTTTACTGGTGGCGTTCAAAATGAAAGAACAATTAAAACTATTCAAGCCGTTAACCAAGGTAGAAACAACTTAAATGGCGAAGCACAAGAAGTTTTAGATAATAACAGTGGATACTAATAATTTAAAGTATTTACTATAAAAAAAGATATGCTTTAAAGCATATCTTTTTTGTTTGTTAGTTTTGTTAGGAAGGAATAAGGGTTTTGGGTAAAATCTTTTTTAATTTGCTTGAAAGTTTTGAGTTTAGTTAGGATTGAGTATAGGATAGGATTTGGGCTGTAGGATAGGGAAGGAAGGATAGGATTTGGGTATCCCAGACATTACTCTAACTTATTGCAAATTTAAACTATGCATTAACCGAATACGTTGAATGATTTTTCTACGTTATCGCCAATTAATGTCTTAATTGCGTCGTATTCAGTCTTAATAGCATCGTGCTCTGTATTAACTTCAGTTAATTCCATATCGTAAACTTTTTCTTGAGCAGATATTCTATCAGTTTCAGTATTGTATAAACCTTGTTGAATAGTTAAATATTCATTAGCTGTACTGAATGTACCTGTTGCACCAATTTGAGCTGCAACTGCATTAACTAATTCATTAGCAGGTGTTCCTGTGTCAGTCATAGAGAATGAACCGTCTTTGTTAATTGTGAAACATCCATTAGGATATTTTTCTGCCATCATTTGTGCAGAATTCAATTTTGAATAATTTGCTAATGCATTTGAATAATTTGTAGCTGTTGTAGATGATGTTTGTGATAATCTCATCTTGATTGCTGAAATTTGTTGTGCCTTTAACTCTAGGTCATTTTGTCTAGCAGTCAAAGTCATAAGACGTGCTTGGTTTGCTGCGATACCCATTTTGTGTACTCCTTTTTCCTATACTTTTTGTTTTGTTTACCCTAACAAACTACTTATCGACACATTTGATTTTAAACTTTAGGCTCAAATCTCATGTTCATCATGGTTTTAGGGGTATTAATTAGCCAAACTTCAATAAAATCAATAATTTCAAGGATTGAATTTCTTATTTACAATTCTTAATATTATTAACTTTTGTAACATTGGATATGATTTTTTAAAATATTTCATTATTCATTTAAATAGAGGATATTTAGATAAAACATTAAATAAAAGGATTTTTAGACCGTAAAAAGAAATACAAAGGTGGTAAAAATATGTTCAATTCTCAAATACAGCTAAGTACAGGTATTAGCAAATCAATGTTTTCACAAAACATCGGAGAATTTTCTATTCCTAAGACTAATACGCTTGAGAGCGTTGACAAACCACAATTCAAAGATTTTTTAACTGATGTATCAAATAATTTAAATGAACAAATGAACGCACCAGACAAACTGTTAAGTGACTTAGTAGCAGGAAGAAACGGTGTTGATGTACACGACGTAATGACAGCAATGTCACAAGCAGAATTGAGTGTATCAATTGCAACTACTGCTGTGACAAAAGTCATTCAAGCGTATGATAAAATTTCACAAATTCAAGTATAAAATATAAATATATAAAAATAATAAAATCGAATAAATTATTGAGAGAAATCAGCAGGGGATTATGGATTTTAACAAAATTTTAACGAACAAACCTTTACTTTACGGAATTATAGGCGCAGTAGTGCTTGTATTAACGTTGGCTTTGACTATCGGAATTGTTTCTTCAGCAAACAGCAATTCTGGTGGAGCTAAACCAGTAGAGGAAAAAGTTATAAAAGAAGATTTAGACTTATTAACAACAGATAATTTGGGTAAAGCTATCGAAATTCAAGCATTATTAGCGAGAGAAGGCATTAATGCAAAAAGAAAAATTGATGGTACAAAATCAACTATTTATTTAGATAACTATACTCAAACACAACGTGACAGAGCACTTTTAGCTATTGTTAAAAGTGGTTTAATGGATCAAAACGTTGGTTTGGAAATCTTTGACAAAGGTGATTTCACATCAACAAAAGAAGATAAAAGAATTAGATTATCAAGAGCAATCAACGGTGAATTATCAAGATTAATCAGAAAAATTCCACCTATTGAAAATGCTTCCGTATTTATTTCTATTCCTGAACAAACAATGTTTGCAAATATGCAAAAACCAATTACTGCGACAGTACAAATTACAATTCCTTCAGGTACAAAACTTGACCATATCAAGGTAAAAGCTATTTCAAACTTGCTTTTAGGAAGTGTTGCAGGATTAACAGCAGATAATATCTCAATCACAGATACAAACGGTAACGTATATACAAGCATTATGAACGCAGAAGACGAAATGTTAGAGCGTCTTGAAGAAAATGACAAATATATGCAACAAAAAGTAAACGCTCAGTTGGATAGATTAATCGGTAAAGGAAACTATGTTGCAACAGTAAGTACATTCTTACGTCAAGCTCCTGCCGAAAAATATTCAATCACATACAATCCAAACCAAAAAGCTGCAATTACAGAACAAGTATTTTCAGAAGGTTTGGGCGACCGTTCACAAGGTTCTGCATCAGGACCTGCAGGCCCAGTAAGCGTATATTTACCAAACAATATTCCTGCAGGGGTTATGGGTTCAGAAGGTAATTCTTCTCAAAACAGAAACTATGCTCGTACAGCTGCAGAAAGACAATACGGTGTAAGTAAAACACAAGTAAACGAATACATGAAACCTGGTTTGATAGAAGAAATTTCTATTGCAGTTACATTAGAAAAAGCTTCTGTACCTACAGATACAACAGTTGAAGAATTAAAAGAATTAATCGCAAGTGCTGCAAGTCCAAAAGTAAAACCAGAAAGTGTAACAATTGCGTTCTCAGATTCAACAGAACCATACTTAGCAACAGATAGACCTGTAAACTTACCAAAACCTGACGAAACAGGTAACCCATGGTGGATTACAATAGTTCTAGTAATAGGTGGTTTAATCGGTGGTTTCTTCTTTGTACACGGAAAAATGAAGAGAGCACAAGAAGCACAAGCTAGAGAAATGGAAATGTTGAAAAACAGAACTGAAACTCAAGACAAACAACTACAAGATGTAAGCTTGAAAGCATCTGAATTAATAGAAAGACAAACACAACTTGCACAGGGCTTGTTGGAACAACAACAAAAAGAATATATTCCAGCACCACCACCTTATGCAATGACAGACGCAATCAATGAATTACGTTCTGATTTAGAAGCTATTGATGATAGTGAAGCAGGCGAAAAAATCAAAAGTTGGATAGAACAAAGATAAAAGAAGATAAAAAGCGTTGATGGTTGTGAATAAGCCATCAACGCATATAAATAAAATGTAGTAGGTAGTGAATTAATGGCAATAGAAGGATTTGATTACAAAGAGTTTTCTCAAATGTTGGCAGGACAAGCAAAAGAACTTGTTCCAGCTGAATTTGACGATTTCCAAAAAAACTATATCGTTCAAACTTTGTTAAACTTCTCAATGCTTGCAGGGGAAGCAATTGCTAATGATCCATCTATGGGTTTCAACGCTGATCAGGCAATATTACTTACTCAAATCATTGCTGAATGGTCATTCCACAAATCAGTAGACTTGATTCGTTCAGGTATTGAACCACAATATTGGGATGGTGTACTTCAAAAAGTAGCTTTCACAATATTTGAAATCGGAAAACAAACAATCCAAAACAATATTCCACAAGACCAAATGCTTGCATTGATTGAACACCACGTAAAACAAGCTTTTGACGGTGCAATTGATGAATTATCACAAAAAGGTGTAATTGATGAAGCATTAAAAGAAAACGCTCAAAATCAATCAAACATTGATGCAATGGTTCAAGAGGCAGAACACGCCCAACAAGAGCAACAAGCTCAAGAGGCACAGCAAGCGCAACAAGAAGCACAAATGCAAGGACAAGTTCCACCTCAACAAGGTCAACCTATGCCAAATCAAGCTCCACCACAACAAGGTGGTGTTCCTGCAGGTCAAAACAAGATATTAAAACTTGCATCTGTTGCATTAATCTTAAAAACTTTATCTCAAGAAAAAGTTCACGCTATATTGAACAAGTTTAACCCAGATGATGCGCAACTTGTTATTCAATATATGCAAATGAACGATTTGGAAACAAGATTAGATCCAAATGTTTCAATACAATATTTAAAAGAAATAAAAACACAATTACCAGAACCAAAACAACTAAGTCCGTCAAAGATTACGGAAAGAATACAAAAAGCTATAAAAGGTTGCGAAAACCCACAAAAATTACAAGAGGTTCTAAAGAAAGAACGTCCAATGGTGCGCAAATTCATTCAATGTGCATACGAAGGGGAGTTCTACGAAATTCCAATCAGAATTGCAAATATTGTTGCCCAACACGTTGAAAGTAGTGTATAATATAACTACTTATGATCATAAAAAAACAAGCACGAAAAAAGGAAATTGTACAAGAAGTACAAGAACCTGTTTCGGAAGAAAATGTCGTAGTTGTAGAGGAAGTTCAACAACAACCTATACAAGAACCTAAAATTGAAGCTTCTCCGTTGCCTTCGCAAGAGGAGCTTAAAAATGATGCCTTCGACATTGACAAGATTGATTTTACACAAAGACAAGAAAGACGCCGTGGAGATAGACGTCGAGGATATAGAAGAATTGATGATAGAAACCTTATCTCAAGAGCCCAAGAAGAAGCAGACCAAATTAAAGAATCTGCCGCAAAAGAAGGTTATAAAGCAGGATTAGAAGAAGCCAGAAATGATATCTTAGATTTGAGAGAGTCTATCGCCGATTTCATATCAGCAAAAAAAGAGGTTTTCGAATATATTGCGCCTGATATATTAGAAATATCGGTTGAAATTGCAAGAAAAATTATTAAAAAAGAATTAGAACAAGATCCACAAGCTATTATTACAATGATACTTGAGGTAATGGAGAACTTATCGAAAGATGAAACCAAAATCACAATAAGAGTAAATCCTATGCAAGCAGATCTTGTTAGAGAAGAATTGCCAAAGGCTTTATCAGCAAAAGGTACGGAAGCAAGGATAACAGTTACAGCTGATGACAGCGTAGAAACAGGAGGATGTGTATTTTTGACAAGCAACGGTATTATTGATGCTGGACTTGATACGCAACTCGAAATTCTTAAAGAAGCATTGAAAGGAATGTAATGGGAGCACCAGGCTCAAAGTCAATAAGTGAAGTATTTTTAGCAGGCTTCGTATTAATGTTAATACTTATCCTGTTAATTGAAATGCCGACTTGGGTTATCAACTTTTCAATCAGTTTCAATATGACAATTGGTATTGTACTTTTGATGATTGCCCTATACGTTCAAAAACCACTCGAATTAGCAGCATTCCCATCAATCATTTTGATTTGTACAATGTTCCGTCTGGTATTATCAATTGCGTCAACACGTCTTATTTTGGCAAAAGGTGACGCTGGTGAAGTTGTAACGGCATTCGGTCACTTCGTAACTGGTGGCAACATGGTTGTAGGTTTCGTAATTTTCTTAATCATTACGGTTGTACAATTTATGGTAATCACAAAGGGTGCTGAACGTATCGCCGAAGTATCTGCCAGATTCGCCTTAGATGCGATGCCTGGTAAACAAATGACAATCGACGCCGACTTTAACGCAGGTTTGATTTCTCCAGAAGAAGCAGTTAAACGTCGTGAGGACTTACAAAGAGAATCTAGTTTATTCGGTTCTATGGATGGTTCTATGAAGTTCGTAAAAGGGGATACAATCGCTGGTGTTATCATTACAATCATCAATATTGTTGGGGGATTATGCGTTGGTTGTTTAATGAATAATATGCCAATTGCAGATGCTGTTTCAAAATACACTATCTTAACAATTGGTGACGGCTTAGCATCACAAGTACCTTCACTTTTAATGTCAATCTCAGCTGGTATCGTAATGACTCGTGCTTCTGCTACAAGTTCATCATTGGGTGCTGATTTAACAACACAATTAATGAGCAAACCTTACAGTTTATTCTTTGCAGCAGGGTTCTTATTCTTAATTACATTATCTTGTCCAGTAACAGGTTTACCATGGTTTCCATTCCTGTTATTTACGATAATTCTTGTACTAGCAGGGTTCTCAGTACTTGTTAACGCAGACGTACAATCTCAATTGGGACAATTAGAAAGCGTTCGTCAAAACATGCAAGACCTTGTTAACCCTAACAGAATGTACGAAAGACTTGGTGTTGACGTACTTTCATTACAAGTTGGGGCAGGCTTACTTGTAATCGCCGACCCTGATCAGGAAGGTCAATTACTTGCTAAGATTGCAGCCTTAAGACAAAGAGTTACTGATGAATTAGGTTATATCTTACCAAACATCAGAATTATGGACTCATCTGCATTAGAAGCCAACGAATACTTAATTGCTATTCGTGGTAATACTGTTGCGACTGGTTTTGTATATCCAGGAAAATATATGGTTATTGCAGATCAATGGGATTCTGTTAAATCTTCTGTTCCTGATGACGCTATCGTTGGTGTTGATCCAACTTATCAAACACAAGCTTATTGGGTTTCTGAAGAAGACGCTAAATCAACTAAAGCTATTACAGCCGTTGACGCTACAGACGTTGTAGTTACTCACTTACAAGAAGTATCAAGAAAACACGTTGACGATGTCATGACAAAAACTGACGTATTAAAATTAATGGAATTAGTACGTTCTCAAGACCCTACTCTTGTTAACGACTTAGTTCCAACAATCATTTCCACAAGTGATTTGAGAAAAATCTTTGTAAACTTGATTAGAGAAAAAGTTTCTATTAAAGATATTATCTTTATCTTTGAACGTCTGTGCGACTATGCAAGATTTTCAAAAGAACCAGATATTCTTTCAGAACGTCTGCGTGCAGCGTTAGGTAGACAAATCTGTTTAACTAACGTTCAAGAAGATAAAGTTCTTTATGCCTTAACACTTTCACCTGATTGGGAAAAAGTTCTTGATGACAGTTGCCAAAGAACAGAGCTTGGTACAATGTTCTTGCTTAACCCAATGCAAGTACAAGAACTTATTGAAAGTACAGCCACAACACTTATGACAGCTCACCAAAACATTGGTAAACAGCCAGTAATCTTGTGTTCACCTAGAATTAGATTACCTCTGTTCCAATTACTTGAACGTCATATCCCAACAATCGTTGTAATTTCTTACTCTGAATTAATTACAGATATTAAGGTTGAAGCAGTTGATACAATCGGCGAAAGCTATAACCAAGAGCAATACGTGACAGGCTAATGAATAAATGAAAAAACTAGTTTTATTCTTGATAGAAATATATCAAAAGATTTCAAGATTAACTCCACCTGTATGTAGATTTGCACCAACTTGTTCTGAATATACAAAACAAGCTATTATTAAATTTGGACTATTAAAAGGTCTTTGGCTTGGCATAAAAAGAATTTCTAAATGCCATCCATTACACGAAGGTGGCTATGACCCAGTACCAGACGAGTTTAAATGGTAATTATTCTTACGATAGAACTATAAATGTAACAAATTCTTAACATAACACTTCAAATTTCTAAAGTTATCATAAAAGATTGCCGATATATAACTTGTAAGCAAGATAACTAATAAAAAGGATATGTGAATATGTTAAGAAAAATCGAATTACCAACAACAAATATTGATAACAGTGTTGAATTTATTTTGAGAGGAGCAAAAAAACGCAGATCAATGGCTATGGCATCTGCAAGAATGCTAACTAACGAACAAGGCATTCAAACTATGTTGGTTGCTGTAAAATAATAGAGTGTGTAGAGTGACCGAGAAATCGGGATGTGTGTAAAACAAACAGCAATCTGTATGAAAAAAGAAGAAAGATGAATTTAAAAGAGGTCAAGAAATTGACCTCTTTCTTTTTGTAAAAAAATAACCTTCAATAAAAAATAATGCTATAATTCTATCAATAGAAAACAAATCAGAGAGGTTTAAAATGTTTCAAGAATGTCCATTTAATGGAAATAAAGAATGTAATGAAAGTTGTGGATTGTTTATAGCACCAAGCGACTTAAATGAACTAATGGGAACAAGATTAACAAGCATAGGCGTATTTGACGTTAAAGAAGGAATGTGCTCACTAAAAATGCTTGCCCTAAGTAGTGGAAGATACATGTTTGAAAACACTGCCACAGTAAGAAGAAACGCATAAGCCGATGTGGAGTGTCAGTGTCGGCACACGATGAGTGTGACGAGCAGGACACGTAACATAATAACTGCGACGTAGAAATCTTCGATTTCACAGGAGCAAGAAACGCGTAAGCCGATGTGAAGGAGGATTTTTGGAAGGGTGACGACGAGCATAGCGAGTCAAACCCGAAAGGTGGAGTGGGACATTACTCCCACGACAACCCAAATAATCCGAAAACATTTTGGGCAAGTATGCCAAATCTACAGGAATTCAAGGGATTTTTAATCAAAAAAAGCCCCCAAATTGGGAGCTTTTCTTTCACATCTACTCTTTATAGCTTATATTAGCCATTATCACGTTTTGTAATCATTGCAGCTAACATTGTGTTGAAGTGGTTGTTAACAACTTCGTCATCGATGTTGAACCAGCTGTTGTTTTCTGCAGAAACTTTTGCTTTGAATGATTTAGCTTCTGCATCTAAGCCCATTTCAGAAGCTCTTGCAGCTAATTTATCTTTCAAACCATTTGTAATTTTTGTTAATCTTCCTGACCAACCTACCCATTCTTCGTTTTGTAATGATTCGATTAATGTTTCACCATCCATATCATCTGAGTATTGGTTGATGTATGTTTCCATAACTTCAAGAACATTATCCTTGTTGATTTTTGCTAAAGCTTCATCAACTGCTTTGTTATCAGTACCAATACCTTTCATTGCTACATATAATTGTTCACAAATTTCGTTAGCTTCTTTTTGAACTTTTTCAGATTTTGCTTTTGCTGCTGCTGCTTTTTTGTCTACTGTTGTTTTTCCTGTTTTTGAAGAAGCATCAGTTTTTGTTGTACCGTCTGTTTTAGTTGTTGAATCAGCTTTTGTTGTGCCATCAGCTTTCTTTGTAGGTTCGCAAACTGTTGTTTTACCAGAGTTTTGAACGCCTAAGCCTGCAAAGTTTAAGTTAAAGCAACTTGCAATGTTATTGAACCAAACTGGCATTGCCATATTCACACAAGCTTCAGAAATTGGAGAATATGCTAATGTGTTGAATTGATTAGCCATTGAATTTGTAAAAATATTCAATTTAGAATAATCAACACTTGCAGTTTGATATCCATTAAAATTATTTAAACCATAATTGTTAAGACCAAATCCTAAACCAGTGTTTAAACCATAATTAAATGTCATATATATTTCCCCGTTTTCCTATGTTTCTAAGAGTGTGTTTAAAGTTTATTAAATCTTTATTCTTTTAATATCCCTTACATTTATATAAAAACAATCTCAAATTCATGATTGACAAATGTTTTCGGCATATTTTTAACCAAATCGCTAGAACGCCCTATTTTCAAGAAAAAAGTTGCCGTTACAAAACTTTACAAACAGGTTAAAACGCCATGTTCATCATGGTTTTGAAGGTATTTTTTAGCTACAAATCCAAAGGCTTAGCAACTAAATTAATAGGCGAAATTTTGAAAAATTTCGCCTATTAAAAATAAACTTAATAAAAAGGGACAATAATTGTCCCCTAGAAAATGGAGTTTAACATTACACTTATTATGAACCACCAACTAGTCTTAATGCTTCTTGTAGTAGTTCTTTATTTGATGAAATCAATTTGTTTGCCAATTCCATTTGAACTTTTGCCAATTGGAAACTATTGATATTATCTTTAAAGCCTGCATTAGAAAGTTCTATCAAACCTGAACGAACTTCTGCTCTACCCATTACAGGTCTACCTGATTCTGGTGTTTCGATATATTGATTATCTTTAATTTCGTACAAGCCATTTTTGTTATGGAAACTTGCTTGAGCTACTTTGTATAAAGGAACTTTTCTTTTACCACCGTCAGCTTTACCGTAGATAGTACCATCTTCCTTGATTTCATAATCATCATACTTGCCTAAATATTTACCGTTGTTTGGATCAATCCACAACTTAATATTTGTTGTAGGTAAATCCATTGCACCACCTTTTAAAGTAGTTTCTTGGTAAACATCATTTTTTACGGCCTTTGTACCAGCCATAATTTCGCCTTTATCGTTCAAGATATAACCTTGAACATTTAAACCATCTTTTGTTTTATATGCACCTTCAGCATCAAAATCAAATTCACCGTGTCTTGTGTAAACAGTTTTACCGTCTTCACCTTTTACCATGAAGAAACCTTCACCTTCTAAGAACAAGTTTGCATTACCAGTCCCTGGAGTTGATTTACCTTGGCTAAAGTTTACACTTGAATTATCAAGTACTGAACCGTTTAAAAATGTTTGGAAGCTAATTTTCTTCTCTTTATAACCTGGAGTATAGATATTAGCTAAGTTTTCTGTAATTGCTCCCATCCAGTTGTTTGTTGCCTTTTGAGCATTTAGGGCAATCATAAATGAATCGTTCATTCTCTATTCTCCTCTTTTTCTTCTCTCTCTATTTTGTCTACCACCATTTGATTGACGATAGTTCAAATCTTTGTAGTCGATATTTTCGTCATTAAATTTTTGGCGAAGCATTGGCAATTGAGTTCTTAAGAATTGTTCCACTGCCTTATCTCCTGGTAAGAATTCTGCTGAAATTTTACCCTCTCTATCTATTTTTATAATGACAGAAATATTTTTGTCAAAATCTATTCTAAATGGTTTATTAGTTTTTGCAGCTTCGCCAATCATGTCTGCTAATGCTTTTGAAACTCTTGTTGTTTGTTGTGCATCATCAGCCAATTTTTGAACATCTTGCAACATTTGTGTTGCAGTATCTGCTACTGTTTGACCTGTTTCTTGGTTATTTTTAACCAACTCTATAAAGAAGTTTGCATCTTGTTCTGTCATTTTCAATTGTTTTGTTTCAACTTTTTTAGGTTGAACTTTTTGAACATCAAGAGATTTTAAATCTTTTTGAATAGCTTTTGCTTCTTGAGCTGTTTCTACAATTGCTGATAAGTCATTAATTTCTGCAATTCTTTCATTGATAACATTTTTAACATCTTCTGTCGCTGCCAAATTTTGCGCCTTGTTCAAATTGTAGTAATTTTTAATTTCTTCTGTCAAAAGAGTATTGTCATCAATCATTGAAACATCTTTTGATTTCAACGATTCAACCGTATCTTCTGCCATTATTTCAGTTAAAAATTTATTCAATTCTTCTAATGGTTGTTTCTTTTGAGGTTCAATGGCTGTTCTTTCCAACTGAACAGGTTTTTCTATTACAACTTCTTCTTTTTGTTCAGGTTTTTGAACAGGTTTACGAAGTTGTTCAGGCACAACCTCTTCCATTGCAGGAATTTTCTTTGTTAAATCAACTTCTTCACTTAGAATTTGACTCAACAATTCATTTTCAATAGGTTTTTCTTCAACTTTTTTAGGTTGAACTTTTGAAATATTGTTTTCTGGTTGAAGAATTGATTTTTTATTTTCAACTTCAACAGATTTAATCTCTTGTTTTATTTGAGGTTGTTGAAGAGGTGTTGTTTTATTTTCAACTGGCTTAACCATTTCTACAGGCTTGTTTGCTTGAAGAGGTTTTTCTTCAAGTTTTACTTTGCCAATTTCTTGTTTTGGTTGAATAACTTTATCTTCAAGAGGTTTAACTTGAGCTGGTTCTTTTTCAACCAAAGGAGTTTTTTGTTCAAAACTTTTAATCTCTTTTTTGTTTTCAGGTTGAATTAAAGTTTCTGCCTTATTTTCAACATTTTTGTTTGGCTTAAAAGTTTTGTCCATTTCAAGCGCATTTTTAGGTTGAAGTGGTTGAGGTTTAACATCATTAATCTTATTATCCTTTACCTGTTCAATCTCTTCAACTGGATTTTCAAATTTTGATTGTTCTTTAATTGCATCCAAAATTTCGATTTGAGGTTTTAGTTGTTCTTTAACAACTTCTGGCTCAAAATCATCAACAGTTAATTTTACATCTTCAACAGTTTTGTCAGAAAAATCAGTTTTCTTATCATTTTTTGTATCAAATGATACCAAATCATCTGTTTTTGATAAAACATTAACTTTATCTTTTTTGATAACGTTATTAACAATATTTGTAAAATCCTTCATAGATAAAGTTTCATCTTTTATTTCTGCTTTATTTTGAGCATTTTGAATATTGTTTATAATTTTATTGATAACTTTTTTGTCTTGAATTGGTTGAAAGTCTTTGTTATCAGCTTTCATAGAGTCATTGATAAAATCTTTTTTCTCTGTAAAATTAAGTTCATTGAAGTTTTTAATCTTTGTATCAAAACTCAATTCATTTTTTACGTTGTTATTTATATTGTTTGTAATTTTTGTATCAGAAATTTTTTCATTCTTTTTAGAATGAATAATATTCTTTAACTCTTCTTTTGATAAGTTATTAATAACCTTCAAATCATTTTTTGTTTCAGATTTTTTATCAATATTTTTTGAAGGTAAAACATCTTTTACCAACTCATTATTTTCAAAATAAGATTTTTTATTGTCTAAAATTTCTGCTTTACCGACATTTGTATTTTTTTCTGAAACATTCTTGATTAGAGGATTTTCAATAACTTTAATATTATCTTCAACCTCATTAACTTTATCTTGTTTTGGTTGTTTTACTGGTTTTTGAATATTTTCAATATTTTTATCTAGTAAATCTGTTATTTCTTCCACTTTTGAAGCATTTTTATCATCAACCTTATTTTTATCTTCAACTTTTTCAGATACACCAAATTTATCATCTAAAATTTCATCAGAAGTATCTTTTTTAGAAATTTTTGGCAACTCATTAAATGTTTGAAGAGTTTCTTCTAATTCTGCAAACCTATTATTTTTATTTGTTTCTGTATTTTTAGCCTTGTTATCAACCTCTGGCATAACAGGAATAAATTCCTCGTAAGTTGCCTTTGGTTCTTTTCTTGAAATTTCTTCCTCTGGTAAAACTTCTTCCATTACCATTTGAGGGATTTTTTTTGTTTCGTTTTCAACAACGTTATTTTTTGAAGAATTTTCTGACTTGTTTTCAACCTTATTATTGTTTTTTGATTGAACTAAAGTTTCTTTTTTGTATTCTATTTGTTTATTTTCAGATTTTAGATTAGATTGAATTAAATCTTCAACCTGAGTCTTTGCATCATTAATTTCAGCCACATCAGTTTTTGGCAAAACTTCTTTTTTATCTTCTGTCTTTTTAGTTTCTTGATTTTTTGCAACATACATTATATTTGATTTGCAAAAATCATCAATCTTTTTAGAAGGACTTTCTTCTTTATTTTCAACTGAAGTAGCATCAGAAACTTCAACTTTTTCATTTTTTGTTTCAAGAGTCTCTTTCATTGAATTAACCATATCTAAATCTTTTAGTCCATCAACAAATGTTGTATCACCAGTTTTTACAGGTGTAGATGTAGACATTTGATTTATATTATTCGTTTCATTCAATGATTGATTCTGTTTAATTTTCATTTTGCTCTCTCTCAAGTCTTTTCAGTAATTCTTCTTCCTCTTCGGAAATTTTTTCTTGCGTTTGTTGGAAGTATCTTTGAACACCCAACTCTGAATAATTTTTCAACTCTGCAGCTTTTTCTTCTTTTAAGAATTCTTCTTTGTTCTTTTCTTTGTGTTTTTCAAGTACCTTTACTGCTTGCTCTAGCTCAACTAATTTCATTACTTCCTGTTTTAGTATCGCTTCTTTTTCTTGACGAACGACTTCTAACTGGTCACCCTTGTCCCACAAGTGGTGCAGATATTTGTCATACGCTTCCATCATTGTGTAATCACAATGACGCATATTTTGCTTTGTTCCTTCAATCTCCATAAGATTTCGACGGATATCTTCTTCTGCCTGATACAGTGCTGCTTGAGCTTTTTGTACCTCTAAAAGTTGCGCCTCCTTCTTTCTTATTCTGAAATCAAGAATTTTTTGTAGTCTGTAAACAAAAGGCATACTCTCTATACACTTTCATATTTATATTATGAGGTATGTTCTGTAATTGTTACTCATCCATTTGTATGATTATTTTTTAATGATTTTTATAAATAAGTCAAAACATGCACAAAGAAAAAGACTAAACCCTTTTTTGAGTTTAGTCTTTTTCTCTATTTTAATAATTTTTGGTTTAGTCAACGATTTTAATTCTGTTTTGGTTTTTGATTTCGATATCTTTACCTTCGTTTTGAAGTTTTTTAATGTATTCAGCAACCATATAATCTTTATCTTCTTCAAATACAGCTTCTGCTTTGTCTAAAGATTTTAACATTGTGAAACCATCTCTACCGTTTGCATAGTATGTATCCATTGCAACTTTGAATGTTTTGTCTTCGCTTGGGTTGTTGATGTCTAATTTTGTTGCGTTACCATCTTTACCAACGATTTCTGCTGATAACAATTCACCTTTTTTGTTGATTTCGTAGTTCATACCAGAAACTTGTAAGATACCAGGTTTTGTACCAGGAGAAACTAATGAGTGAGCACCGAATTTTAATGCATCAACGATTGTTTTTTCACTTAATGGAATTAAAGCCATACCGTTTTTGAATGGAACGATGCTTGAGATTTCTCTTGTAGTGATTTCGCCTTGTTCGAATGTGTTTCTTAAGTTTGCTGAACCTAATAGTGTTATGTCTGCCCCTGTGAAATCTCTCATTGCATCTGCAACGAAATCAGCGTGTGGATTTTCGCTTGCAATTCTATTTTCTGGTTCTGGGCATGATGCTTTGATTGTACCAACCTTTTCAGGTTTGCCTAAGCATTTTTCTGAGAAGAATTTCATTACTAAGTTTCTTCTGAAGTTTTTAGTTGGTGTTACGTTGTTTTGAACTTTTGTAATAATGCCGTCTGCATCAAATTCTAAGTTTAAAACACCGATATTATCAGCATCTTTACCTGCTTGTGTAATAACTACAGGGTTGCCATCTTTACCATAGAATAGGTTTTCACCTTCTTTTACGTCTTTGATTAATTCGTGAGAGTGACCACCTAAGATAACATCAATACCAGATGTTTCTTGAGCTAATCTTTTTTCGTTTGCATTACCTGAGTGAGATAATACGATAATTTTATTTACGCCTTGTTCTTGTAATTTATCAACTTCAGCTTGTACATCTTTAATTGTTTGGTCAAAATCATCCATTTTTAAATCTTTGTAGTTGTCTGGTTTTGACATTCTTGTAAATAAATCTGGTGGCATTAAACCGATAATACCATATTTTTGACCATCTTCTTTTGTTTCGATGTATGATTTTTCAATTCTTGATTTCATTGGGTTTGTAGCATCAATTTTAGCATTCAAACCTAACATTTTATAAGCTTTATCTTTTGTTAATTCATATAATGTTTTAGGATCAGAGTCACATTCGTGGTTACCAACTGCTGTAGCTGTGATACCAATTAAATCCATAAATTTAGCAGCGATTTTGTTAGGTTTTTTGTTTTCACCTAATAAAATATCGCCTGAAGATAATTTTAATTTGTTAACACCATTTGATGGAATGAATTCGTCAAATACTTTAGAAGCATTGTAAACTTTTTCCATTTTCATGTTTTGACCGTGTAAGTCATTAATATAAAAAATACTTGTTTTTGTTGCTTTATTAGCTTTTGGAACTGATGTATTTGAAACTGAAATTGGATTAATCATAACGCCTACCTAAACTACTAACATGTATTTAAAGGCACGTAAAAGAATTTTATTGTTAGTTTTTACTCGTCATGTTACAAAATCGTTACAAATTTTTATTCATGTCAAACCCTATTCAGACAAGACTTTTAGGATTTCCCTCAAAAGGTCTTCTGATGATTTAAAGTCACAATTCATATTATAAACAATGTCTTTTGCTTTATTTATTTCTTCTAAAGTATATTGCAATGACAAAAGCATGTTCTTAACCTCCGTAAACATGTCGTCATCTTCTTTTTCAGGTTCTAGCTCAACATTTATAAACTTATCTTTCAATTCCAAAATAATTTTTTGCGCCAATTTAGAACCAACACCTTTTGCTTGAGTTAATTCTTTTTCTTTTTCTTGCACAACACAATTAATCAAAGTTTTTAGTTCAAATTGATTTAAAATATTCAACGCCATTTTTGGTCCAACACCAGAAACTTGTACCAATATATTGAACAAATTTCTAACTTCTTTTTCCAAAAATCCACACAAAGACATGCTATCTTCTCTATGCAAAAGAACAGTATAAATCTTTGCGTCACCTTGATTAACGTCAATCTTGTCATAATCTTTTTTCATAACGTCAATCAAATAACCAACACCATTTACATCAATTACAACGTAATAACCTTTTTTATCAAAATATTTATCAGCTAATTCACCTCTTATATATTCATACATAATTTCACCGTCTTAGCCTGATATAGCGCCTAAATTTGCACTCTTAACACTCTTTGCATATTTTGCTAAATAGCCTTTTGTTTCTTTTGGTGCAGGCATTACAAAATTCTTTCTACGTCTTTCAATTTCTTCCTCTTCAACGCATAAAGTTAATTCTTTTGTATTGATATTAATTCTAATTTTGTCACCATTTTCAATTAATCCAATCAAGCCACCTTGACTAGCTTCTGGGCAAATATGACCAATACAAAGTCCTCTTGTGCCACCTGAAAATCTTCCATCTGTAATTAATGCAACTGATTTGCCCAAGCCTTTACCAACAATTAATGAAGTTGGAGCAAGCATTTCTCTCATGCCAGGACCACCTTGTGGACCTTCGTAACGAATTACGACAACATCACCTGCTTTAATTTCATCTTTTTCAATCGCTTCTGTTGCTGCTTCTTCTGAATCATAACATTTGGCTTTTCCTTCAAATTCAAAACAAGATGAATCAACGCCTGAAACCTTAATTACACAACCTTCAGGAGATAGATTACCGTATAAAACTCCTAAGCCTGCACATTGTGTTAAAGGTTTATCAAAAGGTTTTACAACCTCCTCATTGACCCATGCTTTTTCAGCTATTTCTTCAATAGACATTCCTAAAACATTTTTTGTATTTTTAAATTCTGGACAATGTTTGTAAAGAGTTTTTATAGCACCAGAAATACCACCTGCATTATGAAAATCTGTCATTGTATAAGTTCCAGATGGATCTAATTTAATAAGTTGATGAACTTTATCACTCAATTCTTCAAAATCTTTTAACCCTAAATCAATTTCACCTGCAGCAGCAATACCTAGCAAGTGTAATGTAGAATTTGTTGAACCACCCAAAGCTAAGTCCATAATAATTGCGTTTCTCAAAGAATCTTTAGTTACAATATCCAATGGTTTAACGTCATTTTTAACCATATCAACAATTGCCATACCACTTTCAAAAGCAATTTGACGTTTTCTTGCTGAAACTGTGCTTGTAGTTGCGCAATATGGTAAACTCATACCCATTGTTTCAACCAAGCATGCCATTGTATTTGCAGTATATAAACCTTGACAAGAACCTGCAGAAGGACAAGATTCTTCTTCCATTTCTTGAAGTCTTTCTTCTGTAATTTCACCGTTCATATATCTTCCAATAGCTTCAAATGTGCCTTTAATCATTGAAAGTTTTTCGCATTTACAATTACCATCCAACATAGGACCCGCAGTAACTATAATTGTAGGAATATTTAATCTCAAAGCTGCAATCAACATACCTGGAGTAATCTTATCGCAGTTTGTTAATAATACTAAGCCGTCTAATTGGTGAGCTGATGCCATTGTTTCAACACAATCTGCAATCAAATCTCTTGATGGCAATGAGTATTTCATGCCACTATGCCCCATTGCAATACCGTCACATACAGCTGGAGTTCCAAAAATAAAAGCTTGACCACCACCAGAGTGAATACCTTTTTCAATTTGTCTTTCCAAATCTCTCATCATTACATGACCTGCAACTAAATCAGTAAAAGAACTTGCAATACCAATAAATGGTCTATCCATAGCTTTTTTACTCACGCCTGTCGCATATAACAAACTTCTATGTGGTGTTCTTTCAATACCCTTTTTTATTTTGTCACTATTCATTATAAATATCTCCTATTATTCTTTATATAAAACGTTATCGCCTTTTTCAATGGCTACAATTTCATCATTATTTCTCCAATAAACATAGCCATTAATCTCTAAACCATGGTATTCATACAAATTTTTAATATATTTAAATCCATCAATACCATTTTTGTATAACTTTCTCAAAATATCATCTAAAAGTAACGCACTTCCTGCCAAAGTACCTTCTGCTGATGTGATTTTAACCCCATCATAATAAACAGGTTTATTACAAAAATTCATTTGAGTTTTATCACTATAAGAAATTGGTAAACAATCACTTACAGGCAAAATTTTATTTTCAGGTTTTGACTTGATAATAAGTTCTAAAATATCTTTATTCAAATGAACTAGGTCCATAATAACTTCTGTATAAATATTATCATCAATCAAAGCTGAAAGAGCAGTAGATTTTTCTCTATGGTTAACACCACTCATCGCATTAAACAAATGAGTAGCTCCATTAACACCTTTCAAATCTCCACCAATACAATGCCCTGCCTGAACTTTAACGTTTTTTGATTTCAAATAATCTATCAAACCTTCATCAAGCTCTGGAGCAACAGTCACAATCTTTATAAAATCATCTTCTATCAATTTATAATTTTCAATATTTGGAGTCAAAAACAAGCTTTCATCTTGAATGCCACATTTTTTTGGATTCATAAAAATACCCTCCAAATGTATGCCCAAGATATCAGCCATATCCTCTGTTTGTCTTGATTTAGCCACTTTTATAACTTGAGTTTGTTTTTTAATATTTTCAACTGTATCTGTAACAAAAGTTGGGAAAAATCCACCAATACCACGTTTTAAAAGTTTTTTAGCACACTCTAAAATTTCATCAGCAGTTGCAAAATTAAAATCAATTCCAAATGCACCGTGAAGATGGTTTTCGATTATCAACTCAGTTTTTCTAATATTTTGGTCTTTTATTTCCATTATGAATTAAAAGTCTTTCTTGCTTCTTCTCTATCATCAAAATGTATTGTCTTGTCAGCTAAAATTTGGTAATCTTCATGACCTTTACCAGCAAGTACAATTACATCTTTTTCAGTTGAAATACTTTTTGAAAGTCTGATAGCTTTACCTCTATCAGGTTCTACAAAGACTTTATCCGGATTCATTGATTTTAAACCAGCAACAATATCTGAAATAATTTGGTTTGGGTTTTCTGAACGAGGATTATCACTTGTAATAATAACTTTATCGGCAAACTTTTCAGCAATAGAACCCATTTTTGGACGTTTAGTTGTATCTCTATCACCACCACAACCAAATAGGCAAATCAATTTTGAACCTTCTGGAGTAATTTCTCTAGCTGCCTTCAAAACATTTTCCAAACCATCTGGAGTGTGAGCATAATCAACAATTACAAGAGGAGTTTTATGAACAATTTCAAATCTGCCTGCAACATTTTGAACATTATTCAAAGTATCAATAGAAACCTCGTAAGAAATGCCATAAGCAACAGCTACAGCCATTGCACATAAAGTATTATAAACACTGAATGCACCATTCAAATTCAAATCAAGTTTATATTCACCATCTTTTGTTGTTACATCAAATTTTGCACCATGGATTGAATATTGGATATTTGAAGCTTTTAAATCAGCATCTTTTTTGATACCGTAAGTAACAATTTTTACACCATTTGGAACGATAGCTCTAAATTTTTCATAATATTCATCATCTGCATTTAAAACGGCATAACAACCTTCTTTTAAACCTCTAAAAAGAATGGCTTTTGCTTCAAAATAATTTTCCATCAAAATATGATAATCTAAATGGTCTTGTGTCAAATTAGTAATAACAGCGCATTTATAATCAATACCACCAACTCTGTTTTGATCTAATGCGTGAGAACTAACTTCCATACAAACATTATTAATACCTTTTTCATCAAAAGTTCTTAAAAGTTTTTGAAGTTCAGGTGCTTGTGGAGTTGTATGTTTTGCATCATGATAAGTGTCTTCTGATGAAAATTTATGACCTAAAGTACCAATTAAACCACATTTTTGATTATTGTTTTCAAAAATCTTTTGAACCAAATGTGAAACAGTTGTTTTGCCATTTGTACCAGTAATACCAACAATATTCAAATCTTTTGAAGGATATTCATAAAAAGCAGCTGCAAAATCTGCAATTTGATGTCTTGTTGATTTTACTACAACTTGTGGCAAATCAGTTTCTAGTTCTTCTTCACAAACAAAAGCTACTGCGCCATTTTCTTCAGCCATTTTAAAATATTTGTGACCATCAGTATATTCACCTCTCAAACAAACAAAAATATCACCTTTTTGAGTTGTTTTTGAATTGTAAGAAATACCTGTAACCTCAATATTTTTGTGGTTTATAACATTTAAATATTCTACATTTTTAATTAAATCATCTAATTTCATATCTTCTCCAATTAATTATTTTTATCTGGTGTTAAATTCAATATATGTACAAGTTGAGTTGCAATTTCCTTAAATACAGGAACAGCAACTGTACTACCCCAAATTTCATAACCTTGGGCAGAGTCAATCATAACATATATCAATATTTCAGGATCACTTGCTGGCAAATACCCTATCGCAGAAGTGTACAATTTGTTTGTATATCCTGAACCGTTTTCCTTTGGCTTTCTTGATGTACCAGTTTTTGCTGCTACATTATATTTTTCCATCTTAATTTTTGATTTACCATTATTAATACTATTTACCAAAACATCAGTAACAGCATTTGCATGTTCTTTTGACATAACTTGAACATGTTTAATTTTTTGCTCTGCCTCTGCATCAGAATATTTGATAACGTGAGGAGTAACTCTAACCCCATCATTTGCAATAGCCGAAATTGCAGATGCCATTTGAATAGCAGTAACAGAAGCACCATAACCATAACCCATTGAAGCATGGTCTGACACATCCCATTTATGTGGTTTTTTAATCAACCCAACAGATTCCCCTGGTAAATCAATTCCTGTTTTTGAACCAAAACCAAATTTTCTTAATTGATTATAAAATTCAGTTGAAGTCATAGTTTGAGCAACTCTTACAGAACCTACGTTACTTGAGTGTTCAAATAAGTACTCTAAACTAATCATACCTGGATTAGGACGCTTTCTGTAGTCATAGTTTTCAATATCCCACCAACCAACTTTAATCTTACCTGTATCGTTGATTTTAGTGTATTTATTGATTTTTCCCAATTCCATTGCAGAAGCTACTGTCAAGATTTTGAAGGTTGACCCTGGTGGGAAAATATCAGTTATAGCCCAGTTTTTCAACTGAGTATAGTTAGCCTTTTTAAAATTATTTGGATCATAATATGGATAAGCTGCATAACCTAGAATTTCACCATTTCTAGGATTCATAACAATTACAACACCTCTCAAAGCTTTAAATTTAGAAATAGCTTTATAAAGTTCTTGTTCACATACGTGTTGAACAGCTGTATCTATTGTAAGAGTAACATTTTCACCTTTTAAAGGAGCTGTTGTAAGTAATGGGTCTGTAGCAAAATTATAAATAATATCACCATTTGGAGTTTTTTCTACAGAAGATTTTCTATCAACTCTTTCAAGTTTTTCTTTCGCAGATTGTTCAACCCCAGCTGCAATTTCAGCATCAAAGTTATAATATCCTAAAACGTGAGATGCTAAAGCGCCTTGTGGATAAATTCTTATGTTCTTTTTATCCATAGGAATTTCTCTTAAATGTAATTCTGCAATTTTATCTCTAGTTTCTCTATCAGCACCTTTTTTCAACAGTACAAAAGGCGCATCTTGTTTAATCATTTTTAATAGAGTCGAATATGGTAAATGTAAAATTGGAGAAAGCATTTGAGCTAATTCCTCTGGAGAATGGTCTTCCATATCTGCTTTTCTTAAGAAAATATCAAACAAAACTTTATCAGTCGCAAGTTTTATACCGTTTCTATCGTAAATATCACCACGCATAACAAAAGTATTAGCCATTCTTTGACGTTTAGCCTTAATACGATAGTGTTTTAAATCAAGAACTTGCAAACAAAAAAGATGAATCATCAAAGCTATAGCAAAAAGTGCAAATCCTACTTGCCAACAACCAAGCCTTCTATCTAGCATTTTAAATTGTTTTTCTTTTCTATTATCCATCTCAACCCATTTTTACTTAATTTTACCACTAAAAATGCAGTTTGAGAAATTATTAACAAATATGAATAAGCCTAACTTTAAGGCTTTTAAAACAATTTATTATCCCCAATAAAAAATTAATATCCTATAGAATATGAGAATAATTTATCGCTTGTATTTTTCTTATCTACAATGTTTACAGAATTAACTTCTGGAACTTCAATTACTTGTTTTGCTCTTGTTAAAGTTTTGTTCTTTTGCATTGTCATATCAACATTACTAAAAGATTTTAATTTATCCAGTTTGTATTGCAACTCAGCATTTTCATCATTTAGGGCAGTAATTTCTTTGCTTAATTTATTCATAGTCATTTCATTAACCGTAACAAAGTAATAACTAAACATTGATACAACAATGAAGATACCTAAAATTATGCATAAAGTTGTATTAATTTTTCTAATATACATTTCTTTCTCTGATAATTCCTTTGGAAAGTAACCCTCAATAATACTTGCTCGTTCTTGAAGGCTTTCAATTTCGTCAAAGTAATTATACTCGATTTTTTCTTCAACAAAATCATTCGTATACTGCATATTATTATTTAAATGTTGTAACAATTTTTTATCCCTAGATTATTTTTTAATATATTTTGCCACTCTAAGTTTTGCACTTCTTGAAGGTGGATTTTCGTTTAATTCTGCCTCACTTGCCATAATTGTTTTTTTCACCAATAGGGTTAATAGGGGACCACCACATTTACAAATTGGTTCTGACATCTCACATCTACACGATTTTGAATAATATTTAAATGTTTCTTTTACTATTCTGTCTTCTAATGAGTGGAAACTTATCACTGATATTATAGCACCCTCAGCCAATAAATCAAACAAATTATTTAAAGTTTCTTTTACATTTTTTAACTCATTATTTACTTCAATTCTAATTGCCTGAAACACCCTTGTAGCAGGATGTAAACGGCTTTTTGTATAAGGTAGAGCATGTCGTACAATTTCAGCTAATTCAGTAGTCGTTTCTATAGGTTTTTCAGCCCTTTTTTCAACTATTCTCTTTGCTACTTTTCTTGAATATCTTTCTTCTCCATATTCAAAAAAAATTTTAGCCAAATCGCTTTCGCTATAAGTATTTACGACATCATAAGCAGAAAAATCTGCGTCTTTATTAAATCTCATATCTAATGGAGCTTCTTTTGTAAATGAAAAACCTCTTTCTTGTTTCGTTAATTGATGGTACGAAGCGCCCAAATCAAAAAGAATTCCACCTGTTATTTTTTCATATCCTAATTCATGTATAACTTTCTTAACATTTGTATAAGAGTCCTTCACAATTGTTAAGTTTTTGTAATCTTTTAATCTTTCTTTTGCAAATTTTATCGCATCATCATCAATATCAAAAGCTATCAAATGGCTATTTGGAGTCATACGTTTAAGAATTTCTTCGCTATGACCACCTCCACCTAAAGTTGCATCAACAAATAGAGCATCTTTTGAAAAATCAAAATACTCTATTGCTTCATTTTTCATTACCGTATAATGCTTAAATTCTTCCATAAGAAAATTTTAGCACAAAATATCCGCCCAAATTTATTTTTGGTCAGAAAAAATTTTTACCGTTTTAATTTAAAGTTTAGTTTTTTGCAGATAATTCTTCCCAAATACTAGGAATAATTACACATGCAGAGTAAACAATAAATCCTAAAACGATTAAAGTGATGGGTAACATGTTTCGGCTCTCCTGTACACTTTCGGTGTACACTATATAAGTTCCACATATAATTGCATTTATAACGTGTTTAATATACAATTAAACCACTATGGATAAGGATTTCAGCCTACTTTTTAAAGATTTATGTTGCTCAAGATGTAAGGAAGATTTTGACGAAAATTCCGTTGAAATTATTCGTGAAGAACCACAACTTTTGGTTATAAAATTAACTTGCCAACACTGTGGAAAAGATTTCGGGTATTCATTTTTGGGCTTAAATAATTTAAAAGTTGAAAAAAGAGAAGATTTAATTTTAGAAAAAAATAATCGCCCAAACATTTCGTCAGACGACGTAATCGACGCACATATTTTTATCCAAAACCTTGATGAAACCTGGCAAAAATATTTACCAAAAATTGAAGAAAACTAAGAACTTAACCAAGTAAATGTTCTAATTGTTCAATTGTATCTTCAAAAACGCATTTATCTGTAGTTGATTGCTTCAAAAATGCATTAATTTTATCAATAAATTTAATAGCCTCGTCACATTCTGGATTTGAACCTTTAATATAAGCCCCAATATTAATCAAGTCTTCATTTTTACGATAAACGGCCATCAAATTTCTGATTTTACCTGCAGCAGCCCTATGTTCTTTTGTAGTTACATCACCCATAACACGGCTTATTGATTGCAATACATCAACTGCTGGGAAGTGGTTTTTATGAGCTAATTCACGAGAAAGCATAATATGACCATCAAGAATACTTCTCGCTGTATCTGAAACAGGTTCGTTAAAATCGTCCCCTTCTACAAGTACGGTATAAAGAGCTGTCATTGTACCTTTATCATTAGAACCAGCTCTTTCCATAAGTTGAGGCATAATAGCAAACATGCTTGGAGGATAACCTTTTGTGGCTGCAGGCTCATTCAATGACAAACCAACTTGTCTTTGTGCCATTGCAATACGAGTAACCGAATCAAGCATAAACAATACGTCTAAACCTTTATCTCTAAAATACTCTGCAATAGTTGTTGCAACAAAAGCTGCCTTAATTTTTACCAGGTCAGGAGCATCAGAAGTTGAAGCTACAACAACAGAACGGCGCATACCTTCTTCGCCAAGAATATCTTCAATAAATTCCTTAACCTCACGTCCACGTTCACCAATCAAAGCAATGACGTTAACGTCTGCAGTAGTATTTTTTGCCATCATACCCATTGTTGTACTTTTACCAACACCTGAGCCTGCAAAAATACCCATACGTTGACCTTTCCCAACTGTAATAAATCCATCAACTGATTTAATACCTAAAGGTAAAGGTTCGCAAATTCTGTTTCTTTTCAACGGATTAATGATATCAGCTTTCGTAGAACGATAGTTTTGGCAACGAATTTCGCCCAAATTATCAATAGGATTACCCAACCCGTCCAAAACTCTACCTAAAAGTTGTTCCCCAACTTTTATTTTCATTGGAGCACCAGTATTTACAACAGTTGCCCCTGGTTGAATACCTTCCATTTTACCTAATGGCATAAGTTGAAGTTTATCAACCCTGCTATCCTCTGATTGTTTAAAACCAACAACTTCAGCCCAAATAGGTTCAGAAGTATCATTTGGATATATATAACATAAATCTCCAATACTTGCTTGTGGACCTTCTGATTCAATAATCAAAGAAATAACTTGAGTAACTTTTCCAATTTCTTTTATTGTATTTGTTTCTTCAATAATTTGTGAAAACTTCTCTTTATTGAACATCGTCTTCACCTATCAATTTATTATCATCAACAGGAGTAAGTTTATCCAACTTTGATTTTATATCAATTTCATCACTTATATCGTCAGAAATATCAAAATCCTCGTCTAAATGCGCAAATTCAAAAGGTTTTACATCCGTTTCAATTTCTTTTTCAACCTTTTCAACTTGTTCTAAAGATTTTTCAATTATTTTCTCATCTTTTTGAGGAATTTCAGATTGAATTTCTTCTTGTTTTAAATTTTCATCATAAATCTGAATATCTTCTTGCAACAAATCCTCTGATTTTTCTTGTTCAGGCGCATCAACCAAAGCCTCCTGAGGTTGAGGATTATCAGGAATAACTTCTTCAACTTGAGATTGAGATTGAATTTCATTTTCTACAAGCTGTTCTTGAGGTGTTTCTAAAAGCTGAACGTCTTGTAACTCTTGCTCTTGTTGAGAAGCACTTATAAAATCATCAATATTTTGTGTTTCATCAACAATAGAAATTGTTTCAGGTTCATTCAAAACCTCGTCAAGATTTTCATAATCATCAAGATTAATTTCGTTAATTTTTTCTTCTGCTGTTTCTGGTAAAGAATTTTCTATGTCATCCGATTTTAATTCATCTAAATCAAGATGTTCATAGTAATCAGCATCTTCATCACGGAGTTTATCATCATAAGAAGGAATATCCTCTAATTCACTTAAAAATTCTGCAATATTTGCATCATCTGAAAGTTCAATGTGTTCAATATCTTCAACATCAGGTTCTTCCATTGATAAAATAAAGTTATCAAAAGCTTCATCCTCTGAATTATAAGCTTCAAACAACTTTTCAGCAATCTCATTAATTTGAGATTTAACTCTGCTATCAACTCGTGTAAGAGGTGATTCAACAATTGTACCATCAGCTGAAACTGCATTATCCTCAATAATTTTGATATTTTGTAATTGAGGAATATCCTCTTTCAATTTATCAGAAACAGAATTTATAGCCTCTAAAAGTTTTGGATTAATGATAATTGTAATATCTTCTTTGTCTTTTAATTCTTTAATTGCATTTTCTGTCAAAGCTTTTAAGATTTCAGGGTTTAATTCAACTGATTTTGTACAAACCTTCTTAGCAATTTCGACAACAAGATTTATAATATCAAGCTCAGATGACTTGATAATATTACTCTTTAAGTCAAATTGGCATTTTGCAAAATCATCAACGGCATGAATTTTATTTTCTAATTCATTTGTAATAACAACGTACCCTTGTTTATAACCATCATCATAACCTGTTTGATAAGCTTCTGCTCTAATTTTTTCAGCCTCTTGAGCCATTTGTTCATCAAAAGCTTTCTTTTCAGCTTCACGTTGTTGAGCTATTTGTTCATTTTCTTGAGCAATCTTATTATTTTGCTCTTGAACTAAATTTTCGGCCTGTGCTTGAGCTTCTTGAAGAATAGTTTCTTTACGTTCTTTTGCTTTTTCAACTTCTAAATTAAGCAGACGTAAATCCTCCTTGAGTTTTATAAGCTCAGGAGATTCAGGTATTTCTTCTTTTTCTTTTTCTATAGGTAATACAAAACTGTCACCAAATTTGACATTTGTACTTCTAATCCTAGTCAATTAATTCGTCCTCATTGTTTTCACCACGAGAAATAACGATTTCACCGAATACTTCAAGGTTTCTAATAATACCAATAATCTTAGTTTGAACTTCTTGAACTTCTCTAGCTCTAACTGGTCCAAGATATTCGATTTCATCTTGTAACATTTCTTGGGCTCTATCTGACATGTTTCTAAAGATTTTTTCTTTAAGGTCAGCTTTTGTACCTTTAAGAGATAGAGCAAGGTCTTTTGTATCAACTTCACGAAGAATTCTTTGAATAGCTCTGTCATCAAGATTGATAATATCTTCAAATACGAACATCAATTCTCTAACTTCTTCTGCAAGTGATGGATTTTCAACTTCTAAAAGTTCAATAACATTCTTTTCGGTGTTTCTATCAGAACAGTTCAAGATATTTGCTAAAGTATCGATACCACCAGCTTTTGAAAAGTCTTGTACCATAACTGATGAGAATTTATTTTCAACGATTTTTTCAATTTCGCCCAAAATCTCAGGGTTTGTTGTTTCCATATCAGCGATTTTCATAGCAACTTGCGCTTGAGTTTCTGGTGGCAAATAGTTTAGAACTTTTGCAGAATGTTCAGGTTTTAGGTAAGCCATGATTAACGCAATCAATTGTGGATTTTCGTTTTGGAATGATGTAGCCAACTGCCCAGGGTCTGCTTCATTAAAGAATTGGAACGGGTTTGAATTCATCATTGTCATTAACTTATTCAACATTTTTTCTGCTTGGCTTTCACCATAAGTTAATTCCAACAATTGTTTTGCGTAATTTATACCACCTGAAGAAATATATGTGCTTGCTTGGAATAAAGCTCTAAATTCTTCAAGGATATCTGTTAAAATATCACTTGGAACTTTGTTTAAACTAGCAATTTCCAATGTAATTTGTTCTAACAAATCTTCGTCAGAAATATTTTTCAAAACTTCACTGGCTGTAGTTGGGCCAAGCAAAATCAACAATGCTGCAACTTTTTGAGTTGATGTCATTGTCGCAAGTGATATTGTTTGGTCGATATCTTTATTTTCGTTTTTTGAGTTTGTTAATGCCATTTTTATTAATCCTTAATAAATGATGTTAATATTCTTGCAGCTTCAGCAGGATCTGCCATAATAGCTTCGTTAAGTTCTATTCTTGTTTTTTCAAGTTCTGGATCTAGGTGAGCCTCAAGTGTTGGTAGTGATTCTGAAAGAATAATATCTGGAATATCATCTTTGATTTCAGGTAAAGTTGGTTCAATAATTTTTTGATTGTAAGTATCTTCTTTACCATAAATCTTACCTGCCTTAGACATAAGACTCTTGATAATAAACAAGGCTGCCAAACCTAAAATCAATACAACAAGTAATGGTCCAAGTTTTGTTGTTACATAATCAACAGTTGAGTTTTTCTTGAACTCTTTCATTACCTCTGCTTGAGCAGCTTTTTCTTCAGCAAGTCCCTCAAATTGTAAGCTTGTAATAGTAATTACATCGCCTCTATCATAATCAGCACCAGCTGCAGATAATACTAAACCTTTCAACTCATCTTTTTCTTTTTGAGTCAAAATCTTGTTTACAGCAACAGCAATTGTCATTCTCTTAACAGTTCCTGGTGCGTATATAATTTGTTTAACTTCTTTTGAAACACTGTAGTTTACAGCATTTTTTTCTTTTGAATAATTTAAATTTTTTCTATCGACGTTAGCACTTGCAGGTGTTTGATTTGGGTTTTCATAAGTTTCAATCTCACTTTGAGAACTTGTTACAACGCCTTGCGCATTATCACCACCAACTGGAATATAACTTTCAATAGTAGCTTTTGCACTGTTAAAATCTATATCTGCAGACACTTGAACGTTTACATTATCTTTTCCAACAATTTTTTCAAGAACTTCTACAACTTTTTCAGAAGTTTGTTTTTCAAGATTTGTTTTAAAAGTTTCCATATCGTTAGAATTTTTGCCATTTTCGTCTGACAAACTGTTACCAGCTTGGTCTGTAATGAATACTCTATCAGGAGTCATTCTAGGAACAGAATATGCAACCAAGTTTTTAATAGCCTTAACTTGAGAAGATTTTAGTCTGTATCCTGGTTTTAAAATAAGCATAACAGACGCAGTAGGAACCTCATCTTTGTCTTGGAAGATTGAACGTTCAGGTTCTGCTAACTGTACTCTAACACTTTGAATACCACTCATTTTTTCAATAGAACGAGTTAATTCACCTTGGAAAATTCTTTGTTTTGTTAATTTATTTTTAAAATCAGTTGAACCTAATTGCATATCGTCAAGAAGTTCAAATCCTTGTGCTTGAATTTGGATAAGGTCATTTTCTGCAACAAATAATCTTAAATCATCCTTTTCTTTAGAATGAACCATGATTGTCTTTTTGTCATCAGCCATTTTGTATGCATGACCATTTTTCTTTAAACTTTCTACAATATTTGCAGCGTCAGTTTCGTTTAAATCTGTATATAAAACAGCCCAATCAGGCTCCATAGATTTTACTAAAAAGAAAGTTGATAGAGCAACGATTACAATAATCATTGACATCAAACCTACCTTTTGTGGTAATGATAACCCTGCCCAGATTTTCTTTATATCATCTGAAAGTAATTTTATATAATTATTCTCCATAATTCCCCTAATTTTATAATTTTACTTATATCATAGCTTTTTTAATTATGAATTTCAATTTTGTTAAGTTAACGTTACGTTTGAGGAACATGAATAACTCTTGAGGGTACAAAATTCTGAAGCCACCATAAATACATAGTAACTTCTACTAAATTATCTTGAATACATGCACTAAATACTAAATGTATAAGCTATAGGTATTATCCTTTTGCTTCCTCTTCTGTTTCTTCTTCTACTTGGAATGGTTCTCTTACCACAATAAGAAGTTTTGTAATTCTTACGCCATCAATTTCTTTAACTGTAAGAGTAAGGTTTTTCCATTCAATAGAATCATTAACTTGTGCAATTCTACCTAAGACTTTCAAAACAACACCACCGATTGTATCAACGTCTTCTTCTTCAAACAATTCCTCATCTACATCAAAGAATTCTGCCATTTCGTCAAGTCTAACCATTGCATTTGCAAGGTAAATATTTTCGTCAATTTTTTTAATATCTAATTCTTCTTCTTCGTCAAATTCATCTTGAACTTCACCAAAAATTTCTTCAAAAACGTCTTCAAGTGTAATTAAGCCTGCTGTTCCACCAAATTCGTCAACAACAATCGCTATTTGAGCTTGTTGTTTTTTAAACTCAATAATAATATTATCCATTGTAATTGTTTCAGGAACGCAAAGAATTGGTCTTAAAAGATTTTCAATTTTGAATTCATCATTGTTCACATTACATGCGTAAATATCTTTAACATGTAAAAATCCTACAATATCATCAATATCTTCGCCATAAATCGGATATCTTGTATATTGATTTTCAACCGTAAACTTTTTCAACTCATCAAAAGTAATGTCTTTTGGCAAGCAAATCAAATCTGTTCTTGGAATCATAACCTGCTTTGCTGTTAAATCCGAAAATTTAAAAGCATTATGTAGAATATCTTTTTCTGTTTCGTTAAGAACACCTTCTTTATAACTTGCATCTACAAGCATATCAAGTTCTTCTGTTGAATGTGCAAAAGATTCTTTTGGTCGTTCAACTTTCATTAGTTTTAATACAAAATTACAAAAGCCATTTAACAAAGCGACAAATGGATTAAAAATTACCGCAATTAAATGGGTTGGTCTTGAAATAAATAAAGCTGTTTCTTCAGTATATTGTAAAGAAATCAACTTTGGAACTTGTTCACCTAATGAAACGTGCAAGAATGTAACAAGCACAAATGATATTATTGATGACACAGTATGTAGGGCAATCAATTGAGAACTATGAGGAATAACACTAAACATAGACTGAATGATAGAAACTATAGTAGCTTCACCAACCCAACCAATTGCGATACTTGCAATTGTCACACCGAATTGAGCAACTCCTACAACTTTATCTATATCAGAAATTTGTTTAAGGACTAAATCTGCTATCTTGTTGCCTTGCTTTGACAACTCTTCCATTCTTGTTTTTCTTACTTTAACAAGTGAAAATTCAACAGCTACAAAAAATGCATTTGCAAATAGTAAAAATGCGATTATAAAAAACTTAAACAGGGTACTGACAATACCGTCCATTAATTATTATTCCTTTTCTCTTAATAATTTTATATGTTATAATATAACAAAAAAAAAATCAATCGTATATAAATTGTAGAAACAAAGGAAAAATTTTGAGATTAGATAAGTTTTTAAAAGTATCAAGATTAATAAAGAGAAGAACTGTAGCGAACGAAATTTCTGACACAGGTAGAGTTTATGTAAACGGCAATATTGCAAAGCCTGCCAAGATTTTAAAAGTTGGTGATGTTATTAAAATTGAATATGCAAACAAAAATGTTGTAGTAAAAGTTTTAACAATTCCTACAGGAAATGTTAGTATTCAACAAGCAAGCGAACTTTACGAAATTATAGAAGAATAAAAACTTCTATTGAATATCCATAAATTTATGAACTTGAGGAATTAATCTTACATTTTCATATTCATTTAAAAATCTATCAAAAACATTTTCAATAACTTTTGTAGGTATTTCAAGTTTCATGCCATTCATTTTTGGTTGAAGAACTATTTGAAAATCATATTTTTTTGCCAACTCGACACTCTTTTTAATTTCTTCCTCTGTAATATTTTCATCAAAAACTATTTTTGCAAAAAGTCTTTGCTTATAGCAATCATATTGCTTTGTCATAGCACAATTTATGATTGCACATTTAACTGCTTTAAAAAATTCGTCATGCAATTCAAAAGAATTTTTTATACCTGAAGATGATGGCAATTTTATATCGGCTGAAACATAATCAATATTATCAAAAACCTTATTTAAGCCCTTTGTAATCGTCGCATTTGTTTCAAGATAAATCGGTTTTTTAACTCTTGTTAAAAATTCTGACAAAAAATCAGTCCATAAAAGAGGTTCACCACCAGTTAATGAGATAGAATGAATTTTATCAAAACCGTCAAAAGTTTTTATCTTTTCTAAAAGTTCATCCGTTGTATACTCTTTACAATCTTTTGCGTCAAAATCTGTATCGCAATAATTACACTTTAAATTACAACCACAAAATCTTATAAACATTTGTTTATAACCAACAAAAGGACCTTCACCTTGTGTTGAAATAAATATTTCTTTTATTTTAGCTTTCATTATTTAACCGTTTCCTTATTTGCAAGCTCTTGCAATTTTTTATACAAGTCTTTTTCTTCTTTTGATAAATTCTTAGGGATGTCAATTTTTATAGTAACAATTAAATCCCCAATTTTGCTACCACGTTTCAAACCTTGTTTTGCAAGACGATATTTTTGTCCTTGAGATGTTCCTGCCATAACTTTCATAGAAACTTTGCCGTCAGGAACATTTATTTCTTGAGTCGAACCCAAAACAGCATCTTGTGGAGGAATAACAAGAGTATAATTAATATTTAATCCGTCATATTTGTAAATATCACTATTTTCAATTTGTACATTCAAGTACAAATCACCATTTTTACCACCATTAATGCCTTTATTCCCTTCATTTGGAATACGAATTTTTGAACCGTGTTTTACAGAAGGAGGAATTTTCACGGTAATTTTTTTGTGATTATGTTCTTCCCCTTTTCCGTTACAAACACGGCATTTTGTTTGATTAATAAATTTTCTGCCATTACATGCTCTACAAGGCTCTGTAATAAGAATATTCACCGTTTTATTGCAACCATTTATTGACTCAAGCATTGTCAACATAACTTCGCATGTAATATCTTCACCATCTTTTGGTGGCTCTTTTTTCGGTTTCGCTTTTTGTTTAGGTTCTTGTTTGTGTTTTAAGCCACCTAAAATATCATTCAAAACAGAAGAAAAACCTTGTTGCTTATCATGTTCACGAGCTTGTTTATAAGCTTTATCAGCTTCTTTCTTTTGAGAAGCTTCTTTTGCCTCTTTTGCTTTTTCAGCATTAATTTTTTCTTGGCGAGCTTTTCTTTCGGCAATAATACCTTTTAACATATCATATTTTTGTTTTTGAGTAGGATCACTCAAAACCTCATAAGCTTCAGTTATTTTCTTGAACTTTGCAACATTTTCTTCGTCATTTCCACAAACATCAGGGTGATACTGACGGGCTAATTTTCTATACGAAGACTTAATTTCAGCCGAATCAGCTGAAATATCTACACCTAAAATCTCGTAGTAATTAACCTTTATATCCATATATTTATCATACAGGCTTTTTACAAAAAAACAATAGCCCTTTTAATTAACATCCTTTAATATTTCTAAAGTTTTTTTCAATTCTACTAATAAAGCATTTGTTTGAGTTTGAATTGCTTTTGGACTGTACATAGCGCCCTCTGCACTATACGGCAAATACGGATTGTACAAACGAGATTCATATTTTATTGTAGCCAAGTAGTGAGATTGAAAATCTATTTCTACAAGTTTTTGAAAAGAGATGTAATAAGCTTCAGGTTTATCCTTGTATTTTGATTTAAAATAGCTCATCCAATCATTAAAAGCATTTACACGAGCAACAAACTTTTGGATATTAAGATTATGATTAATAGCCTCAATCATAGATTCAACAAGAGGTATAGCATCATTAATATCATTTGTATATGGAGAAAGTTTATGTTTTTTAACGATTAAATCAATATACGCAGGATTATCACGAGGAACAGGTTTTAATTCGTTCTTATCTCTAAATGTTTCAACATCAGAAAATGCAGGACGAGCGAGTTCTGAACGCTGACGGTCAAAACGTTGAGTAACATCAGGAAGTGTACCCATATAACCTCTACGGATTTCACCAGTTGCACTATCAATTGACGCAAATGCATTACCTGAAATCAAAAATAGTATAAAAATTGAAATAAATAACTTTTTCATATTTAAATTATACTGTTTTTTTGAGAAAAAACAAATAAAAGATTAACCCTCACCCCTGCCCCTCTCCCAAAATTCTGCGCTCGCATTAAACGGCAACGCTCACAACTGCAACGAAAAGCTCAACGTTTCCGTTGGCAGTTGCTCGACTCTCGCTTCGCTCGTGCCTCTGCTCGCTTGGGCGAGGGGATTAAAAACAATACTAAAAATGTAAAGATTATATACTTAATACAAAATATATAGTAAAATCAGATTATGAAAATTTGTATTATTCCAATAGATAACAGACCTGTTTGCTACAACCTTATTCAAGATATAGCAAACATTGATAAAAATATTGAACTCTATTTACCAGATAGAAATCTTTTAGGGGATTTAACAAAAAATGCTGATATAGATGGCATTTTAAATTGGTTACAAGCTTTACCAAAGATGGATAAAATAGTCTTATCCCTTGATACTATTGCTTATGGAGGACTAATTCCTTCTCGAAGAAGTCCTGCGACTTTTGAAGAAATAAAAACAAGAATTAATAATTTAAAAGAAATTTTAAAATCAAAAGAGGCTGAAATCCATGCTTTTTCAAGCATTATGAGAATTTCTAACAATAATGTAAATCAAGAAGAAAAAGAATATTGGAATAAATACGGAACAAAAATTTTTGAATACTCTTTTAATTTGCACAAAAATGGTTTCTCTGAAACAGACGTACCACAAGAAATTTTAGAGGACTATTTATCAACAAGAAAAAGAAATTTTGAAATAAATAAAATATATCTTCAATGGCAAAAAGAAGGATTATTTAAGACTTTGGTCTTTTCAAAAGATGATTGCGCAGAATACGGATTAAACGTAAAAGAAGCGCAAGAACTTGAAAGTCTAGGTGGTTTTACAAAAACAGGCGCTGACGAAATTCCATTGTCATTGTTTTCTCGAGCAATTGTTAAAAAAATCAAGGTAGCACCTGTTTTCCTTGAAGATAACCAAAAACATTTAATTTCAAACTACGAAGATGTTTCTATAGAACGTAGCGTTTTATCTCAAATAGAACTTGGGGGAATGGAAGTTTCTACTAAAGAAAACGCTGACATTATTTTAATAGTAAACAATTTCAAAAATAATCAAGGTGAAATTGTTATGAAAAAATCTACAGAACCTTTTACAGGTAATTTAACTCTACCAACAAAACCTTACGCAATAGCAGACGTACGTTTTGCAAATGGTTCTGATAATAACTTTGCGAAAAAAGTTTTAGAAAATCTTGATAAAAACTTTTATGGTTACAGTGCTTGGAACACTAGTGCAAACACTTTGGGCTCTTTACTTTGCGCCATGAAAGTAAAATATAACGCAGAAAAATATTCTGATAAAGATTTTAAAAAACTACAATTAATTAGATTTTTAGATGATTGGGCTTATCAAGCAAACGTTAGACAACAAATTTCAGAAACAAAGATAAACGAGGAAATGAAACCTTTTGAAAATAAGTTAAAAGAAGTTTTTAATGTTAATTTTAAGGCAAAATATTCTTTTCCTTGGAATAGGTTATTTGAAATAGAGGTACAAATTGAATTTAATTGATGTACTTTTTTTAGCAGTAGCACTTTCAATTGATGCAACAGCTGTAGCATTTGCTTATGGAATGTGTTTTAACGAAAAAAGATTAAAAAATTCTTTTTCACTTGCAGGATTTTGTGGTGTATTTCAAGGCATAATGCCAATTATAGGATATTTTATCCTAACTTCTTATACAGATTTGCTTGAACCATTTTCAAAATGGATAGTTTTCACAATATTTTTACTTTTAGGCTTAAATATAATAAAAGAAGCTATTAAATCTGAGTGTGAAGAAATTAAGTGTCTTGATTTAAAATGCTTATTTGCAATTGCAATCGCCACAAGCATTGATGCCCTTGCAGCAGGTATAGGACTTGCTTTAGAAAAAGTTTCTATTTTAAAAGCCTCACTACTTATTGCTGTCGTAACATTTATAAACACGTTGCTAGGTTTTTGGGAAGGAAATACATTGAAAAAATTTCCTACAAAAATTTTAAAAATTTTCGCAGGATTATTATTGATATTGTTGGCTGTAAAAGCCTTGGTGTAATAAACATAAAAAGTAGTAGATAAAACTAAACCCCACTTTCGTGGGGTTTTAGCGTAATTCTTTTTTAATCTCATAATTAAAAAATATTTCTTGAACTTCCGTGTTCACATCTACAAAACTTCCGTGTTTTGCTTTTTAGCATCCGTGCTATTTTTTGCTCGCTTCCTTGCTTGCATTTTGACATCCGTGTCATTTTCTTCCGTGATTTGAGCTTCCTTGCTCTATTTAAAACTTCCGTGTTTTAATTTGCTTCCGTGCTTTCGGCTTCCATGCCTATTATGCTTTTGTTAAAAATCTTACATTACCTAGTATCAAGGGCTTTACAAAATCAATGATACTTTTCGATTTTACTACGCAGTCCAAAATTCCTTTTGGGTATTTAAGATAATGATTTGTAGATGATAAAGCTACAATTTTACTTGCTTCTAAAAGGTTTAAAGATGAAATATCCATTTTTAAATGTTTGCAATCAGTATTTGCAATATATTTTTTTACAGAATTAATCTTTAAATCAGTATTGCTACCTTTCGGAGTAAAATAACCTTGCATATTTATATCTCATAATCTCTTAACAATGTCTTTATCGGATTATGTATTTTTTTCTTAACCTTTATTGTAAAAATCTAGTACAAATGACGTAGGTTATTGTATAATATTTCTACAGATGAGGGTTAAAAATGTTGACAAAATCAATAACAGATATAGCTAAAGAGGTTTTAAAAATAGAAGCAGACTCTATTAATAGACTTATTGAAAGATTTAACGAAGATGAATTTAATAAAGCAATCGACTTGATGTACAATTGCAAAGGTCGTGTAATCGTTACAGGTATGGGTAAATCAGGTTTAGTTGGTAAAAAAATTGCAGCCACTTTATCTTCAACTGGTACTCCGTCATACTTTTTACACCCAGCAGAAAGTACTCACGGCGATTCTGGTATGGTTACAAGAGATGATGTTATCGTTGCTATTTCAAACAGTGGCGAAACTCAAGAACTTCTTAATCTTTTACCATTTATAAAAAGATTTAACCTACCTTTAATCGGCATGAGTGGAAATTTTGATTCAACTCTAATTCACGCATCAGATGTTAAAATTGATATTTCTGTAGAAAAAGAGGCTTGTCCTCTTGGTAAAGCTCCTACTGCAAGCACAACAGCAACACTTGCAATGGGTGATGCCATGGCAGTTTGCTTGTTAGAAAAAAGAGGTTTCACAGCAGAAGACTTCTTAATTTTCCACCCATCAGGAAGTCTTGGAAAAGGTTTGTTATACAAAGTTTCTGACCTTATGAGAAGTGATAACTTACCAATCGTAAACGAAAACGAACAATTTATCGCAACTCTCGAAACAGTTGATAGTCACAAACTTGGACTTGCTCTTATTGTTAATGATACAAACACTTTAACAGGTATTCTTACAGATGGTGATATCAGAAGAACACTATTAAAACACAAAGATGTAGAACATCTTTTGGTTAAAGATGTGATGACTAAATCACCAAAAACCGTAGAAAAATCATCTTATGCAGCAGGTGCACTACATACTATGGAAAAATATTCTATTACTGCATTACCAATTTTGGATAAAAATTCAAAGCCAATTGGTATTCTACATATTCATGATTTATTAAAAGCAGGAGTTGCATAAAATGACAACGATTGAAGAAAAAGCAAAAAAAATTAAATTATTAGCTTTTGACGTAGACGGTGTAATGACTGACGGTGGAATACTTTACACAGAAGACGGAAAAGAAATCAAAAAATTTAACGCAAAAGATGGTCAAGGATTAACTAATTGTATAAAAAATAATTTTATCATTGCAATAATTACAGCACGTCAAAACGGCACTGTTGCTCATAGATTTGAACATCTTAAAGCTCAAGAAATTCATCAAGGTATAAAAAATAAAATTGTAAAACTTGACGAAATCTTAAAAAAATACAACCTTTCTTACGATGAAGTTGCATACATGGGAGATGACTTGCCTGACATTTGTATTTTAAAAAAGGTAGGACTAGCCACTTGCCCACAGGATGCAGTAGAAGAAGTTAAAGAAAAATGTGACTTTATTTCTTCAAAAGAAGGTGGCAGAGGTGCCGTCAGAGAATTGACAGACCTTGTATTAAATGCACAAAATATAAGTAAAATATAAGCAAAAGGAGAATAAATTATGTACGAAGTAAAAGCTCAATTGTCTTTTTCAGCAGCACACCACTTACTAAATTATGATGGTGAATGTGAACATCAACACGGTCATAACTGGTTAGTAGAAGCTTTTGTAAGAGGCGACATTTTAGATAAAAGTAATATCTTAGTTGATTTCAAAAGATTGAAAGCTGAATTAAGAAAAGTTTTAGCATATCTTGATCACCAAGATGTTAACGAATTACCAGAATTCAAAGATGAAAGTCCTTCAAGTGAAATGCTTGCATACTTTATCTATACAAAATTAAAAGAAAAATTTGTAGAGTTATACAGAATCAATGTTTGGGAAACTCCAGAATCATGTGCAGGTTACTTTGAGGAAGACTAATTATGTTAACATTAACTAACGCAGTTGTAACAGGTGCAGTTCAAGGTTTGAGTGAATTCTTACCTATTTCAAGTTCAGCACACATTGTATTTACAACAAGTATTTTAAAAATTTTAACAGGCGCAGATTACTCTATTGTGAACGCAGAAGATACATTCTTTGATATCTTACTTCACTTTGGTACACTCGTTTCTGTACTTATTTATTTTAGAAAAATGCTTTGTGATATTATCGTAGAATTTTTTAAAGCTATCAAAAATAGAGATTTTTCTAACGAATATGCAAAATTAGGCCTGTATATCTTAATTGGGACAGTATTTACTGTAGCTCTTGCTTATCCATTAAAAGATATTTGCGAACAATTGGTTTATAAACCAGAAATTGTTTCTATTCTTTTGATTGGAACAGGTATAATCCTATTTTTAAGTGAATACGTATCAAAGAAATTTGATGCAAAAACAGACAAAATATCTTTGAAAAAATCTATAATCATGGGTATAGCTCAAGGTATGGCAGTATTTCCTGGATTATCTCGTTCTGGTTTAACTATTGCGTCAGGATTGTTTTCAGGATTAGACAGAACAACAGCAACTAAATTTTCTTTCTTGCTTGTTATTCCAATCATCCTAGGCACATCTATTTTGTATCCGATTTTAGAAATTCATCCATCAGAACTTATTGGATTTAATTGGATAAATATGGCTATAGGTACTGTGGTTTCTGCAGTAGTAGGTTATTTATGTATTAAATATTTCTTGATATTCGTATCAAAATTTTCACTAAAAATATTTGCATATTATTGCGTAATTGTTGGTGCAGTATTAGCAGTATTTTTCAATTTTATGGCATAAATTTCAAATTAATACAAACATTAAAAAAGAGCGTTGTGAATTCCAGTCATAATGCTCTTTTTATGTCATATTAAAATTATGTAAAGATATAGATTAAAATCCTTTAGTATGTATAATTATTAATAAAGGATAGGTGAAAATATGCCAGAATTAATGGAAAGAAAACAAATTAAATATATAGATTTTAACTGCGATTTAGCACAAAGCTTTGGTATTTACAAAAATAATTCAGAATTTGAAATTCTTGATTATGTTAGCTCTGTAAATATTTCAACAGGTTTCCACGCAGGCGACCCAATGACAATCAAAAACGCTTTATTAAAAGCAAAAGAAAAAAATGTTGCAATCGGTGCACATATCGGTTTTGATGATATTCAGGGTTTTGGTTACAGAGAAATGCAATTATCAGAAGAAGAGCTTGAAACACTTGTTGTATATCAAGTTGGAGCAATCATGGCATTTGCAAAAGCTTATGGTGTAGAAATTGACCACGTAAGACCACACGGTGCAATGTACGAAATGGCAGCCAAAGATTTTACATTTGCTTGCAACCTTGCAAAAGCTGTTAAAAAATGTTCTAAATGGCTTACATTATACGGCGCAGTTGGCGATATCACTAAAAAAGCTGGTGAATTTGTTGGTATTGCTACAGCAAGCGAATTATTCTTAAACAAAATCTATAACGCAGATTTAACATTAAATACAGAAGCTGAAGAAAATAACGAAACAGAATTTGCAATTAACAGATTAAGAAAATTACTTTCAACTTCAGCTGTTGATAATAATATGAACGGATTTACACCAGTAGAAGTTGATTCTATCCACTTTGCCAACAAATATGTAAATTCTATGGAAATGATTAAAATGGCAAACGAAATTATTGAACCATCTCCAATCAACTATAACAAAGCTCGTTTAGCTGGTTGGTGCGAACAATAATACTTATAAAAGAAGAGAATAAAAGGTTAGTTAGAATATGAAAAAGAATTTATTAGATAAAGAATTATTAAATGATGCTAAATGGCTTATGCCAGGATTACAAATAAAAAGATGGTTTATACTTATCTTTCTAGGCTCATTGTTTATTACTATTGGTGGAATGATATTTTTCAACTTAAGACCAGTATATTTTACAATGGAAATTATTAGAAAAGTTGCAACACACGTAAACACTGATTTAATTGCGCTTATAATTATGCTTATTGGTATAATCTGTTTTTTCAAAGGTTGGCAAAAAACAAACCTTACAATCCTTGATGTAAAAGATTCAAAATCAAAAGGCAACTTATTAGAATCATTGTATAGAAGAAGAAAATTAAACAGAGGTCCAAAAATCGTTGCAATTGGTGGTGGCACTGGACTTTCAATGTTACTAAGAGGCATCAAAAATATTACAAATAACATTACAGCAGTTGTAACTGTTGGTGATGACGGTGGTTCATCAGGACGTTTAAGAGAAGAGATGGGTGTTTTGCCACCTGGTGATATCAGAAACTGTATCGCAGCGTTAGCTGATAATGAAGATTTAATCACAAAACTTTTCCAATACAGATTTAAATCAGGGGAAGGTTTAGAAGGTCATAGTTTCGGTAACTTATTCTTAACAGCACTTTGTTCAATTACAGGTGATATGGTTAGAGCTATCAAAGAATCTTCAAATGTTTTATCAATAAGAGGTAGAGTTTTACCATCAACACTTGATAATATGAAATTAGCTGCTGAATACGAAGACGGAACAATCGTTCACGGTGAAAGCAATATTCCAGAAGCTCACAAAAAAATCAAAAGATTATTTACAGAACCTGAAAACTGTAAAGCTTTAGAAGACGTAATTGCAGCTATTAAAGATGCTGATTTAATCATCCTTGGCCCTGGAAGTTTATATACAAGCGTTATTCCAAACTTGTTAATCAAAGAAATTGCTGAAGAAGTTGTAAAATCAAAAGCTAAAAAGATTTATGTTTGCAATATTATGTCACAACCTGGTGAAAGTGATAATTACACAGTGTCAGACCATATTAACGCTTTATACAAACACGCAAACAGCGACAAACTTATTGATGCAGTATTAGTAAACAATTTCTTACCACAAAATATGGCTCAAAAATACGAAGAAGCTGGTCAATTACCTGTAAAACTTGACAGCGATAAGATTAATGTTGATATCGTTGAAAAGAAATTAATTGAAGACAGCAAAGAAGGTCTAGTAAGACATAGTAGCCACCGTGTTGCTAGAGCTGTATATTATTGGTATAGAAAAGCTCAAAGAAAAGATAAAGATAAAAAATAATGGAATTTAAAGACTCATTTTTTAGTATTATTTTATCAAAACTTCAAGTTGATTATACCCAAATGGAAATTCCAATCATAAAAGAAATCTTAAATACAGATTTCTTGGGGTTTAACCAACTTGATTACAATTTTAGAATTGTTATTCTAATAATATTATCAATCATGCTAATAAGACTAGCATTTAAATTAGCAAATAGCCTTTGGTTTAGAGTTACTAGATTTATACATAACTGCTATCTAAAATACAAAAGTGCAACAGAACAAAGATTTAACACTCTTGTTTCTGCTCAAGTAAATAACAAATTAAGAAATGTTAGCCAATTCATTATTGTTTGTAATTTTGATATGGAAAAACATGCTCAAAATAAACTTGAAATCTTAAATGAGTTTTCTAAATCTTTTTTAATTAATCAAGAAGCAAGAGTCAAATTTGAAAAAGATAGTATTATCTTTAAATTTGATGATTTTTATAACAAAGTAAATGGGGTTGTAACTCAGTTATATTTATCTATAGAAATATTTAAACAAAAATATTCTGATATAAAAATTTATAGTAGTGCCATAAACATTGAAAAAGAAGAACAAATTGAATATAGCATTGAAAAAGTAGAAAATATAAATAGATTAAAAATCAGTACAAAATTCATCACATGTGACACAACCATGAAGTTTTACTATGATTTAGTAACTCCTCAACTGTATGAATTTGAATCAAAAGGTGAATATTTACTTCAAAAACATACTATTGAACTTTATACTATGATTCCACCGGTTGACCGTACATTGTAGTATTAATATCAATTTCAATTGCATGGCGAATAAATGAATGTGACATCAATAATAAGTAAGGATTTATTGTTGTAACATTTGATAGATTAACCTTTGCTTTTTGAACATCAGGCTCTAAGGAATTTTGTTGAGAAATTTCTTCTACGCCAATAGATGCTGTCATAGAGTGCTCTTTACTGTCACGATTTAATCTTTTTAAAAGTTCTTCTTTTGGGAAAGTTTTGTCACAAGTTATAAAAATATCAACAGAATTTGTAGTTAATAAATTTATTTCAGCGCCAATATTACCATAATTCTTTGTAGTAATCATAATAGAAATAGAGGTATCATCTTCTTTTGGAGGTTCTGCCTTTTTAGTTGTAACATCTAGCTTAAAGCCTACACCTTCTTCTAATGGAAGCCAAGGAAGATATAAAAGCATTAAGTTTTTAATTGCAAGTGCTGTATCATCTTGAGATGAGGCAGAAATACTTGAATTAATAAGACTTATTGTATCTTGAATTGGTCTTGTATCAGTAATACCCTGACGAGTAGCAGTTGACATTTCAAGAACCAAATTATTCAAAGCTTGTTTACTATGTTGTTGTATTTGAGAATTTAAAACACTTAAATTAACTCTTGAAGGTAAAACTTTTGCAGCCACTTGCTTTTGCGCAATTTGAGCAGTTTCCTGAGCTTGAAGTTGCTTTAATTCTTGCGAAACTTCTTCCTGCAATTGTTCTGTTGGAGCTTGTGGACGCAATTCGATAGGGCGTCTTATATGATTACGAACAGAATCTCTCAAATTAGACATGTGTTCAAAACGAGCATCATTTATTAACTGAGAATGTAATCTGTGATTAACGTGAGCAGGAGTAGGTCTTGGAGTCGGATTAGAAAACTCTGGCTCATTAATAACACTGTCGTTAATATTTGCAGCACCACCAGTCACACCATCAGGCTTATGCGATGGTCTGTTAGAAATATTTGGAATATTCGGTTGTGGTGGCATTGGTTGGTTTGGAACGTTCGGACGATTTGGCACACTCGGTTGAGGTGGCATTGGTTGGTTTGGAACGTT
>CAKUUX010000009.1 GCA_934693165.1 uncultured Candidatus Melainabacteria bacterium
GGTTGGTTTGGAACGTTCGGACGATTTGGCACACTCGGTTGAGGTGGCATTGGTTGGTTTGGAACGTTCGGACGATTATTATTAGGCAGATTTGGTTGCTGTGGATTTTGATTTGGCTTACCAATCTGTCCTTGTTGTCCCTGTTGAGGATTTTGAGCAGGTTTATTCAACTCACCTTTAGGTTTATTGTTTCCAACTTGTTGAGGTGGGTTTTGATTATTATTATTTTTTATTTGCTCTTGCATCGTCTTATCAAAAGCTTCGCTCGGCTGTTGAGGACGATTTTGCTGAGGTTGTTTTATATCATTTTGTTCTTGTTTACCGTTTTGATTTTGATTATTTTGTTGTTGATTTTGTTGAACCTTATCGCCTGAATTATTATTTTTATCACTAGGTGGAACATAAGGAGGTTGCACCTGTGGTTGATTATTTACGTTTTGATTAGGCAGATTTGGTTGTTGAATATTATTATTCTGATTTTGTCCTTGATTTTGTTGTCCTTGTTGAATCTGGTTTTGTTGATTTTGCTGAAAATTATTTCTTTGGTTTTGAAGAGCTTCTTGCAAATTCAATCTTTGCTGATTTTGTTGAATAATATTGTTCAAATTATTCAACACTTGTTGATTTTGTTTTAAAGCTTCTTTCATCTGAGCTTCTGTTTTATCATTACCAAAAGTAATCAATAAATCTGTAATATTGTCAGGAAGATTTAATAAGTTTTTAATATAAGTTGATCTATCAACACTTGCCAAATGATTCATTCTAACAGTTTGAGGAGTAATCATTTGTTGTTGAATATTATTAATAATATTAGAATGAACCTGTTTTACAAGATTTTGAGTTGAATTATTGCCACTTGCATCAGGATTTACAGCAGAAGACTGAACATTAATCTTAGCCTGATTAATGTTCTGCCTATTAAATCTTCTCTGAAGGGCATCACGTATATTAAAATCAACCATAGTATTATTATACCCTAACGGTTAAAATGTGAAACAGGCAAATAAGATTGTGGATATGTATAATCTTCTTTAAAACCTGTATGACGATACATCTTTAAAGCAGGAATATTACTTGTTTCACTCGTTACGTTCAATTCTGTAATATTTCTTTCGCCACTCTTTGCCCAGTTTAAAATTGTTTCTGTAGTACGTTTTACTAAATGTTTTGAAATGCCTTTACCTTGATGTTCTTTTTCAATACCTACTAGTGGAATATTTGCAATTGTGCCATTAATATTAGCTAAACAAATACCACAAGGTCTTTTATTGCAAAGCAAAATAAAACTTGCATCTCTTAAAAAGTCACCATAAACATTTTGAACAATCTTATCTAAAATATCTCTCGTACCGTCCATAGATTTATATCTTGGATCAAATAACGCATCCGAAGCTGTTTTAAATGTAGAATTAATAATTCTTACGGCATCTTCAAAATACACGTCATCCCATTTTACAATAGAATAACAATCTTCTAATTCAGATAAATTCATTGAATGCAAAATGTTTTCAGAAGTTTGAGTATTAAACAAAAATCTCAAAACAGCTAATCCAACAAATTTAAAACCAAAGTGAGAAATATCACACGCAAAACTTGCTTGAGGGCCTAACATTGGATAACAAACAACTTTATCTTTTCTTTCTTTCTTTGTAACTTCTAAGAATTTTTCTACTAAAACTTTTCTTTTATTAACTACATCTTCTTCACCCAAGCAGTGAATTAAATTTAATTCAACAGCCTCAGAAATTGCAGAAGTATAAACCAAGAATGCAGTTGGAATATCATGTTCCAACAAAACAATACATTTTATATAATTTTTATCAACAGCATCTAAAAACTCTTCGTATTCCAAAGGTTTTAGTTCAAACATATAGTCTGAAATAGCTTTACTTTTAAAATCATTGTAAACGCCTTGAAAAATTTTATATAAATTATTTGTTAGTAATTGTGCTTTATATTTTTGTTCTTCTGTCATAATTATTCCTTATAAATAATGATGCATTTTTTCTTTTTTCGTATCCATATAACGCTTATTATAAGAAGTGATATATGGTTCTATCTTAATGATATCGTTGATTGTAAGACCATAACCTTTTAAAGCAATAATTTTCTTAGGATTGTTAGTTATAAGGTTAAATTTATTATACCCCAAATCTAAAATAATTTGAGCACCTACACCATAATCTCGTAAATCTGAACGAAATCCTAAAGAAATATTTGCTTCAACCGTATCTTGTCCTTCTTCTTGAAGATGATAAGCTTTTATCTTATTTACAATACCAATACCACGGCCTTCATGGTCTGTCATGTAAACAAGTGCACCATTTCCGTGCTTATCAATCATTTGTAAAGCAGAATGTAATTGAGCATTACAATCGCATTTTAAACTTCCAAAAACATCTCCTGTCATACATTCAGAGTGAACTCTTACAATAGGTATTTTTTCTGGATTAGTATCTTTAACCAATGCAACGTATTCATGGTTATTTAAAGTATTTCTGTAACCATAAATCTTAAAATTACCAAATTGTGTAGGTAAAAAAGCTTCAGCTTCTCTAACCACAAATTTTTCTTTTTTAAGTCTATATGCAACAAGTTCTTGAACAGTAATAAATTTAATTCCGTGTTTATCGGCAAAAACTTTTAAATCATCTCTTCTTGCCATTGTTCCATCATCTTTCATGATTTCGCACATAACACCATTTGCACTAAAACCTGCTAATCTTGCTAAATCAACTGCTGCTTCTGTATGACCAATTCTTTCTAAAACGCCACCTTCTTTTGCAATACAAGGGAACACATGTCCTGGACGTCTTAAATCTTCTGGTTTAGAATTTTTATCAACTGCAATCTGAATTGTCTTTGCTCTATCAAATGCAGAAATACCAGTTGTTACACCAAATTTCATAGCACCATCAATTGATTGAGAAAATGCTGTTTGCATTGATTCTGTATTTTTTGCAACCATTGGAGTAAGTTCCATTTCTTCAGCCCTTTTTTTATTTATAGCTAAACAAATCAATCCTCTACATTCAGTTGCCATAAAATTAATAATATCAGGTGTAACTCTATCTGCTGCGCAGATTACATCACCTTCGTTTTCACGGTCTTCGTCATCTGCAATAATAACTACTTTACCATCTTTTAAATCTTCTATTGCTTCTTCGATTGTATTAAAAATGTTTTCATTATTTTCCATTATAAAAACCCATTTTCCTCTAAGAAATTCATTGTAATCTCTTTTTTCTCTTTACCTACAACAAAATTTTCAATATATTTCGCTAAAATGTCAGTTTCTATATTTACAATATCATTATTTTTCAACTCTTTCAAGTTAGTATTTTCAAAAGTATGTGGAATTACAGCAACAACAAAGCTTTCAGGATTTATATCTGCAATTGTCAAACTTATACCGTTTATTGTAATAGAACCTTTTTTGACTATATACTTGCGAAATTCAGGCATAACGGCAAATTCCATATTATAAAATTCACCTAATTTTTCTTTTTTAACAAATCTTGTTGTCAAATCAACATGACCCGAAACGACATGTCCAGACAGTCTATCAGACAATTTTAAGGCTCTTTCAAGATTTACAAAATCACCCTGTTTTAGGTCAGATAAATTTGAAACTCTCAAAGTTTCATCAGAAATATTTACCTCAAAAGTAGTATTATCAAATTTAACAACGGTTTCACAAACACCATTTACAGCTATACTTTCGCCTAGTTCAATATCTTCCAAAACAGTTTTTGCAGATATAACTAAATCTGCGCCATGAGAAGATTTTTTAAAAGCTACTACTTTTCCGATTTCTTCAATAATACCAGTGAACATAAGCCAATTTTAGCACGAACTATTTGCCAATGCAAAAATGCTCAAAGATATTGTTCAAAATATCATCAGTTATAACTTCACCTGTAACTTCATCCAAACTCAATAAAGCATCTTTAACATCAATAGAAATCAAGTCTTGGATTTGTCCCTCACGTGAAGCTACAAGTGCTCTATCCAAAGCATTTTTTGCTCTTTCAAGACAATTTGTTTGTCTTGTATTAGTTACGTAATCTAGGTTTTCTGGTGAAATTTCGCAAACAATATTTTTAATTGCTTCTCTTAATTCATCAAGTCCCTCACGAGTTTCTGCAGATAAATTAAATACGTTTTCATCTTTTTTGTTTGCTAAATCAGTCTTGTTTGCAATAACAAGATGTTTTCTACCTTCTAGCAGGTTCAAAATCATTTGGTCTTCTTCTTGGATACCTTGATTAATATCATAAACAAATATACTCAAATCAGCTTGCTCAATTGATTGTTTAGAATAATTTATACCAATTTCTTCAACCTTATCCACATTGTTTTCATCACGAATACCAGCCGTATCAATCAATGTAACAGGAATACCTAAATCTAAAGTTTCATGCAAAACATCTCTTGTTGTACCTGCGATATTAGTAACAATCGCTCTATCAATATTCAACAATCTATTAAAAATAGAAGATTTGCCAACATTTGGTTTACCAACAATAGCAACTTTTATACCTTGTCTTAAAATATTACTTGTGTTTGAATATCTCAAAACTTCATCAATTTCTTTTATAATATTTTCAAAAGTTTCTATCAAAAATGAAAACTCTGGTTCGGCAACTTCTTCTGGAAAATCAATTCCTGCAATAATTCTTGAAAGAATATCGAAAACTTCTTTCTTTATTTCATAAACTTTTTCTGATAATTTACCCTTTAAATTTTTAACAGCTGTCGTAGAAAAATTATCACATTTACTATGAATTAAGTCACATACAGCTTCTGCTTGAGATAAATCCATTTTTTTATTCAAAAAAGCTCTCTTTGTAAACTCACCACGTTCAGCCATTCTAGCACCTGTTTTTAAAACAAGATTTAGAATATTTTTAACAATATTAACACCACCATGACATTGAATTTCAATAACATCTTCACCTGTGTATGATTGAGGATTTTTGAAATAAAGAACAATAACTTCGTCAAGTTCAACTTCATCATCAATAATCCAACCGTGTGAAACTCTGTGGTTTTCTATTTTTTGACCTTTAAAAATTTTACTTATAATATCTAGGGCTTTATCACCTGAAATTCTAACAACACCGACACCACCAAAACCCATTGGTGTAGATATTGCTGCAATTGTATCAAATTCATTAATTATATTCATAATTACATTATATTATAAAAAAAAGTGAGAAATTTATAAAAACTTCTCACTTTAAATTTCATTATGCCATCAACATAGCAATTACAGCCATTGCAGCCTGTAAATTAGCCATATTGTCGTTGTTAGTTTTTGCTGTATTCATTGCATTTGTCAGATTTTGATTAAATAAGGTTGAATTATAAGAATTTCCTGCATTAGAATTTGACAAAGCAGAAGACAAATAATTCAAAGCGTTTGAATTAGCGCCACCAATCAACGAATTTAAAAGATTAATATAATTATATCTGTTTGATAATTCATTTTTATATAACTCAGATTGCTTTGCTTGAGTATCTTGAGCAATACTAGCTAACGCACCTGCACGATAATTCTCTAGTGAGTTTAAACCCTCTAAAAATGCTGAATTATCAGTATTTCCAAATCTTGAAGCAACATTATTTGTTAAATTCTTAAGCATCGGTTGATACATTTCATTCAAAGACTGCATGGCTTTTTGTTTATAAGCTTCAACTTGCGCCTTAATATCTTTTTTAGTGTCATTATCAAATACATTCAAATTAGGTAAATTCTGTGCCAAATTCTTTTGCGCATAATCATAAATGGACTGTTCAAATTCATCCATATTATAATTTGAATTAACCATATTTCCTTGCTTTGAAATAGTCGCTTTATTTTTTCCATTAACAGAAATAGAACCCCCAGCAAACGCAGGAGTAGCAACATTAACAGATGATGTTTTTCCCATAAAAAATTTTCCTTTCATCAAGGAGAAATTTATTCAAAAAGGCTATTTAATTTATTATGACATTTTTAAAATCCAAAAACTATAAAATATATTTAATCTTTACATATTTTTTGTAAAAAAATAAAACAATAGAAAAGACGTCGTTGAGAAATCTCAACGACGTCTTCTGATTATAAAAAACTAATTAAATTAGTCTTTCTTTTCAGGAATTCTCATAGCATAGAATGTTCTCCAAACGAATGCTAATGCTATGATTAAGAATACAACACCAACTACTGGAGCGTATTTTTGGAATGCTGGGTTGATAGCAATTTCCATTGCTAATAAACCGAACAATGTAGTGAATTTGATGATTGGGTTCATAGCTACTGAAGAAGTATCTTTGAATGGGTCACCAACTGTATCACCAACAACTGTTGCATCGTGTAATGGTGTTCCTTTTTCAGCTAAGTCAACTTCAACAATTTTCTTAGCGTTATCCCAACATCCACCTGCGTTAGCCATGAATACTGCTTGGAATAAACCAAATACAGCAATCGCAATTAAGTAGCTTACGAAGAATGATACTGGGTGAAGGTTTTCACCTAAAGGAGCTGATAAGAATGCTAATGCTAAAGCAAATGAGAACAATGCAATAAAGATGTTCCACATACCTTTTTGAGCATATTGAGTACAAATCTTAACAACTTCTTTTGAGTTTGAAATATTAGCTGATTGTTCATCAGAGTCTAATTTAATATGTTGTCTGATATATTCTACTGCAGAATATGCACCAGTTGTAACTGCTTGCATAGATGCACCAGAGAACCAGTAAATAACAGCACCACCAGCGATAAAGCCAAGTAATGTGTATGGATTCAACATATTTAAAATCATTTCAGGTTGAATACCTAAAACGTTTTGGATAACTAAGATTAATGAGAAAATCATAGTTGTAGCACCAACAACAGCTGTACCAATTAATACTGGTTTAGAAGTTGCTTTGAATGTGTTACCTGCACCATCATTTTCTTCTAAGAATTTCTTAGCATTGTCAAAGTCAGGTTTGAAATTGTATTGTTTTTCAATTTCTTCGCCAACGTTTGGAATAGATTCAATCAATGATAATTCATATACTGATTGAGCATTATCTGTTACAGGACCGTAAGAGTCTACAGCGATTGTAACAGGTCCCATTCCTAAGAAACCAAATGCTACTAAACCAAATGCAAATACAGATGGATAAACCATTGTAGCTTCAGGAATAAATAAGCTTGCTGCGTATGCTAAGCCCATTAATAATACGATAACTGCACCAATCCAGAAACCAGAGAAGTTACCTGAAACAATACCTGAAAGGATTGTTAAAGAAGCACCACCTTCACGAGAAGCTGTTACAACTTCTTTAGTGTGTAAAGCTTGTGGAGAGGTAAATTTCTTTGTAGCTTCTGGGATTAATGCTGCACCAATAGTACCACAAGAAATGATTGTAGATAATACTAACCATAAGTTGCCACCCATTGGAGCTAATAACATATAGCTTACGCCGTAAGTCATTACGATTGATAGGATTGATGTAATCCATACTAGGTTTGTTAATGGTTGTTCGAAATCGAACTTAGCAGCTTTAGCTGCATATACTTTTGTGAATAAACCGTTAACCCAATAAGCAACGATTGAAGTAACAATCATTAAGAATCTCATTGTGAAAATCCATGCCAATAATTGACATTGGTTAACATCACCTTTAACAGCTAAAAGGATGAATGAAACAAGAGCAACACCAGTTACACCATAAGTTTCAAAACCGTCAGCTGTAGGTCCAATAGAGTCACCAGCGTTGTCACCAGTACAGTCAGCGATAACACCAGGGTTTCTTGGATCGTCTTCTTTAATACCAAATTGAATTTTCATTAAGTCTGAACCGATATCAGCAATCTTAGTGAAGATACCACCAGCCACACGAAGAGCTGAAGCACCTAAAGATTCACCAATTGCGAAACCGATAAAGCAAGCACCTGCAATGTTACCAGGTACAAATAATAAAATTACTAGCATCAAGATTAATTCGATTGATACTAGTACTACGCCAATTGACATACCTGCTTTTAAAGGCAAGTTCAAAATATTTAAAGGATTACCTTTTAATGCTGTAAATGCTGTTCTTGAGTTAGCTAAAGTGTTCATTCTAATACCGAACCAAGCTACTGCATAAGAACCTAAAATACCAATTACAGAAAAAGCTAAAATGATAGCAACGCCTTGCCAACCCATTTTAGCCAAACCACCAAAGTAAAATGCAATACATAAACCGATTAGAATTTCTAATGCGATTAAGAATTTACCTTGTTGAATTAGGTAAGTTTTACAAGTTTCAAAAATTGTGTTACCAACGTTAGCCATACATTCATGAACTTCGATTTTTTTAACTTGTGCGAATGCAATTAAACCGAAGATTAAGCCCAATACAGAAACAGCAATACCAATTAATAGTAAAGTGTGACCTAAAGGGTAATGTTTGGCAATTTCTGGAACAACTAAATCTGCTTCACTAGCCATAGCGGGAGCAGACACTAATAACATCGAAACGATTGATGCTAAAAGATTTGTCTTAGTGTTTTTTACCATACGTTTCTCTCCTTAATCTAATATTTTTTATTTTTATTTAAATAAAAATAAACACTATCTATAATACGATTATACTTTAAATAAAACAAAGAAAGACCTTTGTAAACATTTCTTAACAAAAAATCAATTATTTAGATGAGATTGTTTTTATATAAGAGTAAGGTTTGGTTGAAGGTTTTATATTTTAATGTTTAATACGGTTAGTTCTGTTCAACAAAAGAATTTGAATGCAAATACAAAAGCACAAAATGCTTATGTTACTAGCCCTATTCAAAAAGCCTCTGTAAAAACTCAAACAGTTTCTCCATCTTTAGCGCACATGAACTACTTTTTAGGTGGTTTAGCATTCAAAGGTCATTCTTGCTCAACATCTGATTTTAAAGTAGTTAAATTAAACGATGCACCTTGTGGTTGCTGTGGTATGCCAATGTTAACGTACCAACAAAACCAACAGCTTTGCAAAGAAGTAGCTTCTAAAGCAGGTTCTGAATTAGCAGAATGCTTGACTGACAACAGAAAATACTTCAGAGGCAATGAAAGTGCAATCTTAAATTATGTTATTTCAGAAGCAAGAAAAGACGAAATGACTTCAGTTGATTCAATTATCGCAAACTCAACAACTGACACACACGAAATCTTTAACAACGAAAACAAAAGAGTTTTAAACATCGTAAAATCATCATTATTAACAAACCACTGCAAAAACCAAGACATCAATTCTTACGTAGACAATACAATTGCTCAATTAAATAGCGAAGATAATGTAAACTTTAGCAGAAACAAATTTTTATCAGGTTTAAATTCTTTATTAAACGCAAACGGTGACAAAGAATTAAAACACCAAGTTTTAGATAGAGCAATCAAACTTCCTGTATCAGAAAAACAAATTGAAAAATTCTTTGAAAAATATCAAGGTGCTACAGCTGAAAAAATCATGACAAGACTATTAAATCCTGCAACAGCAACAGCTGAACACATCCAACCACATTCACTAAAAGGTGCTAACAACACAGCTAATTATTTAGGTGAATGTCAAGAATGTAATAGCAAAAGAGGTAACTACGATTTAAATGATTATTGGATGACAAACTATCCAAATATGCCTGAATCAGCACAAGAAAACATTGATTTCGTAACAGAAAAAATTATCGATGGAGAAATGGGTGACAAATATGATGATTACCCAGCAGATTTACAAAAAGCTTTAGATAAACAAACTAAAGGCGAAATTAAATTAAACGTTTTAAATCCAGAAGAAGTAAAAGCAGCAAGAGAAGCAAAACAAAAAGAAAAAGCTCAAAAAGCAGCCTAATAAACTTCTATTTTAAGAGTAGAACGAAACGAGAAAAACTAAACTATCAAATAAAAAACTACAAAACTAAACTACAATTGACCAAGCTAACCTCTTGGTCTTTTTTATTGCGTAAGCCGATGTGAGAAGTGTTCAAAGACAAGCAGGCGAACATAACGATAGCGACACTCTGCCGAACAAAACAATTAAATATTGTTTTGTGAGAGGGAATATATCCAATGCTTCGCCCTTTTTAAGGGAGAAGCAGTACGTACGGACTGATGAGGGTTAAGAAAACACAGAGGCGAAGCCGTAGGCTTCGCCTCTGTTAAATTTCATTTTGTTTGGTCACCCGAAACTACATTTTATCTTGCTAATGTTCTATTGTTAAACTTAAATTTTTTCATATGTTTTGTTTGAAAATCTGTTGCTTCTTGGCTTCCAACTTGTTCATTTATACCTGCACCTGCAGTAGCTTTTCTGAATTGACGTCTTGTAAAATCTACACCAGCATTATCGCCAACTTTTGTTGCATTAGTAAATGTTTCAGACAAACCTTTTTTCTTCATAGCTTCTAATACACCCTCTAAATCTTCAGATTTTACATCACTTGCAATTTTTGTAAAAATATTGCTTGTTGTTTTTGATGTAGTTGTATTTTTATTAGATGTTTTTGATGTTGTTGTACCTACTAGAGAAGTTTTTGTAGCTTCTTCTTTTAATTTGTCTGCTAATGTTTTTAATTTAGTTTCATCAGTTGTATCAGATGTATTAGTTTTTCCAATATTTTCTGATAATAAATCACCCAAAGATACTGTCTCACCTTTTGAAGCTTTACCTACATTTAAAAGAGTATTGCCAACAATTTCTATTGATTGAAGTTTTGGTGCTGGTTCAAGACCAACTGTTTCTAAATTAAGCTTTGGTTCTTCTGTTGTTTCTGGAGTTTTAAGTTCTAAACCTGCATTGTCAAATAATGCTTGACGTTTTTCTTGTAATGGAGCTAATTGTTCTAAACGCAAGTTATCATACATTTTTAATAATTCATCACTTTCAGCTTTAATTAAGTCATACTCTTCTTGAGAAATATCATCCTGTAATAATTTTGAATTTGACTCAACAAATTTATCAAAAAGTTCAAGCATTTTTTCTTCAATAGCAATCATTTCTTTGTTAACAGTTTCTAACTCAGCTTTTTGTTCAGGATTCATTTTTTCAATAATTTTTGCTTCTTGTTTATAAACTTTTGCAGATTCAATTGCTTCTTTTTCTATTTCATAATTTTCTTCTTGTTCATAAATACTTACAAGTGTCTTACAAAAATCATCTTCAGACATTGTTCCATTATTGAAGCTTTCTTCTATTGACTCTTCAAAAGATATCAAACCAGCAATTGCAGAATTAATTTCGTTTAATTTTGAAGCTAAAGTTCGGTCATCTAATTCAGCATATTCCATAATTTTTGCTGTCATTGGGTCAACTTCAGCATCATTTGTTGTAGCTTTGTTGTCACCAATCATTGTTGTATCTTTTGCAGCTTCATTTATTGTTTTAGGGTCAACTGTAGGTGTTTCTTCATTAGCATCTGCACTATTAATAGCATCGATAAAATCATCATATACAGATTTTAATGCATCTTGGAATTTTGAAACTAATTTGTTTTTATCATCTTCATCCATTTTTTTTGCATATTTTTCAAATGATGAAAAATCTACTTTTGTTAAATTTACTTGGTCAAATTTTGAACTATCGTCAATTAAAGATTTAGCTTTATTTTCAATTGCAGCTTTTAAATTATTATTATTTTCTACAAATGTTTTGAATTCAAATTCGTTTGGTTTTTTATTTAAACAATTGTGATAAGCTGCTGTTAAACCCATGATAAAATTCCTTATTTATTGTTCCCTAACAATTTTTTTATCGGAATATTTATTCATGACTTTAGGATATATTTCCCCTCATATCATATCATATCATATCATATAGTGCATTATACTTGAGTTTCAGCTATTTTAAATTCGTATTTACAAATGTTTACAATCAAAAAATTTCGCAATTTCCAACAAAACATGTCATTCTTGTATATGTTAAGTGGGAAAGTACAACAATTAATTATTTTTATTCAACAACCAATTCAGATTCCCACCATTATTAGTTTTGTAGGTTTGGCAAGTATATCCAACCTACATTTTTCTCTTAATATTTTATTATTATAATGCCATATTTTTAATATCAGTATAAGCTGAAATTAATTTATTTCTTGTTTGTAATGCCATTTGCATACTCAAAGATGCTTTTTCTTCTGCAATCATCAAGTCATGAACGCTTACATCTCCACCCATTGCAAATTCCTCTTGTGCAGCTTCTGCTGCCAACTTCTTATCGTTGACATCATTCAAACCATTTGAAAGTGCTCTTTCAATTTGTTTCATCAAACCACCTGCTGTATCTGGTGCAGGTTCTGGTCTTGCTGTTTTTGCAACTTGCATATTCAAAACTTTATCAAAATCTGTTTCTTTTGAAACATCCATTGGTTGATTAAAAGTTGCATTACCTTTTAAAAAATTATTATAACCTGTTATTGGTTTAAAATTATATCCCTCAACTTGTCCAATAAATTCCATTTTTATACCCCTTAAATTATTTTATTTCCCTTATTTTTGACTAACTAAATTTGTAATGCTGATTGAATCATTGATTTAATATTTTCTGCAACAACTGAGTTTGCCTCGTAAGCCTTTGATGCAGAAACCATATCAACCATTTCTTCCACTACGTTAATATTTGGTAAATCTACATACCCATTTTCATCTGCATCTGGATGTGATGGATCATAAACGGTTTTAATAGGATTTTCTGTTTCATGAATTTGTTCAACTCTTACACCATTTGAAACATAACCTTGATTTAACGCAATCCCTGTATTGATATGCAAGTTACCTGAATTTGGATCAAATCTTGCATCAGGATTATTTACTGAAAAGTTTGATGGACCTCTATTCATATAATCCTTATATACAGCAGCAAAACTTACGTCTTTCTTGATATAAACACCTTTTGTACCATCAGGTTTTCTTGTAGTATTTACGTTTGCAATGTTACTTGCAATCGTATCCATTTTCACTCTTTGAGCTGTCATGCCTGACGCTGCAATATCAAATGTGTTAAAACTCATCTTTACTTACCTACTTACCTACTTACATTTTAAAATCATACTTATATTATTGACTCTTTAAGATTTCATTTAATCCTGTAAATGCACGTTTTTCTAAATTTGAAAGAATAACGTATTTTGTACCAGCTTTGGTTAAATCCATCATTTCTCTTTCTAATTCGACGTTATTACCGTCTTGCCCACCTTCTGTAAAAACATCATCCATAATTTGTGGAGTATAGTTTTTATAAAGGTTTGATTGAAGGAATTTTGCTTCCTGCGTTGTCAAACTTTTTGGTGGAGCGGGATTTATAGAACCAACTGCCATAAAGTCCTCGACAGTTTGTGGCGTATATTTGATACTATTTTGACCCTTAATGTAATTTTTCAAATTATCTTTTTCGATAATATCAGCAAGTTGGCTTTCAAAAGCAACTTCTTTTCTTTGATAATTAGGAGTCATAACGTTAGCTATGTTTGCAGAAATGGCATTTTGTCGAGCCATTAAGCCGTCCAAACCTAACTTTGTTATATTCATAGTTCTTGATGTTAGTAAATCCACCATTGAATTTCCCCTTATACAACCATTGGTACGCTAACTTCAAATTGTGTTGAGTCAGCATCTGATTTCAACATTCTCAAATGTCCGTTTTGTTCTTCAATCGTTTTCTTTGAGAAGAATAGTCCAATTCCTGAACCTTTTTCTTTTGTTGTAAATCCTTCATTAAAGATTTGTTCTCTTCTATCAATACTGATAGGTTTACCTGTGTTTTCTACAACAACTGATGCATGTAATTCATCTGACATTGATGTTTTTACACGGATTTCACCTTTTTCGTCAATTGCCTCTGCTGCATTTTTGATTAAGTTTACCAATACGCCGATAAATTTATCTCTGTCAGCTTCAACTTCTACTAAAAGTTCATTCTCTACTTTTACTTCAATTTTTTTGTCGCCACTTTGCGCATAAACACTTGCTAATTCACAAGCTTCACTTACCAATTCATTTAATTCACAAGGTTTGATATCAGCATTTTTAATAGATTTTAAATCCATTAATGAATTATTGGCCATTCTTAGAGCTTTTTTAATTGTTTTTAGCTGAGTATTTTCACCAATGTTCTTTTCTAATAGTTCTGTGTACAAATCAATAATTGAAAGTTGATTTTTTAACTCATGAGCAACATAACTAGATTTCTTATTGATAAAATCTAATTGTCTTGTAGCATCATCATTTTTAACAATTTCATCTTGTTCAATTGATGAAATCATTACGTCTTGGTTAATATCATTCAACATATCTACAACTTTTCTCAAAGATAAATTCATTAAAACGTTGTCACGTCTATCAGGTTTGTATGTATCTTGATAGTGTTGTAAATTCTTTGTACTGTTTTCCTTAATACAATCAAACGATACGCATAAATCTCTTGAGTTGTACAAGATATAATATCCTGCTCTATCTCCGTTTGGATCAACTACGTCATAATCCCATATAAAACTTGCACCAAATCTTTCTGTTAATACGTAAACGAATTCTGTGTTTTCCCAACATTCTTGTTTTAATAGTTCAGAACCTTTTCCAAAATCGTAAACATCTACGTTTGCAAATTCTAATCTTTTAACTAAACTTTCTAATCCCTTTTTATCATTTAATCTGTATAAAACTACCCCTGCTGCTGGTGTATCAAGAACAGGTTCTAACATTGTTCTTACCATACCAACAATTGTTTGTTTTTGTAATGTTTTATTTTCTTGTATATAAATTAAGTCTTTTAATTTGTTGTTTTTCTTTAATACTACCATTTTCTCTTCCTACCCTTTTATATGTTTGTCGTGCCACATATATAATGTAACACGACAAATTGGTACATTATATGAAAGGAACTTTTACTATACCTTTACTAATTGTTTTGTTCTTTTTTTCATAAATCCATTATTGATTGCATATAAAACTGCTTGAGTTCTATCATTTACTTGCAATTTTTGGAAAATGTTATTTACGTGAGTTTTTACAGTTGTATCTGAAATAAATAATTTTTCTGCAACTCCTTTGTATGTTACGCCTTGGCATAATAAATCTAAAACTTCTTCTTCTCTTGCTGTTAAGAATGACAAGTAGTTGTCTTCTTGAACAGTTTCTGTTTTTTCTTCGATAACTTGTTGTTGGAAGTATTCAAAGAATCTTGAAGTTAAGCTTGATGGTAAATATACTTTACCGTCTGCTACTTCTTCTAATGCATAAATTAATTGTGCTGATGCCATAGTTTTTAATACATACCCCTTAGCACCTAATTTCATTGCTCTGAAGATTAAATCTGAATCATCATAACCACTTAACACTAATACTCGCACACCTAAGTTCATTTTTTCAATTTCTTGAATTGCTTCCAAACCATTTTTTTCTGGCATATTCATATCCATGATAACTACATCTGGATGATATTTTTTAATTAAGCTCATGCCCATTGTTGCATTTGTTGATGTTCCAACAACATTGAACATTCCTTCTGAACTTACTAATTCACTTACCCCTGCTAAATGATCATAATTGTCATCTATCAATAATACTTTTGTTTTAGATTTAAATTCACGTCTCATGTGGTTCCCCCAGTCCTTTTTTATATGTCCCTTATATTATTTTTTCGTTTTTATGTTTTCTACACTATACATACTACATTCTTTTTACGATATGAACATCAATAAAAAGGTTAAATTTAAACCATTTAGAGGTTATATAAAGGTCTAAACCTTTGGATGTATATTTGGCATATAAATCAATGTTTACAATAGTTTTCATTAATCATTTATATATGGTACAATTAATTTATTAAGAGGAGATTGTTTATGGAAATTATCATTTTTTTAGTTGGTTTACTTATCGGAATTAGCGTGACAACCTTATTTTTCAAGACTTTTCAAAAGTCATCTAAATTTATGACTGATGAATTAGTTAACCAAATGAAACTTCAATTTGAAAATACTGCTAATAAAATATTTAAAGAAAGTAGCGAAGAATTTTCTAACGTTAATAAAGAAAAATTAGAAGATTTTTTCTCAAAATTTAAAGAAAAAATTGAAGATTTTCAAAAACGTACAGAAGAAAATTTTAAGGAAGAAACAGTTAAATTCACTCGTTTCGATGAAAATATAAAATCTTTCTTAGAAGCAGGTAGCCAAATTTCACAAAACACAAACTCACTTATTTCTGTTATGAAATCTGACAACAGAACTCAAGGTCATTGGGGCGAAGTTGTTTTAGAAAGAGTTTTAGAAGCTTCAAACTTACGTAGAGATGAAGAATTTTTAATCCAAAAAAGTACAGGTGACGGTAGACCTGATGCAATCGTTCTACTACCTGAAAAAAGATGCGTTATGATTGACGCAAAAACATCTTTTTCATCTTGGTATGAATACTTGAATGCAGAAGATGACGAAACTAGAGCTGAAAAATTAAAAGAATTTAAAGAATCAACAAAAGCTCATATCCAAGGACTTACAAAACGTGATTATACAGCTTATGAGGACTACACTGGTTGCGAATACGTATTAATGTTCATCCCAATCGAAAGTTGTTATTCATTGATGTTCTGCGAAGATTGCACTCTTTGGGAATACGCTTGGAAACACAATGTCATGCCTGTTTCTCCATCAACTCTTCTTGCGACATTAAAAATAATCAACTCAATGCTTGTCGTTAACAGACAAAAAAATAATTCTGTCGAAATTTCAAGACTGTGTTCAAAAATGCTTGATAAATTTGCAGAAATGACAAAAGATGTTTTAAACGCAAGAAAATCAATAGCAAACGCACTGACAAAACTTCAAGGTAAAGACAATATCATAACAAATATTGAAAAAATCCAAGACCTTGGAATTACAATGACAAAAGCTGTTCCAGCACTTCCTGATGAATCAGAAATAAATGAAGAAGCTAATTAATTAGCTATAAAACAAAACATAAATAAAATAAAAAAAAGGGCGAAACCGTTTGATTTCGCCCTTTTTATATCTTTTAAATTATTAATACTCTAAGTTAATTTGAGAGAATTGAATAATTTTGTTTTTACCACGTCTTTTAGCATTGTAAAGAGCATGCTCTGCGTATCTGATAATAGTGTTAGCATCTTCTTCAACATTTGCTAAGCAAGGATAAGTTGAAATACCACCTGAAATTGTGATTGGGTGTCTTTCTTCTTCACCTGCAGGAATGAATTCCATTTTTTCGATATCACGTCTAAATCTTTCTGCAAATAAGAAAGCATTATCTTCAGATGTGTTTGGAAGAATTAAGATAAATTCTTCATCACCATATCTTGTTAAAACATCTTCTTTTCTTACCATTTGTTTTAATTTTTCAGCAAGATTTTTTAATAGAACATCGCCCCATTCATAGCCATACATATCGTTAACAACTTTAAAGAAGTCGATATCGAATAACAAGCATGACAATGGAGTTTTATAACGTCTTGCACGAGCAATTTCTTGATCTAAACGTTCTTGCAAGTATTTTCTGTTATGTAAACCTGTTAATTCATCTGTTGTTGAAACTTTGTTGATTTTATCTTTGTATTCTTTGATTTTCAACATTGAACGAACTCTAACTAATAATTCATCTTTGTTTACAGGAGATGAAATAAAGTCGTAGCTTTCAGCTCTAACTGTAACGTCTGTAAATACAGGGCCTACAAACAATACAGGAACTTTGAATTTTGTAACCATTAATTCATCTTTTAAATTTGGTACATCTTCAATAATAATTAAGCTAGGAACTACGCCTTCATAATCTTTTAATGTATCAGCTGCTTCGATACGAACATTAATATCTTCAATACCTTGCAACATTTCCATTAATGTTGATTCGTTTTTTGTTGTATAAATTGCGATATTACTCATTTAACTCTCCATCTGTTATTTAATTGATGTCTTTTTAATTATATATTAATAATATAAAAAACACAATATGTAAACACTTAGTTTGATAGTACAAATACAGCTTCCTCTGCAAATAAATTCGGAAGAAGTCTTACTAATTTATCTTTTCTAACTTTTGAGTGATTTAAATATATTGATTTCAATATTTTCATATTGTTATTTTCTGTAAATTCAAAAAAGTCTTTAATCGTCAAAAGGTGAATGTTTGGAGTATCATACCACTTAAATGGCAACATTTTTGACATTGGCATTTTGCCATTCAAAAGCAAGTACAATCTAACTCTCCAATATGCAAAATTCGGAAAACTTACTATTGCTTTTTTCCCAACTCTTAACATTTCTTTGATTACAAAATCTGGATGTTCTGTAGCTTGAACAGTTCTATTCAAAACTACATAATCATATTCTTTATCCGTAAATTGAACAAGACCTTCGTCAATGTCACCTTGAATAGTACAAACGCCTTTTTCTATAGAACTTATGACAGAATCTTGGTTAATTTCAATTCCTTTGCCGTAAACATTCTTTTTGTCTTGAAGCATTTTTAATAGAGTTCCATCACCACAACCCAAATCTAGGACTTTTGATTTATCATCAACAATATCCGTGATTATAGAGTAATTAAGATGTAAACCTCTATTGTTTTCCATTAGTTTTTATTTCCAATCTATTGTAAACTTCTGAATTTATAGCTGCACCTATTAAAATAAGAATTGAAGTATAATATAGCCAAACCATTAAAACTGCAAAAGCCCCAATTGTACCGTAAACAAAGTTGTATGTATGCAAGCTATTAACATAAATTGCAAAACAGCCAGAACCTATCAACCAAGAAATACAAAAGAAAAATGTCCCTGGAACAGTACTTTTTAATTTCAATATTTCTGAACCTTTTAAATCTGGTAGTAACAAATATTGTAAAAATCCCATTATATATAAAGCAATAAAAGCGATTGGCCAACGTAAAACCATCCACATTGAGGCAAATTCTTGAGCCAAGCCTAAATATGTTACGCAGAAATTGATAATGATTTTACCAAAGATAATCAAGTTTATTGTCAAAAATAAAACTGCAGTATTTACACATACCATTAAAAATGCAACAGCTCTTGTATATAAAAATGAACGTGTTTCACCAATTTTATAAGCTCTATTCAAACCTTTTGCCAAAATCGCAATCATATTTGTTGTTAAAAAACAAGTAATTACAAAACCTAAAGCTGCCCAATAGCCACCTTTGTCATAGAAAATAACTTCTTTTAATACAGTTTGAACCAAATTCATTGAATCCCCTGGCATTATTTGCGACATAAATGAAAAAATTGGGTGCATAAATTCATGTTTGCCAGCCCATCCAAAAATACCTGTCAAAAATAGGATTAGTGGAAAAATTCCTAAGCAAAACATGTAACTCATTTCCGACGCCATGCCAAAAAAATCGTTATCAACAATAGATTTTATTAATCTTTTTAAATATACAATAATCCTTTTCATTAAAATTCCTGTTTATGAATTTGGTTAATAATTTTTTTAACAACATCTTCTGCAGAAGCCTTTATTGTACATCCTGCAGCGAATTTGTGACCACCACCATTGAACGCTTCACAAACTCTAGCAATATCAATGTGTTTGCTTCTCATTGAAGCTTTAAAAACTTTATCGCCAATTTCTTTCAACACAAAAGATACTTCTGTAGTATTTATAGAACGTAAAGTTTCTGCAATACCATCGGTGTAATCGCCTTTTGCATTAAATTTATCCAAGTCTTTTTTATAAACAATCAAATATGCAATCTTGTCATCATCCATAAATTGAGCTTTATTCACGCAATAATTTTGGAACAAAACAAGACCTTTTGATTTATTTTCATAACATTTTTTATAAACATCAACTGGTTTAACACCCATTTCTATCAAATCAGCAGCAACTCTTAAAGACTCAGCTGAAGTATTATCAAATCTAAATGCGCCAGTATCAGTCAAGATAGATGTGTATAAACTTAACGCAACCTTTTCGTTAAATCTCCAATTTAATTCTTTTGCAAATTCATAAATAACTTCACCTGCAGAGCTTGCATCACCTCTTACAAGGGCAAAATCACCATAATTGTTATTTGTTTTGTGGTGATCTAAATTGATTGTAAATTTAGCTTTATCAAAAAGAATTTGAGCATCCATTAATCTATCTAAAGCTGCCAAATCAACAGCAATAACTAAATCATACACCATTGATTTATCAACATCATCTAAAGTTTTTATTTCCCTAATATGTGGAAGATACTGATATACAGATGGGATATGAGATAAAGCCAACATAGTAGACTTTTTCTTATAATTTTCAAGCAACAACTCACACATTGCAGTCATTGAACCCAAAGCATCGCCATCTGGATTAATATGTGTTACAATTAGTATATTCTTTGATTTGTTTATAATATCATTCAAGTCAGTTAAATTCATAGATATTATTTTACCACGAATAAAAAAGTAGAAAGATTTATATGAAAAAAATTTTATATTCAAACTTTGAAGGAATAAACGACATATTAGGCGACATGCTTAATACGGATTCAAAACCTACTAAAAAATATAAAAAGAAAAGCAATGATTTAGATTTTCAAGATTTGAATAACACAACAAAAAATTTAATAAAAAAAGCAATCAATAGAAAAACTCTCTACAAATTTTGGAACAAAGCCGTTGGTGAAAAATTTGGAAAAATGTCTTTTCCTTACGGCATGGCACCAAATTATACAATGATTATCGCTTGTAAAAACGCAATTGTTGCCCAAGAATTAATTTTAAAAAAACTAGATATATTAGAAAATCTTCAACCCTATGTAAAATCATTAAATATGACCGTTAAAGATTTAAAATTTGACCCTAAAAAATGGGATAATGAGTATATTTTAGAAAAATAAATATATACAAAAATAGAGGCTAAGCCAAAGGCTTCGCCTCTATTTTCATTTGAATCTCGGTTTTATAAAACCGACCTAAATTTTATTATCTATCTCTCAATTTAGCTAACAAATTCAAGATTTCAATGTATAACCAAACAAGAGTTACCATTAAACCAAAAGCTCCATACCATTCAAAGCTTTTATCCATTCTATTTTCGTTTGCTCTTTCGATAAAATCAAAATCTAAAATCAAATTTAATGCAGCAATAGCAACAACTACTAAGCTAAAGCCAATACCAATTGAGCTTGATGTAAAGATAAATGGAATACTTTTACCAAAGAACGTGCCAATTAGTTGTACTAAATAAATGCCAGCAATTGAGAATGTTGAAATTAAAAGAACGCTTCTAAATTTTTCTGTAGCTCTAATTAATTTCATTTGATATAAAACAAGCATTACACCAAAAGCCATAAATGTTGATGCAACAGCTTGAATTGCAATTCCTGGAAACTGAGTTTCAATATATGCTGTTGTACCACCTAAAATTAAACCTTCGCCAATAGCATAAATTGGTGCAGCAATACTAATTGCTTTTCTGCTAAATAAACACACTAAAAATGCAATTATACTAACTGCAAAACCTGCCATTGTAAGCATTGCAACTTGGTCAGTATAACCTTGGAAGTAAGCTCTCCAAATATAAAAACTAGACATTAACAAGCAAATTAATAAAAACCCTGTCTTATTAATAACACCTTGAATTGTCATAGGAACGCCTGTATAAGTAGAAGTATCACTTTTTATAGCGTTTTCTGTAAACATTGGATTTGACATAAATATCTCCTTTTTAAATTAATCTCTCTTTGTTGATATTTAACATTATATCGTAATATTTTTCTTTTTGAAAGAAATTAACTTTTTTTTAATGTAAAATATTTCTATGATATACGAAACATTCAAAACATTTATAAAAAACTACGGAAAAGGAAAAGTTGGAAATATTTACTTTTTCGTATTCTTGTCAATAATTGCAGGGTGCATGGAATTTATAGGTATTGCACTTATTTATCCTTTTATTTTGATGATTATAAACCCTGATTTAGTTACTAACAATAATCTTTATCAATCGGTAACAAGATATTTGCCAATAGATAATGTTTCTGTTAACACTTTTCTTATTGGTTTTAGCGCAATTTTAATTTTTGTTATCAAAAATATTTATATGATGGGTACAATTTATTTTCAAAATAAATTTATTGTTGGATGGAAAAATGATTTGACTGCAAAATTTATGAAATATTATCTATATGCATCTTACAAAGATAATATGCAAACTCCTGCATCAGAAAAAATTTATAACCTTACAATTCTTATCGGACAAGTTCTTGATGGATATGTTTTAAGAACTTTAAACATTATTATTAACGTTATAGTTATTTCAATAATTTTATTATTGCTTTTAATCAAATTACCTTTAACAGCAATAATTACAACATTATTTTTGTATGCAATGATGAAAATTCAAAACAGATTTTTCAAAAATAAAACAAATGAAATTTCAGCAGAACTAGCAAGAACATCCGTTGACAACAATAATAGCATTATGGAATGTATCAAAAATTTTAAAGAAGTTAAGATTTTAGGTATTGAAGATTATTTTTACAATAGATTTAGAATAAATCAAGCGAAATATAATCAAACAATGCTTAAAAACAATTATTATACCTTAATTCCACCATACATTATTGAAACCTTGATTGTAATAACATTCATATTGTTTGCTTTTATAATAACAGTTCAAAACCTAGCAGACACAACAAAAATTCTAGCATCTTATGGTTTGGTTGTAATGGCAATATTTAGAATTGCACCACCATTAAATAGAATTCAAAGTGCTTTTAACCAAATAAATGCTACAAAAAGATTAATGGATAAATTGAACGAATATGCCACTTTGTACAAATTTGATGATAAGGATTTACCTGAATTAGAGGCACAATTACCTCCTTTAAAATTCAAAGACAGCTTAAAACTTGAAGGAATAAATTTTCAATACAAAGAAAATAAACCTGTAATTAAGAATGTTAATTTAGAGATTAAAGCAGGTGAATTTGTAGGTATTATTGGGGATTCTGGAGCAGGGAAAACGACTCTAGCAGAAATAATAATGGGCTTACTTCCTGTTGATTACGGTAATATAACCTTAGATGACATATTTATAAACCAACGAAACTTTTTCTCTTTGAGAAAAATTATCGGATACGTTCCACAAAACATAAATTTAGTAGACGGTTCATTTGCAAGCAATGTAGCATGGGGTATTGACCCTATGGATATTGATTATAGACTTGTTGAACTTGCATTAAAAAGAGCGCAGTTGTGGGATTATGTCGAAACTTTTAAAGAAAAGGCAGATGCTAAAGTTATAATTGGTTCTAATGGATTATCACAGGGTCAAAAACAAAGATTAGCAATTGCAAGAGCATTGTATAGAAACCCTGAAATATTAATTTTTGATGAAGCGACATCAGCTTTGGATGTAAAAACAGAGAACGAAATCACAGAAATGTTAAAAGAGTTTAAGGGCAAAAAGACAATAATTGCTATTGCACATAGACTTTCCACATTGAAAATTTGCGATAGAATCGTGTACCTAAAAAACGGTGAAATCGTTGATACAGGTACATTTAAGGAATTGAGTTCATTGTATAAAGAAATAGATACATTGATAAAAATGAGTAATATAAAAAATTAAACACTTTACAAGAAAAAAATTTTTGTATATAATAATTACACAACCTTTGGAAACAAAGGTGAAGACCAAAAGAGAAGTTCCGAGAATGCTTGATATAAGCCTAATGGAACGGGAAGATTTAAGAAATATTCCTCAGTAGCTCAATGGCGGAGCAACCGGCTGTTAACCGGTAGGTTGTTGGTTCGAGTCCAACCTGGGGAGTATTTTTTTATACAAAAAAGCAGTAACATTATTGTTACTGCTTTTTTGTATTTTATAAATATTTTCTGAGTTGAGACGAGAACCAACGGTGAGAGTCTTTACTTCAAACTTTCTCTATACAGCTGATAATTATGCAAATCTCTAAAGTTCCAATTTACATCTTTTTTAACTATTTTTGCAGGATTACCAGCCAAGACAACGTTAGATTCATTAAACTTTTTAGTTACAACGCTTGCCCAACCAATAATACTATCGTTAGAAATCTTTGTATTTTTACCAATTTTTACATCTTTTCCTATCCAAACATGGTTTCCAATTTCAATTTTATCACTATAGTTTTTAGGATTTCCGTCTAAGTCTGTAACAGTATGAACATCTGTACACCATATATCTATTCCCCAAGAAATCATACAATCATCACCTATTGAGATTGAAGTATCATTATCTTGCAAAAACAATCTTGCACCACAAATAATAATATTATCACCAATATTTATTTTGCAATTATTAGCCTCTCTTTTAACCCCTGGAGTTAGTGTATCTTCTGGAGGATTACCTATATTTATTGTTAATCCTGTTAGACCGATTGTATCATTAACAGGATAGAAAATTTTTCCTAAATTAATTTCATTATTATTTCCAAATACAGCAATTAACAAACCTTTTAAATTATCAAAAGCTTCTTCTGAATCCATTTTTAATTTAACAACATTGTTGTCACCAACTAAAGAAATAAAACTACAGCCTTTCTTTTCTATTTCTGTACCGTTTTTAAGTTTTAAAATAATTTTATTTGACATAATTTAGCTCCTTAAATATTGCATTTTAAATTATAAATCTTGAGAGTAACTCTCAGTCAAGTAAAAATTTAGGTTTTTTGTAGTATGACAAAATTAAAAAAATCTTTTAAACTATATCCATGATTTGTCGACGTGCTATAAACAAAAAGGATTATATCCATATAATCATGCTTGCTTACAATCGTGAACCGATTTTTGTTGAAAACATTGGTTCGCTGAAAGAAGCTTTCAAAAACACGTCTGAACATTATGAATTTGAAATAACAGCACTTTGTATTTTGCCAAATCATATTCACATGATTATCAGTCCAAACGATATGAAAGATTGTCCAAAGATTGTGAAAGCGATACAGTATTATTTCACAAAAGAATATGACGACGGCGAGGAAGAAGTTGCAAGTTATGGATATCCACACAAAAAAGAAAAACTTGTTTTCCAAAAAAGACATTACGAACATACTCTTGTTGGGGAAGATGAACTAAATAGACATATAGATTATATTCACTACAACCCTGTTAAACACGAACTTGTGGCAAACGTAAAGGATTGGGAATATTCATCTTTCAACAAATTTGTAAAAAAAGGTTTTTATCCAGAAGATTGGGGAACAGAAGAAGATATTGAAAGCATTTCAGATTTAAATTTTGAATAATTTGCACTGAATTAATTGTTATGGTAGAGTTTCAAGAGTTAAAAAATAAAGGTTTTAAGTTTCATCAAGAGGGTAATTTTGATGAGGCTGAAAAATGTTATTTAGAAGCATTAGAGATTAACCCTAATAACGCTGAAACACACAACCTTATAGGACTTTTAAAGCTTCAACAAAATAATTTTGATAAAGCTGTTGAATGGATAAAAAAGGCGATTAAATTAGAAAAGAATGCCTATTTTTATGAAACTCTTTTTCAAACATTGACATTTCAAGAAAAATTTTCCGAAATAATCAGATACGAAAATGACGTAAAAGAATTTTTGGAAAACGAATTTGAATTAAATTTTTATCTTGCACTTGCTTATAAGAATTTAAACAAAATAAAAAAATCTATTCATTACTATGAAAGGGCAACAGAATTAAATCCAAACTCTTATGATAGTTGGTTCAATCTATCTCATCTTTATAGTATTGAAGGGGAAACTTTTAAAGCATTAGATACTCTAAAAGTTTGCCAAAAATTAAATCCAAATGATAGCGAAACAGAATACTTTTTGTCACTGGCTTATATGAGGGTTAAGGATTACGATAACGGATTAAAATGCTTTGAAAAAAGGTTTTGCAAAAAGGTTGCATTTTTGACACAAAACAAAACTTTTCCAAATAAAGCAACAAAAAATAACCTTTGGAAAGGCGAAGATATAAAAGACAAAAGTATTTTAGTTTATTACGAAGCAGGTTTTGGCGACGTAATAATGTTTGCAAGATATTTGCCACTTTTAAAAGAGCGTTGTAAAAAAATCATTTTACATATCCAAAAACCTCTGAAAGCCTTGTTTGAAGAAAATCCACAACTTGGAGTTGATGAGATAATTGATGGCTTTGTACCAGAAAACGAAATAGATTTTGACGTACACGCTCCGATGTTAAGTTTGCCATATTTGTTAGGTTTAAAAGGTGATAATGTTTTTACAGGTCACGAGGGTTATCTAAAACCTAATTTAGAAAAAGTTGAAGAATACAAGAAAAAATATTTTAATAATGACAAGATAAAAATTGGCATAAAATGGCAAGGAAACACGTATTATGATAAGGATAGAGTTATTCCGACAGAAGCCTTTTATCCTTTGATAGAAGTTTCAAATACACAGTTTTATTCTTTTCAAACAGAAGAAGGTTCGGAAGAAGTTAAAAAATTAACTGATAGATACGAGGTTGTTGATATTGGAAAAGATTTAAAAGATTTTGCAATAACTTCAGCTACTTTATCAAACCTTGACTTGGTAATCTGCAACGATACATCTTTGGCACATCTTGCAGGAGCATTGAATATTCCATGCTATATACTTTTACCTTATGAGGTAAATTGGCGTTGGCATACAGATTTGAGTAAATGTGATTGGTATGATAGCGTAAAACTTTTCCGTCAAAAAGAAATCGGCGACTGGTACGGAGTTTTTGAAGAAGTTTTAGAAGAATTAAAATAATGAACCCTCGCCACATTTTTGCAAGCGAGCAGAGGCACGAGCGAAGCGAGGGAAAAGAATAATACTTCGCCCAATGTAATGGGAGAAGGTGTCTGAAAGACGGATGAGGGTTAATCCTGACATAAGCCCTCACCAAAATATTGTCAGTTCCACCTGTGCAATGCTCACCTCATCTATTTAGATGAGAAATTTAAAAAGTTTTCAACAACTTGTCCACATTTAGAAAAAATGATATTATTAATTTATGGATAACGATAATCAAGAAATTGAAGAACTACAACAAATCCTGAGAGAAGATTCTTCTAACTTTCAAGTTAGACGTAGACTTGCAATGGCTTTATTAGACAAAGGTTTTAACGAAGAATCTCTTAAACAATTTCAATTTCTAATAACAATTTTTCCAAACGATGCTAGTCTTTACTACAACATGGGTATCGTTTACGAAAAAATGCGTAAGCTTGACATGGCTGAACAAACCTATCTAAAAGGTATTGAGCTTGCTCCTGATGATACAGATTTTTATTACAATCTTGGTCTTGTCTATATTGATATGTACGAATTTGACAAGGCAATCGAACAATTTAAAATAGTCCTAGAAACAGATTCTGACGACGGAAACAGTTTTTTCAACTTAGGCCTTTGCTACATCAAGAAAAAACCTCCTCAATTTGATATTGCAAAAATTTGTTTCTTAAAAGCAGTAAACTGCAATTCTCACGATATTTTTGCACATTTCCATCTTGGTTATATTTACAAAATGGAAGGCAAAATCAAAGAAGCTATCGCTGAATATCAAAAAGTTTTGGAAGAAAATCCTAACTGGAGTTGGTCATATTTCAACATGGGCGCAATATATTTTGAGCAAGGCGACATTCAACAAGCAATTGAAAATCTTCAAAAATGTCTTGAATTGAACCCACGTGATGTTGAAGCTTACAAAATATTTTCACAAATTCTTATAAAAATTGGTCATGTAAATCAATCAATAAATTTATTAAAAAGAGCATTAGAAGAAGTTCCTGACAACGGCGACATCTACTATATGCTTGCTCAAAATTACAAAATCGACAACATAACAAGCGACTACAAATATATGCTTGAAATGGCTCTTGAAAACGAAGACACACTTACAACTGTGACACCAGAAGTTGTAAAACAAGAACTTTCTGTTTTTGAACAATAAATTATGCGTATAATTTGCAACTAGCATGCGTTTTTGGTATTATTTTCTCAAGATAGTGAGGAATTTAATATGAAAATGTCAAAATTATTCGTGCAAACTTTGAGAGAATTTCCAGCAGACGCAGAAGTTGTTTCTCATAAGTTTTTAGCAAGAGCAGGATACATAAGAAAATTAACAAGTGGTGTTTATAGTTATTTACCATTGATGTGGAGAGTTATTCACAAAATCGAAAACATCATCAGAGAAGAACTTGACGCATCAGGCGCTCAAGAACTTTTGCTTCCTGTAGTTCAACCTCGTGAACTTTGGGACGAATCTGGCAGATGGGAAGCTTATGGTAAAGAATTAGCACGTTTTAGAGATAGACACGATAGAGAAATGTGTTTATCACCTACAGCAGAAGAAGTTATTACAGCTGTTGCTCGTGACGGTTTAAAATCATACAAGCAAATGCCTGTTAATTTATATCAATTCCAAGAAAAATTCCGTGATGAAGTTCGTCCAAGATACGGTCTTTTAAGAGGACGTGAATTCATCATGAAGGACGGATACAGTTTTGACATCGACCAAGAAGGTTTGGATAAAGAATACAAAAACATGGCTGATGCTTATACAAGAATCTTCAAAAGATGTGGACTTGAAACAAAAATGGTTCAATCTGATTCAGGTGCAATCGGTGGTAGTGTGAGCCACGAATTTATGGTAATCACAACAACTGACGCAGGAGAAAATGACGTTTTCTACTGTGATGGTTGCGATTACTCTGCAAACTCTAACCACGCAGTATCAAAACTTCCACCTGCAGAAGTTGACGGTAGTAAATATGGTTACACAGAAGCTAAAATTATCGACACTCCTCAAACTCACTCTATCGAAGAATTAAGTAAATTCTTAAATATTCCTTCATCAATTATTCTAAAATGTTTGGTTTATATCGTTGATAAAAAACCTGTTTTAGCTTTAATCAGAGCTGACAAAGAGGTTGAAGAAACTAAATTGATGAATGCTGTTGGAGGTATGGATATCAGAATCGCCTCAGCTCCAGAAATCGAAGAATTAATGGTTGAAAAAGGTTTCAATGCAGCAAAAGGATTTATCGGCCCTAAAGGTATGGACGGAATTACAATTATTGCAGATGAAACTGTTAAAGAAATGAAAAACTTCGTTGTTGGTATTAACCAAGAAGATAAACACATGGTTGGTGCAAACCTTGACGTTGATATTCCTCACATTGAAAAATATGACGATATCAGACTTGCTCAAGAAGGCGAAATTTGCCCACAATGTGGCAAGCCTCTAAAAGTTACAAGAGGTATCGAAGTTGGTAATATCTTCCAATTAGGTACAAAATATTCAAAACCAATGAACGCAATGTTCTTAGACAAAAACGGTAAAGCTCAACCTTATGTTATGGGTTGCTACGGTATCGGTGTTACAAGAACAGCTGCTGCTGCAGTTGAAAGATATCATGATGAACACGGTATGTTCTTACCAATTCAAATCGCACCATACCACGTTACTATCGTTCCTGTCGCAGTTAATGACGAATTACAAATGTCAACAGCTCAAAGAATTTATGATGAATTAATCAAAGCTGGCATTGAAGCAGTTATTGACGATAGAACAGAACGTCCAGGGGTTAAATTCAAAGACGCAGACTTAATTGGTTTCCCATATAGAATTACTGTTGGTAAAACAATTGCAGAAGGCAAAGTTGAATTCAAAACAAGAGCTACAGATGAAAAAGTTGATATGACTCCAGATGAAGCTATTGCTAAAATGATTTCAATCGTAAAAGAAACATTATAAATGGGGTTCAGCCAAAAAAATAAAAGAGGCGAAGCCAATGGCTTCGCCTCTTTTTATAATAATTACTTCAAAATACTAAATGCAACTATTTTATTAACATTAATATTTAACCATTGATACTTAAAACAAACATAATCATTGCATTCGCAAGTATCGTCATCACAAGTACAGTAATCATTTATCCTACAAACTATTGCATCTGAAAGTGCAATTAATTCATCACTTTCGCCTTTACATTTTGGTAAACAATGCTCAAAACTACCATCAATTTTTAAATGTGATGTAATGATAGAAACCTGATTTGAGTTGTTAACCTCACAAAGCTCAATCATTCTCTTTTTAATTTCCTTCATAAAAATATGCCTCCTTTTAAAATCTAAAAGTAAGTATAATTTAAAATTACAAAATTTTAATTGGCAGATTGGGCATATCTGAATAATAAATAATTATTTTCTCGTAAATTCTATTTTGTAACCCAAAATTTCTGCAATTGCTTGGCATTCTTTCAACGTAAGCGTATCACGTCTTAATTTACCATTTAGAGTATCTCGTGTGTATTTTTTACCTAAAATCTCTGACATTTTATCTGCAAGTTTGCTATAGGTATATCCATTTAACACAACTAAAGAACGAATAAAATTTTTGTTAGAATTTACCATATCCATAAAAGCATTATAGATTACTTGACAAAAATAAAAAAATAAACTATCATCTGTGTTATATACGACACAATAATAAAATAAGAGCCACATTTTATTTATTTTTATATACAAAAGAGTCATTATGGAAAGCATACACGATTTAAAACCAAAACTTGAAGATATCGCAAGTTTATTAAATCTTGCTGTATTGGGTCAAAAAAACAACATGACCATAAAACCTCTTTTGAAACAAATCAAAGAAAACTTAGACAATACAATAATTCAACTGGAGAATATTTTATAGTTATTTTTGTTGGGGTAGAAACCCATACAATATAACAAAATGGACGAAACCATAGTTTTCGTCCATTTAATATTAATTGTTATTGCTTACTTATTTGCTCTGTGAAATCAAAGATTTCTACGTCGCTATCGCAGTGTTGCTCTGTTTGTCTTTGCCTAAGCAAATCCAACTCCAGTAACACCAGCTTACGCATTTTTATTTAATTGCTTTTTCAGCTCTATAAAGTGATGTATCTTTACCAAGTACAACAAGTGTTCCAACCATATCAGCACCACGTGTTCTACCTGTTACGGCTGCTCTAATTGCCCACATTGTAACTTTTGGTTTAATACCTTTTTCTTTATAGAAACCTCTGAATTGTTCTAATTTTTCATGCAAGTTTTCTTCTGTCCATTCCCAGTCTTTTGCTTGTTCAACAAAAGTTTTTAGAACTTCTTGAGATGTTTCCGTATCAAGTACATCTGCTTGTACTTGTGGATCGATTTCTACATCTTTACCGAAGAAATATGCAACATCATCAGTAATATCAGACAACAATGTTAATGGTTCACGAGTGATTTCAACCATTTTTGTATATTGTTCGTCAGTTAGTGATGATAAATCATATTTAGTTAAGAAAGGTTTTAATCTTTCTTTCAAATCTTCAATATCTAACATTTTGATATAATGGCTATTCATCCAATTTAATTTATCATATTCGAAAATTGAGTTTGATGATGAAACTTCATTAATTCTGAAATCTGCTGCAATTTCGTCAACTGTCTTGATTTCAACACCGTCAGAAGGAGCCCAGCCTAAAAGTGCTACAAAGTTAATCAACGCATCTGTTAAGTAACCTTTTTCAACGAATTCAGAAACAGCTGTTGCACCGTGACGTTTTGATAATTTACTTCTATCAGGTGCTAAAATCATACCTAAATGACCAAATTTTGGAACTTCAGCGCCTAAAGCTTCATAGATTAAAATTTGTTTGAATGTGTTTGAAATATGATCTTCACCACGGATAATGTGAGAAATTTTCATCAACATATCATCAATTACAACAGCGAAGTTGTAAGTAGGTGAACCATTTGATTTCATAATTACAAAATCACCAATCAAGCTTGTATCTTGGTGTAAATCACCTTTTACAAGGTCTTCAAAGTGAATAATTGGTGAATCATGGAAAGCTTTTTGAGCTTTTTCTACAGAAAATCTGATTGCAGGTTTTCTACCTTCAGCTCTCAATTTAGCTTTTTCTTCTTCAGTTAAATTTTCACATTTTTTAGAATATACATAAGCTTTTTTATTTTTTGTAGCTTCTTCTTTTTCTGCTTCAAGTTCTTCTGGAGTGCAGAAACATTCGTAAGCAAAGCCTTTGTCTAAAAGTTCTTGAACATATTTTGGATAAATATCAAATCTTTCTGATTGAGTATAAGGACCATAAGGACCACCGACATCTGGACCTTCATCCCAATTCAAACCTAAAGCTTTTAAGCTATCGAAAATATTATCAATATATGCTTGGCTAGTACGTTCAGCATCTGTATCTTCAATTCTTAAAACAAATTTACCATTATTCTTTTTAGCGAATAAATAATTGAATAATGCTGTTCTAGCTGTACCTACGTGTAAGTTACCACTTGGAGATGGTGCTATACGAACTCTTATTTCTTCCATTTTTCCTTCTTTCCTACGCTTTTGTTTTAATTTCTTCTAATAGTTTTTCTACAAATTCATCAACAGTCATAGTGCCGATTTGACCAACGCCTCTTTGTCTTACTGCAACTGAATTTGCTTCAATTTCCTTATCACCAACTACTGCAACATAAGGAACTTTTTTATCTTGTAAGTTTTCTCTAATTCTGTAATTCATACTTTCAGAACGGTCATCTAAGTATGCTCTAATACCTAAATCTCTAAGTTTATTATAAACTTTTTCAGCAAAATCAATATGTTTTTCGTTTGAGATAGGTACAACAGAAACTTGTGTTGGAGCTAACCATAATGGGAATGCACCTGCATAGTGTTCAATTAAGATACCATGGAATCTTTCCATAGAACCGAAGATAACTCTGTGTAACATTACAGGAGTCTTTAATTGACCGTCTTTGTCTTGGTATTTAATATCAAATCTTTCTGGTAAGTTAAAGTCTAATTGGATTGTAGCACATTGCCATGTTCTACCGATAGCATCTTTAACTTTGAAGTCAATTTTTGGACCGTAGAATGCGCCGTCACCTTCGTTAACATCGTATTTCATACCACGTTTGTCCATCGCTTCTCTTAAACCCTTTTCTGCTAGTTCCCAGTTTTCCAAAGAACCTACATAGCTTTCAGGTCTTGTTGATAATTCAACTTCAAATCCCATTTTGAAAATTGCCATTGTATCTGATACAAAATCAATAATATTATTAATTTCATCAACTAATTGTTCTGGAGTACAGAAGATGTGAGCATCATCTTGTGTGAAACCTTGTACACGAGTTAAACCAGATAAAGCACCTGATTTTTCTCTTCTATAAACTGTTCCTAATTCTGCCATTCTCAATGGTAAATCTCTGTATGAGTGTCTTTGAGATTGATAAATTAAAATATGGAATGGGCAGTTCATTGGTTTAACAATGTATTGTTCATCTTCTTCATTTTCTTTTTGGATAAAGAACATGTTTTCTTTATAGTGGTCGATGTGACCTGAAAGTTCCCAAAGTTTTGATTTAGCAAGTTGAGGAGTTTGTACAATTACGTAACCTCTTTTTCTATGTTCTGTTCTCCAATAATTTTCAATTTCTTCTCTTACTGTATAAAGATTTGGATGCCATAAAACTAGACCACCACCAATTTCTTCTCTAACTGAGAATAAATCTAATTGAGTACCAAGTTTTCTGTGGTCACGTTTTTCAGCTTCTTCTAACATGTGAAGATATTCTGCTAAATCTTCTTTATTCCAAAATGCTGTAGCATAAATTCTTTGAAGCATTTTATTTTTTTCATTACCTCTCCAATATGCACCAGCAACTTTTAATAATTTAATTGCATTACCTTTGATATAAGTTGTATTTGGAACGTGAGGACCTGCGCAAAGGTCATTAAATAATACATTTCCATCTTTATCTTTTGTTAAATATAATGTAGGATGGTCATTTTTATGTTCTTCTAAAAGTTCTGCCTTGTAGATTTCACCTTCGGCTTTAAATTCTGCAATCTTAGCATCTACATCTTCAATTTCATATTTTTCAAATGTAAGATTTTGTTTTAAAATTTCTTTCATTTTGTTTTCGATTTTTTCTAAATCTTCGTGTGTAAAAGAATAACCATCTGTTAAATCGAAATCGTAATAAAATCCATTATCAACAGCTGGGCCAATAGCTAATTTTGCTTGTGGGAATAAGCTTTGAACAGCTTGAGCCATAATGTGTGAACAAGAGTGTCTTAAAATATGTAAGTTTTCTGCATTCTTTTCCATAAAAATTCCTCTAAATTTTGTCTAATTCATAATTTAGTTATACCACTTAAAAATATAATTACAAATCTATTATTTACACCTTATAAACGGTTTTTATTTTAGCTACAATTTGATATCATATTTAGTAAGAAAAAGGAAGTTAAAATGAATTCATTATTGCAGTTAAAAACACAAAGAATTATTGGATTATCGCTACTTGACGAAGAAAATATACTTGAAGCTATAAAATCCTTTGAAAAATATATGGGATTTTTAGGAACTTTCGTTAACGCAGATAACGATACTCAAATAAAAATCGTAAAAGAAATTACAACCGTAAAAATAGCTTTTTTAGGTAAGTTACACAATCTTGCTAAAAAATATATTGAAGAAAAAAATTATGATAACGCTCTAATATGTTTAACAGAAGTTGTAAGATATTGGTCAGATAACGTTTTGTGCCTTATTGATTACGCTTTATGTTTAGATAAAATGGGACAAATTGAATTACGAAACAAAATTATCGCCCAACTTCACTCAGTATTACCTAAAAACAATCCAGAATTATGCAAAGAAACTGCAATGATGTATGAAAAAATAGGTGAATACGAAAAAGCAATCGAATATTTCAATAACTATATAAACGAAACTGCTGAAGCAAAAATCTCCTATAACGATTATTCAATTTTAGCAGGATTTAATTATGCCTTGTATGATAAGACTCATGATATTCAATATTGTGAAAAAACTATTGAAAATTTAAAAATAGCAGATAGTCTAAATCCAAATAACAAAGGTATCTTAAGAAATATCATTTATACAGCTAACGTTATGAATGATTATAAAACACAAGAAGAATATCTTAGAAAAATCTTGGGCATAAAACCAATTTGCCATGAAGATTTGTTTCATAAATCAATCATTAGCCTTAAACAAAAAGATGTAAAAGGTTTTTATGAAAACTATGATGAAAGATTTGTTAGAGAACAGAATCCAAATTGGTTTCCAAATATTGGAGATAAGCCAATGTGGAAAGGTGAAAATTTAGCAGATAAAACTCTACTTGTACATTTTGAACAAGGATTTGGCGATACCTTGTTGATGTCAGGTTTTATTCCAAGATTAACAAAACTTGCAAAGAAAGTTATTTTTGTTGTTCAAAATCACTTGTTAAGTCTTATTGGTGAAAGTTTTTCAAACCTTGAAAATCTTGTAGTATTACCTATTCAAGATGATGTAACAAAACTGGATTTTGATTACTACATTCCAACAATGTCAATTCCAATAGCTTTAGATTTACCTGTTGAAGATTTGTCATTTGATTCTCAATATCTTTTTGCAAACTCAGGTTTAACAGAAGAATTTAAAAAGAGATTTTTTAATAACGATAAACTAAAAATTGGTATAGCTTTTGCTGGTAATAAAAAAGTTACAGGAAATATTCACCTAAAAGATATTCCTGTTTCTGAATTTTTACCACTTGATAATATTGAAGGAATTGAGCTTTATTCTCTTGCAAAAGATCTTACAGAAAAGGATTTTGTAGATTTTAAAAACAATAAAGTAAATGTTCTTGCAGATTATATGCACGATTTCACGTACACAGCCTCAATTATTGATAATTGCGATATCATAATCTCTGCTGATAACGTTATTCTTAACCTTGCAGGAGCAATGAATAAAAAAACTTATGGCTTATTTAACTGGTATTACGAGTACCGTTGGTATGATTTAACTGGCGAAGATTGTGGATGGTTCAAATCTGTAAAGCCATTTGTTAATCCAAAAATGGACGATTGGAAAACTTCAATTTCTAAAGTTACAGAAGAAATTAAACAAATAGCTGAAAAATAAAAGGAAAAATTTATGGATAATCTATTAAAACTTCAGACTCAAAGTGTTGTTCACCTTGCACTACTTGAACAAGGAAAAATCATAGATTCTATTAAGACTTTTGAAAAATATCAAAATTATTTAAAAACCTTCAAAGATGCAGATGAACAAACACAAGAAATTATACTAAAAGAAATCAATAAAATCAGACAAGAATATTTTTCAAAACTTATACACTTTGGCAACTTATACGTAGAAAAAGGCGATTATTCAAAGGCTTCGCTTTGCTATACAGAAGTTTTGCAATATATCCAAAAAGATATATACATTTTAATAAATTACATAATTTGCTTATACAAACTTGAACAATATGATTTGGAAGAAGAATTTTTAGAATATCTTGAAACAATAATTCCTCAAGACAATGCATTGCTGTATAAAGATTTGAGCAAATTCTACACACAAATAAATAAAACAACAACAGCACTTTCTTATTTGTTTAAATACGCTGAAGTTGTTGGAGAAGAAAATTTATCAGCAGAAGATTATAATATGTTAGGAATGTTATATAACAACTTGTATGTAAATCATGGACGAAATCTTGAAGATGCTTTTGAATCACTGGAATTTTATCTAAAAGCTGATGAAATAAATCCTCTTTCACAAAAAACTACAAGAAATATTGCTTTGGCTTCTGCTCTTGTTAACAACACAAATATCGCTAAAATGTATTGGGATAAATTGTTTAAGCTTGGCGGAATTACAAAAGAAGATTTATTAGAATATTCAATGTTTTGCTTGAAAATAGGAGATTTTGAAAATTTCTACAAATATTATGACAACCGTTTTGAAGTTGATACGTACAAAAATATTTATATAAAATCAGACAAACCTCTTTGGAAAGGAGAAAATTTGTCAAATAAAACGCTTCTTATTCAATCAGAGCAAGGTTTTGGGGATACATTCTTGATGAGTGGTTATCTTCCAAGAATATTAAAAACTGCAAAAAAATTTATATTTTTGGCTCAAGGTGAAGTTTGTTCTTTATTAAAAGAAAGTTTTAAAGATATAGAAGTTTTACCAATAAATCAAACAGATATAACTAAATTGGAATATGATTACCATATTCCTACAATGTCTATTCCATCAGTTTTGAAATTAACAAAAGAAAATATTTCAGTTGGTGGTGGGTATTTAAAAACAAACTGTGATTTGACACAAAAATATAAGAAAAAATATTTTGATAATGATAAATTAAAAATAGGTTTTGCTTTTATGGGTAATATAAAAGGCAAACAGTTGAGAGATATACCATTAAAAGAGTTTTTACCTTTTGATAATCTTGAAAATGTTGAACTTTATTCTCTAACAATTGATATAGATGAAAAAGAATACAAGATTTTTAAAAATAATAAAATTCACGTGTTTAATAACGTAATTAAAGATTTTTCAGATACGGCAAGTTTAGTAGAAAATTGCGATATAATAATTACAAGTGATAATTGTATTTTAAATTTGGCAGGCGCATTGGGCAAAAAAACTATCGGCTTATTTAACTGGAACTACGAAGCAAGATGGTTTGATTTGACAGGCAAAGATTGTGGATGGTTCACATCTGTAAAACCAATAGTAAATGAAGAAATGAACAATTGGAAACCTACTATAGAAAAAGCTATAGAAGAAGTAAAAGCTTTAAACAAATAGCCCAAAACTCAATTATAGATTAAAAGGCAATTTTCGAACAGGAAAATACTTTATATAAATACAATTGGGAAAATCTATCTTCATTTTGCACAGCTATTTTTTAGGTGTGCTGTCTGAGTATTAAGAAATATTAAGAAAAACTCTTCAAAAAAGGCAATTTTTTAATCAAAGTTAACTTTATATAAATGTAAGCGAGAACGAGAGAGATAGAGAAAATGGCAGACTTCGGTACATTAATTGCACAAAACAGAGATAGTTTTGAATACTTAAACAAAAATGACAGAAGAATGAGATTCAACAATTCTCAAGATCCTATCTATTTCATCTTCGATCACATTGAAAATAAACCAGTTTCAACATTAGCAAAAGAATTTGTACAAGATACAATTTATGACATTTGCAACTTCGTTTCAAAAGTTGTAGCTTAATCAACTCAAAAAACAAAAAAAGATTTTTATCATCGGATAAAGGAATTGGGAAATAGGTAAAATTAAAAAACGAGGAAAACAAAATTTTAGGAGCTCAAAATGAGTTCCTTTTTTTTTGCAAAAAATCTATATAAATTAAAAAAAATTACACAATTTTATTTGTTTTTGATAAGATAATTGTATTAAAGAAGAAGAAGGAAGATAAGATATGCAATTAAGAATGAAAACAAACAATTGTGGCGAACTTAACTTATCAAACATCGACCAAGAAGTAACACTTTCTGGTTGGGTTGATTGTGTTCGTGACTTAGGTGGTATGATTTTTATTGAATTAAGAGATAGAACAGGATTTTTCCAATTAGTTTCTGACCCTCAAAAAAATCCAGAAATCCATAAAGTTTTTGAAAAAATTAGAAGTGAATACGTAATCACTATTAAAGGTAAAGTAACAAGAAGACCAGAAGAAACTTATAATGACAAACTTCCAACTGGTCAAGTTGAAATTTATCCAGAATATGTAGAAATCTTATCTGAAGCAAAACCAATTCCATTTGTTTTAGATGATGACAGTGTTTCAGAAGACGTAAGATTAAAATATCGTTATTTAGATATCAGACGTCCTCAAATGTATAGCAAATTAAAATTAAGACATGAAGTTGTACAAGCTGTAAGAAATTATTTAAATGGTAATGATTTCTTAGAAGTTGAAACACCAATCCTTATCAAAACAACTCCAGAAGGTGCTAGAGATTACTTAGTACCATCTCGTGTACAACCTGGTAAATGGTATGCACTTCCTCAATCACCACAAATCTTCAAACAATTATTAATGGTTGGTGGTGTTGAAAGATATTATCAAATCGCTAAATGCTTCCGTGATGAAGACTTGCGTGCTGACAGACAACCTGAATTTACACAAATCGATATCGAAATGTCATTTGTTGAACAAAAAAATATTATTGAACTTGTTGAAGGCTTGATTGTTGAAGGTTTCAAAGCTGCAGGCGTTGAAGTAAAACCTCCATTCATCCAAATGCCATGGCAAGAAGCTATGGATAGATTTGGTTCTGATAAACCTGATACAAGATTTGGCTTAGAATTATTTGATATTGGTGATATCATTTTACAATCAGAATTTGATATTGTTAAGAAAACTCTTGAAGCAGGTGGTATAGTTCGTGGTATCAGAATTCCAGGTGGCGCTAAATACTCAAGAAAAGAAATTGATGATATTACAAAATTAGCTGTATCATTCGGTGCAAAAGCTTTAGCTAACATTATTTACAACGAAGATGGTACTGCAAAATCACCAGTATTGAAATTCGTTACTGAAGAACAAGCTCAACAAATCAAAGATAGAGCACAAGCTCAAGATGGCGATATTATCTTCTTCGTAGCAGACAAACCAAAATTAGTTTACGATATTATGGGTAGATTAAGATTACATTTTGGTAAAGCTTTGAATTTAATTGACGAATCAAAACACGCATTACTTTGGGTAGTAGATTTCCCAATGTTTGAATGGTCAGATGAAGAACAAAGATTTATGGCAATGCACCACCCATTCACATCACCTTGTATGGAAGACTTAGACAAACTTGATAGTGGTGATTTGGGTAACGTTAAATCAATCGCTTACGATATCGTTTATAACGGTACAGAATTAGGTGGTGGTTCAGTTAGAATTCACTCACCAGAAGTTCAAAAGAAAATCTTTAAAGCTTTAGGCTTGACTGAAGAAGAAGCTCAACAAAAATTTGGCTTTATGGTTAATGCATTACAATACGGTACACCACCACACGCTGGTTTAGCTATCGGTTTAGACAGAATGATTGCATTACTTGCAAGAACAGATTCTATCCGTGACGTAATCGCATTCCCTAAAAACTCAGCAGCTAAAGACTTGATGAGTGATGCTCCAGCAGAAGCTGATTACAAACAAGTTAGAGAATTATACTTGAAGAGCACTTACAATCCTGCTCAACATAAGTAGCGCGAGTGAGCAGAGGCTGGAGAGTTTTTGCAGTAGTGATGAAATCACGATAGCAAAACTCGGAATTGCCGTTTGACAAAGCGAACAGTTGAGCCAGAGCGAAATTTGTGAGCCTGTCTCCGTAGTTGACTTTAAGCCGTTAGGCATATTATCAGATTTAATGCCTTACGGATAAAAGGAAACGTAGTGTAACGCGAACGAGCAAGACAGTGTAGCCGATGTGGAGTGTCGGTGTCGGCTTTGCGAAGGCAAAGACGAGCAAGACACGAAACATAATATCCGTGACGTTTCAAATCTATGATTTGACAGGAGCAAAGACAACCCGAGCAGAGCAATGAAATAAAATAAATATCTCTCGCCGAGATAACGCAAATAAAAAGATAGGCAAAGCCAACGGCTTCGCCTATCTTTTTATTATCAAAGTATAAAACTAATTTTTTCTGCCGGGAACAACATTATATTTTTCATAATCTTCTTGAAGATGAAATCTGTTTACATCAGAATCGTTTAGCTTTTTAAAATCTTCTTTTTTGATTTTAAACTTCTTTTTGTACAATTCTACATTAAATTGCATTACTTCAGGATATTGAATATAGATGTCATTTTTATGATGTTTATTCAAAGCTCTTCTCATACAACCTGTATAAACTATTTCAAAATGTTTTGTTTGAATATATTCACCAATTGCTTCAGGCTTAATAGAATCGCCTTCAACAGCCAGAGTTTCTAAGATTAAAGGATTTTCTTGTGTATAAGTATCTTTAATCGCTGCTGTGTAGTGCTTATAGTTTGTAGAAACATTTGGATCAATTGTTGTCATCACTACGTAATAATTTTTTCTATTAACGTGATTGTAAAGTCCTTCTGTTGCATAATGCATACTATCTGGAGCTTTAGATGCCATATAATCAAAATCTTTTAGAGATTCTAGGTAAAGTTGTTTACCCCAATTTTCTCCACCTTGTTCAAAAAATCTACCAAAATATTGTTGATATAGAATTTTGTGACCTTTACTTCTTGAATAAGCATTAAACATAGCATTTTTCATTGCAATGTTATTTTGAATATCGCTTGGGTCAGTTGATTTGTTAGAAACTTTTTGTGCTGCTTGTAAAATTCTTGTTGTGTATGATTGAGGAACGCCTGCGTATGCTAGTACAAATAAGCTTGCGTCATCAAACATTGAAAATCTACCACCAACACCATCATGTACATACAAGTTTTGAATATAGTTTGGATTATTTCTAACTTGTTCTCTCAAATTTTCTTCTTTTGCAAATTTGTCAGTACAAATTGCAAAGTGTTGTTGGGCTTTCACACGAGCATCTTTTGGTCTAACACCGTTTGCTATATAGTAATCAATCAATTCTTGTTCAAATCTTTTGAATGCATCTTGAGTTTCAAAAGTTTGACCTGATTTAGACACAACTAAAAAGTTTAAGTTCTGAATGCCAACTTTTGTACTTTTAATAAAATTCTCAAAACTTAGAGGGTCAATATCAGAATAGAAATAAACATCTTTGTCATTATAACCAGTCATGTTTAATAAAAATTCTGAAGTGTGTTTAGAACCACCAATACCAAGAACTACAAGAGGTCTATTAATTTTATCTTTTCTCATTTTTAATTTATTAGCTTGAGAATAAATTTCAGTTAAATGACCTTTCAATTGTTCTTGAGGCAAACTTACCCATTTCAAATATTGTTCATTTTTCATTTTTCTTGAATTAAAGTCTTCAATTACATTTTTGATTTCAGTTTCGTGTTCTGAATAATATTTGTTAAAATTATCAAATCTATGAGGGAAATCGTATTCACCTGAATAATTATCTTTTACGACTTCAATAGTTTTAATGTGTTTATTTTCATAAGCTATTCTATCCAAGTTTTCCATATTATCTAACGTTGGATTTATCATAGCCATGCCTAATATTTCTAATAACATAAGTTGGATTCTCCTTTTTTATAATATTAACATAATTGTTTAAAAAAATCTTTTAAGTTAAAATAAAAATATGAAGAAACCAGAATTATTGTTACCGGCAGGTAATATCGAAAAATTAAAATATGCAATTGAATACGGCGCAGATGCTGTATATTTAGGCGTTGTAGACTTTAGTCTACGTGCAATGAGAAAGGGCGAACTTATTACGCTCGATAACCTTAAAGAGGCTATAGATATTGCTCATCAGCACAATGTTAAAGCTTATTTAACATTAAACATTTTTGCTTTTAATCAAGATATAAAACTTCTTGAACAAGCGATGGATAAAATTATAGAAAGTAATCCAGATGCGATTATTTTAACAGACTTTGGTGTATTTAACGTTGTTAGAAGATATATGCCAAATGTACCAATTCACGTAAGTACGCAAACAAATATTCTAAACTATGAAGCAGTTAAATTCTGGAAGGATTTAGGAGCTGAAAGAGTAATTCTAGCAAGAGAATTGCCTATTAAGGATGTTAAAGAAATAAAGGAAAAAGTACCTGATATTGAAACAGAAGTATTTGTTCATGGTTCTCAATGCGTATCTTTTTCTGGAAGATGCTTGTTAAGTGATTATATGACTTATGGCGAAAGAAAAGCTAACCACGGTAATTGTGCTCAACCATGCCGTTGGAGTTATAAATTACTAGAAGAAACTCGCCCAGGACAATATTTTGAAATTAATCAAGACAACCGAGGAACACATATTTTAAGCCCAAAAGATTTATGTCTTGTAGAATATTTGAGAGAACTTATAGATGCAGGCGTGGATTCACTTAAAATTGAAGGTAGAACAAAGAGCTTGTACTACGTTTCTGCTGTAACAAAGGCTTATCGTTCTGCAATTGATGAAGTTTTTGAAAACCCAAATTGCGATTTGCACAAATACTATGAAGAACTTAAAAAAGTTGGTAACAGAGGTTATACACAAGGTTTCTATCTTGGAAATAACAATTCTGAAAGCTATAGTTATGAAATTTCAAAAGGTTTGGCTGGTGCTGATTTCTTGTGCGAATTTTGGGATAAAAAAGAAGGTGAAGATTTGTATTTAGTTAAGACTAAAAACAAATTTTTAAAAGGTCAAGAAATTGAAATTATCACACCTGACGAACAATATTTCACTTGTGCGACTCAAATTATCAGCAAAAAAACTGGCGAAGAAACTGATGTTGCAAATACAAATGACGAATTGTATATAAGATTTGAAAGAGCACCAAAAAATTATAAATTTGCTCTTGCAAGAACTAAGGAAATCAAAAATAATGATAATTAAACCGGATTATAATCTAAAAAACATTTATGAAATCACTCCAAAAATGCTATTAGATATGGGTATTAAAGCTATATTCTTAGATTTGGATAGTACAATTATGGTTTCTAAATCTGGTAAATTTACTCCTAAAACAATGGAATGGTTTGAAAAATTGAAAAAAGATTTTTATATTGCAATTGTGACTAATAATAAAAACCCTGAATATACAAAACTTACAAAAAAAGCTATTCCTTTTAAGGTAGTTGAATGCGCAAATAAACCAAATCCTAAAAAGGTTAAAGAATTAATTCGATTAATTTCTGTTAAACCAAAAGAAGTTGTAATGGTTGGAGATAGACCTCTAACAGATATTTTAGTTGGAAAATTTGCTGGCACAAAAACTATCCTTGTAGGTTCAATCAATGACAACGAAAATATGCCTACAAAAATTGTTAGAGCACTTGAAAGAAGTGTTATTAGACGTTTTTAATTTAAAAATACAATAATGAGAGTATGTTTTACAAACAAAAATATGTATAATTATTATACGTAGTTTTGTACATTAATAATTGTATAGCAAGTGGACACCACACAGTTCTTTGAACGACGGTATTAACGTCGAGATTGGAGGTGTTGCTTATGACCAAAATCAGAACGCTAGCCGTAATATTTTATATTATAGCAATTCTGTTCAATAAACAGGAACTAGCGCTTATGATTGCCGTCCTAGCGCTAGTCCATAAATAAAAAACAATGTGGTGTAAAATTTTAGCTTTCGCTAAATGCCACTTGTTATACTCTTATTATAACGTATATTTATACTTTACGCAATACTTTGCATTTTAATCTACTTTGTAACAACAAATGAAGTCCATTGATCTTGGTGAATTTCTTCAACAATTTTTAAATTTTCTCTTTCAATTGCTTCAAGCACAACAGGCTTTTTCTCATCTAAAATACCACTCAAAGATAAATAAGCGTTATCTTTCATAATATTTTTCAAATCACCCATAATTTCAAACAAAACGTTGTGTAAAATATTTGCGCATACAAAATCAAATTTATCTTTAATTTTATCGGCAGTATTTAATTCAAACGTAATATCAGTACAATCGTTCAATTTAGCGTTATCAATAGCTGTTTGAATAACGGTTTCATCATTATCACAGCCATAAACTTTTGTAGCACCTAATTTTTTAGCTAAAATCGCTAAAATTCCAGAACCCATACCGATATCAGCAACTTCTGCATTTTCAGGCATATATTTTTCTAAAGCTTTCATGCAAAGCTGAGTCGTTTGGTGAGTTCCTGTACCAAAAGCACAACCTGGATCAAGTTTTATGATTACTTCATGGTCTTTTGGTTGATATTCAATCCAAGTTGGAACAACAGTAATCTTGTCTGTAACGTGTGTTACATCCCATTTTTCTTTCCATTTTTTAGACCAGTCTTCATTTTCGATTTTTGTAACAGTAAATTCCCAACTACCCAAATCTTCTTCTGAAAAACCACGTGCAATCATCATTTCACGTGCAGATTTTAATCTTTCTGCAATATTTTCTGGGTCTTTTATAAATGCTTTTAACGTTCCTTTTGTAGTAGAAATCATTTCTAAATCTTTAAAAGCTTCTTCTTCAAGAATGACACCGTCACAATCAAAGATTTCAAAACACATGTTTGAAATTTCTTCTTCCATTTCAGGATTTATAACAAATCTCAATTCATAGTATTGCTCTTGATTATTCAACGCATTCACCCATAACTCTGTATTTGTTATATCTTTGCTCTCTTAATTTAGAAGCAGACATTTTAGAATATTTTTTCAAACTTGCTAAAATGCTTTCTTTTAAATTATTAGCCATTTCTTGATGATTTGTATGAGCACCACCCAAAGGTTCTTTAACAATTCCATCAATAATACCTAAGTGAAGTAAATCTTCTGAAGAAATCTTTAAGGCTTCTGCAGCAGTTGCGGCAAGAGAAGAATCTCTCCAAAGAATTGATGCACAACCTTCTGGTGAAATAACTGTATAATATGCGTATTCAAGCATAAGAACTTCATTTGCAACAGCAAGTCCTAAAGCCCCACCACTACAGCCTTCACCAGTGATAATAGCAATTACTGGAACTTTTAATTTTGCCATGTCACGTAAGTTTGTGGCAATAGCAATACCTTGACCAGTTGCTTCTGCACTTACACCTGGATATGCACCCGGAGTATCAATTAAAGTTACAATTGGAATATTAAATTTACTTGCATGTTCAAATAATCTTAATGCTTTTCTATAACCTTGTGGTTGAGGCATACCAAAGTTATGTTCAAGGTTTTCTTTTGTATTTTTACCTTTTTGTGTACCAACAAACATAATTGGCTTGCCGTCTAATTTTGCCATACCACCGATTATGGCTCTATCATCACAACCCATTCTATCGCCATGGAATTCAATAAAATCTTCGCACATCAAGTCCATATATTCTAAAAAGTTTGGTCTATCTGAATGTCTTGCAATTTGCAATTTGTCTTCAATCGATAGATGAGAATATATTTCGTTTTGGTAATCCTTTGCCTGTTGTTCAAAAGATTCAATTTCTTTTTCTAAATTCATTCCTGACTCCGAACTTAATTGTTGTAATTCTTTAATTTTTTCTTTTATATCCATTATGTTTTTTTCAAATTTTAAAACTGCCATAGCACCGACACTTTCTTATTTAGCTTATAACTTATGAAGAGCTAAGATGTTAGAAATATTCTTTCTTAAATCTTTTCTCGCTGATATTACGTCAACTTGACCATTTTTTAGCAAATATTCGGCTGTTTGGAAGTCAGACGGAAGTTTTTGACGAATAGTTTGTTCAATAACACGTCTACCTGCAAAACCGATTCTTGCATTCTTTTCAGCAATGATAATATCACCCAAAGTACCAAAACTTGCTGTAACACCACCAAATGTAGGTTCTGTTAACAAGCATAAGTATAAGATACCTTCTTCATCAAGTTTTGCAACTGCACAAGAGGTTTTTGCCATTTGCATTAAGCTCAAAGCACTTTCTTGCATTCTCGCACCACCTGATGATGTTACTACCATCACTGGAATTCTTCTTTCAATAGCTTCTTCCATAATTTTAGCGATTTTTTCACCAACGGTACTACCCATTGAACCACCCATGAAATCAAAATCCATAATAGCTACAGCCAATTTATGACCTTCAATTTCACCAACCCCAGTTATTACAGCATCGTTTAAGTTTGTTTTCTTTTGAGCTGCTTCTAATCTCTCTTTGTAAGGCTCTGTATCTGTAAATTCTAGTGGGTCTGTAGGTTTTATGTTTGAGAATAATTCTTCAAATGTGCCTTCATCAAATAATTGATTAATTCTTGTTCTAGCATTTATTCTGAAATGGTATTCACAAACAGGGCAAACCATGTCGTTTGCTTCCAAGTCTGTTTTTAAAATTTGTGCATCACAATGTACACATTTTGTCCAAAGACTTGGGCTGTTATCTTCTTCAACTCTACCTTCGATTTTACGTCTTTCAAGTTGAGCTTCTTTTCTTTTATCGAACCAATCTTGTATTGTCATTTTTGTTTCCTTATGACCTTATATAATAAATTTTAGAACTATTTTCTATTTTCATCTTTCAACAAAATAGCACACATACTAAGCTTATTTCCATAAGCTATTCTGTTAAAAATATGTTCTTTTATTATATATATAAGGTTTTTTATTATATTCATTTTGTAATTATTTTTGTTTTACAAAATACATTATACACGCAAAATTATTTTTCGTCATCTTTTTGTACATTTTCAATTTTACGACCTGTCAAATAGCTTGTAACCTTTGGTGACAGGTGAATGTTTTGTAAAGATAAGTTATATTTTTTTAAATCACCAATATTTGAATGCTCTTCCATTAAATCTTTTTTAGGTGCAATATTTATTCCTTCTTTAATTTTTTCAAACTCTGATTTGTAACCTTTTTCAACAACTCTTGCAATTACTTCATCAATATTTGAACCTCCAACTCCATATTTAGAAGCAATTTGATTTACTGTAGCTCCTTGTGGAAGCCTATACAACCATTGAAGTGAGGCACAGTCATTTTGAGAAAGATTTACCATTCCATATTGATGTGGAGTGTACATAATATCTGATTTGTAAGGACTATGACCTAATCCCAACGCATGACCGATTTCGTGTAAGATTGTATGATAAACCTCATCATCTGACATATATTGTTGATGAATAACACCATCAGATAAACCTATTGATACTTCTGCGCTAAACAATCTATTTTGAGTATCATAATTAAATAAACAATGACCTAGAGCTTTTCTGTCGACTCTTCGCCATTCAATGTTCACATTAGAAGATAATAAATCTTCTGCTAATCTTATTTGAACTTGCCCAGCAGATGCTTTTTGCCAAGTTTCAAGAGCTTTGATTACCATATTTTTATACTTGTAATCCTGCCCTTGCTTTGAATAAAAATTCATAGGGGCAATATATACAACAAGGGGCATATATGTCCATCTCATTAACTGTCCGTTTTTAAAACTTTCCGATAAATAAGTGTTGTAATTCATAACTTTATTGTATAATAAAAAAGCGACAAAAACCAAAAATGAGGAGATTTTTAAAATGGATATAATGGGAATGATGAAGAAAGCTCAAACAATTCAAAAAAAATTGCAAGAGACTCAAAACGAATTAGCTAATGAAGAAATTACAGTAGAAGTTCAAAATGGAGCTGTAAAAGTAACTTTAGACGGCAAAGCTCAATTCAAATCAATCAAACTTTCTAAAGAAGCAATCAATGCTGAAAATCCAGACTCAGTTGATGAAGACTCAGTTGAAATGTTAGAAGACCTAATCACAACTGCCATTAAACAAGCTACAGAAGAAGCTTCTGCAAAAATGGAAGCTAAAATGAAAGCTATTACAGGTGGAATCAGTATTCCAGGATTGTTCTAATGATATATCCAAAATCAATTGCGACATTAATTGAATATTTTCAAAAACTTCCATCAATTGGACCGAAATCAGCTCAAAGACTAGCTTTTTACATGTTAAAAATGCCAATGCCTGAGATTGAAAAATTTGCCAATGCAATGATTGAAGCAAAAGAAAACACAAAGGCTTGTGAAATTTGTTTTAACTTGTCATCTACAAGCCCTTGCGAAATTTGTTCTTCAACAAGCAGAGAAAGAAATACAATCTGTGTTGTTGCAGAAACAAAAGATTTAATTGCAATTGAAAAAACCAATGAATATAAAGGTTTGTACCATGTTCTACAGGGTTTAATTTCACCAATTGACGGTATTGGAGCAGAAGATATTAGAATAAAAGAACTTTTAACTCGCCTTACAAATGATGAAGTTACAGAAGTTATTCTTGCTCTTTCACCTTCTGTAGAAGGCGAAGCAACAAGCTTATATCTTTCAAGATTAATTAAACCTTTCAATATAAAGATTTCAAGAATTGCTTTCGGCCTACCTGTTGGAACAGATTTAGAATATGCTGACGAAGTTACTTTGGCAAAAGCAATTGAAGGTAGACACGAACTTTAAAATTAGAGCTTATAATTTTAATAAAACAGGGGCGAAGCCTATGGCTTCGCCCCTGTTTTATTTTTGTTGGGGGAGAAACCCCAACCTACATTCTTATTAAACACGTTTTCCGTCTAATGCGCTTAAAAATTGACGTTTTGTAAAATCAACACCTACTTGGTCGCCAACTTTTCTTGCGTTTGTGAAAGTTTCAGACAAGCCTTTTTTAGCCATTGCATCTAAAACACCCTCTAAAGTTTCTGTGTTTACTTTACCTGCAACTTTTGTAAAGATGTTTGACTTTAAACCACCTTTGTTGTTTGTGTTATTTGTTGAAGATGAAGTTTTAGTAGTAGTTGTTTTAGTTGTAGATGTTGTTGGAACACCTAACATTGAATTACTTTCATCATTTTCTGCTATCTTATCTGCTAATGTTTTGTGTTTACCACCTTCTGTAGTTGCAGATTTCTCTGATGAGCTAGTTGTTGTACCAGTTGTTGTAGTTGATGTAGCAGGAGTTTCTGGAGCTTTAGTTGATGGAGTATACACTGGAGTTTCTGCTACTGGAGTACCTTGTACAGCATCAAACAATTCATCACGTTTTTCTTCTAATGGAGCTAATTGTGAATACAAGCTATTTAACATATTGATTAATGTCTCACGTTCATCAGCAATTGCTTCGTAAGCTTCTTGAGAAATTTCACCACTTACAGCTTTTGGTTGAGCATCAAGATATCTTTCAGTTGCATCAATTTCTTTTTGATAAATTTCATCTATTTTTTCCATAATAGGAGTCATTTCATTATTGATAGCTTCTAACTCAGCTTTTTGCTCAGGAGTCATTTTTTCAATAATTTTTGATTCTCGTTTATATGTTTGTGCTGCAACAATTTTAAATCGTTCATCCCATAATGCACTTTTACGAGTTGAAATGTCGTCAAAAGCTTTTTTAGATTCTTCTAAAGCGTTTTTATCAGGAAATGTATGATCATATTTTGCATTCAATTCATTAGCTTCAAGTTCAAGTTCAGCCAATTGAGATTCAACTTCGTTCAATTTTGAAGCTAAAGCTCTATCATCTAATTCAGCATATTCCATAACTTTTGATGTCATTGGGTCTGTACCTGCATTATCGTCGCCAATCAATGTTGTATCTGTTGCAGCATTGTTTATTGTTTCAGGATCAATTGTAGGAATTTTTGGTTCATCAACATTGAATAACGAAACTACAGAATCAACTGCAGAACCCAAAAAGTCTTTTAATAAGTTACTTTTTTGGTTCTCATTTAAACTATTAATATAATTATTTACTAATTGTTCTTCACTTTGTCTATTTGTTAAATCAACACTATCAACTTCATTGTTATTTTTAATTAAAGATTTTGCCTCATCAGCAACTAAAGTTTGCAATTTATTATTATTTTCCACTAAAGATTTGAATTCTAAGCTAGATGGTTTGTTTTTTAATGCATTATGATAAGCTGCTGTTAAACCCATGATAAAATTCCTTATTCACTGTTTCCTAACAGTTTATCTATCGGAATATTTATTCATGACTTTAGGATATATTTTCCCTCACCTCATATCATATCATACCATATTGTGCATTATACTTGAGTTTTAGCCATTTTAAATCCATATTTACAATTATTTACAATTGTAGAATTTTGCAACATCCAGAAACCCTCACCCAAGCGAGCAGAGGCATGAGTGTAGCGAAAGTCGAACAACTGTCAACGAAAACGTTGAGGTTTTCGTTGCAGTTGTGAGCGTTGCCGTGTAATGCGAGCGCAGAATTTTGGGCGAGGAAATTGACTTGATTGCTTCGCCCTTTTTAAGGGAGAATCTGTCCGTATGGACTGATGAGGGTTAAAAAACTAATCCTAAAAATAAAAAAAGAGTTGAATTTCTTCAACTCTTTTTAATTTAGTATAAAACTTTCGTAATTATAAAGCTGCTTTAGCAGTTTCTACAACTACTGTAAAAGCTTCTGGATCGTTAACAGCTAAATCTGCTAACATTTTTCTGTTAACTAAGATATCAGCTTTTTTGCAAGCATTTACAAATCTTGAGTAGCTCATGCCTTGTTCTCTAACAGCTGCATTAATTCTAACAATCCATAATCTTCTCATATTACGTTTTGTCATACGTCTATCTCTGTAAGCATATTTCAATGCTTTCATTACAGCGATGTTTGCAACTTTAAAGATTCTGCTTCTAGCACCGATAAAGCCTTTAGCTAATTTTAAGATTTTTTTATGTCTTTTACGACTAACGTTTCCTCTAACAATTCTCATTTTCTAACTCTCCTATCTTGAATATTTCTTGTATGGTAACTCTTTTGATACTAATTTCACTTGTGATTCTGAAATTTCTACCATTTTAGAGAGTCTTCTTTTACGGCTTACGTCTTTGTTTGCAAGTAAGTGACCTTTACCAGCTTGTCTTCTTACGATTTTACCAGATGCAGTGATTTTGTATCTTTTAGCACCTGATCTGTGTGTTTTCATTTTTGGCATTTTCATTTTCCTTTCTTTATTTAAGGTTGTATGTATCTAGGAAGATTATGGCAGCCATAGCCATAAAACTTCTGCATGATTAAGTTTATATTAAACAAAAATTTTTTACAACAAAATATTAAAATAAATAAAAGTCATAAAATATTTCATAAAAAAACAGAGAGCTTTTGGCTCTCTGTTTTTAACTAATTTTATTGAGATTAATTATTAGTCATCAGCGTGACCAGCTGTACCTAATACATCTCTCATTTTGTGCATTACCATTTCTTTAACAGCTGTTCTACCAGGTCCCATGTATTCACGTGGGTCGAATTTTTCAGGATGTTCGATGAAGAATTCTCTGATAGTAGATGTCATTGCTAATCTCAAGTCTGTATCGATATTGATTTTAGCAACACCGTGTTTAGAAGCGTAATTTAACATATCTTCTGGAACACCTTGTGCATCTGGTAAGTTACCACCGAATTTATTACATTTTTCTACGAATTCTTTTGGAACTGAAGAAGAACCGTGAAGAACGATTGGGTAATCACCGAAACCAGCTTCTTTTAATGCATCTTTAATTTCTTTTAATCTGTCAAAGTCTAATTTTGCTTCACCTTTAAATTTGTAAGCACCGTGTGAAGTACCAATAGCGATAGCTAATGAATCACAACCAGTTTGTTTAACAAATTCTACAGCTTCATGAACGTTTGTATATTTAGCATCTTTGTCAGAAACTTTAACGTCATCTTCAACACCAGCTAATTTACCAAGTTCAGCTTCTACTGAAACTCCTCTTTCGTGAGCATATTCAACAACTTTTTTAGTTACTGCAACATTTTCTTCGAATGGGAATCTTGAACCATCAATCATAACTGATGAGAAACCACCGTCGATACATGCTTTACAAATTTCGAAATCAGCACCGTGATCTAAGTGTAAAGCGATAGGTACTGTAGTTGTAGCTAATGCAGCTTCAACTAATTTGATTAAATAAGTTTGGTTAGCATATTTTCTTGCACCTGCTGAAACTTGTAAAATGATTGGTGAACGAGTTTCTTCAGCTGCTTCTGCAATACCTTGTAAAATTTCCATATTGTTAACATTGTAAGCACCAATAGCATAACCACCAGCTAGTGCTTTTTTGAACATTTCGTTTGTTCCTACTAATTTTCTTTCACTCATTTGAAAATCTCCTTGTTGTATTTATAAGTACAACCTAAATTTACAACAAAGAAAAAAGTTTTACAAGTCGTTTAATAGAGTGCCTTACTTATTAGCATAACCCAAGTATTCAACAATAAATGTATCAATAATATCTTTGATTTTTGGTTCTGTAATTTCATTAAATTCCATATTTGCTTTTTTATTTTCAGGGCTATCTAAACCTTCATGGATAAAGTGCACAGTCAAATACGATGTTCCTGTATGTTCTATTTTTAATTTTGAAACTTTATCATCTTTTGTAAGAGTTAATTCAATACTAGAAGGTGTTTCATTAATATCAAAACTAATTTTTTGTAATTTTCTTTTTGCTGATTTTTTAGCAAATTCGAAAATTGGTCTAATCGTTGATGCCATTTTCTTTTTAAAGATTTGTTGGAACAACTTAAGGTTGTGAGAACTCTTATCACCCTTTGATTCTAACCATACATCTTCATCTTCTTTATCGTTATTGATAGCGATAAAGTTATTTGGAGCTGTAAGTGCAACTTTTAGAGCATCTTCCATTAATTTTGCAAAATCATCAATAGGATTTGTTGCAATATCTGTGATACATCCACAAATTGTGCCTTCTGCACCAATTGTTTTAATTATTCTTGACCATACAATCATTGCACCTGAAAGGTTTGTGTTTGTAAGGATTAAGAAATAAATATTATCTGTATGCATGATTACGATATCGGAACCACGGACGTTGCCTTTTACAACTTCGTCTAATTTTTCTTTTGTAATCTTTATACCTGCATTTTCATTTGGCGTAATTGCCATTAATACAGCATCTAATTTATTATCTTGCAAATAACTAATTTCATTTGCAAAAACTCTTTTTGATTGTTTTGTTGTGTAAAAACCTGTTTTAGGATCTAAAACCTTCAATTGTTCAAGAAGACGAGTTGTTTTCTTGTGAGTTTCTCTCATTTCATTTTTTTGCAAACTCCAAATTGTTCTCATTAAGATTTCGCTATGACCATATTCAACTGTCACGCAATCACTAATACCAGCTTTGTTTGCAAGTTTGATAAAATCTTCGTTATATTCTCTCAATACAAGAATAATAGGAACAATTGTGTGATGTTTCATCAATTTAATTGTTTCTAAACAACTAGCTTCTTCTTCTCTATTTGAGCAAGTAATGATAATAGATTGAGGTCTATCTTTATCAATAGCGTCACATGCATCTGTATAAAGTCTTATCAATATACAGTCAATGTTTCTTAATAGAATTAACTGGTCTGATAACTGATTTACGATTTCGTCTTCATTTGTAACGAATAAGACGTTATTTCCTGATTCTTGCATTTATGCCTCTATCTCTATTATTAATTTAATTTTATGTTGAAAGTTTATTAAATAATGTATCTGCTTGTTCAAGTATATCATCTCTGAACATTTCTGCTCTACCGATTGATAATTCTATACCTAAAACTTTTGTAATTTCAGTATCAATATCTTCATATTTGTAATTATCTTGAACAAGGGTATCTACAAAGTTTACCAAAGAACAAGCAACTGGAATTGAAGAATCTTGTGGTGAATGGTGATATTTCATTACGTTTGAAATAATAACTGGTAATTGCCATCTCTTTGCTAATATAATACCAACTTGCGTATGGTTGCAACCAAATTTTTCAGATTCAATATCAATAGCTTTTTCACCTGCAGCTATTCTATCTTTCACTTCTTCGTAGAATTTTGGATCTTTCATGTTAAAAATCATTTTTCCAACGTCATGCATGAAACCTAAAACGAAAGCTTCATCTGGATTTAAAAGATTTTTATGTTTTGCTAAATATTCGCAACCTACAGCAACACGAATAGAGTGTTTCCAAAGTTCTTTATCACTCTGTCTAGTAAACATAGGACGCATAGCGATTGTAATAATCAAGTTTTTAGCTTTTACCATACCGATAAGAGCTAAGGCTCTATTAATAGAAGTAATTTGTTGAGAAAATCCATAGTAAGCTGAATTTACAAGAGTCAAAACTTTTGCACTTAAAGATTGATCATAGCAAATGATATTTGCTAAATCTTTAATACTAGCATTAGGATTTTTTACAAGGTTAATTGCCTGCATAACAACGTTTGGCATTGCAGGAATTTCTCTTAAATCATTAATTAATTTTTGAATATCTTGGATATCGCTCATATTTCGCACCTATATTTATACTTGCAAGTGTTTTTTAATTGATAAGAAACTTCCACCTGCCCCAAACAATGTGCCAACAAGAATTGTAGTAACAATTACGGCATGTTCAGCAAAAATAGGAGCTGGAATTAGGAAGAATTGATGTACATTATCCAACATTTGTTGAACAACGTTTATTGGAATTAATGCAATTAATGCACCGAATAATCCATACAAAGCACCTTGCATGATTAACGGAATTTTGATGTACCAATTGTTTACACCCATTAATCGCATAATTTCTATCTCGTCTTTTCTCGATTGAATTACGAGTTGAATAGTATTATTAATAATAGTAATTGTAAGAATTGCAACGATAATAATCACAAACACTGTTGTAGTATTAACAGCATTATTCAAAACTTGAATTTTCTTTGCCAAATCTTGTGCATAATTCATATTTTCTACAACTGTAAGTGTTTTGATTTTATTAAATACTTCATTAATATTATCTGGTTTATCAACTTTTACGTGAAGTGTGTCAGGAAGTGGGTTTTCGATATCACCAATCTTAATTTCACGTTTAAAATCAGCCCAACTTTTCTCTTTAGGGATAATTGTAACACCTTTTACGTGGTCAAACTCCTTAATTCTTTGACTTGTAACATTGGCATCAGCATTAGTTTTTAAGTAAACTGAAATCTCCAAAACATTGCCAAGTTCTTTTGCGAAAGTTGAAACTGATAAAGTTGTTCTAAATAAAGAGCCGAACAACGTTAAAATTGCAGCCATTGTAGTAATAATTACGATATTAATAAGTCCAGTTCTTCTGAAGTCATTTAAAATTTCGCACGTCAAACGATAGACTATTCTTATCTCAGTAAGCCAGTCTTTTGGAATATGCTTTTTAACTTGTTTTTTAATTGCTTGTTTTCTATTATGCATAAGTTCCTGCTTGAACGTCCTTAATTACTTCGCCATTATCAAGAGTAATAACTCTTTTTCTAAAATAATCTACCATTGATTTATCGTGAGTAGAAATAATTACAGTAATACCTTTTTGGTTAATTTGATCTAAAATTTGCATAATTTCTAATGAATTTTTAGGGTCTAAATTACCGGTAGGTTCATCTGCAATTAATAATGGTGGACCATTAACGATAGCTCTTGCGATACTAACACGTTGTTGTTCACCACCTGAAAGTTCAGAAGGTTTTGCTTTCATTTTGTCAAGCAAACCTACAACTTTCAATGCCCCTGTAACACGAGCATTAATTTCTTTTGAACTAATACCCATTGTTCTAATTACATAAGCAATGTTGTCATAAACTGATTGGTTTTGAAGCAGTTTATAATCTTGAAATACAATACCCATGCAACGGCGTAAACTTGGAACTTTGTCGTTTGGTAAATTTGCGATATTAATACCTCCAATGATAACAGTACCAGAAGATGGCATTTCTTCTCTGTAAAGGAGTTTCATTAATGTAGATTTACCTGCACCAGATTTACCTACAAGAAATACAAATTCACCTGAATCAATGTCTAAATTTACGTTCTTTAGAGCGTATTTATTATTCTTGTATTTTTTTGTTACTGAACGTAACTGTATCATTATTTTTCTTCCATTAACTTTTTAATATCTTCTGCAAGCTCAACAGAATTCAATCTGTAGTGTTTCATTAAGTTATCGAAATCACCTGATTGACCAAATGTATCTTGAACACCTAATCTATGAACTTTTACCGGATATTCTTCTGCTAAAACTTCGCATACTGCTGAACCAACTCCACCAATTACTGAGTGATTTTCAACAGTTACAACATAATTTGTTTTCTTAGCTGATTTAACAATTGCTTCTTTATCAATTGGTTTAACCATTGGTAAATGAACAATTTCAACATCAATGCCTTGTTCAGCTAAGATGCCTGCTGCTTCAATAACTTCAGCAGTTGTTTCACCATTAGTAACAACAGTTACATCTTTACCTTCTTTAAGAATTGATGCATGAGTTAAATCAAATACGTGACCTTCTTCAAACACATCAGGAACATTTGTTCTAGGAACTCTGATGTAAACAGGTCCAACATGTTTTGCTGCATATTTAACAGCTGCATTCATTTCAGCACAATCTGCTGGAACTAAAACTTGCATATTTGGTAAACCTCTCATTAGAGAAACATCTTCTAATGATTGGTGAGTAGCACCGTCTTCGCAAACTGTGATACCACCGTGAGTACCAACAACTTTTAAGTTGAAGTTTGCATAACAAGCTCCATTTCTAACTTGGTCATAGTTTCTACCAGTTGCAAATACTGCAAAGCTTGCAATAAAAGGAATTTTACCTGTTGTAGAAAGACCAATTGCTGTTGTAGTCATATCTGCTTCTGCAATACCACAATCAAACCATCTGTCTGGAAATTCAGTGGCAAAAACTTTTGTTTGAGTTGATCCAGCTAAGTCTGAATCTAAAACTACTACATTTGGATTTTCTCTTCCAACTTCTGCTAATGCTTTACCGAATGCAGAACGGATTGATTTTCTTTCTTTTTTATTTACTGTAATCATATATTTAACCCCTTCTATTATATATGGCAAAATTATAACATAAATATAATTATCAAAAAAATCAACGTTACATTTCCTTAACAAAAGCATGAAAAACAGGCAATTTCATGGCTTTTAGGTACTTTATATAGGAGTAGGTAGTTTAGCAAGTAGGATTTACTATATGGTTAACAATATTGGTGGTAATATTAACAAATTTTTTACTCCACAAAATAAAGCTAATAAATTAAAAGGCGAAACTGAATTAAGCGTATTTTATATGAACGATGCACACGGTGATATTAACCGTGCAGCAAATATGAAAACTGCAAAAGATTGTTTTGAAAAACAAAATAAAGCTACTGCAAATTTAACTCTTGCAGCAGGAGATATGTTATACGGTAATGATCCTAAGAGAATTGGTTTTATTACAAAATTTTTAAATGCAATGAAAATTGATGCAACTGCATTAGGTAACCATGAGTTTCACTATGGCTCTGAGTTTTTAGCAAAAAATCTTAAAAACATAGATACTAAAGCTGTTTGCTGTAATGTTGATATTCCAGAAGGTAATGACTTGAAAGATAGAATGGCAGAAAAAAAATTAGTTAAATCTGCTGTATTTATGAAAGGTGGTCATAAATTTGGTATTATCGGGGCTTCACCATTTGATACTGATATTACAGTTAAGGAAAAGCAAGATGGTACTGGTATTAAACAAATGAATGTTGACCAAACTATTAAAGCTATCAATGAAGAAGCTAAAAAATTAGAAGACCAAGGTATCAACAAAATTATTCTTTGTACTCATACAGGTTACGGTGAACACGCAGACCTAAAAATTGCTAGAGAAACTGAGGGCGTTGATATTATTATTGGTGGTCACTCTCATACAGTTATCGATGGTGCAAACAAAGAAGACAAAGGTGGCGATCATAAATTAAATGTTGTTAAATCAAAAAGAGGCGAACCTGTTGTAATTACTCAAGCTGGTAAATTAAACAAATACGCTGGTTTCTTAAATGTTGTATTTGATAAAAATGGTGTTATCAAAGAAGATTCAATCGTTAATAAACTTACTGATACAAAAGAATTTGCACCTAATAAAGGTATTCAAAATATCTTAACTGCAACATTAGGACAAAATAAAGTTTTATCAAATCCAAAACATAAGTATATGCCTATTAATGAATTTCAAGATAGATATATGGAAAACCCTGTTGTAAATGTAGTATCTGATGCAATTTTAGCTGGTGCTAGAAAAGTTGATAAAGATGTAATAGCAGAATTACACCCTACTAACAATTTGAAAAAATGCGTTGATGGGCCTGTAACAACATACAACATTAGATATGACATGCTTCCATACAACTGTAATTATTCAATCGTAGACATTACAGAAGAAGATTTGGTTAAAACCTTAGAAGCTACATCTGGTAATTTATTTAAAGATTTTGACCCAGAACTTTTAAGATGCTCTGGTATGAGATACACAGTTGATGAAAATGCAGATAAAGGTATTAATGGTCATATCAAATCATTAGAATTTGTTGATGACAAAAACAACGTTATTAAATCAATTGATGTTAAAAATCCATCAAAAACTAACAAATTAAAAATTGTTATGGACACTTTCTTATTCAAAGAAAAAAATACTAAAAATATTTTAGCTCCATACGTAGAAACTGCTAAACCTGTTGGTACAGAACAAGATTTGTTTATAAATTATTTAGAAGAAAATAAGGATGTTGATTTCGATCAAAAACCTGAAAAAAGAATTCAAATCAACTACCAAAACTTAGATAAATATTGTTACCAATATCCAATGGAAGACAAAATTGCAGCTTTAGGTTTAAACAAATAATTAATTGTAAAATTAATAATTAAAACCTTTACAAAATAGCAAATTAATGATTTTTCATGACTTTATTAATATATAGGTAGTAGTGTAACAAGGTCGTTTTATGCTTAATAAAATTGGAAATAGTTTTAAGCCACAAAACACATCCAATGCGTCTTTGAGTGTATTTTACAACAATGATATGCATGGAGATTTAAAACGCCTTGGAAAATTAAAAACGGCGAAAGATTGCTTTGAAAAGCAAAATGTTACTGTTCCAAAACTCACGCTTTCAGGTGGAGATATGTTTTTAGGAACAGACAAGAAAAGAAATTCTTTTCTTGTAGATTTCATGAATAAATTCAAGCTTGATGCCACTGCTCTTGGAAATCATGAATTTTCAGCAAAGTCAAAAGGTTTAGCAGAAAATCTCGAAAAGGCTGAATTCAAATCAGTTTGCGCAAATATTGAAGTTGATGAAAAAAATGATTTAGCAAAGAGATTAAAAGATAAAAAACTTGTTAAATCAGCAACCTTTATGAAAGGTGGTCATAAATTTGGCATCATCGGCGCTGCACCTATAAATTCATACATAGGTAAAAATGAAGTTGGAGAAAATCCAACAAAAGTTATGGACATAGATAAAACGATTGAAGCCATAAATAAAGAAGCAAAAGAACTTGAAGCACAAGGTGTGAATAAAATTATCCTATGTTCTCACGTTGGATACGGTGATGATAAGGATTTAAAAATTGCTCGAGAAACAGAAGGTGTTGATATCATTATCGGAGGACACACTCATACAGAAATCGACGGAGTTAACATCCAAGATAATGATGGCAATAAAAGATTAAATCTTGTTATGTCCAAAAGAAACGAGCCTGTTTTAATCACTCAAGCTGGAGGATTAAATAAATACGCTGGTTATCTAAACGTTGAATTTGACGATAAAGGTGTGTTAAAGCAAAATAAAATCGTAAACAAACTCGTAAATTTAGACCAATTTGAAGAGTCTAAATCTGTTGAAAGTTTAATGGGAAAATACTTAGGTAAAAATGAAACTTTAGCAACAGTAAAAACACCTTATAACCCTAAAAATCCAACAGAAGAAAGATTACTTGAAAACCCTATTCATAACCATTATGGTAAAGCTATGCTTGAAAAATATAAAGACGAGGGTGCTAAAGTTGCTGTATTTGGTGCACCTACATTAAGAGGTGGTGCTAACGACAAAATTACCACTTATGATATTAAATACGCAATGCTTCCTTTCAATTCTGAAGTGGGTGTTGTAGATATGACAGAAAAAGAACTTGTAAAAGTTCTAAATGCAAACTGGGAAAAATATACTCCAAATAAAGTTCTTCCTGACCTATGCAGAGCTTCAGGAATGTCATTTAGTGCTTCTCGTCAAGCAAAACTAAATGCAGACGGCGAAAAAATCTATATTGATGATATAAAATTAGATGACAACACAACAATTGATGCTCTAAATCCTTCTGATAAAAAGATAAAAGTTGCCATTGATAAATACACATTAATGACTAAATTACCTGAAAAACTTGAAGAATTTAAAGCAACATCAAAAGAACAAGATATTTTTATTGACTACCTAAAAAATAAAAAAGAAATCTCATTAGAGAAAGAAAACAAGTTTATTTATAAAGGTTAATTTTGTTTTGTAAAAAAATGTTACAGTTCTGAAACATGCTGAAATTCAATGTTTCAGAAATACTTTATATACATGTGAAAGATTAGAGAGTGTAATTTTTTATGACGCAAGATTTTGGAACATTAATTAGAACAAACAAATCTGATTTATACTACTTAAATAAAAAGGATGAGAGAATGCGTTTTAACAATTCTCAAGATCCAATTTATTTCATATTTGACCATATAGAAAATCGACCAATGGGACAAATAGCAAAAGAATTTGTACAAGATACATTCTATGAAATTGCAAACTTTGTATCAAAAGCAGTTCGGTAGTTTACAATTTAAAAGAAATATATTTAGCAAAACAAAAAAGGCTTCTGTTTTTACAGAAGCCTTTTTTATGCGACTATAATTTGTTGGGCAAGTATGCCCAACCTAAGATTGTCGGCTTAGTAAAGCCGACCTGCTTTTCTCACCAACAAAAATTCAGCTATTAATAACAAATTTTGACCATATTTTATTGAATAATTTTCACTTAATGAAACAACTTCAAAGACAAATTCTGTTTGAACGTAGTGAGTTAATTTGTCTTGGGTTGAATTTAGTGAAAATTAATAAAATAAAATCAGGGAGAGAGTTTCTTTGCTCCACGTTTCTTTGCTGTCAAAGAAATGTGGAAATAAATTTAATTTAAATACTCAAAGTTGGAAAATTTACTGCGTTTTGTAAAAACGCACGCAAAAAAAAGTTTGCCGATTGCGACAAACATTAAATAAACACGAGGATATTAAGAGAGAGAGTATATAAAATATTTCTATTCTATATAAAAACTTATTTTTTATCTCATAACTAATTCGTTATTTGATAAAATCCTCATATAACTATTAAATTTTCCCTAAGTAAATTTTAAATTTCCCTTACTCTTATATAAAGTCCATGACTTCAAAATAATTGCCTAAATTTTTTAAATTTGTTAAATAATTTTAATAATTTCATTTTTGTTGTAGTATTACGTATGGATACAAATCCATTAACGAAAGGTTAGTACAAATTTATAGGAGAGATTATGAAAGAACTTTCACCTTTACAAATCGAAAGATTGAAATATCAACCTAAACTTCCTGAAACTTTAAAAGCAGGTATTAACAATTTAGTTTGCGTTGAAAAAGAAAAAACTGAAGCCGTAAAAGATAAAGACCAAATCAAAGAATTATTCAAAAATACTTACGGTCAAGCAATTGTAGAATTTGCAGTAAGCAATGATACAAAAAAATCAGAAGTAAAAAATGTTGGTGTAATCCTATCAGGTGGTCAAGCTCCTGGTGGTCACAACGTTGTAGCAGGTTTATATGACGCTTTAAAACAAGCTAATCCAGAAAATAAATTATATGGTTTCTTAGGTGGTCCATCAGGTATTATCGAAGGTAAATACGTTGAATTTGACGACAAATTCATTGATGCTTACAGAAACACAGGTGGTTTTGACATCATCGGTTCTGGTAGAACAAAATTAGAAACTGAAGAACAATTCGAAAAATCTTTAGCAGTTTGTAAAAAATTAAACATTTCTGCAGTAGTAATTATCGGTGGTGACGATTCAAACACTAATGCAGCATTATTAGCAGAATGGTTCGTTGCAAACAATACAGGTATTCAAGTTATCGGTTGTCCAAAAACAATTGATGGCGACTTGAAAAATGACCAAATCGAAATATCTTTCGGTTTTGATACAGCTACAAAAACTTATGCTGAATTAATTGGTAACATCCAAAGAGATGCTAACTCAGCTAAAAAATATTGGCACTTTATTAAAATCATGGGTAGAAGTGCTTCTCACGTTGCTGTTGAAGCTGCTTTACAAACTCAACCAAATATCTGCCTAGTTTCAGAAGAAGTTGAAGAAAAGAAAATGTCTTTAAATCAAATCGTTGAAGACATTTGTAAAATCATTTGCAAACGTGCAGAAAAAGGTAAAAACTTCGGTATTATTATCGTTCCAGAAGGTTTAATCGAATTTATTCCTGAAATGAAAGACCTTATCTCTAAATTGAACGACTTAACTCACGATTTAGAATCTGACGAAAAATATCAAAACGTACGTTCAGAAGAAAAATTCACAATTATTGCTTCTAAATTAGACGAAGCAAACGCTAAATTATTCATGAGCTTACCAGCATTAATCAAAGCTCAATTATTGATGGACAGAGACCCTCACGGTAACGTTCAAGTTTCAAGAATTGAAACAGAAAAATTATTAATCGAAATGATTAGAACAAGATTGAACGAACTTAAAGACGAAGGTATTTACGTAGGTAAATTCTCTGACCAAGCTCACTTCTTCGGTTACGAAGGTCGTTGCGCATTCCCATCAAACTTTGATGCTGATTATTGTTATTCTTTAGGTTTCAACGCATTTGCATTGATTAACTTTGGTTTGACTGGTTACTTATCATCAGTTAAAAACTTGATTAATCCTGCTAATGAATGGGTTGCTGGTGGTGTTCCTCTAACAATGATGATGAATATGGAAAAACGTCACGGTGCTATGAAACCAGTTATCCAAAAAGCTTTAATCAAACTTGATGGTAAAGTATTCAAAGAATTAGAAGCTATGAGAGAAGAATGGGCTATGAACGACCATTACTTATTCCCAGGAGCTATCCAATACTTTGGACCAACTGAAGTTTGCGACCAAACAACAGTTACTCTTCAAATTGAACACAAATAGTTTGATTTAAAAGAATAAATAAAAGACCTGCTAAATCTAGCAGGTCTTTTTAGTTTTAAAAATTAATCTTTATATTGAAAAAAAGTTTTTCTTAATTTGAGTTGCGTCAGCATTTGCTTTTTTATCATTACCAAGAATTTTTGCTGTTTCTTCATCTCTTTGTAAAAGCTTTTCATATTTAGCCAAATCTTTTGGCGTCATCAAATATTTTAATGAGTCCAAAGTTGATCTATTTTCTGCAGAGAAATTATCCAACATATAGCTAAATACTTCTGATTTTAAACCACTTAAAATAAGTCCTTTTATTTCAGGTAAAGTAGCACTGTTAAGCAATTTTTCAACAGCAACTTGTTGTTCTTTTGGAGCTAAAGCTTTTACTTGTTTAGCTTTTTCAATCGTGTTCAATGACATACTTGAAACAAGTTTGTTAATAACTGTAGAAGAATCTGATTTTACAGACGCAGAAGTAGTTTGTGACGTTGTAACTTTTACATCTTCAGTTTTAGATGATGAATCACTTACTTTTGCAGAATCTTTTTTAGTTTCTGTTTTGTTTGATTTTGTTTCAGTAACTGTCTTACTATAAGTATTATTTATATCGTTTTGACGTTCAAACTCATCAATTCTTGAAATAGCATCTTGATTAAAATTATCAAGATTTTGTGCCATTAATTCTGCACGAAGTTGCTTAATCTCATCAGATGCACCCATTTCTTCATAAGTAGCATGAGCATTTTCGTTGGCTTGAACTTGTTTATCAGCATCTTCAATAGAAGAAATAACATCTAACGAATCTTGGATAACATCTTTGTCACCTGTTTGTGCTGCGTATTCATCAATTGGTTTATTTGCAGCAACTTTTAAGTCGTCGTTATCTTCTTTTTGTAACTGTTCTGCTAATCCATGAGCACCTTCTTTACCAGTTAAATCGATAACTTTTCTACCAATATCTTGAGCTGATTCTACATCAACTTCACCAGTTTCAGCATCAACTGTATTGCTAATATTTTGTGTCATTGATTCAGCAACAATTTTTTCGTTACCAGTTTCTTTTGCAGCATCCGCTAAAGCATTTCTTACTGCTTTACCTTTTTTACCCCTCATTCTAGTAGAAGTTTCTGCCATAGCACTAGCATTTTCAGCACTATTTGCACGTGATGGATCCATAACTCCAGCTAATACATTTGCCATTTCATCTTCTGATAAGTTGCCATATTTTTCATAGAAACCACCCAAGATGTGTACCATTTGTTGAGAAGCTTCTGTATTCATGTCAGAGTTTTTAACCAAGCTTCCAATTCTAGCTTTGATTTTTTCTTTGTCGCCACCACATTCTTTATATACTTTTTTAATGTATTCTGCAGCTAGAGCTTCTTTTTCGTTGTTTAGCTTTTGTTCAATTTTCTTTTTATCTTTTTCTAAGTTTGCTTTTTCTTTTTTCAACTCTTTAGCACGGCTTGGATTAATCTTTTCAATCTCTGCAATATTTTCATCTGTAAGTTTTTCCAAACTTACATTAATTGTTTCAATATTTTGTTTTGCAGTTGCTTCTTTTGTTTGCAATTCTGCTAATCTATCTTTGCCTAAAGTTGCAACTAAATCTTCATCAATAGAGTTGCCGTCTTTAACAAAACCACGTTCGCCATATACAGCATCTCTTTCGATAACTTGGCCATTTGCAAGCGTCATTTTAGCTTTACCGTCAGCGTACTCAGTACTTAGTACTTTCATACCTTGTTTTGCACGTAAAGCTTGTTGTTCTTCTGTTAATAATTTTACTTTTTGCGTTCCATCAGCAAGAGTTTTTGTAACCTGAGTTCCATCCTCTGAATACTCAAGTTTTACAACATTTGCACTATCATCATCAATAAAAGAAATCTTATTTGTTCCATCATAAGAAGACATAGAAGTATTCAAGAAATTGCTGAAAGCATTAGCTTTTATGCTAGATGCAAAATCCATTTTTGGAGCTTCTAACTTAAAGTTCATTACGTCATCTTTAGAGTCTTTCAAGCCTTTTGTCATGCCTGAACCATTCAAGTTTGATAGAGTCTGAGTTTCAAAAGAAGTTTTGTTAAAACTCAAACCATTACCCAAATCCGTATTTGTAGAGCCAAAACCAAATACAGAATTTTCGTTTGCCATACTTGTAGATGCAGACGTATCAAAAAGTGAAGTATTACTAAAACTATTATTTAGCTTAGTACCAAAACTATTAGAAGAAATATCCGATGCATTTCCACCTAAAATTCCACCTGATGAATTGTTATTTAACCGTTTTGCATTATTTTCGTTTTTAGAAAAGTCTATAACAATATTATTCGCCTCAGCAATCTGCTTAACCTCAGCTACTGTGGCGTTTTGTGACAAATTAAATTGTTGCTTAATTGCCTCTAAAGACAAACTCTTGCCCATAGTTATCCTTATATTTATATAGACTCTATATTATAAAAGTGATTTTTTCCTCATTTTTTGATACGATTTTGGACATGTTTTAAAAATTTTTACAAAATTTTACAATCATGCAAATATTGATAAATACATGATTTTAGCCAATTTGAATTTTGAAAATAACCTCTAAAATACCCTATTTTGTAAAATTTTATTGCAAAAAAATAGCTCGAAATTATCGAGCCATTTTTAATTATTTCATAAAAAAGTTTTGACCTTGATTTTCATGCACACTCAAAATCTTTTCATATCTTGCGATATCTTTTGGTGTCATCAAATATTTTATAGAATCTAATGTTGATTTATTATCAGGAGTAAGATTATCTAACAAATAATTTACAACTTCTGATTTCAAACCACTTAATGCAAGTCCTTTAATTTCTGGTAAAGTTGCATTCATCATAAGTTTTTCTATCGCAGTATTCTTTTCATTTCCACCCAAAGCTTTGATTTGTTTAGCTTTTTGTGTAGTATTTGTTTTTGTATTAGAAATAATACTTTGAATACGTTTTTCTGAAGCTTGAGCTTTTGATAAAGTAGTTGTAACTGTTGTTTTTGCAGGAGTTTCTGCTTTTTCAGTCGATGTAGTTTTTGTATCAGACTTTGTAGAAGTGTCTTTTGAAGATGTATCTTTAGCAGATTCACTTCTTGTTGGACCTTGTCCTGATTCATATCTTTCACGAGAATTGTTTAAAACTTCTCGAGTACTTTCATAACCAGAATTTTCTAATTTACTTATGATTGCATCACGATTATCTTCATGGAAATAATAAGCATTTTCAGCCATTGCATTAATATATGCTTCGTTATTTGATGCCATAACTGTATCAGATGCAGTGTTTTGGTTATCTTTTGTTAATTGATAAGTGTTTCTAGCAGTGTTTTCTTTAACTTTATCTGTAGCACCATTTTGGAATAAATCATTGAATAAGTTTAATTGGTACTCTTCATTAACTTTTCCATCTTTATCTTTAAAATATGTACCAATGCTATCTGACATTGATAAATCTACTTTTTCATTTTTAAGTTCACGGTATCCATTCAAAATTCTATTTTGAGCTTCAACATCTTGCATTGCGCCAACTTTACTTACAGCAATTGCTTGCGCATCTTCACCAAATTTTTCTTTGATGTGAGCATGTGCTTGTTCTTGAACAGATTGGTCTAATTTATCAACATCTTCTGCTAATACTCTTTGTGCAATTGCTTGAAATTCTGGATTTTCATATTGGTGAGCTTTGATAAACGCATCTAATTGTCTATCAGTATCCAAAAATTTACAAGTACGAGTTAATCTTTCAACATCTTCTGGTGTCTTACATCTTTTCATGTATAATTCATATTGGTGAATTACAGAAGATTTCAAACCTTTTGCTTTATTCTTAGGGTCATTGTTATAGTTGGTAATCATATCATTCATGAACTTACCAGCAATCTTATCCTGTTCCTCTGGTGACATTTTGTCCCATTTTTCTGTTGTTAAACCATGACCATAATTTTTGATAATAAATTCGTCATTAAAAACTTGCCCCTTTGCAGGAGTATATGTCTTTTTAGTTTCTGTTTCTACAGTTGTCTTTTCTTTTGCATTTTCAGGTTTTTGAACATTTTCTGTTTTTATAGATTTTTGAATACCTAAACCCATATCATCATCATTTGATGTTTGTTGACTAAACACAGAAACATTGTCTTTATTTGAAATTGTAGTATCATTATTTTTGCCATAAATATCTATAGCCTCTGGAGTTTGGTCCACAGACTTTTTATTTTTGACTTCATTGTCATCTTCAGATTTTTTAAATGGGTTCCACGAAATTGCAGACAAGTCCATAATAATTCAATCCTTTAATGCACACTTACACTATATTAAAGTAATTATATATAGTGTAAATTTCAGTATTCATCATGGTTTCGGGCATATTGTTACAAAATTTTACAATTTTTGCAATATTTCTTAACACTTTGCACCTTATAGTCAAAACATGCTCTACATCATGTTTTCACATGTATTTTATATAATATTCTATATTTACATTTTTGTAAAGAAATGTTAAAATACATGATATAAAAAAGGCAATTTTTTAACATTTGAATTGTTTATATAAACATAAGAGAGGATTTAAGTATGAACAACAATGTAATTGAATTAAACTTTAAAAAAGCAACTGAAACAACTGATGTAGTTAAAGAGGTTAATAAAACTGTTGTTCAAACAAATCCTATTTACAAAAAAATGTTAGCTTTCCACAATGCTAAGATTGGTGACAAACTAACAATTTCTGATTTATTACGTTAATATTTAATATATGTATAATATCAAAAATAGCATATTTTTGAGTCTTGATAAAACTCAAAAATCAGCGTTATGCAACTTCTTGAGGGCTTTAGTTAAAAAAAGTCCTTCTTTGAGTGTCTATGATATTTTTGATAAATTTATCGAAGATGAGCAATATTACTTTGATGTAGGAAATCCTCATTTTGAATTTTTGAAAGAATTACTTGGAGATGATGAATTTCGCACTGAAACAATAAAGTATCTTCAAGAATGTAAAAACTACTATAATTACAAAGAAAAACAAAAACCTTTAATTGAAAAGCAAAAAGCATTTGAAAAAGAAAAACGTAAATTTTTACAAGAAGTTAAAATGGGAAAAGAAAAACCTACAAAAAAACAACTTTATTATTATGAGCGTTTGTGCAAAAAATATAATATAGAAATGAAAGACACTAATGAGCTTTCAAAATTAGATTTAAGAAATATGATAAGCGAGATAATTGATGAGCATTCAAGAGATAGCGAACCTTTTAATTGATGCAGGTATTGAAAAAAATGAAGCCAATGCAGAAGTTAAATTATTACTAGAACATTTTTGCAATTTTAAAACAATTGATATTCTTTTTGGCAAAAAATTGGATACATCAAAGTTAAATTTGGTAAAAGAAAAAGTTTTAGAACGAATTAGAACAGGAAATCCCGTTCAATACATAATTGGATTTGCCGATTTTATGGGTGAAAAATTTATAGTTAATAAAAATGTTTTAATACCTCGTGATGAAACCGAAATTTTGGTAACTAAAGCTATCGAAATTGCACTCAAAACAAATTCTAAAAAAATCTTAGATATAGGCACTGGAAGTGGCTGTATTGCATGTTCTATTGCAAAAGCTATAGATGGATTGATTTTAGGAATAGACGTCTCTAAAGAAGCGCTAGATGTCGCTAATAAAAATGCAGAAAGATTAATTCTTAATAAAAGAGTATCTTTTAAAGAGTCTGACTTATTTTCAAACCTTGAAGGTGAAAAATTTGATATTATTGTGTCAAATCCACCATATATTCCACCACAAGAAAAAGCTAATATTCAAAAAGAAGTTTTGAAAGAACCTGATTTAGCCTTATATACAAAAGATAATAAAGGTTTAGAGTTTTATGAAAAAATTACACAATTAGCTCCAAAATATCTGAATAAAAATGGATATATTTTGTTTGAAATCGGCATTGGACAAAGCGAAGACGTTAAAAATCTTCTTTTGAAAAATGGATTTAAAAATATACAGATAGAAAAAGATTTGGCAAATATTGATAGAGTTGTGATTGCTCAAATTTAAAATTATAGAAATTTAAAAATATGGCAAAACAAAAAGTTTTGCCATATTTTTAAATAAAAACTTTACACCAATCCCTCTTTCAAAGCTTTTACTGCTGCCTGCGTTCTATCATCAACTACAAGTTTTTGTATAACATTACAAACGTGTGCCTTTGCAGTATGCTCACTTATCGTTAAAAGTTGCGCAATTTCGTGATTAGATTTACCATCAACAATTAGTTTTAGAACTTCATACTCTCTTTGTGTTAAATTTGAATGTTGTTCTCTAAAAGCTGCTCTTGTCATTTGACGTTGAGGAATAATTGCACCACTGTTCTTATCCCTCAAAATAGGTACAGCTTGTGGGTCAATCCACATTGCGCCCTCTTTAATGCTTCTAATTATCATCATTAAAATATCTGTGTTTATATCCTTTAAAACATAAGCACTTGCACCAGCAGAAAGTGAATTAAAAATTTCTTTTTCAGATAAATGACTTGTTAAAACTACAACTTTAATCTTACTGTTATACTCTAAAACCTTTTTGGTAAGTTCAATTCCTGACATATCAGGTAAACCAATATCCATTAAAACAATATCAATTTGCATTGTTTTAATAATATCCATAGTGTCTTTCGCATTCTCTGCTTCTGCAACAATTTTCAAATCATTATATCCGTCAAACAAGGATTTTAAACCGACTCTCATTAATTTATGGTCTTCTACCATTAAAATTCTTACTGGTAAGCTTGTCATGATAAATTCCCCCTACTTTCTCCGTATTTTAATAATATATTTTTTTAAATAAAAAAAAATCCGAAAGAATGAAACATAAAGGGTCATTATTTTTCGGATTTTTATACTATCTAAAATCTAATTTATTATTTAAGTAAAGTGTTTGAAACTTTATCCATAAATGCTGCTGAATTTTTTAAAGCTGCTTGAGCTCTAGCAGAATCTTGAGCTAATTTAGAAGTTTGAGGATTAGTTACAACAGTTTGTTGAGGTTGAACTTGAGCTTGAGGTTGTTGAGCAACAACAGATTCATTATCTTCTAAAGATTTTGCAACTTGTGCAAGTTGTTCTCTGTTTAACATTTGAGATGGTTGTTGACTCATGATTAAATTTCTGCAAGCTTCTTGAACTAATTTGTAGTCTTCAGTTTCTGTTCCCTCAGCTTCCATTCTTTGGTTTGCTGCTTCTAATAAAGTTTGTAAAACTTCTTCATCATTTTGTGCCATTTCAGCAATTGCATTTGTTTCTTCTTCTTTAGCTTTATCCAATTCAGATTTACCAACTAATTTTCTTGAAGCATTAGAAGTTAAACCTTGAACAATTGAACCACCAATATATGAACAAGCTTTATCTGCAAATACACCAACTAATGCACCTAGTTTAGTATTACCTGTTGCAGCTTTAATAATGCTACCAACTTTTGAACCTAAAACAGAACCTGCTACCCAACCTGCTACTGATGAAAGTGTTGTAATAGCTGATTTACCTAATTGTTTAAAACCTCTTTTTGCACCTAATTTTTTGAATGTAGGAACAACATTAAATGCAGTTTCCATACCACCTTCAACAACTAACATAAATGTACCAGCTTCATTTCTATAAGCATCTAAACATTTTGAGAATGTTGGTGATTTAACTGCTAATTTATTTAAGCCATTGTTTACAGCTGTAATACCTAAAGCATTTTTAATACCATTAAAAATACCACCAGTTTTTGCAGCTTCTGCATAATCTAAAGCTCTTGCTTCAACTAATTTTTGATTTGCTTTTTTCAATAAATTTTTAGCATTACCAGTTGAACCTGTTACACCTTTTGCATAATTTTGAGCTTGTTTATATAAATCTTGAGTTTGTTTTGATAGTGTTTTTGTATATTCTTCTACTGGAATATTTGATAAAACGTTTTGTGCATCAACATTTCTTAAAACACCTTTAATGCCAGAATTTTTTAAAATATTATTTGTTGATTTAGCATCTTTTACAACTTCTTTAAACGCATTTTTGTAGTTGCCTTTGTTTGTTTTTAACCATTGGTAACCATCAAATGCAGACATTGTCAAAGGATATGACATTAAATTCATTGGGTCTAAACCGTCAGTGATTTTTTCTTCTTTAGGTTTAACTTGCAAACCATTAGCATATCTTGCTAGGATTTGTAAGTCCTTTTGAGGGTATCTATATGATTTTGAACCTAAACCTTGTACCAATTTAACCACCAATTAATAAACCTTACTCTTATATAAAAACTTTTTTCACATGGAAATTGCCTATTTTCCATGGTTTTGAGAGTTTTTATTAACTTATGTAACAAAAATTAGCTTTGCTGAAATTTTAAATTTCCAAAATTGTTTATAGAGGAGTAGAGAGTAAAATGTGAGGAGTTTAGACATGCCTGTCGGAAACATGAAAATTGATCCGTTGCAACAACAAATGGAAATGGTTATTAGTAATTCGAAACCTAAAACTGACGAAGAAAAGGCTGAAGACAGATCGGACATGCTATTTTCTTACATGAATATGATTGCTTTCAACAATAAAGTAGATTTGAAATTAAATTAAAAAACACACACTAACTAAACACTTACTCACACACACTTTTAGACATTAATTACCTTAAATGAAAGTTTTAATGTAAAGCCTGATTTATTTACAAATCGGGTTTTTTTTTGTAGAATATCTACATAAACAACGAGGACATAAAAATATGAAATTATGTGTTTACTTTGGAACATTTAACCCTATCCACAATGCACACTTAGCAGTCGCTAATTTTGTGAGAACAAATTACGATTTTGACGTAATTTTGTTTGTGCCTGCATACAAACCACCTCACAAAGATATTGATGATGAATTAGCTCACCATAGACTTAATATGGTTAAATTGGCTATTTCTGGTGAAAGTTTATTTAGTTTTAGCAATATTGAATACAGTAACGTAAGATATTCATATACATACCTTACAATTCAAGAATTATACAAACGTTATACAGGTATCGAAGGTAAAATAAACTTTATTATTGGTTCAGATGCATTTAAAGAGTTTGAAACTTGGTACCAAGCTGAAGAATTGAAAAAATTAATCAAATTTATTGTATTCCCAAGACAAAAAGAATTTAGTCTTCACCAATTTGATTATTTAAAAGAAAGAGGTTATGATTTTGAAATAGCTCCTCTTCAATTCATTGATTTATCTTCAAGAGTTATTCGTTCAAGAATAAAAAAAGGTAAATCAGTACAAGGTTTATTACCACCTGCAGTAATTGATTATATCAATAAAAATGGCTTGTACAGACCAAAACCTGAAGAGGATGAGGGTACAATCTTGTTAAATACTGTAAAAATTAACAACGAAAAAGATGATGAAAACGACAACAATAAACCAAAAACTTAATCTCAATGAAATAAAAGATTGGTTAAAAGAAAATTTAAACGATGAAAGATATAGACACACTTTAGGTGTTGCAGATTGTGCTAAAGAATTAGCACTAAAATTTGGAGTTAATCCTGATAAAGCATATTTAGCAGGACTTCTTCATGATTGTGCAAAATGTTTAGACAAAGAAACTTCTAAATCATTTTTTGATAAAGTCGAAATAACAGAAGAAGAAAAGATTAACTATAAGACATGGCATGCACCTATAGGCGCTTATTTTGCTAAAACTTTATTCCATATTGAAGATGAAGAAATTTTGTCAGCAATAAGATGGCATACTTTAGGAAAATTAAACATGTCACTTTTTGAAAAAATTATCTTTCTTGCAGATAAAATAGAAACCGAAACTCGTGACAAAGATTGGTGCGAACTTAATAGAAAACTTTTAAAGGAAGAAAATGGTTTAGACAAAGCCCTTTTGAATTGCTATAATGCAACAATAAAAAGTCTTTGCGATAGAAATTTAAAAATCTGCAAACTTACAATTGATATTTATAATGAACTTCTTGACTTGGTATAAAATTTCCTCATCAATATAGAGGTTGTTTGAATTATAAATTTAAACTAAACTTCAAAATAATAACCAATTTTAGGAGCTTAGTATGAACGTATCTTTTGATAAACATTCTTTAATTATAGACGGCAAAAGAGAGTTTATCAGAAGTGGTGCATTTCACTATTTCAGAACACCAAGCCCTGAACTTGCAAAAGACCGTTTCATGAAAATGAAAGCTGGTGGATATAACACTGTAGAAATTTACTTTTGGTGGAAATATCATAGCGAAAAACAAGGTGAATATGATTTTACAGGTTTAAAGGATGTTGAAAAAGTTTTAGAAATGGCTCGTGAAGTTGGTTTATACGTAATTTGTCGTCCAGGGCCTTTTATCAATAGCGAAGTTAGTGCTGGTGGATTTCCTCTTTGGTTACTAAAAGATAAGGATGTAATTCCTCGTAACAGAATTGGCACAGAATATCATTACAGTGAGAAATATATGGAATACATTACTGAATGGTACGACCATATAATTCCTATAATAAATAAGTTTGATAATGTAATCCTTTTCCAAATAGAAAATGAATACGCAAATGACGAAATGGACGAAACCTATATGCGTAAGCTTTATGATATGGCTCGTGAACGTGGTATAAAATGTCCGATTTACCACAATGATGCTGCACCATGGGGCTTATGGGCAGATGTAGTTGATATTTATGCATGTGATACTTATTTGTACATCAATCCTAACCAAGATTGGCGTAAGGATAATTTTTGCTTTGATACAATGGATAACCTCGAATGTGTTTTTGAATGCAAAGAAAATGCCCCTGCATTTATTGCAGAAATGCAGTCTGGATGGTTTGATAAATGGGATGGTTCAGGTTACGAACACATAAGAAAAGAACTTTCTGACCAACACATAAACTTGGTTACTAAAACAGCTATATCTCAAGGTGTGACATTATTCAATCATTACATGTGTTGTGGTGGAACTTCTTGGGGTAATATTGCTTGTGATGAAGTTTATACAAGTTATGACTTTACAGCTCCAATCGACGAATACGGAGTTTTAGAGGATAATTATTTTAAGGCTAAAGAAATAAACTATTTCTTAAAATCTTTTGGATTAACAAATACAGAAGCTGATGAAGATTTGGATATAAATGAAGAATGTATTTATACAAAAGTTAGAAAAGACAACGAAAATAACTGCAAATGGTTATTTTTGCGTAATTTAAATGCAGAAGATAGAACACTAAATATTTTAGACAAATTCTCAACAACAATTAAATCTTATGATATGAAAATTTGTCCAATAAATCTAAAACTTTATGCGTGTGAAATTGAATTTTCGGACATAGAAATTTTCGCCCGTTTAAAAAATGATGAAAAAGAAACCATATTCTTGATTGCTGACGAAAAAAGTTCAATGTATCTTTCAAACGGAGATAAAATTTCTGGAAATAAAAAAGATTTTGATACTTTCAAATTTGAAAAAGACGGCAAATCAACAAGATTTGTATTCCTAACTCGTGAAACTACAAGAAAAACTTGGATAACAGATAAAAGAGCAATATTTAATGCAGATTATGTTGCAAAAGATGACACGGTAGCATTAGAACATAGCGCCGAAATTGCTTATTATGACTTAAAACACGGTTTTTCTAAAAAATATTTTAAAACCCGTCCACAAACAGACCATAAAAAAGTTTTAAAAGACCTTGAAGTATCCTTCTGCGCCCCAGAAATTGACACAGATTATGATTATTCTTCTTGGCGAAAAATTAAAGGTGATAAATTTGACTCTTTATCATGTGATTTATCAGATGAATTTACCTTCTACAAAGGAAAAATTCCAAATTCAATAGAAGAAATAACATTGAGCGCTAGACACCTTTTTGCCGTTTATATCAACGGAAAAGAAATCTTAAGCAGAAACAGCTATAAAATTGAAAAACTTCAACAAATACCAGAAACTATTCAAATACATCTTGATAAAAAGGTTTTGAACAAAGAGGAAAACGAATTAACAATTCTAGTAGAAAACCTTGGTTTTGATAAAGGTTTTTCAGGAGAAACAAATCATCCACGAGGATTAGTAACATTTGAAACATCACCAAAGTATGATGTTGAATTTTACGTCAATGAAAAACTTTCTATAGAAAGAGGAGATTTAAGAGAATCTGATTCTCCTTATTTGGCAAAAATTTCAGCCAATTTTGATGTAACTTTTAGAGAGGACGAAGCTTTTTCCAAATATTTGTACTTAAAAGATTTTCCGTACAGACGTGCAACAATCTTCTTAAACAGCGTAAAAATAGGTAGATACATTAAAAGAGCAAATGTTCAAGATAAATTCTATTTGATAAATGCTTTCTTAAAAGAACATAACACAATAGATATCGTCGTATGGCAAAAAGCAAGAAACATCCATGGTTCATGGGACTTTAAAAACGAAATGAAAAATGTTATACTAGAAGTAGGAGATGTAAAAAGATTTCAATTATTTTAAAGGAGTTTACCCGTGATTGTACCTGAGTTCTTGTTGCGAAAAATTTATCAAAAAGGCACACTTAAGAAAAATGATGATTGTGTTACTTTTGAATTAAAAAATATTTTAGGACCAGGGTTTATAAGTGGTTTTAATTACGTACAGATTAATGATAAAAAATACACAGAAAATGACGTAATTTTCATCACTGATGGCAAAGAAATTAAAGGAACAGACGTTTCTGAAGTAAACCCTTTAAAATTTAGACTTGCTCAAAAAGGCACAATAAAGATTGCCGACACAACTTGCTTACAAGAAGGTTCAAACAAAATCATAATCGAAATTATGAACCCAGAAGCAGGCAAAGTTGCCGTTAAATTTGAAGATACAGTCTAAAATTAGTCAAGTTTAAAATTGTTTGATAAATCAGCTGTAGATGATGGATAGTTATTTTTTAATGGGTCAAAATTGCTATCAACATCTGATTTTAGCTTATCCATATATACTTGGCCATTTTTAACTGTTTGAAGTTGTTCTGAGAAGATATTTTCAAGATATGAGAAAACTCTTTCAACATAAACATTAGCACCTTCACGAGTTCTCATAGCGTCGTCTGCTGCTTGAAGTCTAACATTTTCAGCATCTTCTAATGCTCTACGCTTGATTTCTTCGCATTCTGTTATAACTTGTTCTTTAATTTTTTCAGCTTCGTTTTGAACAGCTTTTAAAATATCTGATTCGCTTAATAATCTGCTTGCTTCATTTTGAGCATCAACGATAATTTTTTCAGCTTTTTGTTGAGCTTCCATTTGCAATTCTTCACGACGTCTTAATAAAGCTCTAGCTTCTTGAATTTCTTGTGGAAGAGTTGCATAAATTGTATCAATTAATGGTTCAATATCTTTAACTTTTACTGCTACTAAATAGTTTGGTAAAATTGGAAAACCTTTTTCTAAACAAAGTTCTAATCTTTTCAAAAGGTCATAAACTGGTTTCAATAATTGATCATAAGATTGCATGCTCATATATATATTTCCTTGCTTTTTTCTAGTGTATTTTTACTAATTATTTTACAATTAAAAAGTTAAAAGTCAAATGTAATCAAAGAAATTTGGCTTTTAAAAATTTGTTCACATTTTCAGGTACGAACTTGCTTACGTCCCCTTTTAGTTCAACAATTTCTCTTACAGAACTTGAAGAAATGAAGTTGTATTTTGGTCTTGTAGTTAAGAAAATTGTTTTAACTTCTTTGTCAAGAGCACTGTTTGTTTGAGAAAGTTGCATTTCAAATTCAAAATCAGAAACGGCTCTCAAGCCACGAATAAGGATTTTTGCGCCTTTTTCTTGCGCATAGTCAACTGTTAAACCGTGGAAACTATCAACCTCAACGTTTTGAAAATCTTTTACAGCTTCTTTAATCAATTGAACTCTATCTTCAACAGATAAAAATCCACCTTTTTTTTCTGCATTATAAGCAACTGCTATTATAACTTTATCAAAAATAGCTGCTGCAGTTTTTAAAACATCTAAGTGTCCGTTTGTTATAGGGTCAAAACTTCCTGGATATATAGCGATTTTCATAATTTTTTCTCTCCAATTTCATGAATATTATACACGAAAAATGAATTATTAATTTTTTGTTTATTTTTTTATAATTTACAAAAAATAGTGGTAAATTAAAATTATAAAAAGAAAGTAGTATAACATAGAAATAGAGAAAGGCGTTCTGAGTAAAATCAGAATGGAAAGAGAAAATGGCAAAGACAATTGGTATTGACTTAGGTACAACAAACTCAGTAGTTGCCGTAATGGAAGGTGGTAAACCAACCGTTATCGCAAACGCAGAAGGAACAAGAACAACTCCTTCAATTGTAGGTTTTACAAAAACAGGTGAAAGATTAGTTGGTCAATTAGCAAAAAGACAAGCAATCTTAAACCCAGATAAAACAATCGCTTCAATCAAAAGACACATGGGCGAAGATTACAAGAAGAATATTGATGGAAAAGATTATACTCCACAAGAAATTTCTGCAATGATTTTAAGAAAATTAGCTGATGATGCTAGTACTTATTTGGGAGAAAAAGTTACTTCAGCAGTAATCACAGTTCCAGCATACTTCAACGACGCACAAAGACAAGCAACAAAAGATGCAGGTAAAATTGCAGGCTTAGATGTTCTTCGTATCGTAAACGAACCAACAGCAGCTGCTTTGGCTTATGGTCTTGAAAAAGATAAACCTGAAAAAGTTCTTGTATTCGACTTAGGTGGTGGTACATTCGATGTATCTATCCTAGAAATTGGTGATGGTGTTCACGAAGTTCTTTCAACATCAGGTGATACTCACTTAGGTGGTGATGATTTTGATGAAAAAATCATGAAATGGATTTGCGAAGAATTCAAAAAGCAAGAAGGCATTGATTTATCAAACGACAAACAAGCAATGCAACGTATTAAAGAAGCTGCTGAAAAAGCAAAATGCGAATTATCATCAGTATTCGAAACAACAATCAACTTACCATTCATCACAGCTGATGCAAATGGTCCAAAACACTTAGATTTAACTTTAACAAGAGCTAAATTTGAAGAATTATCTTACGACTTGTTAGAAAGATGTAAAAAACCAGTTGAACAAGCAATTAAAGATGCTGGCATTTCAAAATCTGATATCAACGAGGTTGTATTAGTAGGTGGTTCAAGCCGTATTCCTGCTGTTCAACAATTAGTAAAAGATTATACAGGTAAAGATCCTAACCAATCTGTAAACCCTGATGAAGTAGTTGCAGTTGGTGCTGCAATCCAAGCTGGTGTACTTGCAGGTGAAGTTAAAGATATCGTATTGTTAGATGTTACTCCATTAACTTTAGGTATCGAAACTCTTGGTGGTGTTATGACTCCATTAGTTCCTCGTAACACAACAATCCCTGTTTCTAAATCACAAGTATTCTCAACTGCAGAAGATAATCAAACAGCCGTTGATATTCACGTACTTCAAGGTGAAAGACCAATGGCTAGAGATAACAAATCTTTAGGTAAATTCTTACTTGATGGTATCCCTGCTGCAATGAGAGGTGTTCCTCAAGTTGAAGTTACATTCGATATTGATGCTAACGGTATCGTAAATGTATCTGCTAAAGATAAAGCAACTAACAAAGAACAAAAAATTACAATTACAAACTCTTCTAACTTATCAGAAGCTGATATCGATAAAATGGTTAAAGAAGCAGAAGCTAACGCTCAAGAAGACAAGAAGAAAAAAGAAGAAGCTGAAGTTAAAAACAACGCAGCTAGCATGATTACTTCTGCTGAAAGAATCGTTAAAGACTTTGAAGGTAAAATTTCAGATGACGATAAGAAAAAACTTGATGAAGGCAAAGAAGCTTTACAAAAAGCTCTTGATGAAAACAAATCAGCTGATGAAGTTAAGAAATTGTCAGACGAATTGCAACAAACAATCTTCGCAATTTCTCAAAAAGCTTATGAAGCAACTCAAAAAGAAGAAGCTCCAAACGCTGAAAACACTTCATCAACAGAAGAAACAAAATCTGATAACAAAGATGATGACGACATCATTGATGCAGAATATACAAAAGAATAATTTAGAAGGTTCTTTTATAGAAATAGACGAGGTTGAAAATCAACCTCGTCTATTTTTTTATGTAATTAATTAGAAAAAACAACATAGTTCAAAATTTCATCTGGATTATCAACAATTATTGTTGCGTTGTTTTTGATTAAAAACTCTTTATCTCTAAATCCCCATGTCACACTTATACAAGGCATATTAGAGTTTTTAGCTGTTAAAATATCAACATCAGAATCACCAATATAAATCGCATCTTCTGATTTTAAATCCATTAAATTTAAAACCTCAAAAACAGTATCTGGAGCAGGTTTTTTCTTAATACCAGCTTGTTCATTTTCACCAATAGCAATATCAATTAAATCTCCAAAATATTTTTTTGAAAGTTCTTTTACAGCAAGGTCAAATTTATTTGACACAACAGCAGTTTTTATACCTCTATCTTTCAACTTTTTCAATAATTCTGGAATACCTTTGTATGCAGATGTATGATTATACATATTTTTTGCATAATGTTCTTTAAATATTTCAAGACATTTTTCATAATTAGGGTTATTTAAACCTTCTGGAATTGCACGTTCAATAAGCTTTGCAACACCATTACCCACGAAAAATCTTATTTCTTCAATTGTATGAATTGGATAATTAAATTGAGAAAGTGCATAATTTGTAGAAATCATTAAATCTTCAAGAGTATTTAATAAAGTTCCATCCATATCAAAAATAAAAATTTTCTTTTGCATAATTAACCAACTTTCAAGTGAGATTATAGCATAAAAACACCTAATAATTTTAATCACCAAAGGAATAAAACAAAAGAGGCGAAGCTATCAAGTTTCGCCTCTTTTGCTATAAAATTTATTATTAATTTTTTCTCATTGTAGGAAATGCGATAACATCACGAATTGAAGGAGAATTTGTTAATAACATAACAAGTCTATCAATACCCATACCTAAACCACCACAAGGAGGTAAGCCGTATTCAAGAGCTGTGATGTAATCCTCATCAATATCGCAAGCTTCTTCATCACCGTTAGCTTTTGCTTGCGCTTGAGCTTCAAATCTAAATCTTTGATCAATTGGATCAGTTAATTCAGAGAATGCATTTGCGATTTCCCAACCATTAATACGTGTTTCAAAACGTTCTGTTAATCTGTCGTTATCTCTGTGAACTTTTGCAAGAGGTGATATATCACGAGGGTAGTCAATGATATGAATTGGTTGAATTAGATGTGGTTCAACTTTTTCTTCAAATACAGCATCAATAACTTTACCCCAGTTATCAGCCTCATCTGCATGAATACCAATTGATTTAGCTCTTTCTTTAGCATCTTCTACTGTAAAGCAATCGCTAAAATCAATACCTGTATATTCTTTAATAGCTCCTAACATAGTTTTTCTATCCCATGGTGGAGTTAAATCAATTTCATGTTCGCCATACTGAATTTTTGTTGTGCCTAAAACTTCTTTAGCAACATAGCTTACCATATTTTCTAACAATACCATCATTTCATTATAATCAACATAAGCTTGATATAACTCAATCATAGTAAATTCTGGATTATGTCTAATATCAATACCTTCATTTCTGAAACTTCTATTGATTTCGAAAATCTTTTCACTCAAGCCACCAACCATTAAACGTTTCAAGTATAATTCTGGAGCAATTCTCAATGTCATATCCATATCAAGAGTATTATGGTGAGTAACAAATGGTCTTGCATTTGCACCACTAGCTTGAGGGTGAAGCATTGGTGTTTCAACTTCCAAGAAATCTTGTTTGTTTAAGAATTCTCTAATTTTTTGAATAATCAAACTTCTTTTTCTAAAAGTATCTCTAACTTCGTCATTAACAATCATATCAACATATCTTTGACGATAACGAGTTTCAACATCAGTTAAACCATGGAATTTTTCTGGTAAAGGCAATAAAGCTTTTGCCAAAAGTTTAATATCAGTTGATTTGATAGAAAGTTCTCCTCTTGGAGTTCTTCTAATTTTACCTGTAAAGCCAACCATATCACCAATATCAAGCATTTTTAAAAGTTTAATTTGATCTTCTGGAAGATTTTGTTTGTGAGAAAAGATTTGAATTTTTCCTGAATCATCCATCAAATCAATAAACATGCCTGTGTTTCTGATAGCCATAACACGACCTGCAACAGAATATACATCTTCTGTTTCAGTATCAGCAGGTAAATCTTTGTATTTTTCTTGAAGTTCGGCAGCTTTGGCATTTTTTGCAAAAGAATATGGATATGGATTAATTCCTCTTTCTGCAAATTCTGCAAGCTTTTGAAGTCTTAATTGGCGAATTGTATCTTTAGCCGAAATTGGTTCATGTTTTTGTTTTTCTTCTGTCATTTTCATTTCCTTATATATCTATTCTAAATTATTAATTAAAACGGTGATGCCATAGGAATTGGCGCAAGCTTACTAGCTTCTTCTATAACCTGTTCTGGAGCTTTTTCAGGCTGAGGAATTGGTGTAGGAGTCGCTGTAGGCTTTTTAGTTTCTTTCTTAGTTGTTTGTTTTAAGAAAGATTTTGGAGCAGCAGATTCTATAGGAGTTTCGTCTGCATAATCCGAATTATCATCATTTTTCTTTTTTAATTCTTTTTCTTTTTTATCAAAGGCTTTTTGTACAGCATCAGGTGAGATAATCTTAATAGCTTTGCTACCTGCCTTGAATGGTGTTAAATCATAAGATGTGTATTGGAAATCAACATTACCGTAAGGTTGAGTTGCAACTCTCATAACATCTCTCCAAATTAATGCAGGAATTGTACCACCTTGAATGTTACCATTTCTTGAGTTGTCATCATTACCAACCCAAACACCAGCAACAATGTTAGGAGTGTAGCCCATGAAACAAGCATCTTTTGAGTCATCTGTTGTACCAGTTTTACCTGCAGCTGGTTTGCCAATGTTTGCTGCTCTACCAGTACCATTTGAAACTACTGTTTTAAGCATTGAAGTCATTTGACTAGCTGTACTCAAATTCATAACCTTTACAGGTTTTGGTGTTGGTGCTTCATATATAACTTTACCTTTTGAATCTTCAATTTTTTCTACTGCATAAGGTTCAACTTTGTAACCACCGTTAGCAAATGCACCATAAGCTCTTGTGAATTCAAATAGTTTAACACCATTTGAACCAAGTGCGATTGTGTAGTCATATTCAATTGGAGTTGTTATACCTAACATACGAACCAATTGTATAACTGGTCTAATACCTGTATATTCAATCATTCTAGCAGCACAAACGTTAGAAGAAACCATCAACGCTGTATAAACAGGAATATTACCTCTATATTTGTTACCATAGTTTTTAGGTGACCAATTGCCAATTTTAACTGGCATATCTTCAACGATATCATTTGGAGTTATACCTTTTTCCAATGCAGCTGCATAAACGAAAGGTTTGAAAGCTGATCCAGGAGGTCTTATTGCTTGAGTAATTCTATCGTATTGTGATTTAGAATAATCTTTACCACCTGCATAAGCTAGGATTTTACCATTTACGTGATTATATACAAACACAGCAGCTTGGTTTTTGTCAGCTCGTAAACCGTATGCATTCATATTGTTTATAAGAGCGTCATTTGCTGCAAGTTGAGTGTTGTAATCAAGTGTTGTAGTAATTTTGTAACCACCTTGTGAAATATCTTCTTCATCAAAGCCTAATTTTTCTAATTCTCTCATTACATAGTCACAGAAATAAGGAGCTTTGTTATATGTATAAACGTTAGGCATGTGGTTTAATTTTATAGCTTCTTTTCTTGCGCTTAAGTATTCATCTTTTGTGATAAAGCGCATTTTGTACATTCTTTTTAATACTTGGTTTCTACGTTTTTCAGCCTTTTTGATATTGTTGAAAGGTGAATATACGCTAGGAGCTTGAGGTAAGCCTGCAATCAAAGCCATTTCTGGCAATGTAAGTTGTTTTACAGATTTGTTGAAGTAAATTTGAGCTGCACCTTCAACACCATAAGCACCTGAACCAAGGTAAACGTTATTCAAATACATTTCTAAGATTTGGTCTTTGCTGATTGATTTTTCAATACGAGCAGCAATTACAAATTCTTTTATCTTTCTGTTAAATGTTCTTTCGTTGTTTAAGAATAAAATACGAGAAAGCTGTTGAGTAATAGTACTTGCACCTTGTACAACTCTACCAGCCATAATGTTTGCAACAATTGAACGAGCTAAACCAAATAGGTCATAACCTGAGTGATGATAGAAGTTTTTATCTTCTGTTGCAATAATAGCCTGAATTAACGTATCAGGAATTTCTTCAAGCTCAACTTTTTTGAAAGTATATGCTGTGAACGTTTTAATTATTTCTCCATCATCAGAATAAATTTTTGTGATGATATTTGGTTTAAAATCTTCTAAATTATGTATTGGTGGTAGAGAAAGTAAATATAATTTAAAAGCAACAAATGCTGCTAACACTACTGCCATTACAAACACGCAAAAATAACCTACATTTGTGTAATTACGTTTCGGTTTCACTTTTCTTATCCTTCCTGGGACTTGGAACTGGTATCTATCGCTCATATTTCTTTATAATTTGCTCCATTGTGAATTATAATATATCATTATAATATTATTAAAGCACAAATATTAAAAAAAACATGTTCGATTTTTTAGAAACAATTATAAATGAATTAAAATCATACTTCGTAACCGAAAAAATCAGTTACGAGATTACTGGTGAATGCAAAAAATGTGGCAAATGTTGTAATTATATGTATAGCATTGATACTTATACGGAGAAAGAATTTAAAATTATGCAATTTCTTTTTCCTGCATACAGAAGATTTTATATAAAAGGTAAAGACGAAAACGGTAATTTAATATTTGCTTGTAAATATGTAACAGAAGAAGGACTTTGTTCTGTATATGATAAACGATTAAAAATGTGCAGAAGATATCCTGTAAAAAGAATTTATAGACCTATGAAACTACACGAAGGATGTGGTTATAAGGTTGAAGAAAAAAGATTTGAAGATTATTTGAAAAAAGGAAAAGATAAAGAATGAGAAAGATTTTAATAACATTAGCATTGCTAATTTTTGCAACACCAGTTTTTGCAGATAGTAGTATTTATACAGATGTAAGAAAAAATTCACCTTACTACGACATTTTGCTAGAATTACACCAAAAAGGCATCATGATAGGATATGCTGATGGAACTTTTAAACCAAATCAGTATGTAAGAAGAAATGAATACTCAGAAACTGTTGTAAAAGCTTTAGGGCTTGATAAAAAAATGGTCGTTTCAGGTGTAGAATTTTACGATTTACCTGTAGAAAATTCTTATTATGACGCTATGCAAATAGCTTTGTACTATGATTTTTTACCACTTGCAGATAATTCAAAATATATATACCCAAACGGAACTATCATTAGAAAATACGCAATTTTTCCAGTGGTAAACTATTTGAGCGATAAAGTTATTACCGTTGACCAAGCAAAAAACATTTTGGGCAAATACAAAGATAGAGGAACATTAAAAAACGACGACCTAATAGAATTTGCAAAAGCAGACATAATGGGCATTTTACCTGTAGTAGGCAATGAAGTCAAAATCAATGCTACAAGACCTTTAACAAGAGCAGAATTAGCTGTGATGGTTTATGGAATTTTTAATGAAGAATACAACATGTATAATAAAAAAATTGAACATTATGGAGCAAAGAAAAAAGCTATAGGTTCAAGAATAAAACAAGCGTATGTTAAAGGTGATTACGCAATTATACCTGTACAAACAGAAATACCTGTACAAATGACAACAAAAGCTGACTCTCAAAAATCACAAGTTGATGATGTGCAAAAAGCAGTTGTACCTTGGAATTTGATAACAAAAGAAAGATATTTGTTAATAAAAGCAGGTTCTAAAATTGAATTAGAAGTTAAAGATGTACAAAAAAGAAAATTCTTAAGACGAAACGGCGAATTAAGAGTTGAATCAACAAAAATCTCTACGCCGTTCAATCAAACAGCAGCATTTCCTGCTGTGTTGATTGTAAACGACAAGATTGGACTTGGAAATAAAATATTTAAATTCAAACGAATAAGAACAACAAAGAGTGAAAAATCATATCTAAAATTACTTCAAGACGTAAAAGTTGACTTAACCTCTGGACTTTTTGTAAACGAAAAACTGTAAGTTGCATTTGATTTTCGTGGTAAAATACTCCTGTTATGATTATTCAATTTTTAAACAGTATGAATAATTTCAATGAATTATGTATGAGTTTTATTCTAAAATTTGTACATCTTTTCAGTGTACCAGAATTTTTGGAAGAAGCTGTTGCAGAGAGCATTAACCTTATTCCATTTTTATTCGTAATCTTTGTATTTATTGAAATTTTTGAAAATTATTTTTCTGAAAAAATTGAAAATCTTTCCCTAAGTTCAAGACTATTGGGACCTTTGATTGGTAGTTGCTTAGCTTCAATTCCTCAATGTGGATTTTCAATTATAGCAACTATTTTATATATCAAAAAATTTATTTCACTTGGCACTTTATTAGCTGTTTATATTGCAACAAGTGACGAAGCTATACCTATTCTGCTTGCAGAACCTGACAATATTTCAACAATAATTCCTGTTATTTGTACAAAAATTGTTCTAGGTCTTATTGTAGGATACACTATTGATTTAATCTTTAAACCACAAATTCAAACTACAAAAAATGAGGTCGAAGAAATTGAAGAAATTGAAATGCACGAAGAAGGTTGTTGCCATTCAGAAATTCATTCTACTGTTACAAAATTGTTCATTCATCCTTTAAAACATACATTCAACATTTTTCTATTTATTTTAATTATAAATTGTCTTTTAAGTACAGCCTTAACTTATGCAAACGATACTGTAAACTTAATTTTTGACACAAACCAATTTTTACAAGTCTTTTTAGCTTCAATTATTGGCTTAATTCCAAATTGTGCAACATCAGTTTTAATTGTCATGCTTTATTTAAAATCAGTAATCGGTTTTGGTTCATTAATTGCAGGGTTATCAACGAATGCAGGGTTAGGTTTGTTAGTTTTATTCAAACATAATGACAACATTAAAGATTCATTAAAAGTTGTGGGAATTTTATTTGTTGTAGCACTAGTTTCAGGCTTAATTTTACAAGTTATTTAGGTTAGAGAAAAATAATATAAAAAACTAACAAATTTTTTATGTTTGACGTAAAATAAAGTAGTACATGTATGAAGAGAGTTAAGAGAGTTTTAACCTTTTAAAAATGTATTTTAACAATAGTAGCTGGATAGAAAACTAATAAGGAGGTTTATTTATGCCAGGAAAGACAATAACAGTTGATGGTAACTACGCTGCAGCACACGTTGCGTATGCATTAAGCGAAGTATCAGCAATCTACCCAATTACTCCTTCATCTACAATGGGTGAATGGATTGATGAATGGGCATCACAACACAAAAAGAACATCTGGGGCAAAGAAGTTCGTGTAGCAGAAATGCAATCAGAAGCAGGTGCAGCTGGTGCAGTACACGGTTCTTTAGCAGCAGGTTCATTAACTTCAACTTACACAGCATCACAAGGTTTATTATTGATGATTCCTGTAATGCACAAGGTAGCAGGGGAAATGATTCCTCACGTAATCCACGTATCTGCTCGTGCTTTAGCAGCTCAATCATTAGCAATCTTCGGTGATCACACAGACGTTATGGGTTGCAGAAACACAGGTTATGCTATGTTAGCTGCAAACAGTGTTCAAGAAGAAATGGATATGGCTTTAGTAGCTCACTTATCTACTTACAAAGCTAAAGTTCCATTCTTACAATTCTTTGATGGTTTCAGAACTTCTCACGAAATTCACAAAATTGAAGAAATTTCTTATGAAGATATCGCTTCACTAGTTGAACCACAATATATCGAAGAATTCAGACAAAGAGCATTAAGACCAGAAGCTCCTATTTGTAAAGTTGGTGCTCAAAATACTGACGTATATTTCCAAGGTCGTGAAACAGTTAACAAATACTATGATGCTGTTCCAGACATCGTTCAAGAATACATGGACAAAGTAGCTAAAGTTACTGGTCGTCAATACCACCCATTCGATTACGTTGGTGCTCCAGATGCAACTGATGTTATCGTAGCTATCGGTTCTGGTTGTGAAACTATCGAAGAAACTATCGATTACTTAAATGCAACTAGAGGTACTAAATACGGTTTAGTTAAAGTTAGATTATACAGACCATTCGACGTTAAGAGATTCAACGAAGCTCTTCCTAAATCAGTTAAGAG